>CAZSWP010000001.1:0-166160 GCA_964610875.1 uncultured archaeon
TCACTAAAGAAATGTCCAACTTTGACCAGATCTCTTGTAACTGTTGGCAACCCTTATCAGTGGTTCTCTATTATTTAGACCAAACTTACGGAGGTAAAATTACATGGCTAAAACTATTCGGTGGGATAGCGTTTGTTCGACGCACATTCTTAGCATTGCCTCCCTCTGCAAAGTTTCTCTACGTTCTACTTAAGAGCACTCGTCGGATGTCCCGGCAAGAGCTGATAAGTAAGACATTTCTTCCTCCTCGAACAGTCAACTATGGACTTAGTCGACTAAAAGACCTTGGTCTAATTGAGGAAGAAGAAAACCGAGAAGACGCGCGCGAGAGGGTATATGTGCTTACAACAGCTCCAATGTGAGAGTCGGGCAACAAAGGCTTCGCTGTAGTAAGATATTCTTCATCGAAGCCATCCCTTTTGGCAATCAACAACAAATGACTCACCACTATATAGAACGGTTAGTTCCAAAACAGTCTTAATGTGAGTGAGTTGGAATTCAATGACACTCTTCGAGGCGAGTTGCATGGACTATTATAATAAGGCTGGTGTAGAACCAATTGGTGATATAACCCGTACGCATTATACAAAAGATATTACTTCCGAGAATGTGGGCAAGAAAGTAGTTCTAATGGGTTGGGTTCACATTCTACGAGATAAGGGGAAAATAAAATTCTTAGTGCTTCGTGATGAACGTGGAAGTACTCAAGTAACAATCCCACAAAAGAAGGTGACAGAAGAAGTCTTTGACTTATCTGGGAACCTAAAACCTGAGATGGCTATATGTGTTGAAGGTGATGTTGTTGCGACAAAGCATCTTGAATCTGGTGCTGAGGTCATACCGACCAAGATTCGAATTCTAAACACTTCGGAGAGACTACCAATAGAGATTGTAGAAGGCAAAGTCTTCATTGATCTGGATACACGACTGACTCATCGGATTCTTGACCTGCGTAAACCTACTGTAAATGCTATTTTCCGGATTCAACACAGTCTTGTCCGTTTTGCACGAGAGTTCCTAGAGCAGAATGAGTTCGTTGAAATCCACACACCCAAAATTGTTGCAGAAGCAACAGAGGGTGGCGCTAATCTATTTGAAATAAAATACTTTGAGAAGAAAGCGTATCTTGCTCAGAGCCCGCAATTCTACAAACAATTGATGCTTTTAGCAGGATTTGGACGAGTCTTTGAGATTGCTCCTGTCTTTAGAGCTGAAAAGCACAACACTCGACGACATGTAAATGAATACACATCTTTTGACTTTGAGATGGCATGGATAAGTGATGTCGAAGATGTCATGAAGATGGAAGAGCAGATGCTAGAGTACTCCTTCAGGAAGACAAAGGAACATGCTGCTGCTGAATTGGACTTACTTGAGATTGATTTCAAGATTCCAAAATTACCATTCAAGAGGGTCAAATATATAGAAACAATCGAGTTGCTAAATGATGCTGGCAAAGATCTCAGTATTCATGATGATATAGACCCTGAAGGTGAAAAACTACTGGGAGAGATATTCCCTGAGAAATATGATACAGACTTGGTATTCATTACTCATTATCCATTGGAACTCAGGCCTGCCTATACAATGCCGAGTCTGACAGATGAGGGAATGACAGAGAGTTTCGACCTCACATACAAAGGAATGGAAATAACCACTGGGGGACAAAGAATTCATCTCTGCGACCTTCTGGTTGAGAGATTCAAAGCAAAAGGCTTCAATCCAGATGCATTTGGTTTCTATCTTGACCCATTCAAATTTGGTGCACCACCTCATGGAGGCCTAGGTCTGGGTGTTGAACGTCTAACAATGCAACTGCTTGGTATTGAAAACATACGGGAAGCCACATTACTTCCAAGGGATAGAGATCGCATTACTCCATAATTTGCTACTCACGAGTATTAGATAGCATAGATTTGGTATTAGTCACATTCAGAAGATAATACTCCCTCTTAAAGCATCATTTGATTCATTTTTAACTACCTAGTCAACACTAGATAAAAAAAGAAAGGATTCCAGTATAATGTATCACAACGTTGAAACTGAGCTTTATGCTTCCATCGCTACCCTTGACCAATTGAAGAAGCTCTATGATGTTGGCGCTGTAGATATAGTATCATATCAAAGAGAATCAGAAGCTCTTGTAAGAGAAGTGAATTCAAGAATAGAAGAACTCAGAAGATTGGGCGTTGATGTGGGTGACTTTCTAAGTTCAGAGAGAGTTCCTGACAACTTCCCTGATGCTGCATCACTCCTCAGGTTTCAAAGCAGACAACAAACCTCCTCTTCAGATGGTATGAAAATGGACCAATATTATGATAGATTAGGGCTAGCAATTCTTGATGTCGCAACATATAATGCTTCAAAAGGCCTTATGGGCCTCGCCGAACTGATTGTCGAAGTGGTGAAACGAGTTCCTGAGTTAAAATCCGTGAGCTATAATGATGTAATTGAAGCAGTAAATCGTGTTGCTGAAAATGGTCTTATCCCCGGAATCAAGACATTACGCGGTGGAGTAAAAGTTGTAGAACTACGACCTCTTGAATTAAGGCGTGATCAAGCTGATGTTGTAAATCTGGCTGCGACAAAAGGATTTACATCAGTTGAAGAAGTCATGGTAGAGTTGAAATGGTCTGAAGAACATGCTCGTCAAGTCTTGGGTAGTCTAGTAGACGCTGGGATGGCAGTTGCAGATATTAGGTTTAGCACTGGAGGAAGGTATTATTTTCCCGGTCTAAGAGCTAGGGATTCTCGAGCTCGGGGATATACCCAACGGTCAGATGAGCGAATGTCTGCATAGAATCTGATTTAGACAATTATCTTAACAGCAAATTTCTTTTTGTCCACCCATTCAGCTTGTTCTCGTTCTACAAGAACTTTGAGGACTTGTTCAATGTCCTCTTCTGGCAGACTTGCAAAGCCGATATTTGAGTGCTGTATCACAATTGTCTGGAGATCGAGTCTTAAAGTTCCTGTCTTTATGGACCACTCATAAATTTCATCAGCCCAATCTTCTACGGGTTTCCAATAAACTCGAAGCTGGTGTCTTTTCCTATCTTTCCATATTGCAACATCATCATCCACAAGTTTTGAAGCAATTAATTTGAACGCCTTAGTCTTATTGAGGATATCTTTGAACGGATGTTCCTTTATGAAAACCGTCAGTGAGATGATATGCGCTTTATTTACTTCCGTCCACTGGAGAAGAAAATCTGCCCATTCTGAAGCCCACATCTCTTTATCTTCATCTCTTGGTGGGATTGAATACATCCATTCCGTTTCTTCAATCGTACCCCATAACGGTGAAAGAACATCTTCCACTGCAATTTCTACAGGAGTACTATCCATTTTTTCCGTATCTGTCGTTTCTTCCTGCTCTGTTTCCCTTATCTTCACTTCTGGAATGTGAGTTTCAACTTCGGGTTCCAGCTCATATTCATCTCCGAGCTCAGGAAGGGTGACCTCTCTCCCCTCTGTCTTTTCTTTTTCAGATGTCTTGGACTTCTCTTTTTTTCTGCGTCTTTCCCTGACGCCCAAGTTCTAGGAACCCTCCGCCCATTCGATATATTTTCTCAAATCCTCTGGTGAAGTCGCTGGACGAATATTTTCTATGGCATTAAGAAAGTCGTCACGTGAAACAGGCCGCAAATCAAAAATCTCTGTGTCATCATCCATTCTTCCTGTCCTCTGAAGGTCGCGTATTGGTTCCATTGCAGCCTCTCTACAAATCACACTGATATCACGTCCACTATAGCCTTCACTAAGGTCTGCAAGCTCGGCGTAGTCCACATCTGGTGATACCTCAATCTCTTCCATATGAATTTCAAAGATTCTCTCTCTTGCTTTCCTATCTGGTAGAGGAACATGAATCCGTTTTTCAAATCGTGATCTAAGAGCAAAATCGAGCTCCCAAGGCAGGTTTGTTGCCCCAATGATGGTAATTCTCTCATCACTTCTACTTGCTAGGCCCTGTATCTCGGTGAGTAACTGTGTCTTTAGACGTCTCTCTCCCCCAACATCATCTCCTGACCTTGCTACTCCAATAGAATCTAATTCATCAATGAAGATTATTGCAGGCTGATTTCTTCGTGCCATCTCGAAAAGCTTTCTAACAAGTCTCTCTGATTCTCCAAGCCATTTACTTACTATATTTGCAGCTGACACATTGAAGAAAGTTGCATTGACTTCAGTTGCAACAGCCTTTCCAATTAGTGTCTTACCACATCCTGCAGGGCCATAGAATAAAATACCTCTCCAAGGTTGTCTTGATTTTCCCTTGAACAATTCAGGATGCTTCATGGGTGCAAGAATGGCATCATTGATTGCTTGTTTTGCATCTTTCAAGCCTGCGACTTCATCTAATCTTACATCAGGACGTTCTGTAATTATCGTATCAGTAATCATCTCTTGAAGACGTTTGGTATCGTCATCATCTTCTGCTTTTGTAGACGGTTCAGCTTCCACTTTATGAGTTTCAGGAGTACTATCCACTTGTGGTATAGTTTTGAGCCCATCAACAGGGCCTCTACTCTTTTTCTTTATCCCTGAAAGATATCTGACCCGATCCACGCACTCTTCAGCACGTGCAAGATAGTGTTTCCTAACAGAAGGTAGGGCACTTGAATTTGACATCTTTATGAGAATCTTACTAGCTTTGAGATAATGTTGGCATGCTTCTTTTTTCATACCTCTCTTATCTAGCTCTATTGCCCGTTCTAGCAGATTCTTCAGACCTATATCCAATCGGTCACTGCCACTCCCTGTCATTTCACTCACTCATTTCTTATGGCTTTACGTTAATAACTTAGGTGTTGCCGAGATACGTATATCATATAAACACAAGATAGATGCGCATCTTTCTCTAAGGATAAGTGTTTTTTATTAATTCAATTATTAGCACCGAAGTATTAAATGGCAATTCGTGCTTGGACTGGTAGGGAAAAACACTTCCCGTGGTGAGTGATTTGGGAATCTTCAAGAAAGCCTTTTCATGGGGTCGGAAAAAACCCGACATAAGTGAAGTTACAGGTCAGTTGCGAATAATGTCTAAACAGCTAGAACGACAACGCAACAAACTCGAAAAAGAAGAACGTGACACTAAAGCGAGAGCTATTCGCGCACGTCAAACCGGAAATCTAGAGGCATACAAAACATATGCTACAGAGATGGTTCGCTTTAGAAGAATGGCATTATCTATCGATAGGTCGCGTCTTCAAACACTAAAGATTCTTGCTCACGTCACCCGTGCTCAAACAACTGCACAAGCGTCTCGTGCGATTGAACAAGTTGCATCAATTCTTGGAATGCTTGGTGATTCCACTGATGCAAGTAAGGTAGTTGCAAATGCAGATGAGATTGCTAGACGTCTTGAAGAATTTGAGATTGAAAGTAGCATAACTGGAGATGCATTTGATTCAACAATGGATTCACAGGTCACATCAGAGGATGTTGCAAGTGCAATGCGAGAAATTGATCGTGAAGCGGGTTTGGCAGAAGCTGAAGAAGCCACTACACAACCTGTGAGCAAGGCCGAAGAACTCGAAGAGGCTATTCGCTCTCTCGAAAAAGAACTCGGTGTATAATTTACCATCTATGCCCGCTAGAATCGCGTTTAGTACTTTCCAGTTGCTTTCTAGCTAGATAGGTGTCACGCATTAAGCCACGATATCTCCTGATGAAATCTTCGGGAACAATTCTTCTATTTCTCATCATTTGAATTGTTTCCTCTAATGCTTCCTGCAGCGCTACGAAGTCCTGTCTAAGTTTGTAAGGATCGCTGCTCCCATTGTATGATTGGGTTGGTGGTCTTTGCCATCTGTCTGAAAGCCTATGTTTAAGTTCGTCCCTAAAACTATCCTCTCTTCGATACATGTCCTCTCTTATGAGACCCCCAACGGGTTCTCCATAGTATGGAGACCTCTCATCTCGGTATCCTGATTCAGGATGTCTTACACCTATTGGGTTCTTTGAGGAGAGCAATGCATACACAAGACTCTCTATTTTTATCCTCACGTCACTGATATTCACATTCTGTTGTTCTATCTTCCTGACACGCTGCATATCGGATTGCACATAGCGGTCGAATTTCTTTGCTATCTCAAGGTAGTCTGGTAGAACGCGTAATGTCTGTTCACTGCAAGCAATTTTCAAATCTCCTTGTTTGAGATGAATGACCAGCTTCTTTCGTATTCTCCCATCTTCCTCGAGGGTATTAATATACATAATTGGAAAGTCGAATATGACCTCCATTTTCTTCCTTACAATACCAGTTTCAGCTAGAAATACAATTCTCTTATTTGTCACATATAATGTGCCTTGAGCTCTATCATGTCTGAGAAAATCACTGCCTGCTACTTTGATATCGGGAAATGCACATACTGGTAATTCACTCACAGATAGCTCGCACACCTCATAAAAACCAGCAAAGTGTTTCTTATAGTAGTGTAGTCCATCAAGCTGTCGATGCAGCTCTGTTAGTTCCTTGTGGGCATTACTTAATGAATCCTCTACATTCATACGATACTGTTCACCAATAGAAATGACTCGATTAGTGACACCCTCTATAAATGGGAACTGTGAAGAACTCCAACCTGGATAGTCCATAAGACCCTTTGTTTCAGCTGCAAACCTTTTCGAAACCAATTCCGCTTGATTCATAATTCTACTTTTGACAGCTTCAATCTCCTTCTGTAATGCTTCTAGTCTGTCTTCGAGCCACTTGTAATGTAGAAAGTTTGCCATCCTTAGAGATACTAGGAGTCTTTTTGCAGATACGAGTTCGTTATTGAATTCACGAAGCTTTGTATGACCGTGATGAATGGACATTATCGCCTGTCGAAGATTCTGAGCTAGGCTCCTACGTTTTTCTTCGATGCTAATCACCATCGAGGAACGACATGTTGGACATACTTCCTCCACTCGCCTGCCATTACCTAAATCCTCAGATTCACATTCAGGACATTGCTCAAATGATTCTCCTGGAGTTTGTACGCCCAGGTTGTGATGGCACTCATTGCAAACGGTATATTTTGTGGATTGACTTTCCAAACAGTCAGTGCAGAGTACTTCGCCACATTCTTCGCACATATGGGTGGCTTGATTTGTCTGACATCTTTGACAACGCTGAATCGAGGAATCTTCTCTCAACTGAAATGCCTCCAGTTTCATTTTTACTACTATTATTGCTATGAATAACCTGAGTATCACGTGGGTATTGTTCAGTTTTCAGAACCAGCGGCCGAAATATGCCCATGTCGAACTAATTATATTCAATCTCATTTGCGATTTTTATAATACTCAGGGGATATCTATGGAAGAACTTGCCCAAGCTGCGATTGAAGCTGCCCTTTCCACTGGAGCTACTTTTGCTGATGTTAGAATTGAGAATAGTACTACTACGATAATTGAAATCACAGATGGTGTGACCAAGCGATCACTTGCCTCCAGACTAAAGGGTGCAGGTATTCGTGCGTTTATAGATGGTGCGTGGGCTTTTGCTCAGACCACCGATTTGACTCCAAAGGGCATGAAAGAAACTGGCCTTTCAGTTGGAAGATTAGCTGTGACTACCAAAGATAAAGTTGCAGAGAAATTCAATATTGAAGGGACCTCCTATAATGATAGAATTGAGATGAAAACCAAGACACCCTTCGATTCAATTTCTATTGAAGAAAAGATGGAATTCGTGAAGTCAATTGATGACCAAGCTCGTTCTTTCGATAAACGTATTGTAAACAGCCGCTCGATTTACGGTGAACTTTGGACTGAATTGTATATTGCAAATTCACTCGGTACATCTGTGTACATGGAAAACTCATTGCCTAGAATCATCTCTAATCCCACTGCAAAGGAAGGCGCAAATAGACAGCGTGCTTTCAAATCTATTGGTGTAAGAGGTGGTTTTGAAGAAATGGAAAAAGAAGCCCCTCAAAATGTAGGAGTCACAGCCGCAAAACTGGCAATTGATTTACTAGAAGCAGAGGCTGCAAAAGGTGGCAAATTCGACGTTGTGATGGACCCTATCTTAAACGGGGTCATGGTCCACGAAGCATTTGGTCATGCTTGCGAAGCTGATAATTGGCCTGCACATGCAACAGTACTTGAGGACAAAGTTGGTGAGCAGCTGGGCCCTGAACATCTGAACCTTACGGACGACCCAACACTGGAAGGTGAACGAGGTTCCTTTGAATATGACTGGGAGGGAACTAAGACCAGAAGAAGAAACTTGGTAAAAGATGGAATTCTTACTGAGCTTCTGCATAGTCTTGAAACCAGTACAAGATTAGAGATGGACCCCAATGGTGCATCTCGTGCTCAGTCATTCATGTATTCACCTCTACCAAGAATGTCAAACACTTTCATGGAGTCTGGTGATTGGGATGTTGAAGAACTGATTCAGGATACAAAAACAGGAGTCCTTCTATGCAGTTTCAATTATGGGTATACGGAACCTAGTAAAGGACAGTTCATGTTTCAGGCAAGTCATGGGTATATAATCGAGAATGGTGAACTTGGACAGATGGTGAGAGATGTTTCCCTTGCAGGTCAAATTCTTGATGTTCTTATGAAGATCGACGCAATTGGCAATGATTTTGAGATGGATGCTGGCACTTGCGGAAAATCCGGTCAGGCAGTACCTGACATGAGTGGAGGACCGCATGCAAGAATAAGAGAGATTCCGGTAGGAGGTATGTGAGATGGAAAACCTGCAATCTGTAGCTGAGATAGCTTTGAAGAAAGCTGAATCATTAGGTGTTTCTCAAGCCGAAATCTATGTGGCGTCATCCCAATCATTCTCAATAGAAGTTGAAAATAATGCAATAAAATCCGCATCTGAGAGAAGAGACTCTGGTATTGGGATTCGATCTGTTCTTGGAAAGAAAATCGGATTTGCTTATGTTACCAATTTGGAAGATAAGGATGTATTTGAAGCAGTTGAGAAATCCGTTCGGTTAGCTAAGGCTTCTCTTGAAGATCCCGATTTTATCAGTCTTCCAACCTTTAGTGGGACGTATCCTCGTGTAAAGAATCTCTATCATAAAGAAGTTGCAAATCTTTCAAGTGAGGAGACTGCCGAGCTGATTCTTAGAGCTGTAGATGCCTCAAGAGTAGCAGCCGAGGGGAAAAAACTAGCGCTAGAAGCATCTATAACTGCAAGCAGTGGTACTCGGTCTATTGTAAATTCCCTCGGGATTTCAAATAGCACAGAAAGCACTTCGATCTGGCTCTACTGTGCTCCAACGGTGAAAGACGACAGTGATCAAAATTCAAGTTTCGAATATCAAGTAGGTAGGTCTCTTGATGGATTTAATCCTGAGAATGTTGGACAAAGTGCCACCAAGAATGCATTGAGAAATCTTGGGGCAAAAACAATAGATGGTGGAGATTCACCTGTTATTTTTGCTCCTCTGGCAGTGGGCACATTACTTGGTAATGGACTTGCTGGAGCTGTGAATGCTGAAGAGGTACAGTACGGACGATCCTACATATCAGACGCATTTGGTTCTGAAATCGCATCTAAAGAGCTGACAGTTACTGATATTGGTCACTTAGACGGTGGTACAGGTTCGCGTGTGTTTGATGCTGAAGGGTACCCTTCTCAAGAAACGCCTGTCTTAGAAAAGGGGATTCTCCGAAGTCTACTGCATAACTCATATACTGCAAACAAGGATGGTGTCGAGAGCACTGGCAATGCAAGTCGTCCTTCTTATTCTGGTTTACCCAGTATCTCCACGAGCAATTTCGTGATACAACCGGACAGAGGTACTATTGATGACCTGATATCCGAAATGGGTAAAGGTGTCTTATGTATCAATACTGGAGATCGACCAAACATGACCACTGGAGATCTAAGCGCAATGGTGATGGAAGGTCACTACGTTGAGGATGGAGAGATTAAGCACCCTGTGAAAAGTACACTGATTGGAATTAACATGCGTGATTTACTGAAACGTGTTATCAGGGTTGGTAATGATGTGCGTACTACTCTCTCAGTTGTTAGTCCGTCACTGATGATTGAATCCGCAAAGATAACCTCCGGGTAATTTAGAGCAATATTCCCGCTACAACTCACATCCGCTCAACAATGGGGATTCCCAAAAGATTCAAGCTATTTGCCATAGTGATTTTGAATGCTTCAACAAGAGCAAGTCTTGCCTCGCGTAGTCTTGGCTCTGCTTTTAGAACTGGACAAGCATCATAGAATTTACTAAATAGAGTGGCCAGATTGAAGGAGTGTGATGTAAGCCTATTAGACTGAAAACTAGTTCCCCAAGTCTGTTTCTTTAACCCTCGCGCAACTTCAAGTACTTCTTGTGGATATTTGGCAATCGCTTTGAGCAGCTCGAATTCAGCATCATGTATCAATAATTTTAGGTCCGCTTCCATTGACTCCTTATATTCAGCACGTTCAAGAATCCTTTGTGCCCTTGCATATGAATACTGAAGATATGGTGCAGCATCCCCATTAAAATCAAGTACCTCCTCCCACCGGAATGTAATTCTCCTATCAGGAGAAGCATTCAGTAGAAAATATCTGATTGCTCCAGAAGCCACACTCTCAGCAACTTGGTTCTTGAACTCTTCTGTTTCATCAGGATTTCTCTTAGTAACTTCTTCCTTAGCTAATTCAAAAGCCCTGTCAAGTACCACATCACACGAGTACCCCACCCATGTCCCTTTTCTGCCTGAGAAGCCAACATCCTCAAGACCTACGAACTCGTAAGCAATATGATGTGAGTTCTCACTTTGTTTCTGATAACCCAGAAGGTCCAGAATGACATAGATAAGTTTCTGTGGATGTGCCTGGGGAGCTCCAATAACATTGAAGACGAGGTCAAACTTTCCCATACTATGATTGCTACCATTTATGACAGTTCGCAACACCTCGACTCCATTTGGTTGCTTTTCAAATACAGTATAGTTGAACGGATCCTTCAGTATTCCAAATTTCCACATCTGCAGTGCGACATCTGCTCCCGTATATGTTCTTGTACTATCCGATCGAAATAGTACTTTATTTGGGTCCTTCATATCCTTGAACTCGTCTAATGCATCGAGCTTTGCCACTATACAACCAGCTTTCTCTCCCTCTTCAAGGAGTACTATATTCTCAGCTTCTAGCATTCTATTCTTTGCTTCTTGAAGGAGTCCGCTATGAGCAATACAACTCTCCCATATTTGATAATCATGATAAATACCAAGACGATATCCTGTCTGATTCTGTGCTTTTACACATCTTGTGACCATTTTTTCGCTGATTTTGGCTACTTCAGAACTTGGTTCTTCAAGTTGTTTTGCTACAGCTCGAATCTTTGCTAGTACATTCTTATCACTCTCGAAGGCTGTTTGGACATCAACATATAATTGTCCAAGATAATGATCGTATTTGGCATCTGTTTCTTGAGTACCAATTTCTCTTAGCTTCCAAGTCAATTGGGCAATCTGAAGTCCAAGGTCATTTATGTAATCTAATCGGATAACATCAAATCCCACCGCTTCAAGTAGATTTCCCAGTGTATCCCCAAGAACCGCATTGCGAGTATGTCCTATGTGCCAAGGCTTTGACGGGTTAACCGCAGGCGATTCAATCAAAGCTCGTTTTCCCTTAAATTCTTCTGACGTACCATAGTCTTGTAGTATTTCTTTGACTGTTGATATAACACGTTGACAATAGAACCCTCTATCAAAAAACAGATTGATGTAAGGCCCTTTTGAATCAACACGATTGAGAAGAGGTACACTCTCAATTAGTTTCTCCAAATTCTGAACTATATCGGATGCAATTTGTAGTGGGTTCTGCTTTCTCTCCTTTGCCAAGTAAAAAGAAACAGTTGTGGCAAGATCACCGAGTTTAGGGTCTGGTGGTTCCTCTACAAGATTTGTCAAGACTTCAGTACTAAGCCCCGTTGCTTCTGCAATTACATTCGTCGTTTCTCTAATGAATTCGTCCCATGGGTTAGGAAAAGATTTCTTCGATGTCATTGCAGACATGTCCTCCAATACTCGAGATTATATGAATCTCTCATAAACTAAGCGATACTCCACTAAACGAAAGGAGAGTATGTTCTGAAAGGCACAAAATGAACCGATACTAATCGCATCGTTACAAAATAAGACTAATAATTGCAATGAATATTTAGTAAAACTATTGTTTTATAAAACGTGCAAACCCTTATTTAACTTTGTTGATTTGCGATATTGTTCTTTGTAGAGAGAACAATGCCAACACATGCGCCACAAAAATGATGTGTTCTGATTGAACGCCAATAAGGACACAACATCGGTACTCAACGCTCTTAGAGCAGCTCTACAAACCCCCTAGTAGAGATGCACGGAGATGATCGGACTGGCCAGCAAACAAGCACATACAAAGAAACAACGAGAGCAAGAGGGAGCAGCTGGTTACATTTGTTCTGCATGTAGTTCTACCGAAGTTCATATCGACCATTCGCGAGGAGAGGTTATCTGCGCAAGTTGCGGACTAGTTCTATCGGACCATTCAATCGATATGGGTCCAGAATGGAGAGCCTTCACAGCAGATGAGCAAAATGCTCGTCAGCGTGTTGGAGGTCCTGCAGATTGGAGTAAATTCGATCAAGGTCTCACTACCATTATAGGTAGACAGAATGTCGACGCAGCTGGGCGCAAGTTGAGCTCAACACGACGGGCACAGATACATCGTCTCAGAAAATGGCAAATACGGACTAAAGTTCATTCGTCAGACAAACGTAATTTGGCGGTTGCCATGACCGAGCTGCACAGGATAAGTTCTCAACTGAGTATACCCTACTCAATTCGAGAAACCTCAGCAGTAATATATAGAAAAGCTCTCAGAAAACGCCTGACCCGAGGTAGAACGATTCTCGGAATGATTGCAGCTTCACTGTACTTGGCATGTAGGGTGCACCAAGTACCACGACCGCTTGAAGAAATCGTTGATCAGATACACATTACGAGGAAAGAGCTGAGCCTCTGTGTGCGTCTTATTCTTCGATATCTCAACCTGAAGATTCCATTTAGCAACCCTGTCGAGTTTGTACACAGATTTGGCAGTGAGTTAGGAATCCCTGGTGAGGCAAAGAAGAAAGCGATTGATATTCTCAAATTGGCTCGTGAAGAACGCCTAACAATCGGAAAGGATCCAAAGGGAATGGCTGCTGCCGCAATCTATGTTGCGAGTATTTTAACAGGTGCTCGTCGAACACAGCTAGAGATTGCGAAAACTGCACGGGTTACTGAAGTAACTGTGCGTAACCGCTACAAAGAGATGGTTGAGAAACTCGGAATCTCAACAACTCAGTAGCGTTCAAGTGTTGTCACAGGTTTGGACAGGGCTTAGGCTCTGTCCATTCTATTCGTTTTTCAGTTTCTATATTAAAACAGTATAACCTCCATAGTAGGAAATCATACATATCCTTATGTAAAAACCTCGGGATATTATCCAGTGAGATTTGGGGAAAAATGTCAAACAAACGGTCAATACATGGTGTCTGGCTTATTGAAAGAAAGACAGGTCGCAACCTCATTTCAAAGGCCTATACTGGTATTGATATTGATATGGACCTCATTGCACCTTTCTTATCTGCTACTCACACCTTCATTGACAAAGCATCAAATGAGAGTCTGAAAACAATTGATACTGAAACACATCGTTATGTCTGGCAAGCAAATGAACATCTTCTATTCGTCATGGTAGTTTCAAAGGCAGCTAGGATTGGACATATGCGGTTCATTCTGCAATATGCTCTGAATGAATTCATGCGAAATGAAATTCCAAAAAAGAACACAATTGAAAGTCTTCTAAAGGAGTGGCATGGTTCCCCAAAGACATTCAAACACTTTGGTAACTTTGTTGATGAATTAATCAATCAATATGAAGAAACTGACGAAGCCCTCATTGCTGGAAAATCAATGGATTGTCTTGAAGTCTATAGCCATCTCTTTCGCTCCATATTTTCAGTTGAAATAAAACCAGCTAAGAAAAAGCACCTCGTGAAAAAGGTAAAGGAAATGATAGCACCAATTCTGGAAACTTATCCGTATCTAGAAGACGTTTCTATCGATGGTAAATGTGGTGTCGATGTGCTTAGTATAGATGTCTATAATGTCAATTACGGGTCTCTAAGAGATGCCTTAGAAGAGCTCCTAAGAATCACAAGTACTGCCACTCGTGAGATTGCAGGAGATGAAGCATTCAGAAAAATGATATTCGAGTATGCGATGCCCTACGTGAAAAGAGATATCAATCGCTTGCAGACTTATGCAATTCTGGATGATGCTATCAGATATCTATTCTAAATTCTACCCAGCATAAGAACTGTTCTCTGAACGTACTGGCCATGTTTTCGCTCAGGTAACCCTTTTCTGTCCCCATTTATGGTAAGGCGTCTGTCTGTTGCTTTTGACTTACTAACAACATCCTGTGGAAGGAGAAAATATTCTGTGAACCCTGTGTCTTGAAGCATTCTTGTAGTATCAATGGTCACTTCTCCGTTTTTCGTCAAGAAGACTGGAATTGTCATTGCAACCCTGCCATCTTGTCGGAGAATGCCTGTTATGCCCAGTAGAACTTCTTTATAGAGATCCGCAAGTTCTTCGGCAATTCTTTCAGCATCATCTCTGCTTGGTTTCTCTTTGAAGACTGGTCCCAGATGCGGTTCAAACACCACTGCATCAACAACTTGTCGTACAAGTCTAGCTGCTTCCCTAGCATCACCACGAATGACTTCAAACTCGAGCTGCATTCCAAGATCTTTAGCAAGCCATAACATGTTCGCCTTAGTTCCTTCAACAGCGTTTCCATCAATATCGATACCTATGGCTTTCATATCTAACAGGGCCGCCTCCATCAGAAGTGTTCCTGTTCCACATGAAGGGTCCAAAATCGTATCTCCATCCTTTGCTCCAGCTAGTGTTAGCAATGTCCTGCAGATTTTCGGACTGGTACTAATTTCAGCTGAAACATATGATCTTGCTTCATCTCGATATTGTTGTAGAATCGAATCATACACAACAATGGTCTTTGCAAGATACACCTCAGTTTCCATTATTGCGGTAATGATCTCTGCATTTGGTGGGACCAATAGTTTGTGACGTGCAATTGTTTGTGGCCAAAGGGCTGTATTTGTCCTTGATGGGTTTCTTCTGTCGGGTTCATCATATGCAAAATATTTGGCTCGCCTCGCACCTTCATTGAGTAGTTTCTTCTTCACATATTCATCCAGTGCTCGAGTAAATCGTTTCAAGTCTATTTTGTCGCGTTGTTTGAACAGAGGATATGTAGAAACACCAAATTTGATATTACGAGCACCAATCTTAGGAAATACTCTTTTTACCCATCTACAATTCGCTATCTCTTCTCTTGCTTGCTTATCAATCGACCCTCTCGATGGGAAAGCTTTCTCAACTTTTTCCTTGGGAATAATCTCTACAACTCTAGCTATCTTGTAGCAACCCCCCAATGCGCTCTGTATATCCACAATCGTTTCATCAGTCAGTCCCTCTTCAATATTGACTACGGCTGCATTCCTTGAATGATTTACAATCTCGAAATAATATCCTCTATCCTCAAGATATACTATCAATTCTGCAATAGATAATAACCAGTTCTTTCCTAGAATAAATACGAGCTTACTCATGCTCTTGACTTCTCCAATTCCTCAAGTAGGAACTTTGTATATAATGCACCGGTCAGGGGATTGGGTGTTTCTGAAATAATGGTGGGTCTGTATCCTAGATCGTGAATGATTTCCATCAAGGGGAAAATATCAGGTCCCCACTCCATTCCCAGTGGTCTATGTGACGCTTCGCCTGCTTCAGTGTAGGTTATGCCACTCACATGAAAATGCATGTTGTTCGTGAACTCCTTACCCAATGCATCCTCAAACCTCTCTATAGTCTTGATGTACCAGTCCTTGTCATCGACTTGGCCCTGTCTTCGTGCGTATAGGTGCGCCCAATCAATAGTAGGGATAACTCTTTCTACATCGCAACAAAGTCTTATGATTTGTTCTATTGACCCATACGACCTTACTTTTCCTGCTATCTCGGGTGCTAGATAAGCTCCATCTGCATCATAATCAACTGTTTCCCACACATCCCGTAACGCTTGACTCATCACTCTATGTACATCATCATCCGAAAGTCCACCGTAGGTTCCTGGATGAAACACAACTCGCTTTACTTTCATCAATGGAGCGAATCTTAGTGCTTTTACAAGACGTTCTCTAGATTTCGTTCTAGTTTCTTCCTTTTTTGATGCCAGATTGATATAATATGCAGCATGAAGACTCATTGTGATATTATATTTTTGAGACAGAGTTCCAATCAATTCTGCTTTCTCTTTGGAGGTTCGTAATCCATGAACTGCAGCATATTCTAGTGCATTCACTCCGGATTCTTTCAGAATCTCAAAAACGCAATTGACATTACCTTTTGCCTGTGCTGGATATCCTGCTGGACCAATTTTGATCCCACTCAGTCAAATCATTCCTCCAGTGTAAACTCCCACTGGCAGTATGCATCATCTGGATGGTCATCAGGTGGACAGAATACACACTTTGTTTTAATTCGTGGGTCAATGGTCTTTGCAAACTCTTCATACTCAATAACCCCGACCTGCTTGCATGGAAAGTCTGGAAGTCCTTTTCTTTTCCGTGCTATTTGGACTCGACATTCATTCATGGTGAATAACAATGTATTCTGGTCTATCCGATTATATGACTGCTTATTCAGTTGCGCATATACTCGATAACCAAGGGCTTTTTGAAGTGCTTCAAGTCCTCCGTTCTCCTTTATTCCAAACTCGCGCATGATTCGCTTGGCTTCAATAGGTGAAAATATTCTCCAAGCTTCTTTATCCATCTCGATGGCTTCATCCATTCCGTACTTCTTCTCCAGTGATAGAAAATACGCTCCATCCATGGCTTGCCATGCTTTGGCATACATATCGATAAGTTTCAACAAGATTTCTTTTGGTTGATCATCAAACACAAGATTTCCTCCGCAATCATCTAATGATACGCGTACACTATGGTCTTTTTGCAGGTATCTGAAATCTCTTGTTATCTAAGACAATAGTAATATCGTTCGGTAAATAATCAACGGTTTAAACATGACTACTACATTTCCTACTGTTACTGGTAGTAATTTGAATGGTGAAGACTACAAATTACCAGATGATTTGACTAATCCTTTGAATGTCCTAATAGTTGTCTTTGAACGATGGCAGCAAAATGTCGTAAACACTAGGGGTCCCCTTCCTAGAAAAATTAGTGACCAATAATAATGATTTAGAATACTATGAATTGCCTACAATCAGAGAGATGAATTTTGTAGCTCGAGGGTTCATCAATATGGGAATGCGGGCGAGAATTCCATCAAAAGAAACACAGCGAAGAACAATTACCTTGTATATTGATAAGACGCCCTTCAAGGAATCTCTTGGCATCACTGACGAGGGATTAATTCACCTATTCCTCGTAACTGAATCGGGTACCATCCTTTTTTCTGCAACAGGTGAACACACAGAAGAAAAGGCAAAGTCTTTGCAAGCTGCAATCAATTTACATCCATCCTAATTTGGGTTACCCCGAAACCCTTTAATCCCAAATTACTGAGTCTGGATGTCGGATGTAGGTCTAAGATGTCAGAACAGCCTTCTATCGCTGGTGAAAACAACAAACGATTCTATCCTTCAGCGTATCTCTCTATTATTCGACCTCAGAATTGTATCATTGGGGGTCTAACCGTTCTTGCTGGAATTGCGATTGCTTATCGAACTATCCCTGTGGGATCTATCTATGACTATGGATTGATGTTTCTATTTGGATACATCACCTACTTTTTCGTAGCTGCTGGTGGGAATGTGGTCAATGATATCTTCGACATTGAGATTGATAAAATCAATAGACCTCATCGTGCATTACCAAGTGGAAAAATGACCATAAAACAAGCATGGGGCTATGTTGTTGTTCTGAGTATTCTTGGTGTATTTTTCGCGCTATTGAATGGACCTCTTGGAGCTTTGATAGTAATTGTATTCTTGTTAGTAGGGTATGCATATGCGGCAAAGGTCAAAGAACTTGGTATTGCTGGGAATTTCATGGTTGCTTTCTCATTTGCCTTTGGTGTATTGTACGGTTCTTTTGTTTATGCGGAAAATGCGACTCCTGCTTTATTCATTCCAGTTCCATCTTGGTTATTTTTCATCACTGCTTTTATGATACTCCAAGCCCGTGAAACAATCAAAGGTGCCGAGGATGTCGAAGGTGACAGACTTAGGGATGTTCGAACAATAGCTCGAGTATATGGCTTCAAAGCTGCGGCAGCTGTTTCAACAATATTGAATCTCATTGGTGTTGTCTGCTATGTTTTGATTTGGGTCCTCGGCTATGCTAGTTGGGATCTCTGGCTACTTCTGATACTTGGAGCTGGAATAGTTTTTGGAGCTGCAATAGCACCACTCACTGGGCCGAGTAATAAGAAGAGTCTCCTAATTGGAAGTACGTTAGATAAAATTGGTGCGTTAGTTGGCTTGATTGCCTTTGTTATAATTCCTCTATATGGTGTTTTATTCTAATGCGCCTGCCAAAAAGTCCAGCCTAATACCAACATAGACGCTATTGCTATAAGTACCGCCCATCCGGTTGATGTTTCATGTGCTTCACGGATACCGAAAATCAAGAGAAAACCGATCCATACAAAAGAGACTGTTGTCATATAATCGATAGTTACCCACATATTAGAGTTATAAACCGCCAGAATAACTTCAGTTGATGTTGATGTCCCTAGATGATAAGTGGGCATTACTGCAAAAATAACCAATAACGCAAGCAATCTGAATAGTAGCATTGGAATCATACTATACCCGACAACTGATATCGTCTGTCCTTTTCTCCCAATGCCGCCTGTGACCTTGAAGGCTAAATGTGCAAACGCACTACCAATAATCAGATAGACCATTCCTAGAAGAATACTTGGTAGTAAACCTGCGAGTGCGGCAAAGAAATATTGAACGCCCCAAGGTGATGCAACAACGCTCATATCTTGAGTTGTTCCCAGTGTTCGGTTTATTGTCACTGTGACTATGAATTTAGATGAGATCATCAGAAAGAAACCTGCTATGACCAGTGCATTTGCGATGATTATCATGAATG
The DNA here is from genome assembly GCA_964610875.1 of uncultured archaeon. GTDB lineage: Archaea > Asgardarchaeota > Thorarchaeia > Thorarchaeales > Thorarchaeaceae > CAZSWP01. Next base: position 19,158 of record CAZSWP010000001.1, read on the forward strand.
GGCCTGCATAATCCGGCTTCTGTGCAATATCGCGATATGTAGAAGCAGGTCTCCTAATAACTCCCCAAAGTCTATCAAAGACTCCCATTGATCGCACCTCGGGTGCCTCTGGCCTTTTCAATATGGGTAGTATTCTCTCAAGAGTTTCCTCAGCGATTTCCATTCTGCATACTGGGCAGATTGTAGCATCTGCAGGTACTGGTGAGTCGCAGAACTCACAACGGCGCAATTAATGACCTCCAAGATTAATGACTTGTTGTTTCATACAACATTCTCTATTTAAGGCATTGCCGAGTGCATCCTGAAGTTATCACCAAAATCCATAATGCTTGTAGATGCCAGTTGTGTAGACCACTATAAACGGTACAAGTGCATCAAATATCGACTGAGTAGTATTCAGAATAATTGTGTATGTAGTAATGAATCCTACATCAGTTATACTGTATAGAAGAGGCACGATAATGATATTGACTGGAATCATGATTACACATCGAAGAACCCAAGCAAATATCATTAAGATAGCAAACCTCTTTGGACTTCCCAATTTCGCACCAAACTTTTTTTCTTGAGATGTGGATTCAACAGGGAGGAAGGACCCCTCCCCGCCACGTCTTTCCATTACGCCCAAATATGGGATTAGAATCATCGGGGCTGTTGCTAGGAATTTCAACAGGGGTCCAATTGGTGCTGTAGGATCAAAGAAATTCAACACAATTGTGCCCACAATCATACTAAAGCCGCCTACCCAAGGACCTCCTATGAGAAATGCAATTATCCAGAATAAAGACGAAGGATCAAAGAGTGCAATTCCCCAGCCAGGGATTCTTGGAATGAATTGGGCTACAGGTGCAATTGCCACCGATAGTGCTGCGAAGATAGCTGAAAGAGCCAGTTTCTTTACTCTCTCACTAGCTAGAGATTCTTCTGGAAGTTCCCATGAATCGATTTCAATATCATCATCATGATGAATATCCTCAATATCTTCGACAGACATAGGGCGGACTCAACATAACCAATATATAACTTTACGCATTTAGTATTAGATACTCATTATTGAGTATCACTTGATTCGCACCCGAGAAGTCGTTGGACTTTATCATGGACAGTTTTTTCACGGTCTCTTGCTCTACATCTTGTGATCATTTGCAATAGTCTTCTAGTTGGTTCTAACCAATCTGGATTGATACGCCATTCTGCCCAATCGATACCTGAGTTCATAGAGGTTCTACTAATTATCAAACGAGAAGAAACCAAATCGTTCATACCGTTCATTATGGTTCCTATTGTGACTGCTCCGATTACCGGTCTGACTTGTTTTGCTGCTCGCAATAAATCTGCTGTACTGACCCATGATCCATCATCAATCAGAATTTTAAGGACTTTTGAACGAACAGGGTCGTTTTCTAGAGCTCCTTTTAATGGAGCAAGATTGATAGATCCTCGTGCTTGTACGTGCTCTCTCTCTTGTTCCCATGGATTTCTTTGAGCTCTATCTCGTAAATAACTAAAGTCCATTACTGAAGCACCATGTATTATTGTGATAGTAGTTCTTTTGAACTGCAGTATTATGTTACGACCAAACATCCCTAACAGTTGTGCATGCATTTTGCACAACCCTTATCTATATGCTTCAAAGTATAATACAACGATGACAACAGTTAGGAATCCAATCGAAGGATTATTCACAAGAACATTCGATAAGCCATCAGATTTCCTCTGTTGCGCTTTCGGTCTGAGGAGTAGTGAGATTGATACATATTTCGCTTTACTCTCAGAACCAAAATCAGTGAAGGATATTGCCAAAGATATCAACAAAGATAGGAGTACTGTCCAGCGAGTATTATCCAGATTATTAGAAAAAGGCCTTGTTGTAATGGAAACAAAATACTTCGACAGAGGTGGTTTCTATCATGAATATCAGGCTGTTTCAACTGAGGATGTCAAGCAAGACATTCTAGATCAACTTGATGAATGGTATTCGAAAACCAAAAGATTCTTGTTGAAATCATGGAGTGCCCCGTCTCAACGGTAATAAGTTGAGGAAAAATAGATGGTTGAGAGTTCCTTATCAAAACACACTGCAATACTAATCACACTTGCGATTCTAGGTTCGATTGGAATCTTCGCACGTTTCTATATAAGAGTCACATTGATTCCTGGGTTTTTTGAACTGACTTTGGGATTCTTCTTTTCTCTATTGGGTGGGATTATTGGTGGTATTCCTGGTGGCATTTTTGTTGGCATTATTGTTGGTCTAGGTGGTCTACTTGCTGGCGGAGAATTTCCATTACTGCCGCTATTGGGTAATATCTGCTTGGGAATCGGTACAGGATATGCAATTCATGTTACTCGAGATCGGGAAAGCATCAAATACGCATTTCTGGTTATCATTGGTGGTGCTCTAATCGGTGGATTTCTTCCTACCCTACTAATTTCATTAGCTTTGGCTGAATCTCTTGTTCTAAGTCTAATTTATGCAGTGTTTGATATGATTCAAGCTTTCGTTTGGGCAGTTCTAGCAATATTTGTTGACAGGACTATTATCATTCCATATTTTGGCAACTATCTCTATTATCAGGCAGACGTTTCTAAACTTGAACTGGAGGAGTAAATTGAATGACCGATCGCACAATCAAAATTGATATCAAAAAGGATTTATTTGGTGCAAATGAGGATGCAGCAAAACTCAATGCTGAGTTATTCAAAAAACACGGGATTTTCTCAGTTGATATAATGGGTTCTGTTGGATCAGGTAAGACTCAACTTATCGAAGCTCTATGCGAACGATTAAGCAACAAACACCGTATCCTTATGCTTGCCGGTGATTTAGCGACAACGATTGATGCAGACCGTGTTTCTTCACATGGCGTGGATACTATCCAAATTAATACAGGGACTGCTTGTCATCTTGATGCTCGCATGATAAAGGTGTCACTCAAAGAAACAGACTTGTCTAGATATAATCTAGTTTTCATTGAAAACGTGGGGAATCTGATTTGTCCCGCTGGATATCCACTTGGTGTTGATAAGAAGGTAGTAGTTGTTAGTATAACTGAGGGTCCGTATATGATTAGAAAACACCCTCTCACAATCAAACGAGCCGATATGGTGGTTGTGAATAAAATTGATCTTGCTGAAGCAATTGGTTTCGATGTTGATGCTTTAGTTGCAGATGTGAGAGAGGTAGATGCAAAAATACCCGTACTTACAGTGAGTGCAAAGACCGGGGAAGGTATAGACAGGTTGATTTCCGAGCTTGGTGTCTAGTCCTCTTCATTCAGCTTTTTATTCAGTAATTTTCTAACACCATCGATATGACCTGCACCCAACACTGCTACAACTTTTCCCTCCACATCATCAAGGATGGATTTCAAAGCGCTTGCAATGTATTCATCCCTCTCTTCGATGAGCACTCTGGAGATGTTTGGAAACTCCTCTTTGAAACTTATCATTAAATCCCCTACCGCACCATCTTCTTTTAACATACTCATCAACTTTTCTACACCCAACTCATTCTCTACTTCTTTTGCTGCTCCTGGTATAGTACCCATGAGTTTGTAGATTTCATCAAGTGGTATGTGCATCAGTGATTGTGCTGTCACTTCGATTGGGCGGTCAATCAAAGCAATTTTTGCTCCTATCTCTCTTCCTACCTCTATAGCTGCCAGCATTTCTGTCCCTGCAGCAGCTCCGGTTATTGAACCAAGACTCTGTTCCAGAAGTGCAATCTGATTCATCAGGTTACCTATTGTATCTCCCTGCGTTATGGGAGGTATGTCCTCTTGCATATTCTCAGCAGGCTCACTCAGTTGCTTGTATCTAGTCCTATCAAGCTCTACAGCTACAACATCTGGTTTTGTTTCAAGTACTATTTCTCTTGCGTTCTCCACACTCTCTGTGTCTGTATGAATTACAGCAACGAACACGACTCTTTCCAAGTCATTAACCACTTATTGCACTTCCAACTTCAGGGATGGATTACCATCTTTTCTTACTTTCCATTCAAGACAATCCTATTCGAAAGCAAGTAAACGCTTCCAGTTGAGAAACCCCTTTAGAGGGCCTCTAGAGGTGATAAATCGAAGGCAGAACCTTTTTCATCAACTTAACGTTTACTTACTTGTGTTGTTGTTTAGAGGTTTGGAGTCATGAAAGCTGATCTTGATGTATCACTAGCCAAATTGATGAATCCCCGGATGAGCGCAGGCCTGATGGTGTTATATAGTCTACTCGATGGATTGATGGGGCCTTCTGTTCAACCACGTGATGTCCGTTCAATGGTTGACAAGGCAATGAAGGGGAGAAAGGTGTCAAAACAATCTATAACTAACGCTGCTAGAAGGCTTGAAGAATCTAATATGCTTAACAGAGAAGATGGATACTCTGTAAACTATGGCTATCTTATTTCAGTTCTCTTGAATGCAGTGTTGGAACTATCTGAGCGACTGCGTGATCTTGAGGATGAAATTGAAAATCTAAAGTCTTCTTCAGAGTTCAGTTAATTTGCAGGTATTGTCGAAGCTATATACTCCAAGTCATTGAACAACGCATTCATCGCTCCCTGATCAACATGTGGCATGATGACCAAGCGAATTGTTGGCGGCAGCGGTGAAGTCGCCATTCGCCACCCTCTCTTCTCCATATCTTCCACTATCTGATCAATAGGTCGTACTTTACTTGTTATCCCTAAAATATTCATTACAGGTTCAATTGTTATATCCAACATCTGGGACTGTTTTACTCTCTCTCGTGCAAAGAATGTTCTTTTCATACAATCCTCTATAATCTTTCTATAACCATTTCTACCCAGATTCTTCATAATTGCCCATGTTGAGAGTATAGACGCAGCTGGACGTGTTCCAAGAATGGATGCTTGAGTTGCACTTGCTCCTCGAAGATAGGGTACTTTACTTGTGATTTTTTTCAACTGTTCCCCATCACGAAATACAACAGAACCAGCGGGAATTGGAGCAAGACCCATTTTATGTGGATCTACACTAATACTTGACACTCCTGGTACAGAAAAATCGAAATTTCCCTTGAAGAGTCCGAGATCTTTGAGGAATGGTATAACAAAGCCTCCGAAAGCAGCATCAACATGCATAAAGATTTCATGTTCTTCTGCAATCTCTCCCATCTCTGGAATGGGATCTACTTGACCAAGGTAGGTTGTGCCTGCAGTAGCAAAAATACCAATCGTGTTATTGTTGATAGTTTTCTTGATAGCCTGAATATCTGCCTTAAATTCATCATCTACCTTGGTTCTTACCAGTTTCACTCCGAGTAACCAAGCAGCTTTATCGATTGAAGAATGTGCATTCTCTGGAGCTATTACTTCTGGCTTTTTCCCCCTCTCTTTGGAGCTCTCTCTTGCTGAAAGCATAGCAAGGATGTTTGACTCCGTTCCTCCAGAGGTCGTTGTACCAAAAGGTGACCTGAGGTTGAGTAGGTCTCCTAGCATTCGGATGACGTCCTGTTCTATCTGAGCTGAACCTTCGAATGTGTGCAAACGTCCTGCATTTTTTTCAAGAGTTCTCGAAAAAACTTCAACTCCTAGTGGATGCGGAATAGTCGACATTGACGCTATAGGATGGCCTGAGCTATATGTAGAATCAGCTTCCAGAATTTTTTGAAGCTGTTCAAGTACTATTTGCGCATCAAGGCCTTTCTCGTTGAACATCAGATATACTCCTTTCCATAGGATTCTTCATTGGATGATTTTGTTTGTTGTATAACCCTTGTGGCTTGACGGATGATTAGATAATACACATTAAGACTGTGGAATGACTCGAATTGCATCTATCCACTCTTTTGCCTTCTTGTCAATCCTCCTTATGAATTCCTCTTTACCATCAGTATATGCTGCTGGGTTTGTTTCAAATCTCTTTGCATGTTTTTCTTTTAGTTGACTATATGCTCTCGCCTCTTTCGGATGGGATATCATGTAGTCTCTAAAGTTTAGAAGACGTTGGACTTCAGGATGTCCCGCCTCAAAGATATGGAGATGATGAGTATCAGTTTCGCCAATACTCTTCACAAAATACCCTCCACCTTTGATACCAAATTCTCTTCGTGTTTCATAACCAATCTCTGCAAGATTATCTATGTATGATTCAATCCTAGATATATCACGAACTTCAGCAAGAATGTCAATAGTGGGTTTTGCTTTGATACCAGGAATGACCGTGCTTCCTATATGGTACATTACAATCACTTCGAACCGAAGAACTGAACGAATTATTTTTGCCTCTTCATGATACATATCTGACCATTTGGGATTATGCTGCTCGAGGACAATTATCCGGCTCATTCTTTGACCTCTGTTCTCTCATTTTTGATTTGCTTTTGAGAATACTGAGATATGCAAGAGATGATCAGTGATTATTGGTCCCGTGATTGAGTTATCAGGAAACAATGTCACTGCTAAATCCCGTGAAAGGACTCTTTTTTATTTATTTGTCTTCATGGAGTGTAGATATCTTGGGCAAGTGTTGTCTATTTGTTTGCTATCCTTTTAATGATGTTAACAAGTAGTAAAACGAATACAATCTCAAATCCTATGTAGGTCAGTATCCATTTTATCGTTGTCGCTGCGCTAGCAAGTAAATTTAATCGGTTCTGAGAGAGTTGGATGACTAGCTATTTGTAGAAGAATCAGAAGGTTTTCTACATAGTCCATTATAAAACTAAAGATTGGAATTAGAAGAGTATATTGTATTGGAGCGTTCTAAGGATTTGTTCTTCGTAATAGTAGAATAATCCCAAATGCAAGAGTAAATCCTTACACCCACGGGAAGATAAAATCCCGCGGGCGCATCTGAACCAAAGCATTTAGTCCATCATTTCCAAGTATATCAAATGCCTCTTGAATCTCCAAAGGTCCATAGATAATTCTGATGTCCTGCATATCAGCTTCACCGTAGATATCATACACCATTGTCTGAGTAAGATATCCCATGATTGAAACAGATGTGATACTCAAAATGATAGCACTAGCCAAGTTTCGCCCAGTAGATTACTGGTCTATAATTTTTACAAACTTCTTCAATGAAATCAAACTCCCCACTTCATTTTGTATTGAAACCTAAGGAGATTTGAAAATGAATAAGTTATGCCTATGTCTTTATACTGCGATATATTTCAAGAACATCCTCGAGAATGGAATATCCAGTGGGGAGTCTGCCTGCTCCCGGACCTATAATCGTAACATCCTCAAGATATTTTGTAGAATATGTTATGGCATTTGTTGGACCCATGACTGAGGCAAGTGGATGCTCTAATGATATCTCGATTGGTTTCACGTGCGCTTGAACTGTTCCATCACTCAACCTTTCAGCAGTTGCTATTAACTTCCAGCGCATATCCCTTTTCTTTGCGTTCCGTATATCCGTTTCAGTTATTTTTGAAATACCTTGACAAGAGATATCTTCTACTTTCAAGGAAGCCCCCATGATCGTGTTTGCAATGATAACAATTTTTGCTAGAGCATCATGTCCCTCTACATCAGCTGTTGGATCTGCTTCTGCATAACCAAGGTCTTGAGCCTGTATTAATGCATCACTGTAACTCAGTCCCTTCTCCATTTCTGTTAGAATGTAATTTGTTGTGCCATTCAAAATTCCCTGTACTTTCGTTATATCTGAAGCTGCAAGACTGTTTAATCCAAGAGTAACTGCTGGCGTACCACTGAGTACCGTTCCTTCATACTTTAGTTGGACCCTATTCTTCTGTGCGAGTTCAAGGAGTTCTCTAGATGCTAAAGCAACAGGTCCTTTGTTTGCCATGACTACATGTTTGCCACTAGAGAGCGCTGCTTTTGTGTGTGAGATTGCTGGCTCACCTGTCTTTATGTCTGTCCAAGTGACCTCAACTACGATGTCTGAATTTGTATAAGATGCTACATAGATACTATCGATACCTTTCTTTGCTCTGTGATATCCATCTATGCTCCCTGTTTCTTTAACAAGGGAGAGGACCTCCTGCATGTCTAGCCCTTCTGGGTCATAGAGGGATCCTTTGAGTTTGTCTGCGATAGCAACAATCTTCCACTCAAATCCGAATTTATCACGAAGATATTCTTGCTGCTCAACGAGTATCTCTGCAAACCCTTGTCCAACCGTACCGAACCCAATAATCGCAATGCGAGTAACCATAATCTCTTCTCCTGAAAACATCTAGAAATCCATTGATTGTGGTATGCAATCTATGACATCTCATTTTCGATTCATTAAAATGATTTCATATCTAGGTATATAGTGGTAAATATCAAAATGGGCAACTACTTTCTGACGCATAATGATGCAGGTAGAGAGTATCTGAAACGGTTACTCTATGTGAATATTTCCTTCTATATCGTAGCTGCAACCGTATATGTTGTTTCCATAGTCGAAACATTCTTCATCATCACGACGTTGTTTTCTGCTTCATTTGTATCCGTTCTTTATGTGGCATATTTCATATATTCGAATCCTCCATGTGGACAAGAACATGTTGAATAGACAGGACTTAGTTTGATATGGGACATCGTCAATTTGGTCTGTTTTGTACACTTCAGGATACCACAAGCGGATATGCCAATATGTCAAGATTCTCTTGCTAGCTAACGCTGACGCATCAATTGTTTACCTGACCGCCCCGTTTCCCAACAAAAACCCCACGATTCAGAAGACAACCTCTGACTGGTGATTTTGTTCGATATACTCTCCTGAAGAACGACAGGTGAGGTGAATCTATTCTAAAGTCAAGGTGGTCCGTGCCTTTTTTCGTTAATCGGGCAGTCCTCAACCCTAATCAGAGATAGGGGTAATCTACTCCGATAGTAGAATAGGGATGCATTCTCCGGAGATGATATATGTCCCATTCTCCAATACATGGGATGTCGAGCAGCTTTTCGACATCTGGACTGAATAAGGTGCGTGTTAGTGATGGATTTGAATGTAGGTATAGAACCGTTCATTCAAAGTTGGAGAATTCTGAATACAAGAGTGTCTTTTTTCCAAATAACAGCATTAAATGGTTTCTGTTGTGATCAATGATTGTGTTCTAGTGACCAGCTCTCAATTATTGGCTGGAACACGCAAACTCCTATGTTGAGGTGCCCAACTCTGTCGAAGTTCCAAGCAGATGTATGCTAACCTGCAGATTCCTTCCGAACATGTAAAGATGAGAGAAGAATCATGTGCTTACAGCGTTATCCCATTATAGACTATTGGAATGATATCACTCTTTTGTCGAACAGTGTCCAACCCACATCATATGGTACAGCAGCAGATGGGGTTATTATCCTTTATGAGATCGGCCTTCTCATCATTGTCGTATCTCTCATTGCAGCCCTCTTTCGACGCATCAAACTGCCTGGTCTCATTGGTGCTATTGTAGTGGGCCTATTCATTGGCGGTCCGGGGGGTCTGGGACTGGTCACCAATCTGACAATTATCAATGCGATTGCAACTCTAGGTGTTGTTCTCCTGCTCTTCGTCACAGGGCTTGAGTTTGAACTCTCCGAGTTCTGGGCATCAGGAAGGACTGCATTCTTCTTGACTTCAGTTGGCGCGGCGTTCTCAGTCATTGGTGGATATCTCATGGGAATCTTGCTGGGCTGGTCTCCTATTGCATCATTCATACTAGGAGTTCTCATTGCTCCAAGCGGAACCAGTGTTATTGCCGCGTTGATATCCAGTGAGAAACTTGGAGGGAGCGATACAGGTTCAACCTTGCTCACTGCATGCATTGTAGATGATGTTGAAGGGCTAATTCTACTGACAGTCGCCTTGGGCTTACTCACAGATGGTGGAGCCTCTCCACTAAGTATCATCCAAGTCATAGTGATATCAACTGTGTTCATCATCGGGTCATTGATGGTTGGAGGAGAGATCATGCCTAAAGCAATAGACCGATTTGGGCAGCACATATCTGAGGAAACACTATTCGCATTTCTTCTTGGCCTTGGTCTGTTGTTTGCCTACACTGCCAGTCTTATCGGATTAGCTGCTATTACTGGGGCATTTATTATAGGTGCAGTAATCCCCAAAAAACCATTGGGAGAAGAGATGGCAAAACGACTTGCAACCATGAAAGACCTGTTTGCAGCTATCTTCTTCGTAAGTATCGGTCTGGTCATTAATCCCTATACCATTCCGGATATCCTCCCACTCACTCTCTTGATATTGGTAGCTGCGATTGCAGCACGACTCATAGGAGGACTTCTTGGAGGTTTCATTGGAGGATTGAAAGGCGGACCGCTCATACCCCTTGTACTAGCATTGAGTATCCGAGCCGAGATGTCACTCATCATTGCAAGGGAAGCCGTTCTTTCCGGGGTCTTGGGTGATGAGTTCCTAGTAATAGCTACGGTCCTTGTCATTGGCTCTATCATCCTGACAGTACCCTTGTTCTCAAGACTGGTTTCTCATCCCAATCTCTCTGAGGGTTGAAATCCGCATTCACACCATCTGAGATAATAACAGTAGCATTACGAGTATAGAGATCAGATATCTGAGAACGTATCGTCGAATCTTGTCATTTCTCTGCGAGTCAACAATTAGTTTCGTTTACTGCTGGGTTTTCACTCTTCTGGACCTTTCTGTTCTTGCCTTATTGTCGCACAGAAACATTCAGTTCCCAAAGATATTCGAAAAATAAATCGTTCAATGATGGGGCCCGAAGGGGGAATCGAACCCCCGTCAAGAGAGCCACAATCTCTTATGTTGCCATTACACCACTCGGGCCATCATTCTCGTTTTTTGGTGTAACCGATTTTCGTCGAAACCGTTACTTCTTATTAGCTTATCTCTATGTGAGTAGCTGATTGGAAATCAAACCAAGAAAAACACCTAAAACTCCTGGTATTTTTTTTACGAATCCTCAAATAATCAAGTTTCTTGCTTCAGGATTGTGTATTCAAATGGATAAAAAATTCTTGAATTCTTTGTATGGTCACGGTGTTAGCTTCTAATACATTCTAGAATTATTTGGATGAAATCAAGAGAATGGAAGTAGCACATTGTCTGCAATTCTATTTCACTTCTCCATAAATTTCACAGGATAGCTGATTGAGGTATCCACTATTGGGTCAATAATCCAGTTCGTGCTCCAGCTCTGTTTTGCGATTCTCATTGTTTACATATAGAGAAACAAATTTTTCAGAAGTAGAGAGAAAGCCGAATTCGAGTGAAGGTGTCTGTGTTTGTTCCATTCCTCTCAATTCTTAAGGTACTAGCGTCATTCCAAATTTAATATGGGTTGATTGTATGAAATTGGAACCTTTTCTATTGGAGCGCATTCAGTCAAAATGGGAGCATATTGTCGATATTAATCTGACAGAGAGTGGTGTTGAACCAATCTCGATTCACGAGTTGGTCCCAGATGAGAAAGAGCTCGAAGAGATATTGAACATGAAACTTGGCTACTCTCAGACCAATGGCACAATTCCACTTCGGAAAACTATAGCCTCTATGTATGAAGGGGTTACTATCGACAATATTCTTGCAACGAGTGGGGGTGCTGAAGCCAATTTTCTGACAATATGGAATCTGTTACATGAGTCCGAAGACAGAAAACAAGTGATCATGATGCAACCCAACTATAATCAAATTTCTGGGATTGCCAAGGCTCTTGGAGGAGAATTCACTCCCTACTACCTGAAGATGGAGAATGATGAATGGGTTCCTGATATTGAAGGTCTGAAAGAGGTGGTGTCAAATCAAACCCTTGTCATCACTATCTGTAATCCTAACAATCCTACTGGAGCAATATTTGGACTCGATTATCTCAATGCAATTGCTGATATCGCTGAAGACCATGGAGCTTGGATTCTCTCGGATGAGATCTATCAAGGTGCCGAGATGGATGGTGTTCGTACTCCGACCATGTTCAATAGGTATGAGAAAGCCATTGTTACTAACAGTCTATCAAAAGCGTATGGCTTGCCAGGTCTACGACTTGGCTGGATTGTGACTCCAGAGGAATCTCACTCAGAATCTCTTTGGACCTATTCGGATTATACAACAATCTGCCCATCGAAGATTAGCGACAAATTAGCAACGATTGCACTCCAACCTAAGAAAAGAGCATGGCTTAGTAATAGGGCAAGTGAAAGAGTAAGAAAGCACTGGGGATTCATGAAGCAGTGGTTTGATGAGCGGAGTGATGTCTTTGAATATGTTGCTCCAAAAGCTGCGAGTATCTGTTTTCCAAAATATGATCTTCCAATCAACTCTTTGGAATTAGTCGAACGACTATTGAAGGAGAAAAGCCTGTTACTCGCACCAGGTGTGCATTTTGGAATGGAAAAGTATCTGCGGATTGGCTTTGGGTATGAGGAGGAACACTTGAAGAAGGGTCTCTCACTTATAGACGAGATGATTCAGAGTATAAAGTAGACCTGTAATGGAGCGTAATGAAAATGGAGGATGTCTTAATTCTCAACCAACAAGAAGTAAAACAGTGTCTCTCTATGAAAGAAGCAATCAAAGCAGTGAAAATTGCTTATTCTGCTTTTGTTGAAGGTCGTGTTGAGATGCCTCCGGTCCAACATCTTGATGTAAAACAGTACAATGGTGAAGTAGATATCAAGTCAAGCTACGTTGAAGATTTCGGTTTGATTGCCACTAAGGTTGCTTCTGGATTTTATGATAATCCCGCAAAAGGCCTACCTCCTGGAACCGCATTGATTGTGCTTCTTGATCTGGAAACTAGTCTTCCATTAGCTATCATAGATGGTACTCATATTACAGCTTACAGAACCGGAGCAGCTGGTGCAGTTGCCGCAAGTGTATTGGCAAGAAAAGATTCGACTGAGGTAGGAATTTTGGGAGCTGGCACACAGGGTCGAATGCAACTCTTAGGTCTGTTCGAGGAATTTGATATTATGCGTGTAAAAATCTGGGATATCAATTCGGAAGCAGCTGAGAAATATGCATCTGAAATGACGAGAGATTATGGTGTGGACATAGAAGTGGTTTCAAACCCGGAGCATGTCGTTCCTGGTTCAGATATTCTTGTCACAGCAACACCTTCTCGAAAACCATTGATTACTGCAAAAACAATCCATGAGGGTATGCACATCAACGCGATTGGAGCTGATGGTCCAGGAAAACAAGAACTAGAGCCCTCAGTCGCTACACTAGCTTCAAAGATTGTAGTTGATAGTCTTGCTCAGTGTAAGAGGATTGGAGAGTTGCAGCATGCTTTCAATGCTGGATTAATAGATGATGCAAAAATCCACGCGGAGATTGGTCAGATTCTGGTCGGAAAGAAAGATGGTAGGAATAACGAATCTGAAATTACTCTGTTCGATGCTACTGGTCTATCGGCACAGGATGTCGCAGCTGCTAAGATAGTACTTGATGCCGCTAAATCAAAGGGATTGGGTAAATCTGTAAGACTTCTGTGAGTAACAAGCATTCACATATCCTAAGATGGATTGTGATCATGTTCCTCGTCTACAGCTAATTCTGGTGTCAAACTATCTATCTTCAATGATTTGCTCTTCTTTGATATATTCATCATCAATATATCGTTCTGTACCTAATTCTCTTGTATCAGTGTCTTGCTCAAGTGGCTTCTCTTCAATATTCATTAGTGACGGCACGAAGAAAGCAATGAAGCTAAGAATTGTCGTAACTACTCCTGACAATATGAACCAAAAAGACACTCCTGTAACGTCTGCAATTGGTCCTGCTACAGCTAAACCTATAGGTGACATTGCAGATGCCCCAGCTACTAGAAGGGCCAGAACTCTTCCTTGTTTTTCTGGAGGGATTGTTGCTTGAAAGATTGCTATCAATGCACCATTGACAATTGGATTGAGAAAATTGACGATTGTATAGAATGCAATTGCTACATAGAACGAGTCTGCTGGAACAAATCCAATTGCAGCCAAAGCTACTCCTTCAAACACGAGGGCTCCCAAAGCTGTCACTATCTTCTTCTCTGTGCCTCCCCATGCAGTCAATAATACTGCTCCTATCAGCATCCCCATTGCACCTACAGATTGCATAAGAGCTAGATCAAGTTCCGTACCAAGGAAATAGTTCTTCACAAGTATTGGTGACAATGACATCGCAGGTGCCGCTAAAAGATTCAATGCCATTGCAAAGAACATTAGGAGAAACCCTCCTCTCCAATCCTTGAGATATGTGAATCCCTCTTTCATATCTCTGAGAACGGATGTTTCTTCAACAGCAAGAGCTCTTGCTGGTTGAGGTATTGCAATTGATGCAACCGCAATGATTGCAATCATTGCAGAGAACACATCGACAAGAAGGATGCTTTGCATTGGTAGCAATACATACAAGACTGCACCAATCGGAGGTGCTATGATTGTTGAAAACCCATTGAGTGACTGATTTAGTCCTCCCGTACGTGCAAGATGTTTCTTTGGAACCATGAGGGTGGTAGAAGCCTGCATCGCTGGCCAGTGAAATGCCCCGAATGCTGAACCAACGAACATGATCAAAAATACATACCAGATGTTAGCTATACCAATGAAGAACAGATATGCTAGACACATAATTGACACTGCTATTAGGGCATCAGCTGCTATCATCGTCCTACGACGATTCCATCTATCGACATATGATCCTGCAAAAGGAGCAATGAATACTTGTGGCAATAGTGCCATTATTGTTCCGATTGCCAACATGGTAGCAGAACCAGTCAGGTCTGTAATCCACCATACCAACGCAAATCTCACTATTCTTGAACCAAAGAGTGAAACTGCTTGCCCACTCCACATGATACCAAAAGGTCGCAGTGATTCAGGTTCTGGATTGTCATTAGTTACCACGTACGACACCACACGAGTCTGGATATTATGTTCATATAATTGGATGTATCTCTGCTTTCATCAATAATCTTGTTATGATCATTTAGATTCATCACCTGTTTTGATCTCAATTTGTGGCTCGTCATTAAACATCAATACATACTTCCACCAATCTCTGCGATACAAAAAGCAAAGACTCCAATGCTCGTGCAACATGGTGAAAAGGATGAACGAATCTCAGTTATTAGTACTCGAGAAA
Organism: uncultured archaeon; assembly: GCA_964610875.1. Taxonomy (GTDB): domain Archaea; phylum Asgardarchaeota; class Thorarchaeia; order Thorarchaeales; family Thorarchaeaceae; genus CAZSWP01. The sequence continues at coordinate 34,184 of CAZSWP010000001.1, forward strand.
TGTACAGGATACAAAGAGAAGGGAGTTGACACTGAACTGTCTGTCTATCCTTTCCGGTCTAAGTCATGGATATTTAACATCTCGGGAGAATTATGTGGTTATGCTTCATTCATACAGATGGTTCTGTCATTATCTTCCTGGCGAAGAACTAGATTTGTTTGAGAATGATTTCTGAATATCAAACAAAAGAAAAAAAGGAGGCGTGGAAGGTTACGCGCCTTCCACCATGCTAGGGATTTAGGTTGTTGCTCCATCGGCTTGAACGAATCCTGCACCCTGTACAGTCACATCATAGCCTAAGTCAACAGCTGTTGACTGTAGATAGCCTTCAAGCCATGCTACACTCATTGTGCCATGTGCTTGAAACATCAAAGCATAGACACCTGATGTCTGTGGGCAGCTGAAACTGGTTCCGCTTATGTAGTAGTATCCACCATAGTATGGGAGAATGAGATTCTCACCAATTGCAGTGACATCTACTTTTCCTCTTGAAGAGAAGTCCGAAACAAAGACACCTGAGAAGTCTCCTTCTCCAATATCTGTCCAAATTCCTTCTAAACCATAGGAACCAGTAAGACCTTCATGACCTGCAGCTGCGACTGACGTCGTATCTGCTAAATTCGCTGGGTATGCTGTTGTATCAGCATCTGGGCCACTATTACCTGCAGAAGTAGATACGACAATCCCCTCGTTCTCAGCGTTTGCTATGGCTGTGTTCAGATTGTCATTGGTGTTATCGTAACCAAGTGACATTGACACAATCATATTGTAACCACTCAGTGCTCCACTCTTCAATGATCGTGCATAGTCAATACTATCTGCCCAATTGTTGAGCATGGTGGTTTCAGTAACTCTATTCCTACCAAAACCTCCAATCCAATAGATACATCTTAGCATGACGATTTTAGCATCCTCTGCAACACCTTCAATCCAATAGTCAGTAGTGCTGTCCAGACGGTATCCAATCACAGTTCCGGTGACTGCAGTACCATGTCCTTCTGTGTCTTCGTTCCAATCAACATTGTCATAGCCTAGCTCTTTTGTATAGCTTCGGCTGTATGATGTAAGGATATTTTCTTGTGGGAAATAATCAAGATAGTTTGCAACCAAACCTGTATCAATTATAACAACCACTGATCCTACACCCGTGTAGCTTGTCTGGTCTACATCGATGACATCGTTCCACCATGGCATCTTATGTATCAATGTATCTTTCGACCAACCTTGACCGCTACCACCACTGTTGTCGACTGTCACGGATACTGTATCAGAATCCTGTAATCCTCCACTATCAGTTGCTTCTGCATAGATAGCATGAGATCCATCAGAGTATCCTGTTGTATCCCAATCGTAGGAATATGCAGTTGTGATGTACACATCATCAATGTAGATGTCTGGTACAAGACTGTCTTCATCCTCTACTGTAACTGAAATGGTAACTGTGTCTGCTACAGTTGCACCATTTGACGGACTGGTAATTGTAACAACTGGTGGATTGTTTGTACTACCGCCACCGTTACTAACAGTAACCGTAATTTTGTCAGTTGCACCTGGGACTTTGGCTTCAATAGTGTGAGTACCGTCACTATAGTATGTCGTATCCCAATTATATGTGCTATATGTTCCAACTTGGCTCCCATCAATGTACAGTCTTGGGGTCTGAGAAGCGTCAACAGTTATTGTCACCACACCTGATACTGTTTCCCCATTTGTTGGGTTTGTTATAGTACAGTATCTCGGTGGGGGTGCCATCAACGCTGTTTGCATATCTCCTCCGCTTAGAGCAGCAACGCTTGTACCCATAAACATAGACATTGTGAAAACAAAGACGAAGATGAGTCCAAAGGACTTCTTGAATTTCATCATGTTTTACTCCATCTGTTTGTCAATCATTCATGAATGTCCATGAACAACTAACTTATCCAGTAGTGTGGGAAAATGCAAACTAATATATAAGTGATATGCACATTTTCCCATGAGAATATTTCAGGTGGATATATAAGCCATGATTGCATTTTCCAGCTTTATGACAAGAGAGAAGCGGATGGGCATCATAATCATTGTTTTCATGTCTGTGCTTCTTCTATCAACACCTCAAGGTGTGTCAGCAACCCACGACAAGTTCGAAGTTGTTATTGAAGAAGCATCTTACGGAGACTTCGATAATGATACCTATGAAGATGACGTGGTTGTTATCTTCACCTGTAGAGTTCTCGATGGAGCAAAGAGTCCTGCAAAGACCGATGTATATTTCACGCTTACATTGCCGTCTGGAAAACAACACTTTGCTCTAGTGACAATCGTTGGAAAGTACTCGGAAATAACTCTAGGAATGTATTGGTTCAATGTGGCTACCGAACCGGGATGGTACAACATTGCAGCTGATGCATATACTTATGGTGGTCCGGATGCTCGGACATCAGACTCCGATGTACTCATCTTTGACCCTCCCACTGGGTCAGGCAATGGTGATCCAACAATCAAGTTGTTCACTTGCTAGAAGATAAAGCCATCATGCAAACAGCCAGAACTCGAGGTAATTGATTGAGGGGACAACATCTTTCATCAAGACATCTACAACTACTCATTGCATTACAGGAAGGTCCGATGGACCGACTGGAAGATATTGCAGAGAGAGTAAAGATATCTAGGACTACAGTTTCAAAGAATTTGAAGTGGTTATCAGGTGAGTCCAAATCTGGCAAAAAGAGATATTTCAGAGTTGTACCTGATCTAAATGAAGCACGCCTTGGTATGCATACCGTTGATGTCCTTTTTGACACCCCTACCTTTGCATCACTCAAAAAAGTAGAGGGGTTGTGTAACATCCACGCCTATACAAAATACAGAGCCAGATGCTATGGTGGCGAAAGTGGGGTATTCGCACAATTTCGAATACCGAATGATACCGCTGATTTGTTATACGCATTTCTAGAGGAATCCAAAGCTAATGGTAATTTCGAAGATTTCTGGGTACTTCCGACTCAAGATATTGATTCTATCTTCACAGTACCACGTCTGGAATATTGGAATAATGATTCATTCGCATGGGAGTTCAACTGGGATGAATGGTTTGATGCTCGCTATAAAATGAAACAAGTTCTAAAAAAGAAGAAGCAAGCGCCTATGCTTGATATTCTTACTAAAGATGATATTTGGATTATGAGCCTATTACCGAGGGGAATGCGTCGAAAACAGAAGGCACTCATTGAAGATCTAAAAAGAGAAGGCATAGAATTCACCTCTCAAGAGTTCTCTAGAAGATACAATCTTATCAAAGAGAACTTCATTACACGTTATCATGTTTATGTGGATGTTGATACGTTTGATCTTTATAGTAATGTCCTAATAACGGCGGATTCCAACACAAAATTCTCGTCCGAATTACGACAAAGGCTGCAATCAAATCCAATACCTTTCAGATCTACTGCAAAGATAAGTGATGATTTCCTCTTCTGGTATCTAAGAATGCCTTCAAGTCATCTCTCACGACTTCTGAATCATCTTCATCATGAGGTCACAGACCTCAAGCTCTCACTAGTTGATTATCAAAGAACAGAAGTATTTGGTCTCTGGTCTGAGGCGTTTGATGAAACCAATAGGGCTTGGCGAGTAGAACCTGATTTCATGATGTGTCGTAATCTTGAATAGACATGAATTAAGAATTGGTGGAGCAAAGAACTAGGAAGGTTTGCCCTTGGTATCAATTGATGATATTCTCATAGCACGAACACGTATAGCTCCATATGTCAAAGAAACCCCTCTGTATTTCTCACGATATCTCTCAGAACTAGTTGATGCTAAGGTGTATCTCAAACTAGAGAATAAACAGCTCACTGGGTCCTTCAAGGTCAGAGGAGCTTTGAATAAGATGCTGAATCTGACTCCTGAAGAACTCTCTCTAGGTGTTATTACGGCATCAACTGGAAATCATGCTCAAGGATTTGGATTTGCTGCTCGAGAATTAAAGGTAGAAGCAAGTGTGGTTTTTCCTAAAGGTGCTTCCGAACATAAGAAATCCAAGATTCAAGAATATGGTGTCAAGGTCATTCAAGATGTCGGCTATGATGAGATTGAACCATACGCGCGAAAACTTGCAAAAGAACTGGGTATGACATATGTGAGTCCTTACAATGATCCTCTAATTGTTACAGGCGCTGGAACAACCGGTCTCGAGATACTTGAACAAACCGAGAATATAGATCAGGTCATTGTACCTGTAGGTGGAGGCGGTTTAATCTCTGGAATTGCTATTGCTATCAAGAACAAATTGCCGGATGTGGAAATAATTGGAGTACAATCTGAAGCTTCTCCAGAAATCTACAAGTCGTGGCGTGCCGGACATTGGGTAGAAGCTCCAGAGAGTGACTCTCTGGCGCAAGGATTAATGGGTGGTGTTGAAGCAGATTCTATCACATTAGATATTATCCAAGAGAAAGTCACGCGAATGACATTGGTCCGTGAGAGTTCCATTTTGAATGCGATGAAACTCTTGTACGAGAAGGACAATCTTGTCATTGAAGGAGCTGGTGCAATCTCTACTGCTGAGTTAATTGAGCATAAAGAGGCCTATGAAGACAAGAATGTCGTAGTGGTTGTCAGTGGGGGAAATATCCAAACTGATGAACTCATATCACTCATTCAATAAGATGAATCCCTAATCACGAAATATCTCCATGTAATGTGTATCAACATACTCTCCATTAACATAGTATTTTCCATGTGCTGTACCATAGTGCTTGAATCCAATTTTCTCATACACATGCTTAGCTCTAGGATTTTGGTCATGTACACCCAGTTCGACACGTCGAAGATTCAGATGCTTCCATCCAAAATCTAGGATAAGTTCAATCGTTTCTGTTCCATAGCCTTTTCCCCAATTCCTTTCTTCATAGATGGCAATGCCAAGAACACAAGACCTTGACAACCAATCTATATCATGAAGCGCGGTCGATCCTATCATATTGCCCTCTGGCATTGTTTCGATAGCAAAATGAAAATCAGTCCTTTTCTTCAATGCCTCTTCAGCTGCTTGCAACCACTCCCTCTCAACATTTCTAGTGATTGGCATGTAGCCTCCTAAGTATACTCTCATCTCTGGGTCGTTAAAATGTTCCATGATATAATCAAGATGCTTTTCTTCATCAAGAGGAACAAGTCTGACACTATCTCCAACTAACAATTTGAAAACCTGCGTCTGGCTTGTTTGATTTAGTTAAGAGTTTTGAGTACGATTTTAAATTGTTCTGTTTATGAAATTTGCACTTCCTAAAGATTGATTTTCCATGATTAACCAGATTGACCTGATTGCTATGACTATTCTTTCAGAAACACTACAAGAACTTCTGAATGATATGGGTCCATATCTTGATCTTCTCACCAGTCAGGCTGGGAAAATGAATGCTGGATTCGAACTGACTGACACGGGAGAACAGGCAACACTCATCTTTGATGAAGGAATCACTATATGTGAAGGACTCGTAGATGTAGCTTTCAAAGTCACGCTGACTAGTGAACTTCTAGAAATGGCAATGAATGGAGAAGTCGATTTGTTTGCTTTGGCTGGTCGAAGTCATATCTCAGAAAAAAAAGCAGTAGATTTCGAATTCTTCGATAGAAGTAGAATGAAAGAGATTTTTGATACAATCTACGTATTGGGAACACATTTCTTTGTCCCTGGAAAAATCAAATCCCGAGTGATGCGACCTGAATTAGCTGGAAGTGCACATGGTGCAAGACCAATTCCTCTTGTGTACTGGAAAGACTTGCGCACTGCTTGGTACTATATACCCGCAGGAGAGATTCTAAACGTTGCAGGCGAGAAGGACCCGTATCCACAGGCCTTCGTAGTTCTGAGTGGGAAAGGTCGTTTAATAATGGAAAATGGAGAAGTAGATATCGAACCGTCTTGTACTTACTATATACCAAGGAATTTCACTCACCGAGTACATGCTGAAGAAGATACTACCTTGATATGGATCGCATATGATGCTCCAATGTTTTAGTATTTGAATGACTACAGTACTCAAAATACACTGTAACCTCCACTGACTTATGGACATATGGTGAAATACACGATAATCGTTACCGTGGTCATTTCTAAAATCTAGAAGATTGATACATCTTCTGGCTTGAAGTCCTCTTGAAGAACAATGTCTTTGCTGAACTCATGCTCTTCCTCAAGTCTAGGATAGAAGAATGCAAATAGTGCATCGAATCCCCAACCTGTTTCAATGCTTGGGAATATTGCAAATTTTATATCCCCATCAACTTCTACTCCAGTTGTACTATGATACAAATGACGTAGAAATCTATCAGCTTGTTCTTTCTGAATCGATGTATCTATCAACATATCAAACAATTCTTCATAGATATCAATGAAATATGGTCTAAGTCCGAAATCATTCTCTGAAACCCATCCTTCAAAATCAATCCAGCCCATTTCTTCGAAGCTATCAAATACTGTCTTCAAATCAAGCTTTATTCTATCATATTTTTCACTAACAGGACCATCTGTTAGACTTGTTACAATTACATAACCTTCAGGTCTCTCACTAATTTCCATTTCAATTTACCATACAGTTAGAATAGAACGATTTTCTAAAAATACATAATAACCAAAAAAACCAAACACACATAATTACCTAATTGTCCAATCGAGTCGGATATCCCGTATTTGCTTATTTACCATTGTTAACCCTAACATCAGTAAAATAGATAACAGTTCCTTATAAACCCTCTCTATTTAAAAGGAGTTTTTAAAACCCTCTTTTTGTTTTATTTCAGTGAATAAACCTTTCATTATGCAAAAGCTGCCACAATAAAGAAGATGTCCGCAATTGCATGGGCAATTATGGCTCCAGCTATACTCCCTGTTTTCCACATTATGTAACCACATAACGCACCAAGGATGATAGTGAAACAGAAGAATGCTATCATTAGGGGTATTCCCAAGAATTGTATTGAAATAGCGTGAAATATACCAAATATGAGTGCACTCAAGCCGATTGCCCATTTTGGTTCAAAATAGAAGTTGAAAGCTCGAAGGAATAACCCTCTGAACATTAGCTCTTCCATGATACTATTAGCAAAGGCAAAGGTCAGGAACCAAGGTGTCCAAGCTAGTAGTGTATTGATATCTGTACTGAATGACAACATTGTGACTGCTGCAAATTGAAGTAGGGCCATTGGTGCGTATATCAACCCCGTCATCAGACTTAGTTTCAACTTGCCCTTTTGTAAGTACAAAAAGCCAACATCCATGCCGCGGAAACGAATACCAAGAAGAATGATCACTATTATAGGAACAGCTTCAAGTAATTTGTATACAGTCCATCCTTCGACCGAGTCTTTCACAATAATTGGGATTTCCACATTGAAAAACCATACAACAACAAAACTAAGTGAAACAAGGAAAAAAGCATCGATGAGATATTGATAAGATCCCAGCCCAACTACTTTTCTTGCTCCTAGAACAAGTGATAGTAGAAACAGACTTAGTATCAATCTCACTATTAACTTCGTTTCAGAACTCATGAAATTATTGTACCCTGCGATATTAAACACAATAAAGCTTGCAATTATGATAACAAGAGAGAGTAGAATCCGTTTCTTTCTAATTTCATCCTTTGATGCATCAGACAGAAAAGGTCTTTCGTAATATGAACCAGGTGTCTTATTCTCATTCTCTCTACTCAAACTTTATTCCCCAAGATTTTGTTAGATATTTTACTTTGGAATGTTCCATTGTAAAACCATTAGATACGGTTTTCTATTAATGCCAATTAATCATTCTCTGAAAAGGAACGTGCTGTGAACTTGGTACAATCGGTACATACAATCTCGTAGTCCCAGTATGCATCTCCACTTGCTGTACTCACACACCACTTTGCATAGATGACCAGAACATTGTCACTACTACAATTAGCACATCCATGCATATTGAGTCGTTCTCTGAGTGGATGTTCTGCAATCTCAATACCTCTCCCTGTGTATTCCATCCATGTCCATTCGTTGTCTTCATTTGGGGTAATGGCATCACTCAATTCGATATAATTCTTAGATGCAATATTCGGACTGTCACTCACTCTTTCGTAAAACACAATTAGTCACAGTTAGTGGTCCGTCATTTGCTTATACTACTTGTGCAGATTCTATCTGATTTCTACTGTATCTTGTTTTTCTCTATAGCTCTCATATTTCCTGCTCATTGTTCTCATGTAAAACAACTGATATAGAACTGACATGAATCCAAACAGCAGACCAACCGTAGCAGCATATGTTGGATTAACTGGAATCCACCCTATCACAGAAAGAAGGTATGCTGTTATACCAGAGCTCACGGTAATTATTGCAATCATAAAGAACCTAGGATACAACTTTTTTCTTTAACTTTTTTTTTCCTCTTTACGCCTATTTTACTGACCATATTTTCGATGAAGACTATTTTGGCGAAGTGCGTATGATGGAGGAATGCAAGAATTGCAGCATATGTCTGAATTCCTGTCCGACTGGTGCTATTCGCAAGGAGAATTTTGTCATAGATGTTGGAAAATGTATTTCACTGTACAATGAAATGGACTCTGATTTTCCTGATTGGATTCCCATAGATGCTCATAATGCATTAACAGGTTGCATGAAGTGTCAATTTAGTTGTCCGGGTAACAAAGATGTAATCAATAAGACCCTACAACTGGGTACGGTTACAGAGAACGAAACTAAAGCTATTCTGAATGGAACTCCTTCAGTAGAGCTCCTTGAAAACCTGACAGAGAAACTCAATGGATTCATTCCAGTAACCTCGGAAGAGCATTTCCATATGTTCACAAGAAACCTTAGCGTCCTGTTAGAAACCTAAGATTTTGCGGTCCTAGTTTTTCTCGACAAGAGAAGGTGTCATATAGTTGAGAGTTTACTGAAAGTCCATGGATGTAATACCTGACTATGCTGGTCATTCGCTGGTTAATTTGATGAGTTCAATTGCTTCATCTCTTGAATTGAATTCTCCGTATCCAGAACTCATGGAATTGAATTCTATTGAAATTCAACAGACAGAAAAAGTTGTGCTGATTGTTGTTGATGGATTGGGATATAATTACTTGAAGAAGAAATTGAGAAGTAGTAATCTTCAGAGAAATCTTCATGGAAAAATGACCTCTGTCTATCCTGCAACCACAGCAACAGCGGTCTCAACATTCTTCAGTGGTCTTCCAGCACAACAACATGCTGTTACTGGATGGTGGGTATATCTCAAGGAGTGGGGTATCGTCACTGTAATTCTGCCATTCATGAGTATATTGGGAGGTACGGTTCTTAATGCTGAGATCTCCGAAGTCATTGACGTTGACCGTATCTTCACAAAGTGTTCCTACAAGTATTCTGTAATCTTAGGTACATCTATTGTTCATTCAACATTTTCAAGGCATATGACTGGTGGAGCTAAAAGGAAAGGATATAGGAACATCGATGAATTCTTTGAATCAATTCAATCATGTGTACAAGAAAATGGACACAGCTATACCTATGCATACTGGCCTAAACTGGATGACATTGGCCATCGAATTGGTATCATGTCTAATGATGCCATTGCTCATTTAGAGGAGTTCGATGCACGATTTGGTGAAATGATTGATTCAATTGATGGTACAAATACCACAGTCATTTTGACAAGCGACCATGGTCTGACTGATTCTACTTCTGATTCTAAGCATTATACAGGTGACCATCCAGTTCTTTATGACACACTGGCATTACCTCTCTGCGGTGATGCACGGTCTGCATATTGTTATATCCGTCCATCGAAAGTAGAGGTCTTTGAAAGATACATTGAACGAAATCTCAGCGAGTCCTTTGATCTTCACAAGAGTATAGATTTGATAGAAGACAACTGGTTTGGATTGTACGAACCACATCCAAAACTGAAGGATCGGATTGGTGATTATACCCTCATTGCAAGAAACAACAATGTCTTGTTACATTCATATCAGGGATTGCCCAAGACTGATTTAGTTGGTTTTCATGGTGGAACTACTGAAGATGAGATGTATGTCCCGTTAATAGTAAAGCAGTGTTAACAAATAGCAATCATCAGTGATTTTATTTTGAATGAGTAAATCCTAATTTTCATAATGACTCATAATCGACAACTCGTCTATCTGCTGTGTATACTCTTTGTAATAGTTTCATCTCGATCTGTTGATGCACAGACGACATATACCACAGTTCGAGTTGGCTATAGAGAATTACAGCTCTCTCCAGAGGACTTTTCATCTGTTCTAACGGACTATGAGCCATTTCGAACCGATACCAGTATTGATTCCCTATTAGCTTCAAATGATACACTTTTCTGGGAACCCTTAGGACATATTGATCCGAACTATGATTATAATGCTAGTATCAACACAGTAGGTTTTATTCAAATCAATACAACCGGTTTTTATCAAACACTTATCGGACTCGATTCATTGAACTCTAGCATTTTATGGATATCTCTTCTAGACAATACTGTATCATCAAATTTCACTTACATTGTTGAAGCCGCTACGGATTTCTTTGCTAACGATAATCGATATTGGGGGGTATGTGAAGAGATTGTGGTAGTACCAGGTAGTCTTATTCAAGAAGAAATCCATTATGTTTGGAGATTCACATTCAGGCTTATTGCTGAGGGTGAAAGGTGGACATTACTTTTTGACTCATCAGGTAACTTACTGAACCAAGCATTAGAAGACATCCCTTGCTCAAGTTGTAATCAGACAACACCGTTTGTTATTCTTGGCGTAACCGGAGCTATTGTTACAATAGTCATGGTATTGTATACTGTAAACAAGAAACGAGCAACTCAATGATGATGTTCAAATCCTTCATCACTAGGCAAGTTAAAACGAAATAGATGGGCATATTCTATTCCTGAGAGCCCTTTGATTTTGTTTGCTAGTTTCTCTATGCCGTATTTCTTTCCTTTGATGGTAAGAACCTCAAAGCAATGCCTCTTTGTGAGATGTACATGTACTGTTGAAAGAACGTTGGCTTCAGCACCATGTTGTGCTTCCAAAAGAGCTGTCATTAGAGCTGGTTTATGATGGTAGACAATATTTAGGGATGCAAAAGACCCCTCTTGATTCGATTCCCATTTTGCTTCAGAAATGAACATCCTCATCGCATCTCGTATAGCTTCCGATCTTCCCATGTATCCTCTTTCTGCTATCAATTTATCAAATTGTTCCAGCAGGTCATCGGGAATTGACACACCAAAGCGTTTCATTTCCATTCTATCCACCTTATATTGAATAACACAATTGCACACATTTAGTAACACAATCTCCAGATAAGTAACACATTTAAGGTAATCCCTTCCTTCTCGAATAACTTTTGGATATTCTATGAGTGATGTAGTATGCACGTGCCAGATGGACCTGTACCAATATGGTTGCTCGCGATTCTTTGGGTTGTTAGTATTCTCTTTCTTTTTGTATCTGGAAAGATGGTGAATAAGAAATTTGATGACAAACTCGTTCCATATATAGGTGTATTAGCAGCTGTGATCTTTGCTGCGCAGTTTGTCAATTTTCCAGTTCCTCCAGCTTCAAGTGGTCATCTTGTTGGCACAACCCTCTTGGCGGTGCTGCTGGGTCCATGGGCCGCAATGCTAATTATGGGCCTAGTACTCTTTGTACAGGCTCTCTATGGTGATGGCGGAATCCTTGCTTATGGTTTAAACTTTTTCAACATGGGTGTCGTGGGAAGTTTTGTTGGTTGGACTATCGCTTTGATACTATTCAAGGGACTCTCTCGTTTCACTGATGAGAAGAAAGCTGTAATTCCTGCTACAGCAATTGCTGCTTTTGTAACAATCATTGTATCAGCGTTCGTACTTGGTCTACAACTTCTTTCTGTACCTGGTTTCACATGGGATGCCGTCATGGTCCTTACCGGTGTTCATGTGATTATAGCAATTGGAGAAGCAATTCTAACATCAGTAATACTTCTTTATTTTGTAAAGGCCAAACCAAGTGTGATTTCATTTCTCAAAGACAGCGAAACTAAAGAAATGTCTTGGATAGAAGAGTTCCCATTGGAAAAACCTGTTGCTAAGGAGGTTGATTAAGTGGAGCGAGATACACTGACCAAATTTGTACTACCTGCGATTATTGTGGTATCAGTAATAATATCTATTCTAATCCTATGTGGTCTTGCATCTGAGAATCCCGATGGATTTGAGTGGACCTTCTTCGATTTTGCTGGCATATCGGAACCAGAAGGTGGCTTTGAAGGAATTTGGAGTTTCCTCGGTGAGGGTCCTTTTGTGGATGTTATATCTGGAGTTCTAGGAATCGTCATTGTCCTTATTCTAGGCTACCTAGTCTTCTGGTTCACCTCAAGAAAGTCCTAGACCTTAGTAGACTACTCTTTCAAAAGGAAGTCTTTGTATAGAAGAGAATATAGTATGTGTATTCACTATGAGCAAGTTCCTATTACCATTTAGAGAGGGACAAAATACCCTGAACAGATTCTCTCCTACTGGTCTCTTCCTTAGTGCGATTGCTAGTGCAGTGGTGATTGCTATTCTGATCAACCCGTTGTTTGTTCTCATTGGATTCCTCTTGGCTATTACCGTTGGTTCAATTGCAAGAACAAGATGGCGTGTTGTACTGTCCCTGGTGGCAAAATTTGAATTGATTATAATGTTCTGGGTTTTGCTTGAACCATTCATGTATGGAACTACTATTTTGTACACTTTTACTACTCCATTTGGTCCGTTAAATGTCTATGAAGAAGGACTAATCTTTGGGATATTGCTAGGTCTTCGAATGATCACAATTCTCACTATATTCTCCATGACTCTCTCACATATGACACTGACAGAATTTATTAGTGCACTCAGAACACTAAGGGTGCCACCATCAATTCTGGGCTCTCTTTTGATCATGCTACGCTATGTTCCACTTTTTATGACTGAGAGAAGGCGAATGCAGGAGGCTCAGTCTCTCAGAGGCTTTGAACTAGGTGAGAGATGGGACCGCATCAAATCATTGGGTTACTTGGTAGGTACGACAATTGATAGGGCAATGGAACGAAGTGTATCTGTATATGAAGCCATGAAGCTGAGAGGCTATGGCAGTGGCATGAAAATAAGTGGTGCTGGATTCAAGCGAAGTGACAGCATTCTTGCATTTGCTGTCTTACTCTTTGTACTCTCTTCTTTCTTCTTATTCCCATACTTATTGGAGGTTGTTTTACTGTGACATGTGCAATTGAAGTCCACAATGTCTACTTCAGATATGATGAATTTGCACTCAGAGATATCAATATGGAACTACATCTAGCCGAACACAAAGCCATGGTGGGTCAAAATGGGTCTGGGAAGACCACCCTGTTCAAAATCATGTTAGGTCTCTTGGAGCCACATGCAGGGGAAATATACATCTTCGAACGCAAAGTCAGTCCTGAGAATTTGTGGGCTATTCGAAAAGATGTCGGATTTCTATTTCAAAATCCTGACGACCAGTTATTTGCTCCGACAGTTTGGGAAGATGTTGCATTTGGTCCAACGAATCTGGGCCTTCCTGAAGATGAGGTTGAGAAGCGAGTAGAAGAATCATTACGATTTGTTGACATGCTTGATTTCATTGAACGTCCCGTGAACCAGATGAGTCATGGCCAAGCAAAACGTGTGGCATTGGCTGGTATTCTAGCAATGCGTCCGAAGATATTGTTTCTTGATGAACCATTTGCAGGACTGGATTTCAAGATGGTTCGGAAGATGGCTGGCATGATCAAGACACTGAGGAATGATGGAATCAGTATTCTCTTCACCACACATAATAGATTCTTCCTTGAGCACTGGGCTGATTCAGTAGTAGCCCTAAGGGATGGCAGAGTTATTTTTGATGGGCTAGCATCGGAAGCTCTTCAAAATGAAGAGGTATTAGAACAGATTGGAGACTGGTCCCAGCTTCGTAGAGATCTTTCAATATAGTACAATCTCTATTTGGATTTAATATATGTGGATCACCACACAATAGCATTCTAATAATCTCGCTTCGTTATAGAAGAGTGGTAGGCAGTGTTATACTTGAAAAAATCGGAGTATTTGCTCTTTACTTTGGTTGGACTACTTTTTATTACGCCAACAATTACTCCGGCAAATGCGAATATTCCCAGTTTGGATAACTATCGATTAGGTCCTTTTGTTGAGAAGGTAGTTTTTAACTTCTTCCAAAACGAAACAGAGATGGTTGCTGGACTTTACAATAATGAAATTGATCTGATTCCAGGCATATCTCCACTGATGTATTCAATTGATACAATGATTGGACCGGAAGATGTGGAAATGGATTTCGTCCCATCAAATAGTTATTAAGCATTGACAATAAATTGTCAGAAATACCTCTACAATATAACCGCATTCCGACAAGCGATTGCTTTTGCTATTGATAAGATACAACTCATTGATGATATTTTCAACGGATTGATGTATCCTCTTGATGGTATCATCTCTTTATCAAATCGCTTCCCTATAGAAGAGGCTTGGAACAACACACTCACGACTATACTGACAATCAGTGCCATTATTGGATTATGCGGCATTGCGATTGTCTTGATAGTATGTCATGTAAAAAAGTGAAAGAGAATCTTGTCATATGGCGTTCACATCTTATCGAAAACTAGTATTAGACAAAAGCATTATATCAAGACAGAGGTCCAAACAGATTCGCACATGCGGAGGTTGCCAAGCCAGGTCAAAGGCGTAGGGTTCAGATCCCTATCCCGTAGGGGTTCGCGAGACTTCCTGTAACTTGTAGACAGGAAGCGCGTATTCGAATCTCGCCCTCCGCACCACTTTACTTTCTCTCAACCTTATAGACGAATATCACTTGGTCATTATTCCAACTGAGATAATGTGATGCATCGCAGCTTTTCTCAAATCCACACGAGAGATAGAAGTCCTGTGCGTAGGTCATAAAATCTCCCGTATCAACACGGATTACATTCACCAGAGGACTACTCTCTGCAATCTCTTTGATTTTGTCGATGAGAGCTTTCCCAACTCCTTTTCGTAGATACTGGTGGTGAGTAATGATTGATACGATTACAAGTGCCCTCCACTCGAACTGGATTGCGGAATATCCGATTATTTTTCCAGAATCACCATCTTCAGCAACGAGGATTTTACCGAAGTCCTTGAATGCTTCAAAGACCTCAATTCTAAGCAATTCATGTTCCAAAAATGGTTCCCCAAAATTTTCAGCATTGAGAATGAGATTCTGCACACTACTCAAATCTTGGGGGTGATATTCTCGTACTCGTACTTGCATGTTAGATTCTCTTCTCCTTTTTGACTTGAGTTGTTCTTGAAACCCAGACCTACTACTTATCGTCGGGATTTGGCATAAGAAACATGGTTTCGAGACGTTCCACACCATTGAGTTTCTCAAGCTTACCGGTCATGAAAGAAGAGAGTTCAGCCATGTCCCGTAGTCGAACAATACAGATGAAATTCGCAGGACCTGATGTCCAGAATATCTTGCCTACCTCTTCAAAACTCTTTAATGATGTATAGATATCTTGTGAGAGACCAGGCTTACATGTAACTAAAATAATGACCTGAATCTCATAACCAAGTTTTCGATAATCGATATCAACTGTATATCTCTTTACAAACCCAGCTTCACAGAGTCGTTCCATACGGTTTCTCACAGAACTGGGACTCATCTTGACTTTTCTAGCAATCTCTCTGAGTGAGCATCTAGCGTTCTTACTCAACATATCGATAATGATTTCGTCTCTCCCGTCTATTCTCTCCACTGAACCCATACAATCAACCCTATTCTGAAAATGTATCATCCACAACCAAGTGATAAATGGTTGGGAGATATTTACTAAAACCCGCGCTTCATTTGACGCGTGTGATGACCTTCTTGCCCATGATATCCCATATCTCAACTTCTGCATTGAGTTCGATTTTTCTACCAATCTCGTCATCTGTGGGTTTGACAATCTCGTAACTCTCGTATGTTTCGGAATCCATAACACTCCAGCTCTCGCCCATATCCGCAATTATTGTTCCGCTTCGCTTGTCAATTAAAGGGACATCGACCATACGATCAGCTGGCATAATCACATTACGTTTTCTTCCGTCAAAAAATCCTACAGCAGTGATGTTGGCTTTCGCAGAACCATGTTTGCCAGGTTTTGATTTTTCTATGCTTATCACCCTACATGGTTCATCATCGATGTTTAAGTAACTACCCGGTTTCAGGCTCTTTACAATAGTCTTCTTAATACTCACTTGAATACACCAGCTCTGCTTCTTTCTTGCAGTGAATTAAGAATCACTCCTAAGGATTCCAATTATACTTTTCCTTATGAAGGGGTGCCAACTATTTCTACAATAATCGACAAGAGTAAAAGGGAATTCGTATGTCCAGACGACGGACGTGACGGCCATATGATTGAGCACAACCCGAAAATTCTCTCGGAGAAGAGAGCGGTTGGCCTAATTTGTAAACCTGGCAGACCTGCGATGGAAAAGACCGCAAGTGTGCTGGTCGACATACTGACTGCTAGAAATATTGATGTTCAGGTCGATAAAGGGTCTTGTCTCATAACCCATAAGCGAACTAATCCAACTGAAATCTCTAAGATGGATGTTGACTTCGCTATCACCATAGGCGGTGATGGAACTATCCTCTACACTCTTTCACAATTGAAGAACCGAGAGACCCCGCTCTTCTGCATCAATCGTGGCACTGTTGGTTTTATGACTGAAGCGAGCACAATGCAAGCTGTTTCAACCTTGAAGAAGATACTAGAGAATAAATGTATCATAGAGAGTTGTGTGAATCTAACATCTGGTGTTCGGGACAGAGTATTTGAAGAGGCTCTAAATGAGGTATATGTTGTTTCCAGAATTCCAGGAAGGCTTCTGACGTTCGAAGTAAGGATCAACGGGAACAAGATAGATTATGGAAGAGCTGACGGTGCAATGTTATCTACTCCCTCAGGGTCAACTGCATATGCACTAGCTGCAGGTGGCTCGATACTCTCCCCAGGTGTTCAAGGACTCATCTTTGTCCCAGTCTGTCCCCCTCGATTCGAATTGAAGTCACTTGTTATTCCTGACTCGTCAAAACTTGAACTCGAACTAGTGAAGAAAGGTGCTCCTGGTTTGGCTGTTATTGATGGACAAGTACAATACGATGTAGAACCATTTGAAACCGTTTGGATAAAGAAGTCCAAACTTATGTCAAGATTCATCCGTCTTGAAGAAAATTACTACACTCGTCTCAATACTCGCTTGGTGCCTAGAGCCCCAGAATAGGTGAAACAAATGACTGATGTGTACCTGCTTGATGCAGGAGCACTACTGACAAACTGGGTGGACAAACATCCAAAAGAACGATTTATGACAACTAAATCTGTGGTTGATGAGCTTAGGAATAGACCCAGTCGTCAGAGAATTGAATTTCTATTATCTACGAATCGAATTGAAATCGGCACACCAACACCCTCCTTTCTTGAGAAAGCAAGGGCATTAGCTAAGCGTAGTGGTGATGAGAAAGTTCTCTCGGATACAGATATAGAGCTCCTCGCACTGGCTTTGGAACAGAGCTCTGATAGTTCCATAACTTTGGTTTCAACAGATCTTGCGGTTCTTAATGTGGGGGCACATACAGGTCTTATTGTAATGGATCCTGCTGGGCGAATGCGTCATGTTATCATATGGGGAAACAAATGTCCAGCATGTGGTCATGTGGAGTCTGGAGAAGTCTTGAACAACGAGTGTCCGATTTGTGGCACACAAATGCGCAGAGTCCGTGTGAAGTCAAACAAGAGATAGTAAAACCCTTCGCAAGTGAGTATTACATAGGTCATACTCCAGATTATGTGAGCTCACATTCTACTCGTATGATAGGTGCTTGGTAATGCGACAAAAGAAACCCCTTACTATTGATAGAGATATTGAAGATGTGAAAGCACAGGTCAAAAAGGAACTTGATACTATTCGTAGTCTAATGGACAGTTATTCATACAGAAATACCCCCCCAGGTTGGACAATGCCATTCCAGTTGCATCGACTTAGACGTGCATTGAGAATCCACTATTTGGCTCTAAAGATACGTGAAACAACACCCGTTCCTGATAGTGTTAGAGAGCTTGTTTGGGATTTAGATGGTGACCAAATCACATTCTGATCATTCACCAATCATTACAATCTCCACATTCCTACTTCGAGGCCTGTTATCGAAATCAACAAATGTAACCTGTTGCCAAGTACCTAGTTTCAATTTTCCATCGATAATAGGGATTGTCATGTCTGGACCAATGATAGATGCACGTATATGTGAGTGTCCATTTCCATCACCCCACCGCAGATGATGCTCATAGACTGCATCCTTAGGTGCAAACCTTTCCATTGCTTCTGGGAAATCTTTTAGCAATCCTCCTTCATATTCTATCGTAATTAGAGAAGCAGTCGAACCAGGAACAAACGCTGTACAAATTCCAGTATTCAGACCACTCTTTTGCACAACTTCTTCCAGGTCCTTGGTGATGTCAATCATATCACAATCACCCCTCGTCTTGAATGATAGAGTTGTAGTATATGTCGCCATTTTAACTAAACCAACATAAGTAAGAGTTCAAACCATCCTAATCTCTTTTTTGAAGAACGACCTATTCTTTGAGAAAATCTATTATCTTTCTAAGACGGTTTCTTTTGTCTGGTAGTTCTTCTTCATGCTCTTGCAAACTGAGTATAGATGCAGTATAGTTTCCTTTGACGAGAGGCCTTAGAACTGACATTACAGCAGTGCTTGCAGTAGTTGGACTTATCTTCGCGATCTCCTCCATCTTTTTCAAGGTAGAATTCATAGCACGTTTTTTTGAATTTGGATGAAACACTAAGGCTTCAAAGATGGAAAACAAATCTTCAAAGGATTCTTGATACTCCTTTGCTTCTTCAAATCCATCAGCTGCTCTTCCTAGAAGGTCGATTCCTCTATCAAGCAAGTCCCTATCACTTGTCTTTAGTGCTTCAAGTCCTGCAGTTCTAAACCAGAGTGTTGCAAGTTCCGGAATTTCCATATTCATATAATCGTCAGCCGCGGCTTCTGCTTTCTTACTCGCAGTCCCGTAGAATGCCTCCATTCGCTTTTCATCACCAAGCTTTTCTGCACAAACTGCTGCTCTGCTATAAAATCGTGAAGCATCCTCTAGAGCTCCAGATTCTGATGCCGCTTCTGCTAGTTGCACATACACCTCTATTGCTCTCTCAAGATGCTCTGTTGCTTCCATGGAATGACCTGCTTCATAAAGTACATCCGCAGCTTCCTCAAGCGCAAGAGCATGTGCTTCTTTGTTATCTTTGTCCTTTTCCTTCTTTGCTTGTGAAAGGTAGTACGTGATCACTTCTTTGAATATATCATTTGATTCGGGAATCATTCCTGATTTCTTCAAACTGATCGCTTGATGTCTGAGGTAGGTCTTTTCGGATGTATTATCATTTTCTCGTTTGGCAATAGTCGCTAGTTCAGCAAAAAGATCTCCTGCATTTTTGTATGCCCATTTTGCTTTCATTGGGCGTCCTATTTCAGTGAACATTTCTCCTGCCTTAAAAAGCAAAGGTGCTATAACTTCTGGTCTTCCCTGCATTTTCAGATAGGCTTCAGCAGCTCTAAACATGGCCTGTTTTCTTGCATTGCTCAATCTCTGAAGTTTGTATGCTTCTTGTGCTGCGTCGTAGATATTACCTGCTTTTTCAAACAGCTCTACTGATTCATACAATTCCCCAGCATCCATCATAACACGAATAGATTCAATAGTGTCCCCAACATCCTGCATTAATTGTGCTGCTTCTGCTAGTGCATTTCCCGCAGAAAGAAAATCTCCGGAAAGGCGACTCTCTTCTGCCCATCTATTTGCAATTTTTATGGCTCTATTGAATATCCTACTGCCTAATTCCGAGTCTCCTGCTGAATAATACAAGCTCCCAACGCGCTTGAGAATGCCCACTGCATCTTCTAGTGATCCTTCTTCCTCCTTTATATCAGCTAGTATCTCTAAAGCATCTGCAGCTTTAATCATGAGTTCGTCTTTTTCTTCATCACTAGCAGCAAAATCTGTAGCACGCATGTAAAAGTCTGCGGCCATCCTATATTCTGTAGCATTCTCTGCGATTTTTCCTGAATCGATGTTCAATCTAACTATCTCAGGATGCACTTCAAGATCGCTCATCCTTAGAAGCATCACAGTAGCACTCTCCATTAATCCAAAGCATTCATCGGCTCTGTAGAGGTCTTTAGCTAAAACACCTGCCTTTTCGTACAAGTTGGCTGCTTGTCTATATAGTCCTCTGGATGCAAAACTATCAGCTACCTCAGTAAGAAGAATTCTTGCTTGATTCTTCTCATCTGCCTTCAGAAGTTCTGCAATTTCATTCAGTTTTTCTTTGTCAGAGGACAATGTGGTTCACCTGCTGAACGGTATATTCTGACTTATACATCTTTCATCGATGGCTTTTGATACATATTGATTTTGATTACGCAGTAACATGCCCATCAGAAGATTTCATATATTAGGGAAGAGATGATAGACATGTTATCTAGGTAAGGGAGACCTTTGAGCGATACAAAAAAGCTTGGCCTGGGTTTGATTGGTGTCGGGAATATTGGTAGGATACATCTCATTGCAATAGCTGCTCTGATTGAATCAAACCTGATTGACATGCGACTTGAAGCTCTTTGTGATATTGATTCAGAACAATTACAGTCTTCATCAGAATTATTTGAAATTAAGAAGACCTACGAGGATTACAAAGAGTTAGTTAAGGACCCTCATGTGGATATTGTCTATGTATGTACTCCCACGAATCTCCATATTGATATGGTGAGAGCCGCAGCAAAAGCGGGAAAAAATGTATTCTGCGAAAAACCTCTGGCACATAGTAGTCCTCAGGCTAGTGATCTGGTTGCTACTATAAGAGCTGCAGGTGTTAAGGCAGGGATCGGTCTTGTCCTTAGATACAATCAATTTCTCTTGTACGCGAAAAGGATACTCGAAGAAAAGGACTTTGGAAAACCTATTGTAGCGCACATTCGGGACGACCAGCACTTTCCCGTCAATTATGAATATTATAGTTACTGGCGAGGTGAGAAATCTATTGCCGGTGGAGGCACTCTCATTGAACATAGTATTCATGATGTTGATGTTCTTAGGTGGTTCTTCGGGGACATCAAGAGCGTCTTCGCAAAAGTGAGATTTGTATCAGAACGCGAGGTAGAAGACCACGCCTCTCTAGTAATGACCCATGTCGACGGTACTATCAGTACACTTGATTCGGTGTGGCATTCTGTTGACAGACCAAATGAACGGTATATGGAATTCTTTTTTGAAAATGGTTACATCGGTATAAGATTAGAATCCGATAAATGTCACTTGGATTATCACCTAAACGATGAATGCCCTGTAAGGATATGGGAAGAAACTGCAAATGATGCCCTATTGAATGATTTGGGTTTGAACATGAACGGGCTATCTGAGAGTGCTATAGAAGCGATTACATCTCTTGGTACACATCGTTATGGGGCTTTGAATTATGCATTTCTTAAAGCAATAGAAGGGAACGAGATTCCATCACCAAACTTTCTTGATGCAGTTGCTGCACACAAGATTGTTGATGCTGCTTACGAATCATCCAATAAAGGACGGTCCGTAGACCCATTGTGATTCATAATAGGTCATGCTTAAGTACCCTCATAGAAAAAACCGGACCGAATGAACCATGCAAGAAAAGATGATCGATCAAGTTCAACCTGATGATTATGACTGTATAATCACGGGTGCGGGAGCAGGAGGGCTGCTTACAGGTCTTGCAATGACTGCACAGGATAAGCGAGTCCTCATGATTGAGAAATCAGACCGCCTCGGTGGCGTCTGGCATGGTTATTGGGTCGATGGCTATAGAGTAGATCAAGGTTTACACGTCATCACTAGAGTCAAACGTGGAGCTTTTGCGAAATTCTTGAGAAATCACATATCGCCTCCTCCTGAATTCATTCTTCATGAGGGATGGTATTTCCGAGTTCATGACAAAGTGGGTACAATTCCTGGGAGTATAGGACAGACGCTTAGATGGCCTCTGACAGGACTTCGTGGAAGATTGGGCATGGCCAAGATTGGAGCCAAGATTAAGACTATGAAACTTGATGAGATGAAGAAATACAAAGACATCTCTTTTGAGGAATTCATGCATTCCAAAGGTGCTACGAATCAGGTCATGCTTGATGTCATGCAAAGCGCGATATACATGGCTGCAGGTGTTCCAATCGACCAAGCGTCAGCATACGAAGCTCTGTGTACCTTGAAAGACACAGATAAGGAATCATCAAAACTCCGTTCTGTAAAGAAACTGCTCTTTGGAATGGGTGAAGAATATGATGAAGGGTACATCATTGGAGGCATGCTATCTTTAGTTGAGAGAGTCGCTGAATCAATTAAGGGAGATTACGTTCTAAACACTCCTGTTGATCGTTTTCTAGTCCATGACTCAATGATAAAGGGAATCCAGACATCAGGAAAAACACTGGAGCATGAACTGATAGTTAGCAACATTCCTCTTTGGGAAATGCCAAAGCTCACTCGGTCATTTCTGCCGGTTGGTAAAGATTTCTTCTCGAAATGGGGAGATATGCAAATAACAAAGGGTGTCACACTTTGGCTAGGTCTCGACAAAATAGTCTTAGGCGATAGAAAATCACGAGTCTTAGTTCATCCTAATCCCAACCGATGGATTATATCCCTGTCAAGTTTTGATCCCTCCTGTGCTCCTGAAGAAAAGGAACTGATTGCCATTGCGACGATGCGTGATGAAACAAAGACTGTAGAAGAGCAAGTTGCTATTATGAAATCAAATGGAATGGAGAAATACTATCCTGAGATATTGGAACACATTGAGATGGAGCATGTGCAGACATCATATGCTACACGAGCTGCTCTAATTCCCGGACAGACGGACTTAGACCGTCCTGGTCCTCATACCCCCATCAAAGGACTCTATATTGTCGGTACTGATACTGCTGGTGCTGGAGTTGGTCTTCAGCAGGCAGCCAACTCAGCAGAGGGAGCAATCGCCGCCATCAAACATGACTACAACTGGTAAGCGGGTTGTTTCCTTATGCGAAGCATTTTTACATAGGCAATGTTCGAGTTGTCTTGGCTTCCAACTAGATTTGGATAGGAGTCCACAAAGATGCCGATGATTGAGATTAGATGGCATGGTCGAGGCGGCCAGGGTGGCGTGACCTCAGCCGAGCTACTTGCAAAAGCTGCGTATCTTGATGGTTATAAAGGCGTACAAGCCTTTCCATATTTTGGAGCTGAACGTCGAGGTGCTCCTGTAAAAGCATTCACACGAATTTCTGACAAAGAGATTAACGTAAGGAGTCAGATTTACACTCCGGATATTGTCGCTGTCCTCGATCCCGGAATTCTTGATTCAGCTGATATCAGCGAGGGACTTGTTGAAGGCGGCAAAATAATCATAAATTCACAGAAACCATCTTCAGAGTATGATTATGGTGATGCCCATGTGTATACTTACGATGGCACTGGTATCGCATTGAAATACGGACTACTTGTTGCCGGTCTGCCTGTGGTCAATACAACTATGCTTGGTGCTTTTGCCAAGGCAACAGGACTTGTCAAACTCGAAACTGTACAAAAAGTCATCAAAGAGAAATGGCCTGGAAAGGTTGGAGAACGCAACGCTGAAGGTGCAAAAGAAGCATATGCGGACTGTAGCGATTGAAACACTCCAGCCCACAATTTTCTAAATGCTGAATTTCTTACCAGTCTAAATGCACATCACTGGATAACCATGCTCCTACTTGTGGCATTTGTGCTCTGAAGAAGATGACAGCTAGCAAGAAACGCGCAAATGCTGCGATTAAGTTGAAATAGAATATTGACACAATCGAGATTAGGAAAACCAATCCGGTTATCTGAGTCAGTTCTTTATATCCTGTGTAATCTCTGGCTTGATACACCGTGACCCCTATTACTAATCCATTAATTGCACCTATCAAACTCACTGCGAAAAGCAAGGAAATGTTTTCAGATGGTAATGAACCCGAGCTAAGAACAAGATTCATAATACCTGATGCAATCATGCTGGAAATTTGTGTAATTACCGCAAAGAGGGCAATAGTCAGTTCATAATATCTATAGAGGCCAAATAGTCCAAAAACAGCCAGAATCCCTCCAACAGGACTTGTTGCTGAAGCGACAATATTAATCAATGCAATTAGAATCACAGAAACTCCAGACGAGGATAATTGAATTGCGATAAAACTGAACACCACAACGACCACGAGAATAAGGTTACCAATACCCCCCATTAGGAATAGGTTTCTGTTCCCGGTATCTATTGGAGTATCAATAGTTGCATAAGTTCTGCTAGTTGACTCATTTGTTGTTTCTTGCTTAGTTCCATCAACCCATGCAGAGTCAACACACATTCTGCATGTGAGTCTTCCCTGAATAGTTTCAGCACACAAAGAACAAACTACTTTTCCACAATTAATACAAGTACCTATCGCGTCTCTATCTTCATGAAAATAGCACTTCATTTATTTCCGTCCAATATCTATGAGTATATGGAATGAAACTCCTCTCTAAATTCCACAAGATTTTCTCTACTTGAAGGGATAAAAGGATTTAGTGCTGTCTACGCGTAGATACGCTCATATCCGCGTCCTGTACCTTTCTGACCGCCCTGTCGCATTCCTTCAACTTGTTTTGCCACGCCCTCCATCTTCTCTCTTATCTTATCGCCGCTCTCTTGAAGTTCGGTCACATCCACTCCAACTTCATACATTCTGTTCAAAGCATTAAGAAGTTGTACTGCTCCTTCTGGGTCAGGAATTATAGCTACAGCTGGTGTAAGTAATGCAAACCCAATCATTGAACGACAAAGGGTTTCAGACAAGATTGAGCCTGAAATTCCTGTGATGATACCTTTTTCTAAAATCTCCATAGTCTCATGTTCTTCAAGGTCTGCAATCTTCTCTTCTTCAGCGGCATAGAGTACTTTCCTTTTTGATGGCAGTCCCTGTACAGGAATGCCGTCCAGTATAACGGTTTCTTTAACTCCAACTGAAGCCGCCCAGTCCAGCAAAGCTGAGCTTACTTCATACAAACCATCCTCAGCAATTGGTAGTTCAGTTGTAACAACAAGTAAATTCTTGTTACTTGACCCATAGATTCTGAATGGGTGTCGCAATCGACCATCTAAGAACACAGCTGCCGATGGTAAATGCTTTGACCGCATATGGGCGATTTCCTCCATATTGAATTGTTCTATAATGGTATTTGCTGCGATAGTACCAACAACTCCTGCTGATGGGAAACCACACACTAGTAACGGCTTCTTCATGTCAATTTCTTTCGTTTGTCTGATCTGAGCATCTGGTGCTCCTAGTACTTTTGCCTTGCATTCGTCTGACATCTACATCATCTCTTACTATAAAGAAAGGACTAGTAGATATTAACTTTGACCAAATACTCTTTTTGAGGAGTAAATCAGATAATCCATACCATTCATAACCAGATAATGGTCTAAATTCTCTAAGGGACGATTAGAGTGAGATTTCGCACAAAAGACATCAGACCGCCACCTATTGTCAAGCTTGCTGAGGCTGCAAAGAGGTTCATTGGTTCTCAAGATTTCATGGACCTCGGACAAGGGGTTCCGGGTCACATTCCACCAGCCAAGGTTCTTGCATCACTGAATGAGAGAATTAAGCATCCTGTTACTCACAGATATACCTCTGATCAAGGCCACATAGAACTACGTGAAGAGCTCTCTTTGTATCTTCGTAGAACATCAGGAATCGATGTTGACCCTCAGAAAGAATTAGCTATTACAGCCGGGGGAAATCAAGGATTTGCTGGAACAATATTGACCCTGATTGAACCGACTGCGAATATCATCATCCTTTCGCCGTATTATTTCAATTCTGTTATGGCTGTACAGTTAGCTGGTGGTGATGTAAAAGTTGTACCTGTATCACCGACATTTCAACCTGATATAGATGTAATATCCTCAGCAGTAGATGAGAAGACAAGAGCCATTCTCATTGTGTCTCCTAATAACCCCACAGGTAGTGTATATTCAAAAGAGGTTGTTAACGCGATTGTTGATTTATGTTTGCAACATAATCTGATGCTAATATCTGATGAAGCTTATTCAAGAATGGTCTTCAATGGTGCAATTCATTATTCCCCTAGGTCACGACGTGATGCTATTGATAATGTTGTATCAATAGGCAGTTTTTCCAAGGATTTTGGCATAAGCGGTTGGAGAGTAGGTTATGTCATCGGCAATCCAGACTTCATCAATGAGTTTCTCAAGGTCCAAGATACTGTGACCATATGCGCACCCACAGCAGGACAATTACTTGCTCTAGAGATGCTTAAGAAAGGACTTGACGCAGTTGATGATGAACTGGAGCGTCTCAGTTTACTTAGGAAACTTGCGTATCTCAGAATTAACGAGATTGATGAATTAGAAACTGTTGAAACATCGGGGACCTTCTATCTCTTTCCAAAAGTGAAAGGATGCACCGATTCAAGAAAGCTAGCTCTCGACCTTCTTGAAACTGCTAAAATACTCGTTCTTCCGGGTAGTATTTTTGGAGAGGCAGGGGAAGGACATATTCGCCTTTCTATAGGACCCCTAACTCCAGATGCTGTGGATAAAGCATTTGATAGGCTTGAGCGATATTTCAATACATCATAGGTCAGAATATACTATCCATTCCCAATCAGTGACTGACTCATTCATGTATTTAGTCCATTCGTCCCCTTTTATTCTGATAAACTCATCAAGTGTTTCTTTTCCTATTGCATCTGCTATCACTCGATCCTCTTCAAGGTGAGTGAGTGCTTCTCCAAGGTTAGCTGGGAGATTCTTTATGCCCTTCTTCTTTCTTTCTTCATCGGAAAGTCGAAATACATCTCCATTGACAGGTTCAATAGGTGTGAGAGCTCTCTTTATTCCGTCCATTCCAGCAGCCAGTATTGCTGCAAATAACAGATAGGGATTAGCTAGGGGGTCTGGAGATCTTAACTCAATAGCTGCCTTCTGACTTGTCGTAAATAATGGGACTCGAATCAATGTGGTCCTGTTCATAAGTCCCCATGAGATGTATACAGGGGCTTCATGATGCGGTACCAACCGTTTGTAAGAGTTTACTGTTGGATTTGCAAGTGCCGTTAGTGCTGGGGCATGGTCTAGTAAACCAGCAATGAACATCTTGGCAGTGTCTGATATTCCATTTGCATCACCAAAGAGATTCTTTCCATCTTTCCAGAGTTGTAAATGACAATGCAAACCGCTCCCTGCGAGATCTACGAAGGGTTTTGGCATGAAGGTGATACCAATCTCTGCTTCTTGAGCGATTGCTTTTGCGGTATGCTTGAAGAGTAGTATCATGTCTGCCATTTTCCGGATATCCACATAATCTATCTCGATTTCCTGTTGTGCTTCACCTACTTCATGATGGACTACCCTAACTTCCATTCCCATCTCTTGGATTGCTGAAGCAATTTCAAGAAGAACCTCCATACCTGAGCTTACTGGATATGTATCTGCATATTGTGCATAGTCAAATGGTTCGCCATCTTCATCAATGAAATAGAACTCTGGTTCAACTTTTGCTCGAAGCTCCATACCTTTCTCCAGAATAGTTTCACATGCATTGTGTAGTATGCCACGGGTATCTTTGGGATAGTATGAAGTCCCGGTTTCCGACTTTTCACGAATGAAGCACATTGCTGCAGCGGTTCTTTGTAATCTATAGGGAAGTTCCACAAGGGTTGATGGATCTGGATCTAGACGTAAGTCTGATGATTCAACTCTCGCCAAACCTAAGATTGAGCTTCCATCAATGCTAGTCCCACTCCGCATAACTGGGCTGTCAATAAGATCCTTAATGTCATCGACCGGTTTGCAGGGTACTATCATCGCTTTCAATCGGCCAAGAATATCAGTTAGTCTGAATTCGATATACCGTATACCTTCTGACACGTGCATCAACTCTACAGGGGTAAGCAAACTGAAACATCTCATCTCATATTAAAAAGCTACTCTGTTATGCAAAAACTAGCCCCATAGATCCTTATACCAGTCTTCGGCTTCATCGCCGAGTTCCAGTCGTATCGATCCAGTAGCAACACTAATTTCATCATCCTCTTTTATCTCAAAATTCATCGCTGCAATTCGAATCGCTCTCTTTTCAAGGTGTACATTATTGATATTCCTTGAATGGAGTCTGGCTACTGTTTTTCCTCCATCCATTGTGAGCATCATATCTTCATAGGAAACATCACATTTCATCTTGAACTTAGTCTTACCAAATCCGCCCATATGTATCTCGAGGTTTTCGAATTGGGCTTTTGCTTTCTCTACCTTCATGTAACTCACGAGAATGAAATATCTCAATTGCCTTTTGAATCTCATCTTTTACGAAGTAATTGATGGAAAGAGTCAATTTGATGTATGGCATATGGATTGCTGTCATGAAAAAAGGACTGTTTATAGGAACAAGTGGTTGGTCTTACAAAGATGATTGGCGTGATGTATTTTATCACTCTCTATCATCTCTGCTAGAACAATACTTGACCTATTTTGATACAGTTGAGATTAACTCTACATTCTATGCTCTTCCCCGCAAATCGTTTATCAATCATTTAGTAGAATTACCATATTCCGAGAAATTTTTCTCCGCCAAACTTCCAAAGGTTGTAACACATGATAATAGACTAAGGCTCGATGGTGAGGGTGGAACCATATTGGAAACCTACTTCTCTCTTATGAAACCGCTCAAGGAAAAAACTGAGGCGTTACTGATCCAACTACCTCCATGGGCTATTTCGACGATGGGTGACTTGGAAAATTTCTTCTCGAACCTGGACTTAAGCTTTAGATATGCCATCGAGTTCAGACACAAAAGTTGGTTGACAGAAAGAGTCTGGAATCTATTAGAGGACTATGGAATTGCTCATGTGATTGTAGATGAACCAAAATTACCAATTAATACGCGAATAACTACTGATTTTGTATACATTCGGTGGCATGGTCATGGTACCAAACCATGGTACAAATACAGATACTCCGAAGAAGAGCTTTTAGAGTGGAAACCGATTCTTGAAGATTTAGAAACTAGAAGTGAAACTGTCCTCGGGTATTTCAATAATCACTTCTATGGTTATGCACCATTAAATGGACTTCAAATGTTACAATATATGGGGAAAATCAATTCCCATCAGAAAAACAAACTTGAGAGAATGACCGAGTATTTTTCTGTTGAACAGACTACACTATTCGATTTTTAAATTAGGGAAATGAAAAAGAAGTTACATGAATCAAATCTGAGGTTGTATTCATTTACGTTCGAGGTAGAATAACGCAATCCCATCTAGAAAATACAGAAAGAAAGCCTAATAAGTAATCTAAAGTCAGCGTGCCGAAGAAGGTGGAAGGTCACTATGAGCTTCGATATCATTGCAGAACCTGTTGTTAAATCTCCAAAGGATGGTAAACCACGACGCGGAAGAGGATTTACTAGAAAAGAATTAGAAAATGCAGGACTTACGGTAGAAGATGCCAGAAATATGGGTCTAATTGTTGACCTTCGTCGCAGAACCACGTATGAGCAGAATGTTGAGATCCTTAAAGAATACATCCAAGATATGGAAGACATTGTGTCTGCTCTTGCAGCTGAAGAAACCTCCACTGTCGATGTTTCATTAGCAATAGATGAGCTTTCATCCCTTAAAGCGGTGAGTGTTGAAAATGCCAAGTTATTGGTAGAAGCTGGAATCCTAAGTGTATCCGATTTGGCTTATTGCGAAATCGATAAGGTAGCTAACAAAACAGGTATTGATGAAGAGAAACTAACCAAAATGGTGAAAGCCGCTCTAAATAAGGTATAAATCAAATGTTCATGGGAGTTATTCCCATGGACTATTCAAGTTTAATACAAGAACTGAAAAAGACACCAGTTCTAGACACACCGGTTATTCTTCCAGACTTCTTTCTAGATCATTTTGTAATAGCCGGAGAGTTTAATGAATTCATTCAGGGGCTCAAAGAACTTGCAGAACAGGGTGGGGGTAATCTTCTTGGCAATACACAACTAGTGCGTCGTGGTGGCAACTCGGTTAATACGGCCTGTGCTCTAAAGGCTCTAGATGCTAATCCTTGTATTATTATCACAACAGACGAACAAGGTCTAGCTTTGATGAAAGGTCTAGCACCTGAATTGGACTTCTCTTATGTTCATCTTGAAGGAAATCTCTCCGCAACTGTTTCAATTGAAGTGACGTATGATGGACGTAGAGTGAACTTGATGATCAGTGATAGCGGTTCTGCATCTGATTTTGGATTTAATGATTTAACTAAAAGTGACCTAGAATTGATAAAACAAAGTGGACTTGTTTCATTATTGAATTTGAATCATAATAGGCGCGCAGTGGAACTATCAAGTGAATTGTTCTCTTTTGTCAAAAGCGAAACCTCCGCAATTACCTTCACAGATATTGGTGACCCATCAAATAACCCTGAAATCATTGAACCATTAGCAAAAAAAGTAGTATCAGAAGGTCTTGTTGACTATCTTGGTGTGAATGAGAACGAGGCTGCATGGTTCGCATGGGCTTTGGATGGAAGAAACGGGAAGTGGCGTGAAGCACTAAAAGACCCTACTAAATGGCTGTCTGCAGCTAGATATCTTGCTAAAGAAACGGGTGTGTCTGTGCAACTGCATACACAATACTACACAGGAGTTGTAGAAACCGATGATGTGTTGTGTGTTCCTACATTCGATGTGCCATCTGATTTATTGTGTGGTGCAGGTGATGCATGGAATGCAGGGGCGATTTACGGAATCCTATCAGATTTCACAAAACATGAACGGTTAGTTCTTTCAAATGCAATATCTGCACTTTATGTTTCATCAAAGGATGCAACACATCCCACTAAATCTCAGATTATTGAGTTTTTGGAATCCAATCCTTTACTTTCAGAAGAAGGCAAAAAGTTACTTAAGCCTGAATGTTGATTCAAAGTTGGTATTCGCTTCTTAAAGTAGGGGAAAGTGAATGGAACTAGAGCGCGTCTTGACAAAATTACGGTATGATGAAAAAGTCATAGGTTATGCTCTCGTAACGAATCAAGGCATTCCCTTCCTATCATTTTCACTACCTGATGAAACACTCCCTGCAATTCAGGGGACATTATTTGTTTACAAAGACTCGCTAAAACTCATGAATGTGATGACTGGCTCAGGTACAGTGATTCTGGCACGGATTGATCCCAACTGGGTTCTTTCTGTCCTTTTTCATTCTGATGAATCATTAGGTTCTGCTCTTCAAAAGACTCAGGATGTAATTGACTTACTCGAAGGGACAGAATTACCTCCTCCGCCAAGTACAAAGCTTGAAACTATGGAATCGCCTGAAATTCCAGAAGCAACAACTGAATCTATTGAAACTACCGAATCTTCATTGATTCCGATTGCTATTTCTGAGATTGATGTGCGACATGGTTGTATCGTCCATAAGGGACCATTTTTTTCAGAAACAGGAAAAATTGATTCAACCCTCTACAAAATGCTTGTAGATCAATTCGGGAATGTCGCACTTGATATTCTAATGATGGTCGATGATAAGAAAACAGTCTTCAAGCTTGCTGAAACACTTGGAAAACGTGTTGAAATAGCAATTGAAGTAGTCAAATGGAGTGTTTCTCAACACATAGTCACAATTGAGTGTCCTGAAGAACAAACACATGGTGCAACTGAAATCGTAGAACTACCCATCTTTGAGGGTGACTTGAAGAAGGCAAAGAAGGAACACAGGCTGATCCTTAGTCACTGTGATGGAACAAAGACACTACAAGAGATAGCTGAAGAACTGGGAATCCCGTATTTCAACGCACTGCAGAGTGTGGTATCTTACAGAGGAAAGACTCTGAAGTTCATCAAGAAGTCGAAAAAAGTAATGAAATAGGTGAAATAAGCATGGGTGTAAAAGGAAAACTAGCTTGGAGTCTAAAGATCGACAAAGTATCTAAAACTTTATTTCAAGCTACATATCGCGAGCTACAGAATATATTGATGGCCACAAATGACAATGTTGACGAAATAAACCATCAAATGCAAACGATTGGGTTCAAAGTTGGAGAAACTCTTTTGATGGATTATGCTGACCGCATTAGTCAACATGCTGGTACATTCCAAGAATTCGCAAAAACTCTTCAATTAGCATACAAAGTAAATTCTGGTCAAGACTTCACAGATGTATGGATTAGTGACGATGGACAAACTATCAAGTTTACCGACGCAAATTGTGCCATTTGTGAGGGTGTGGTTATTACCGATATGCCGGGATTACAATACTGCAACCTCATCAGTGGGGTATTCGATGCTGTAATGAAGCTGAGGGGTTTCAAAGCTGAAACATACCAAGAATCATGTAAAGCTCTTGGGGACAGCGTTTGTACATGGACTTTACGACAAACAGTATGAAGTAACGATTTGAGATGCCTTACCTGTAAGGCATAACCATAAAAACGCTCATTCCTAGTTCAGAGTCAGAAGACATTATTCGTTAAGGATGCGATAAAATGGGTCAGATTCTAGGCACTTTCGTTGGACTCATCACATCTTTTGTAATCACTTTCATTGTCCTCACATTTGGTCTATCAATTCCAGAAGATGTAATTAGTGGTACAGTTGTGAATGATTTTTTGTCCCGTTCGGATTTGGAATTGAAACTGACTGTAGTTGGAACCGTCCTCTATGCATCCAGTCTGACTGGCATTAATTTAGGCACTTTTGTGGGATATGGCGCTAGTGGTAGTACAGTATTGATGTTTCTTGCATGGGGGACTGGTGGTTTAATTGCAGGGTTACTTGCTGGTGATTTCGTAGAGGGTATCTTTGCAGCAGTGTTTGCAGTAATAGTTGGAGCATTTCTAACATGGTTATTGGTTTTCTTTGTCCAAACAACGGATTTCACAGCAATTCTCGGTACCCAATCTATACTAATTCTGCAGGTTGTTTTAGAAGGCGCACTCTATCCCGGAATAGCCGCAGTGGTGGGTGGATTACTGGGTGGTGGAATTTCAAGAGACCGTTAGACTTCACGTTTGATTGTCTAGAACTCTTCCACACTCAGAACATAATATCGGATTTGATTTGAAAACCGCACCACACTCACATCTAGTTTCAATTTTAGTAATTGTGATAGGTTCTCCTCGTTCTCTCATCGTTTCAATTAATTTTATTACCGGAGCAGTTGTTATAATTGAGGTTACACTCAGTAGGAGTGACTGAATGAAGATACTTAGAAGTATCACATTTCGGTCAGCACTGTACCAAAATTGACTGTCTTTCAGCAATAATGATGAAGTTGAAAGAATCGCTAATATTACGCCCGTCCATAAAACCGTTCTAAAGATATTCCAGAATGACCTTGAAAAGACTCCTAGTATCGGTCCAGCAATTAATAGCGCAAAAATGACTGATATTAGATAGGGGCCATTTGTTAAGTTAGAAACAGTTTCTGATAGCTTCTCTGCACCATCAAGAATAAACCAAATTGAATCAAAAGGTAGGGGATAAGGAACAATCACCGATTGTAGAAACAGTGTGATTAGAGAAGCGATAATAAGGGCTCCTAGTAATCCTCCAATTAGATTTCGCATTATGATGGCTCCTTTTCAGCTATGCATCCGTACTACAAGCACTCTTAACAGTTATTGATGAAACTAAACATACCCCTTCAGATGTGATCTGTTCAGCATAAGTACCATACGCTCTGAAATTTGCTTCCAAATTTATTGGTGTCACCGCAATGCTTTTCAGAATGGCATCGGAAGAAAACATATACGTGTGAGTCTAGTCCGCCGTTTAATGCCGAGAGGTTAATACAAGATGTCCAGTGATTTGGAACGAGCACTGTCAAAGCTTAGATTTGATGACCAAGTCTTAGGATACTCCCTTATGACAAAAGTTGGTCGTCCGTTTGTGAGTTTCGCATTTCCAGATGCACTCTTTCCCCGCGTGAAAGATAGCATCAATTTGTACAAAACGGATTTACGTCTTATGACAATCGATACTGAGAAAGGTCTTGTTGTTCTCTCACCAGTGGATGATAATTGGATTCTCACGGTTCTTTACGTTCCCGAACTCCAACTTGGTTTGGCAATTGCAAAAACAAAGAATGTACTTCGGCTATTGGAAGGCATCGAATTACCTCCACCTCCAGATGATTTTGAAGAATCATCTGAAGATAATCTACAGGTCTTGGAGAGTATAGCAATAAAGGCAGCGTCAACATTGGCTGAAGAGGCTGCAGTAACACCACCACCAGAAGAAGTTAAAGAAGTCACACTGGAAGAAGAAGAAAGGGATCTGTCTCCTGATGATTTTGCAATAGCTCCTTCAACAGTACCCAAACGTGGCGATACTTACTCTACTGCACTCTCATTGGATTCCGATCTCTATAATCAAATGAAATTGCAGTATCGTAATTTCGGATTTGATGTATTGATGCTTGTGAATGGCACATTGGATATCACCAAGATAGCTGATTCTATGTTCCAACCCACAGAACGTGTGATTGAATGTTTGAAATGGGCGGCATCTAAAGGAATTGTCAGTGTTCCTGTTGCGAAAAAGAGCGAAACTGGTGAAGCTATCGAAGAAAAGGGTATGGGACGTTATGTGAAATGTCCCAAATATGAAGGCGATTATTCGAAGATTCCTGAGAATGAGGCCAAGATTCTTCGTTTCTGTGATGGCTCTCGTAGTACTAATGAAGTAGCTGAATCTGGTGGCGTTCCAAAACCAACTGTGATTAAAATTCTGGCTAAATACCGCAAAGATGTAAAAATGATTGGTAAGACAGTATAAACAACTATACGGAGTTTCGAAGCATATGGCAAAAACAGAGAATCCCCTACTACTAGCAATTTATTCCTATATTGTCGATGGAGTTCTTGATGAAACTTCCAATGTTGAAGAAGCAAATGAACGATTACGGGACATTGGGCGACTATTGGGATCGCAATTATACCTAAATACAGAGATAGCGGATAAGACTAAAGATACTATAACCACTCGTGAGGATGTTTCAAAGCTGGTCGATGTGATTTTCAGAGTTCTTCATGATAAACGACCTAGCGATGTTGATATGGACTCTGCACGCGGTTCAATAAGAGTTAGTGATAAGGAATGTGTCTGGTGTCAAGAAGTATCACTTGAAGGCATGCGTGGTTTCGGATATTGTGAGATATTCAGTGGCATATTGGAATCTATTTTGGAATTCAAGGATGTAGATGCCAAAGTCTTCCAAGAAATGTCAAAAGCTACTGGTGCAGAAGCATGTATTTGGAACATCAGATTGGGCTAGACAAGTCTTGAGTCTATCAGCACAAAGAACATATCCTCTTCTGTAGACACGTTCTATTGTTGGAGCGACTCAACATGTCAAAAGAGGAAGTAATAGAATGGTGGCAAGGAAGGCTCAAAGAACGTCAATTGATGCGAGCCTTTTTCTCAAAGACTTGGAATAAAATTGGCAGTCGTATTGCTGTTATGTTTCCTGATCGTGTAAGAGACCTCTACTACTCTGCAGGTAGACTTGCTGGACTTGAAGCGCAAAGAGAGTACTTCAAGATTGGAAAACAAAAACCACCTGGTGATTTCAAAGGTATTATTGAATTCATAAAGATGGCTCTTGAAACGCTTATCGTACCTTTTGGTGACATAAAGATAGCAAAACTATACAAATTATGGTTAGACGAAGAAGCCATTATAGAAATCCGTGATAATCCGTATGCTTCTGGGTATGAAGGTGATGATCCTTCGTGCTTCTTCTTGAAAGGTTTTATTGAGTCTGTGCTTGAATATCTTACAGACTTCAACAGAATTGAATATGAGAAATTACTTGTAGAAGAAGAAAGCTGTATGTCGACTGGTGCAGAATTTTGTGCTTTCCATATCAAACTTAGCTATCCTCCCAAAGGGTAAATCATAGTACAAAATTACATCAAACCAAGCGTCTATATATATAGAAGTGTTTCAACAGTACAGTGAAGTGCAATGGGAAGAGTGAGTAAGAGGTTAGTAATGACAGGATTGCTGGCCCTGATGTTCTCAGGTTTAGTCAGTTATTTCTTAGTTAGTAATGGTTATTCCTCTTCAGAACTCATTATCCCTGACTTATCTGGTGATACAACCTCCATAAACGGTGCATTGAATGTCACATTATGTTCTTCACCCATGAGTATCGGCACTTCGGTCATTACAATCGCTTGGAATGACCATTGGCTTCCTAGTGGCATATTCACTATGGCAATTGGCACTGTGGTTGCTGACCGGAGAAGTGAACAACAACCACTGAAGCTAAAAGAACGAATTTTGATTGCGATTGAAGACAATCCTGGTGTCCATCTGCGAGAACTTCAAAGAACAGTTGAGTGTGCCATGGGTGCACTCCAGTATCATATAAGGAATCTTGAGAAGAGTGGCATCATCGAAGCCATAAAAGTTGGCAATTCAAAGCATTTCTTCCTTTCAGGGTTTTCAGATGATGAGAAAGTTCTAGTCCTCAGTGCAGTTGGACGCAATCCAACTGTACAATCAATTTTAAGCGAGGTCCTCTCAAAGAATCGAGTGACTCAGGCTGAATTGAGTAGGACACTCTCTTTAGATAAGAGTCTAATTTCCTATTACACAAGTACGCTCCTTAAGGCTGACATTCTGCGGACCATCAAGGTCTTCGGTCGTGAGCGTCCAATCATGTTGAATGAATGGGCACACAGTGCTATCCTTGAGATGGCAATTGTGTAGGAATTAGTTGAGGTGTCGTACCCCTATCCTTATCTTTTATTCTGGTTGCTTTGATTATCCAAGAGCCAATAGGATGTCCGACACCTCGTATAGTGATATTGAAAAATTTGGGGTTTGAATAATATGAGTGATGAACCACTACTAGGATCTGAAGAATTCACAGATGAATTTGATCTTGATATCGAAGGATTAGACCAAGTGCGATATGCGGTGAAGCTTGATAATATGTCCAAGACTTATGAGTTGGGTAAAACCACGATAAAAGCACTTGACAAAATCTCTCTAACAGTAGGCCCTGGCGAAATCATTGTGGTGTCGGGACCTTCTGGATCAGGGAAAACAACTCTCCTCAACATAATTGGGGCAATAGACCATGCAACTGAAGGTAGAGTATATGTGATGGATGTTCCAATTGGAGATTATGATGAAGCCTTTCGAGCTACTTTCAGGTTATACAATACTGGATATATTTTCCAAAGCTATAATCTCATTTCCACATTGACTGCTATCGAGAATGTTATGTTCCCGATGCAATTGACTGAAAAGAGCGAGAAGGAACTACGTGGAGATGCAAAAATACTACTGGAGCGTGTTGGGATGCATGAACGGTTGGAACATCTACCATGGCAACTCAGTTCTGGGGAACAACAACGTGTGGCAATTGCACGTGCAATGGCTAATGATCCAGCCTTAATTCTTGCAGATGAGCCAACTGCAAATCTTGATGCTGACACGGGACAGAGTATCATCTTGCTGCTTCAAGAGCTGAATAAGGCAGGCAAAACACTTGTTGTGATGACCCATGATGAGAGGATTCTATCTCTACCGTCTGTGCGTCATTTGCGTATACAAAATGGGGTGATGCAAGAAGATGTCTGAACAAGACTATGCATCCAAAGATCTCAAGCGCAGGCCATTCAGAACAACAATAATACTTCTCTCTCTTGTATCAGTTATAGCCGCAACAACATTTCTATTTCTCTTCTCTAGTATATTATTAGATGTAACATCCTCTTTGACATCAACGGGAATCGCATCCGTTCTAGGTGTATTCTACGAAACATTCATGCTTGCCACTGTGCTGTTAGTTTTCATTTTGGGAATCACAGTTGTGTCAAGCAATATCTCTCTTGAGATGGTGAGTAGACGAAAAGACATCGGTCTTATGAAATCAATAGGTACCCTCACAGATACTATATTCGACCATTTCATGGCACAAGCTGTGATACTTATTCTAACAGGGATTGTTCTTGGTATTGCAATAGGAATAGTATTGTATTTTGTAGGATTGATATGGCTTGCTTTCAGCATAACTGGAATCGAGTTTATCTTTAATTTTCCATGGATTCAGATTACTGTTCTAGCGATAATTCTTCTCATTGTCGGATACTTTGCGGCACAGAAGCCTATCTATGATGCGGTAAACGAATCCCCATCATCTTCCTTGAACCCTGATGTTGGAATGCGTATACAGAGATTTGGTTATCTTGATTCTTTCGGTCTGCCATTTCGTATTGCATCTAAATCAACAGGACGAAGAATAAAAGGAACACGGCGTACCCTCCTGACTCTATTTCTCAGTTTTGCCCTCGCTTCAACATTATGGATTGGTGGAGGAATAGTAGAATCAACAATGGATGGGTATGTTATCCGTTCTATGGGCTACAATGTTGTAGCAATAGGCCATCCGACAATGCTTGAAGACTATTATGAAGCGTACAGTCTAACAGGAGAACGATTGAATGATTCATTCAGATATCTCGATAGCGAATATATGATTCCTAATACCCTTATTGAAGAACTTGCTGGAGTTTCTGGAATAGATACAGTTGAATCACGATTAGTGGATTATACTACGGTTTCTGAAGGGGCAGCAATAATCTGGAATCCCACACTTGAACAATATGAGAGAATAGGTGGGGATAGAGCAGATTCAGCGGCAGTTGTAGGTATCGACTTCGAACTGACCTTCTCTGATTGGTACTATGATGGAAGTGATGTCAATGATTCTCGAAGTGCTTGGATTGGTGGTAAGATGGCGAATGATTTGTATATCGATCCACTAATACAATCTGTAGGCGTACGTGGTACGAACTTTGAGATTCGAGGTATTGCTTTTGAGGTTCTGAATGCAGGCATGATAACAATGCTGCCATTAAAGGCTATGCAAGATCTATATGAAATAGACGGAGTGAATTTAGTTCTAGTGCAGTTGGATTCATACTCCGAAAGTGTAATTTCAGCTATAGAAGAGCTTGCTGAAAACTACGGCTTTGGAATATATCGTCAACAGTCACTATTAGAATACAATTTGTCCATCATTTCTGCATATTGGAATCTGATACAACCAATACCAATTATGGCATTGATTAGTGCATTTCTTAGTTTGATGTATTATCTTCTGATATCCGTCTTTGGAAGATTTAGAGATTACGTGATCATGAGATCTATAGGTGCAAAACCAATATTCATAGCAAAAACAATGGTTGCTGAAGGATTGGACATTGGGTTGAAAGCAGGTATTCCTGCAGTATTGTTTTCAGTTGTTTTCAGTGTGTACTTCTTAGTTCCAGAGGCTTCTGTATTATCACTACTTTACCTGCCATTGTCTATAATCTCGATACTTGGTATTCTTGTCCTTGTGCTTGTACTCTCAGCCATACCTGTATACATGATATTTGCAAGTAGAAGTGATCTACGAGTATCAGAATTTGCGGTCTAGGGGAATATTCTTTAGAATTCCCCTCCGCGAATCATCATGGATGATTCCCCATGACAGAAGATATACATGAAGAAGAATTCTCAATACACTGGATTGAGGACGTTGTTCAGAGCGTACTGGAAAGAGACGAAGACGAATACTTGATATCAACTGGTAAGAGTCCGAGTGGAAGTATTCACATAGGCATCATGAGAGAGATAATCATCTCTGATGTAATCAAACGTAAGATTCTGAAGATGGGGAAAAAGGCACGCACAATGTTCGTTGTTGATGACTATGATCCTTTGAGGTCTCTACCTCCTTCTGTAAATCTCGATTTGAATGAATGGGCGGGTATTCCCTACTCTGATGTTCCTGATCCCTTTGGATGTTGTGAGAGTTTTGGAGCTCACTGGGCAAATGAACTTGTAGCGTCTTTCAACGAGTTTGGTGTAAATCCTGAGGTTGTGTATACCAGTATAATCTACACAACTTCGGAGATGCAGAAAGCAGTGCGAATTTGCTTACAACACACTGAAACAATACGTGAAATAATGATCGAATATGTTGCAAAGGATTTCAACGAGAAACAGAAAGCAATGTATATTGAAACAATGAAAACATGGTACCCTGCATCAGTAGTGTGTCCCAAATGCGGCCGACTGCAATCTGGCGTGAAAGGAGAGATCAGACCAAATCGTATCACAGATTACGATTCAGAAAAGGATTTGATAACATTTGAATGCCATGCATGTGGTCATAGTGATACTCTTCCTCTAGACCAGGTCAGAGTGAAGCTCACATGGCGCATTGATTGGCCTGCAAAATGGTATGTGTATCATGTTTCATGTGAACCCGCTGGAAAAGACCACTCAGTAAAAGGTGGTTCTTATGATACGGGATTGGAAGTTTCCAGACGTGTCTTTGATTGGCCAGGCCCAGTAAAGGTGCCCTATGAGTGGGTACGAATTGGTGGGCGTGATATGAGTACTTCAGAAGGAATCGTTTTCATTCCCAAAACATGGCTTTTGATAGCTCCCCCTGAGCTATACAGATTCCTCATGTTGAAAACAGACCTTGCACGAGCAATCAATATTCAACCAGATAGGATTCCAGACATGATCGATGAATATGAACGATTTGAAAGAACCTACTATGGTCTAGAGGATGTGGATGATGAAAGACTTATGCTTTCAAAGACACTCTATCCTCTGTGTGTACAGAATGAGGTTTCTGAGGAATACATACCAAAGCTTTCCTTCAAATTCGCAGTAGTTCTAGGACAACTTAAAGATGTATTAGGATTAGATGTTGTTATCGAAAAATGTAAAGAAGTCATGCGTAAGCAATACAACATTAGTGAAATCCCTAAAGCTTCTATGGACCTCATTCCAATTCGATTGGAGAGAGCAAGAAACTGGGTCAAGATGTTTGGCTCTACTCGTGATCAAATAGAAGTCCACGAAGAGATTCCTGACACGATTCTTTCCACTTTCAAAGAGGAGGATAAGACATTCCTTAGAGATTTTGCAAATGCATTGAAAAATGGACCCCTTGATGATGAAGAGATACAAGCTCAAATATTTGAAACTGCAAGAAATGCCGGGATAAAAGACAGACGGGCTTTTATTGCATTGTATCGTCTTCTCATTTCAAGTAAGAGTGGTCCTCGTCTTGGACCATTTCTAAATCTATTGGGACTCGATTGGGTCATAAAGAGAATCGAAAGGGTCCTCTGATTGAGGAGGTATATACCTCCCTCAACAGCTTTATTAACACTCCAAAGATGCCGACGGCTAAGTCTATAGGTTTGAGTGAATTAGATGTTAGGTGCTTTACGAGAAAGATACCAGAAAATTATGAACCCTGTTGGGAGAATATTAGCCAAGACTGGCATCACTCCCAACATGATTACAGGTTTAACCGTCATGGTGGCAATAGTAAGCACCTATTTCTTCTATTTAGGTGACCTTCTAATTGGACTTGGATTCATGATTTTGACAGTCGTTATGGACATGTTTGATGGTGCTGTAGCGAGAGCCTCTAATCTTGCATCTCCCTTTGGTGCAACTTTCGATCACACACTAGATCGATATGCTGAATATTTCTTCATGCTTGGTCTAATGTCAGGACCAACAGTAATCGTTACTATCTCTTGGTGGCCATATTCTGTTGGTGATAGCTTTGTCCCGTGGTTCTGGGGATTCTTTACTCTCTTTGGCATGATAATGGCAAGTTTCTCAAGAGCAAAGGCTGAATCTGTAGGAGGGATGGATGATTGTGCTGTTGGCATTGCTGAAAGGCAAGAGAAGTTAATACTAACTATTGCTGGAATCCTCTTGCTGGCGATTCCTGAAACAAACATTTGGGTCGACTTTTTACAATTAATCTCGACCTCTATTGTTGACTTCTTTGT
This sequence comes from uncultured archaeon, assembly GCA_964610875.1. Classification (GTDB taxonomy): domain Archaea; phylum Asgardarchaeota; class Thorarchaeia; order Thorarchaeales; family Thorarchaeaceae; genus CAZSWP01. The sequence goes on from CAZSWP010000001.1 coordinate 76,224, forward strand.
TCTAATTGATATCACCAACATTCTGACCGTATGCATTGTAATAGCTGGTATATTATCTCACATCACTGTTGCTCAAAGACTATTGTATGCTCGGAAGATGATTGTTGGTTCGGAGAGTGATTCACCCTCAGATGTATGATGTAACAGTAATTGGGAACCCGCTCTATAGTACAATTCGTACTCCCACCTTTAGCTCTCAAGGTCGTATTCTTAGTGGCTCTAGTCCTATGATTTCAAGAATACTCGTAGAGATTGGCGTAGAGCAATTTGTGATGGCTGGCTCAATATCCAATCAATTCCGTGATAATCTAGCTAATGACCTCTACTCATGGAATATACCCGAATTTCTGGCTATTGAAAATGACAACACTGCAGGATTTGACATAGTTTGCAAAAACGGTGTTGAGGAAAAAATCGCTCTTATAGATCCAGGAAAAAAACTCGGCATCAAAGAGATTCCTGATGAATTTCTTGATACCAAATATATTGTAATAGTGCCCGAGTTTCAAGAGATTGACTATGAATTCGTGAAGTGGGTTTCAAACACGACTAGTGGAAAAATAGTGCTTGATCCATTAGGAATGATGCGCAAAGCGGGCTCTGATGGGCTAGTTAGTACAAAAATTGATGAAAGCTTGTTGGAGAAGTTGGCGCGGCGCGTGGATACAATGTACCTGCGATATTCATTCTGGAACGCAATCGATGATGATCCTCTTCTTGTTGCAGAAAGAATTGTTGAATGTGGTTCACAATTATCAATAGTTGGCATTCCAAGAGAAGGAAATGTTGTATACGATGGGAGTGATTTTATAGTTTCTCCTCTTTCAGCAGAGTCAGTCAATAATGGTCTCTACACAGATAGTGCTTTTTTGGGCACATTTGTTGCTGCATCTTTGAGAAGCAATGACCTAATTGATAATGTGGCTCTGTCATCTAGTGTTTCCAGTCTTATATCTGAACAAGAATGTAATTCATTTAAAATTGATACTGAAAGCGCACAGAGAAGAAAAGCACAAGTCATCAATGAGTTAGTCATCAAGTGAGTATAATTAATCAGTCAGGTCAAATACACTTTTCATAGTGTGTGTTAGGAATCTTTTAGCTTCTTTCATAGCTTCTTTTCCCCTTTCGGTTATCTCATAGTATTTTCGTGTTGATTCTGCCTGTTCTTGTTCTTGAATCAATCCATCTTTTTGTAAGCGGTATATTATAGCATAGCCACTTACTGTTGCTGGTGAAAACCCGAAACGTGCAGTAACTAGCTCTTTAATCTCATATCCATAATGAGGCCTTTCTTGGAGCAATCTTAGTATGTAAATCCAAAGCATCTCCTTTGTTAATTTATTCACCAGTCTATGCATTGCTTTGGCCTGGTCATCAGGTTCCACACTTAATTTATCGCTCATCTTCAATTAACCTCTCAATTCTTGCTACCATCGTTGCAATACAATGACTCCCAAGATATTTCATTGACCCCAGTGAAATTCTCTCAATCTCAAATGAATCAAAGATCTCTTCAGTCTTAGAATCGAAGCCACGATGGTCTCCAAGCATAAAACTGTTCTGTGAAGCGATATCAATGATGTCAGAGTAAAAAGGTTGTCCTTCTTCATGAAGAATATACAAATTCCCTGTTTCCTGAAGGAACCTAATTAGAGTGATTAGATCCATTCTCTTAACAGACATGAATTCCCTATCATTGCCATCAAGTACATCCTTGATATAAGCTGCCCAGTCCCTTTCCCCAATTATTTCTTCAGTAGGATGCCTGAATGTCAGCAGCAATTCATTCTGTATTAAAGCCATGACTTCGATTTTCTGTTGACTGTAGAAGCATCTTCCCCAAGAAAAACCCGCAGCAAGACAGCGACATAACACATCAATTCGTTTCCCTGAACCTGGAAGGTCCTTTAAAGAAAAATTACCATCTGTTCCCATTTCAGGAAATACTATGATAAACCGCAATACACCGGATGGAACTGTCATTTGGCCTACCATCTAAAGGTTTAGTTCAAGTGGAAATGAGCATTTACAAACGTATTGATAGACATCGTGAAGCGTAATCGGGAGTGTTACTCGTCTCTTCTATCGGAAGCCTGACGAATCTGTACTTTTCCAGTATGCACTGCACAACTAATGCAATATGTCTGTGTGATTATTTTTGTAGGTATAAATGCACCATCTTTTCGAAGTTCTCTTGCAAGCTGTGGGTCCACTGCCGAAATACGTCTAGTTCTGCGCTTTGCTTTGTCTGCAGGGATAATTCGTCCACATTTTGAACATTGAACTGTTTTCGATTTTCCTTTTCGGCCTTTGCTACGGCCACCAGATTTTCTTTTTTTTGCCACTTGTTTTCTCCACCGGATTATGGGTTTCAACCGCGCCTGACAGGGTGACCTTAAAATCTTGTTCCTAACGTTGTTATTTCCAGTAGCTAGACACGAGTTCTAGCACTTTGTTGATTATTTCTGAGTTCGCCTGCCGCAAGTGTTCAAAAATATCTCTTTCAATCTGATCTTCGAATTTTGGTTTCTTTTCATCCAAGAGACCCATCATATACGCTGCAATACTTGGTCCTAATGCTAATGGATTGTATCCCCCTTCAAGTACTGAGAAGGAACCTATAGCAGAGACTCTCTCTGTTAAATTGTTGACTGTTTTGCCAAGCAGCCAAAATGTACGACTATCCACATTCATGTTTCCAATCGGGTCTGAATAGTGTGGATCAAAACCAGCTGATACACCAATAAGATCCGGTTGAAAAGATATTACTGCTGGTACAATTATTCTCTCAATTGCTTCTTTGTAGGAAACATCATGTGTGTCATCAATCATTGGTATGTTTATGTTAGTACCCTTGGCTTGTCCAAATCCAATCTCTTCATAGTGCCCGGTCCCAAAATTCTCATAATCGTATTCGTGGATGCTGATATATTGGACATTTGGATTGGCATAGAAAATTTCTGCTGTTCCATTTCCGAAATGGTCATCAAAATCAATAATAGATACTTTATTCACACGTTTGTCTTCTAATATTGAATTTGTTGCAATTGCTATATTGTTGAAATAACAGAGCCCTGCAGGGGTTGAGGTTGTTGCATGATGCCCTGGTGGTCGCAATAAAGAGAATGAATGCTTTGCAGATTCTTTAGTAACAACATTTGCCGCGTCAATAGCACCACCCGCTGAGATGATTGCTGATCTATATAGGTCCGGACTAGCAAACGCTGATTCCCCTACTTGCCCGCTGCCTATACTTGACATAAGACGAATTGAATCTAGGAGGTATTCAGAATGAACTTTTAGAATGTCCTCCTTTTTTGCTCGGGTTGCTTTTTTCATCTGTACCTTCACTAGAACTTCCACTCGTTCAAGAAACCGTTCTACCATTTGAATTCTCAATGGATTCTCAAACGACTCAAGATGAGGTCTAGGAAACGGTGTGGTATGCAAGAGCGATTTTGGATGATGTAGAACAACGAGTTTCTGCAACCTGACACACTCAAGTTTTCTGATGACTTGATACTTTATCACTCCTTCCTTTAAAGGAGAACTCAGGTTCAATTTGAAGAATATATAGACTCAATGTATTCAGTACACGTGCAGAAACATCGCTATGTGTTGTCAATTCAAGTCCGCTTATTTTGTCAGCTGAAATAACATGATTAGTGAAATGCCATGCATTGGTCCATTCCCTGTCTTGGACCGACCAGAGATGCCCTTCCTTCTCGAACACATTTTGGTGTGCTTCTCTGAATCTTTTCTCACCCTCACCAATTCCAATGGGTGGTCCCCTACGTTTGAATGTCTTTTCAATATCGGGTGTTTCCACCATAAGTCCTAGGGCAAACCGATTTCTCTCAAAATATAATTCAAACAATGCTTTACCAAATCGTGTTTCGCCAGTGTTTTCTTTTTCTAATGAAGACACTATTTTGTTCCCAAGACTGTAGAGTTTGTCTCTAATAACAGTATAGTGATAGGACCCATCTGAAAGGAATTCATATGCCTTGGAATGCTTAGCAGTAAGTCCTTTTAGTGGTGTTTTCGGGACCGGTCTTTCGATGACCATATTTATGACATCGTCCCATTTTTTTCTGTTTATGGATTCAATTAGTAAAGATGTTCTAATCTTTAGCCATGAATAACATCGTGGGTCAAAACTTGATGCAGCATTTCTGTTTGGATCTGTGGGGTCGATAATAAATAGATGGTCGTCTTTGAATGCATCAATTGTTCTTAATAATGAAATATCTCTCTCTAGAGGATCGATTGGATTGTTGTACAGAGATGATAATCTGTGGAGGGCAGGCATAATTTCTCTCTCATTGATGATCAGCATCTCTAGAGTGTATCCAGTGAATCCCATTCTACCTATGGCGCATGCATCACCATAGACATGTGATGCACGTACAAATGACTTTAAGATTCTCACATCATTTCTTTGTCTTTCAGATATCCTCTCTACTACCCATCTAGTGTGGTGAATTGTTCTATCAACTGCAGTAATTGGGCCATTCCGCAACAGGTCTTCAGGTGATATAGAGAAACATAGAACGATGTCAACATCGATCTCGTTTAGTACCAGTGTAAGATACGGATGTTGTGAATATGTCTTTCTTACCAGTGTAGGATTGAGTTTATCAATCGCAGGTTTTATCCAATTCTCAATATGTCCATCTAGTAATGTACTGATTTCTTGGTTTTCTAGAAGAGTTTTCCCGTCATTTACAACTCCATATTCTTCCGGTGAGAGGGCAATGAAAAGATCAATGTCTCCAGCGTTTCTTAGCTGTGTCTGCTTTTTTCCCGTTGATCCCTGTGGCTCAATGAATTGATATGATATTCCCTTTTCTAGAGCTTCTGTTTCTAGTACTTCTACAAGACTATTGATAGTCTCCTTTTGCAATTCTATCTCTTGAGGAGTAGGAATTATTTGTAATAGGATGTTTTCCCGTATTTCTATTTCCAAAGCTCTGTCCAAAGTATACGCCTATAGAACATGAACCGCACAGGGCTATGAACTTTGGCGTTGCTAGAGGTAAAGGACACCATCTTTAAGGGAATGAGAAGAAACAACTAACCTAGTCGATTTGTAGAACATTAGATGGAAAGTATCGAGCATGTCAAAAATAATCACTATCGCTATTACTATCCTAAGACACAAAGGATGTTATCTCTTTCTGAAGAGGAGAAATGCACCTTATGAAAATCTATGGAGCCTTGTGGGAGGGAAAGTAAATCTTGGGGAGCATCTATCCTTCGCAGCGGTACGTGAGATAAAGGAAGAAACTGGAGCTAAGCATGTGGAAGATTACAGGTTGCAATCTATAATTTCTGAAAGGCTCGTTGATCCAAAAGGAGAATTAGAAGCTCATTTCATAATATTCTTGGGCAGTGCAACCATCTCTAATTTTTCCGAGGAACACAGAGAAGGAGATTTAGAAACATTTACCAAACAAGGTATCGTGGATAACTCAGATGATTTTCTACCTTCGGATCTTGAGATGTTTTTGCGCTTTGTTGATAATACACATCATTGTATTGCATATCACGAAGCCGAATTACTCAGAAACGGGAGTGAGTACAGATTACAGTACTATAGAGAGGGACACATTTGAGAATCGGCGATATTGAGATAACTCCACTAGCATCTGAAAGCATGGGTGTAAGATCCTTTGCAATCTCAATAATAACACCTCATACTAAAATTGTTCTTGACCCGTCAGCAGCTCTTGGAATCAGGTCTTCACTAGATCCTCATCCACAGGAATATAGAGCCTTAGAAAGCGCTCTTGAGAGAATCTATGCCTATGTATCTGATGCTGATATTCTAACTGTATCACACTATCATTTCGACCATGTACGTCCTGGTTTTGAGAACTGGCATCTAAATTTTAGTACACGATATGAACGACAAGAGCTCTATCAAGGAAAGAAATTATTGGTTAAAGATAACCGTGAGAACATCAACCCTTCTCAGAGAAGAAGAGGCTTCTTTTTCGAGCGAGATTTAGAGAAATGCAATTGTGAAATCACATTTGTGGATGGAATGACACTTGAGTTTGGGGACACATCAATCATGTTCTCTAAACCACTTCATCACGGTCCTGATGATTCTAGACTTGGGTATGTTTTAGCGTGTGTAATCTCACATAATGATTATTCTGTCCTTTTTGCCCCTGATGTTCAAGGCCCTTGTAGTGAAGACACCTTACGTTACCTCTTGTCAATTGACACCGATTTGCTCATTGTTGGAGGACCTCCTATATATTTGGACAAATTCGAGCAAAAATACAGGGATAAAGCGTTGTATTCACTCTGCTTATTGGGCAGTTCCATCTCTCATGTCATTGTCGATCATCATCTTCATCGTTCTTTGGAATGGTCGGATTGGCTAAATCCAGCTTTAGCTGCGGCAAAGAAAGCTAACAATCAGATGGTTTCTGCAGCTGAATTCCTGGGGCTAAAAAACAATCTCTTAGAAGCCAGACGAGGAGAATTGTACTCTAAAGACCCTCCTGATGATGATTTCATCCATTGGACAGAAGCAACTAGAGAATACAAACAAAAAAACAAGCCACCAATATAGATGAATCAAAATTCAAGGGAGGACATCATAGGTTAGTTTTAGGGCAGAAGTGTACATCAATAATTTGGAAATGAGATCTAAGAAACTGGTAGACTCACTCAAAGTTGATATTGACACAACAAAATATCTCCTCGGTGAGTTAGGAATAGCAACACTTGCTCTAGTCAGAAGTGGATGCACAAATGATTGCGAGATAATGAAATTGAGTTCAATCTCTGAGAACTGCCTTGATGTCAAAATCCCGCTTCTGAACACACTTGGCTTAATTGAAATCACTAAAGGTGAGTATCATATCACTCCTACAGGTGAGGTCTTCATTGATGAGGTGTCCGGATGGGAGAATTAGAGGAATTAACAAAAGCATCAGTGACTCCTCTTAAAGAGAATGGGATTTCCATTGCTGGTCATGTCAAAGCAATTGGCCTTGAGGAAGGTATGGATGTCCTGATAATTAGTTCAAAGAGCAATTTTCTTCGGGTGATTCCACTTCCTGAAGGTAGAGTTTACCAAATCCGGGTTGCCATGGACCTTGATTCCTTTACACTTACTGCTAGAAACCTATACGGAAAACTGAAGTTGCTAGAATTACAAATAATGCATTCAACTGGATTTTGTCCACTCTCTGATGTTTGTTTATGGGAAGGGTATTTCTTAGTTACTGAAACGGATAAGATAGATAAGTTCATTGAATGGCTTCGTTCAACAAGTTCTGTGCGTGATGTTGAAACCATAATACTGAAAGAATGATCTCAGATTCAGAATCGAGGTGTGAAAACAGCGTGACTGAGGGTAACACAAACTCCACGAGAATCCTCATAGAGCGATTCAGAAACGCTGCTCGGGAAGCTGAGGAACACCTAATGAATGAAGAGTATCAGCAGGCTATGGCACTCTATTATGACGCAAGCCAATCCGCTGATGAGATGACGGAACGTTTCCTTACACTACTAATGAAAACAGCTCCTAGTAATGCTCATCGTGTACTAATGGTGGAATTTTTGAGTTGGCGTCTGAGATATTTCACCGCTCAGCATGACTATCACTTTGCAGTTGCTCAAACACTAACTGGTCTCCCTCGTGAGGAGTGGATAGCTCGACTGGAAACGATACTAGTTTCGTCACAGAGTCTAGTGGGAAAATTGATTCCACTACTGGAAGAAGTTGAGGATAATGGGATAGAACGAAGGATTCGTGAGTTACTCAACGACTGGGTCAAAGGAATTCGGGAACTCGTTCAAAATCTTCAGAGTTGGGGTATGGCTAGTGCTCAAGCTGCTCAGATATTAGAGTGGGCTTTGGATAATGGATTGGAATCAAGAGGAGTACTATAATCTGAGTTGGTTGACTAATCTTTTGATGTGCCTTCAACAAAACCAACTGCAACTTCTGTATCTGCTAATTGCAAATGACTATCTACGTAACATATCAAATAATGGTCCTTGTGTTTGATGACAATTGGTGCCGGAAATCGTTTTACATCTTTTATTGCATCTGCAGGAATTTCCCAATACAATGTCGCCTTACAAACGGGGCACTGCAACCATTTTAGCCCTTTATCTGTCATCAATACCACCTAGTTCGTGGAATAACCGGCAAGTGTCAGTTTCAGCAATCGTACTAAAAACGCTTTCTACTGTGTTTACCTATTAACGTATGTGTGATTAAGTAAGAGAAAAATCATTCATCTAGGTCCATATCCCATGCCCCTGGGTCCTCAAGATCTCTACTTAAGATAGGACCTTTGCGTCTAGTCAAACCCGAAATATCAACTCTCTCACTATCTATAATCAATTCTTCTGTTTCTCTATCCAAGAAAGCGGGAATCTCTCCCCGTTCTATACCTCTTTCAACAAGGTCTCGAGTGCGATTAAGATCCATACCTGTACTCTCTGCAATACTACTGATAGTCACTACAGTTTCCGATTCCAATAGGGACCGAACAAACCCAGTAAAGGCAAGGCTGAAAATCTCCTTTTTTTTCCGCATTTCAATTTTGTCAACCACTCTCGATAACGCTGCATCAATATACATGTCTGCGTCACCATATTGGAATTCGGCCAACATCAATGCAAGATTGACTAATTCTTTCATTCTGCCTTGAGTAGTTTCGGCAGCTGCATGTATCAAATGGCGTGCAATATCTGTGTCACCACCGAGGATTGCACAAAAAGCACCTTCTATGAAGAGGTCAGGATTTTTTTCTTCTTCAGCACCATAAATATACGCTTCAGCAGCGATTTGAAAATCAATTTCAAACTTCTCATGCTCTCCTTGTTTTAGCCATACTCTACCAGCCCTTTTCATTAAATCTGCAGCTAGACAGAACTGGTGTGAGAGCATTGCATGCTCATATGCTCTTTCAAATGATTTGGCAGCATTGGGGAACGATTCCCAGCGCTCCCAGCACTCACCTGCAAAGGTGAATAATTCTGTTGCATCTTCATTTTTTCCCTTTTTTGCACGTTCCTCTGCAACTTCCATGAAGCTTTGACATTTGGACCGCGACATATTACAGGGCACTCTCATCGAATAGAAATTATTACACCATCTAAAACTTTGTCTAAGATGAAATAGAAAGACGAGCCGGATGGTTCCGGCTCAAAAAAATCGTTATTACTTGTCAGAAGTGATTGCGCCATCGTGCATTCTGAGAACACGTTTTGCGTACTTTGTCAACGATTCGTTGTGTGTAACTAGAACAACAGTCATCTTTCTCTCCTTATTCAACTGGGCGATTATTTTCATAATACCATCTCCAGTCTTGGAGTCCAGATTTCCAGTTGGCTCATCACAAAACAGAATTGGTGGGCTGTTCACCAATGCTCTAGCAATTGCCGTTCTTTGTTGTTCTCCGCCACTCAACTGCATAGGTCGGTGATCTTTGCGTTCAAGCATGTCTACCTCTCGAAGAACTTTGAGTGCCATAGCTTCTTGCTTTTCTTTCTTGAGTTCTTCATTAGGCCATAAGACGGCTTCAACATTCTCTACTACAGTTAGATCATCAATAAGCAGGAATGATTGGAAAACAAAACCAATTTTCTCTGCTCTTACCTTGGGTAGGTCTCTCTCACTTATGAGAGTCACATCTACCCCATCCAAGAGAATTCGACCATTCGTGGGTTGTTCTAAACCCGCCATGACATGAAGTAATGTCGATTTTCCGCATCCAGACGGTCCCAATACAGCGGTAAATTCTCCTGGCATTATCTCAAGATTAATGTTCTTTAGCGCGGCAACAGTATTCCTTCCACGACCGTATTCCTTATTGACACCTTCCACTCTAATGATTGGGTTTGTCATGATTTTATTCCTCCCTCAATGCTTGCATTGGTGGTATTCTCATCGCTCGCAGCTGTGCCAAGATAAGACCTGGTATCTGCAAAATGACAATATAGAGAAGAGTTGTTGCCATCGAGGCTGCATCAATCACCAGTATGTCTATGAGGTCTTGGAAAAGAGCTGACTGAAAATAAGCTGCAAGTCCAATAATCTCTACACTTACTTGAAATACAATCAGAAAAGCAGAGAATGCAACTAACACAACCTCTCCAATAAGAAGCAGTAGTATCTCCGAGTTGCTCCAAGATACGCACTTGAGTATTGCAATATCCCTTCTTCTAAACTGAGATATCAGAATGGCGTATATAGTCGCTACAACAAATGCCATCAAGAGTGCAGGTATTTCAAAACCTGGAATTGTAACCTCCTTTGCTACAACAATGTAAAGAATCGCATATATTATCATAAATGCGAAAACTCTCTTTCTGGCACGAAATGCGAATTTTATGCTCTTGAATAGAATCCTTAGATTCAATGAATAAGTCCTCCAATATGCGTGCTTAGAGAAATGTGAACTAACTATGCTTAATCTGTGTTTCGGATGAATATTATATTAGTCAACCGCTTCCGTTTTTGCACGGATTTGACCGGGCATTCCTTCTTTTGGCCATAACTCCTTCATTAACAGGTCACGGATTGCCACTCTGATTGCTTCACTTCTTGAAGGATACATTCCTAATTCCACAAGTCTGTCAAGGCCATCTACGTAAATATCGCTCATTTTCACTGTAATAAGATCCAATGCGTGTCCTCCCGGCATGCAAGATTTTCCCTATTTATGATATAATCCCTTCGTGTGTTAGTAATTCCAAGAAAAATACCGCGCCATCTGTGCCGAAAAAGGCTAAATAATGTAGTTAACTGCCACCGAGATAGTGAAAGACCAGAAACGAATATACCTGAGGAAACATGTACGTGTGAACCGAGAGTATCTATGATGTTGATACTTTTGCTTCCCTATCGTTTCTTTGGACAACGTATTCGCATAACAAGGAAAAGAAATCATTTCGGAGGAATTCGTAATTTCAGAATCGTTTGACTATATGCGAAAGGTCTGCATGATTGGTGCAGGTGGAAGTGGAAAAACCGCGATTGTGAATAGATTCCTTACACAGAAGTTCTCAGAACAATATATTGTTACAATTGGAAGTCAGTTTGCTGTGAAGACAGTCACTGTGAATACTAAAGATGGTAGCCCTGTAATTGTAAAACTCCTTGTCTGGGATCTGGCTGGACAACAAAGATTTGATTTTATAAGATCAAGTTACTATAAAGGGTCGAAAGGAGCTCTTCTTGTTTTTGATGTGACCCGGAAAAGCACCTGGAAAGAACTTCCTCGATGGATTGAAGAAACAGAAAATGCTCTGGGACACAGAATCCCAATTGTACTCCTTGCTAACAAAATCGATCTTGAGGAAGAACGGGTAATTACTCTAGAAATGGCACAAGAATTTGTCAAGGAACACGGATTGAGTGGGTTACTCGAAACAAGTGCTCTAACAGGACAGAATATTGAAGAAGCATTCAGGATTTTGGCGCAAACAACAATTGAAGAATTAGGTTAAAAACTCCCAAACCGAAAATGACTATAGTACCGATATTTCGATTTTCATAACAAGGTTACATTTTGGAGTCATCATTATGTCAAAGAAAGATATGGATCTGAAGCTTCTAGAAGACCTCTGTAATGCATTTGGTCCTAGCGGCCATGAAGACGAGGTTCAAAAGATTGTCCATGATTACGGAAAGAAATTTGCCGATAAGGTATTATTCGATAGACTTGGCTCGGTAGTATTCCAAAAGGGGAACTCTGGTCCAAAGATCATGCTTGCCGGCCATGTTGATGAAATAGGGTTTGTAATTTCAGAAATCACCAAAGAAGGATATTTGAAATTCGCACAACTAGGAGGATGGTGGGATCAAACACTCTTGACTCAGGAGGTTGTTATTCGACCATTCAAAAACGGTGAGAAGGTAATTGGCGTCATCGGCGCACCACCTCCACATATACTGAAACCAGAGCAAAGAACAAAGGTGGTTTCTAAAGATGATATGTTCATTGATATTGGTGCATCTTCTAAGGAAGAAGTTGAAGAGATGGGTATTCGTGTAGGAGACCCCGTCGTTCCCTTAGCCACATTTAGAACTATGAAGAGAAAGAAGACTGAGAAAAAGGACGATAAAAAAGAAACTAGGGAAGTTCTTCTTGGAGTAGCAAAGGCATTTGACGATAGAATTGGAGTGTTCATAGCCCTTGAAGTTCTAAGAAGGCTCAAAGAAGAAAATATTACACATGAAAATATAGTATATGCAGTTTCTACGGTTCAAGAAGAAGTCGGTCTTAGAGGAGCACGTACTGCATCACAAATGTTGATGCCTGATATTGGGTTTGCACTTGATGTAGACATCTCCGGAGATTCTCCTGGAGCTAAGGGGCTCGTTCAAAAAATGAGCAATGGGGTTGCCATATCAGCTGGAGATGGTTCAATGATACCCAATCCCAAACTTAGAAAATTCGTCTTAGAACTTGCTGAAGAATTGGATATCCGACATCAAGCAGCGTTCTTGAAGTCTGGCGGTACTGATGCTGGTGCAATTCATCTAGCAGGAATGGGCGCTCCATCACTCTTTCTAGGTATACCAACGAGATATATCCATTCCCACCATGGTATCTTGGACCTTGGTGATGTCGAGAGTGCAATTCAACTCCTTATAGAAGTCATTAAGAAACTTGATGCTAAGACGGTAGAGGGTTTCACTAAAATCGGATAAAGAAAGAGTAGAAAAGTCAGTGCAGAAGATTCTGACTGACTTTCTTTCTGTTTTAACGTTCTCGTTTTCCTTCAATGAACTCATCGACGCGTTTTCTTGCTTCAAAGTCATCGATTTGATATCTTGGATGCTTGAATGAGTAAGAACTGATACTTGAGAGTTCTCCACCAATACCTCTATCCAATGCTAGTTTAACGGCACGGATAACATCGATTATTACTCCAGCACTGTTTGGTGAGTCCTGTACTGAAAGTTTTAGATCTAGGTCAAGAGGTAGGTCACCAAAAGCCTTCGACCTCATACTGATGTAACAAACTTTATTGTCCTCAAGGAAGGGAACATAGTCACTAGGCCCAATCTTTGTGGGTAGTTCATATTCAACACAACTGGTAACAGCTTCAGTCTTGCTGACCCTCTTAGATTTTAGTCTGTCTTCCACCTGCATGTTTTCAAAGTCCGTATTTCCACCGATATTGAGTTGGTATGTATTTTGAAGAATTAGCCCTCGTTTATCAAAGAGCTGTGCCAATACTCTATGGAGTATTGTTGCTCCTAACTGACTTTTGATATCATCACCTGCTGCAGGAATATTCGCCTTCTCAAATTCTTGGGCAATTGGATTATTGGGGTCAGATACAATGAATTCAGGAAATGCATTGATGAACCCAACACCCGCCTCGAGTGCAGCTCTCGCATATAGTATTGCACCTTCTTCGCTACCAACTGGCAAATATGCCACAAGAACATCCGCTTTTACTTTCTTTAGTTCTTCTGCTACATCTACAGCATCCATTTCATTTTCATCATAACAGAAGAATGATTCTCTCATGTGAGGTGCAACACCATCAGAGATTGGTCCTGGAAGTACTTTCACTCCAGTTTTTGGCAAATCTGGTGCAAATCTGACACAACAATTTGGTTCAACCCAAATGGCATCTGATATGTCCTTGCCAATCTTATTTTTGTTGACTTCAAAAGCTGCAACAAATTTCAGGTCCTTAGGGAAATATCCTCCAAAATCGACGTGCATAAGGCCTGGGACCTCATCAGTTTCCTTTGCATCCCTATAGTAGTGAACACCTTGAATTAAGGCTGAAGCGCAGTTACCTAATCCTGCAATAGCAACACGAATGTCGCCCATTATATCATCTCCTGGTATTATATGGTCATAAAATAGTTGGGCTCTTTTAAAACTATCGAGATGACCCTTTAAGACTCTTCCTCATTCTCTTCGGTTTCATCAACAATATACTTCGAGTATATCATCTTTTTTGCGGTAGCAGTGATTTTTGGTCCTATACCTGAAATCTCTTGCCAATCATCCAATCTTGAAATGACTTCCATTGGAGATTGATACTTTTCTAAAAGACTCTTCGCTCTAATGACATTGATTCCTGGAATTCCTGCAATGAAAAACTCTTGCTCATCATTCATGGTTTCTAGACCTTTCCTGGTTCTTATGATTGGTAATTTCTGACCAGATGATTTCTTCTCATAATTATCATCGTCCATTAAAATGCCATAAAGAAGCCCTGCAGAATGAAGTGCATTGAATCCCTCAACGACCTCTATCCCTTTCTCCCTGATGCTCTCTATGAGTGCATCCAGAGCATTTGGGTGGATGAAGCTTGCACGCTCCATTGTCACAAAGAAAGGCTTTCCTTTTGTTCGTTTTGATTTGAATGGGATATAGACGCATTTCTTCAAAGGATCCCTGCGAATTGCGAGTATATTTTCAATGAGCAAGTATGGCTTTTCATATTCCAACAAGGCATCCATCTGCTTGGTCAATCTTGGTACGCCTGAAGCACTACCTTTCAGAGTATTTACTAGATCGTTGACTGTCTTTCTCTCAACAGCAATTCCATTCAATCCAAGTACGTCGCCTATTGGTATTTTCTGAATACTGTACCGAATATTCTCTTTATCCAGCATTGAAATCAAATGCTTTACAGCATTCTGCCCTCTCCCTTTTATTTCATGAACATCAATAACTATCTCAGGGACATTGCCAAACAAATCCATCTGCATAATTAGTCCTCTTCAAATAGAGTAAGTACAGCCGCCATTGAAACTTCTCGTGCTAAATTTTGATTAATTGCAGAACCAATAACAATTACATCTCCGTTCTCCGCCCTTAGTGACTCGGTGATTAACATAGCCTCCTCTTCATATTCTAATAGAATATTGTAGTCATCTGGGGGCATTACGAGAAGACCGCTTTTCTGAACTAGGGTGGTAGATCCAGAGATTCCATGACCTCCTTGGATTATTGCTTCATCTCTCTGTCTAATTCCATCAGTCACTTTCTCATCTCTTCCTTTTACAAGATTGGCATATGCAAAATCATAGACCACAAGGTCTCCTACATTCAGGGATAGTCCAAGAGGAACATCGTTTGTAATGTCTGTGTAAAGCTCCTTCCCCTCCCCAGTGAGAATCTGTCCCTGTTTTCCTTCAGCAATGATGTATCCCGCTTCGGAGAGCCTCTTCAATAACGTTCGAGCACTGCCCTCTCCAATGGTCATTCTATCACACAGTTCATAGCGTCCTATGGGTTCTTCTCTACCAATCATTACAAGTGCGACAGCAGCATGATGTGGCTTAAAAACTGGGGACACTCTTCCATTTGCAGCTTGAGAAAGACGGATGAATTCATCCTTCCATGTCATTATCAGAATATCTCCATATTTCGTATTAGGAACCTGCTTTTTTATTCTTCTCCAAGTTCAATGATCGATGGTTGCCAAATCATATGTCCTAAATCTTGGTGGATAATTCGTTGGAGGTCAGGCACAACCAATGCAAATAGGACTGCGTTGGAAAAGGTATGAACTATTAGAAACAAACTTCCTGTCACGAGAACAAACCAATATGGATTGCCCGTCACCCAGGCAACACCAAGATTTGTTACTAGATCGTAGAATAGAGTGACCAAGAATCCGATGAAAGCAAGCATTCCACGATAATGGGGATCTTTGAATTCTTTGTATCCGCTTCGTCTGATAGTTCCTCCTGCCAAGACGACAAAGAGCCATCCTATGACCTGAGTAATCCAAATTTGGGGGATGAATGGACCCCATGGATTGAAAAGGCCAAAAATGAGGGACATGATGATGGTGACCCAAAAACCCATGTGGATGCCAAAAGTGAACGCAGTAACAAATAGGACTGTTGTTCCAAATTCTACATTTGGTATGGCAATTAGTACATAGTTGCCTACTAATGCCAAAGCAGTCATGACGGAAGTAATTGAAACTCGTCTACTTTTTGACATTTCTCCTCTTCCATCAGTCACCATCTCTTTTCTACCTCTTATCTACGATATGTGACTATCACTACACCTGCAACAGCTATGATTCCGATAATTGCGATAACTTCCCAACCTATTGGGAATGGAGGTGTGATTGAATCTAGTTCAAGTTCTAATACATATGGCACACCAAATGAATAGGTGGTCCGGCACTTCACCAATACTCCATTGGAAATATCGTAATAGAGTTCAGTAGTCTGAGGTTCTCCAAAACTTGTATCATCTTGTACATATGAGAATACTATAGTTTGATAAGCAACCCCATTTATTGTGCTATTCTCAAAGTATGACTCCATTGTTCCATTGAGATAATTACCTAGAACCCTCTCGGCAGAACTGAATGCTGTTTCATTCAGTGATTCGATATTTTCCTCTCCAACCTCGATAAAGAACCCTGGAAGGAATGGTGTTAAGCCCCAAATTCCAATCGTCAGATCCATAGCTAGAGTTGTATCATTTGCCACCCATGTCATATTGCCAAGAGTGATTTGACCTGTGATGTCTTCATCTATTGTTTGGATGGTGAATATGAGTTGTGATTCATCTTCGGCCAGCCATTTGTTCGTACCTGAAATATACAATGCAAATGCCTGTTCTGGTGCATCAATCACGTTCCATGTGATTTGTGTATTTGCTGTTAGATTTGTATCAAAGGTTGTCTGTGCATGTACTGAATTGACAGAAAGTAAAGTTGCTAGTACTAGAAATAGAAAAGCTTCACTTGTTCGTTTCATGTTGCTTTTTCCTCCTATGTCCTAACCAATAGAGAACTGAAAGAATGACAATGCCCAATACACTTACACCTAATATGCCTAGGAAGAGTGTTTCATCCAGATTAGTTGTTGTAGGTGTTATTATAGAAGACGTCAGTTTCCACTCGATGGTTTCGTTTCCATCAAGCATAAACAAATTGGCGGCTAAAGTTGCATAATTGCCATCGACCCAATATTGCCAATAATAACCTTCATTCGTATCTTCTTCAACACCATTTATAGAATAAACGTAAGCCAAGTTACCGAACCACCGGGCTTTGATTTCCACAACACTCTCAGTGGCATTATATACAGTTTCACCAATTGCATTATCAAAATCTTGAACTGTCCCATTTCTATATTCAATAACCACGCTGACTGAATCTACTTGTGAGGTGGAACTAACATTGGCCATAGTACTTGTAGCACTCAGTGATAAAATGACTATTAGTAATATTATCACGGAACCGGGTTTCATTCTTCTCCCTCATAGGATAGGTTATCCTATGGCGAATGAAACCTCATAATAAGGATTCCTGTTCATGATTACCAAAATCTGTCAGGAAATATGCATCGACTGAACATGAGAACTCTGCAAGGGGACCTTAGACCCTTAGGAGGGTCCTAAGAACGAACGCGGTTACGCTTTCTGCGCGGTTGGACGCAAGTCGTTATCGCAGCCTACAAGCAGTTGGTTAATGAGTATCAGTCCGGTCCTGAGGAATGGAAGAAGCAGTGTCAGTACGGACAGAGGAATCTTGTGGAGACCGTGTTCAGCATGCTGAAGCTACGGTTCACCGGGAGCCTGAGTTCGAGAAGAGCTAGACAACGTCGGAGAGAGATCTTGATCAAGGTGGTCCTGCACAACATCCATCGACTCAACCAACTGGAGTGTGCTGGGAGATAATTTATTTTACAGGGCCCATATTTGCGGAAAAATTATTTACTAAAAATGTAATAATCATTTGGGGTTTGTAATGAAATCTGTTAGAAGGAAAACAATTTTAGCAGTGGTAGTATCAATTATTTTTCTTGCTTATGTATCTCCAATTCCCGAAGCAAGAATATCTGAACAATTAGACATGGCTAATGATATAAGAATGCAAAAATTCCAATTGAACACGGGAGAATTCTCATATAGTGAATCGTTTACGTTCAATGGGACTGATTTTACTTTGTCAATAGTTGGCGAGGTTATAGAGAACTCAGATTCAAATGTGGCTCAATATAGTGTAGTAGCAACTAGCCAAGATAAGGCAGGTAGAATCACATTAATTTTGGATAACAATTTTACTCAAGAACTTCCATCAGATATTTGTTTTATCGATGATAGACCTCTTAGAAACAATATTCTTGCATTAGATGATTATGGAACATTTCAGTATTACTACTGGTATACTGCAAAGATGGTTAAGGTTCCAGGTAGCACAATCCAAGAGGTTAAGTATGATCACCCAGATAATTACTACTATCGCTACTATCATCCACAAGAGTGGAATCTGAATTGGAAAAGAGCAATGCAAACCAATTATGGTATGATTCATCTCTCTCAGAGTGAAATTAGTAATGCAATAATGCAGGCAGGTATTGTCAATGTTGCTTTAGTAATTGCTGATGCAGCTATTGGATTGTATTTTCTAAGCATTTCATCCATGACTTTAGCATTATGGATCATTGCAGGAATTATGGCATTCTTAGCAGTATTTAGTATCGCCCTAACAGTCTGGTTGGAATATGTTCTTAAAGCTGAACAAGGAGATGGTTGGGCATATACATATTGGAATGGGGCATACTTACAGGCATCGTATGGTGGTTGGAAGGATTACTGGATAATATCATGGTGAAGGTGAGTAATTTGGAAATCGAGAAAGATAGCAATAGAAGCTTTGAGAATTATCTGATATCAGGAAGATTCGCTTTAATCTTAGCAGTTGAGATTGGTGTCACTATCATCAGTCTGTTTACTGTGTTATATTTCGCATTAACTAATCCTTATGGATTCGATTGGGGTATTCCGTTGTCTAACTCAATTGTTTTAATTCTCTTTTTTATTGGTAGTACACTAGGTTTGGTAGTGAGTCTATTGCCATTGTTTAAATTAAAAACAGATCTCAAAGTAATGGAATCAAAAACACTATCACTTAGCTCGATAGTATTAATCCTCAATCCACCATATTCACTGGTTGCTATTATTGGAGGCTTTCTTTTTAACATATTCATAGTTGAAATATCTTTTATTCAGTTCGTTTCATTATTCTATAGTTTTGGATTAGGACTCCTGTTTGCACACCTATTGTTCTTTGTCTTTGAATCACGGTATTGGTCATTTACACCAAATAAAAACGAAGATATCGAAAGTAAAATTCGCATAATCTCATATACATTGAAACGCTGATATAATGATGAACATAATTCAAATCAAGGATTCAAGCTTTCTTCAAATCAACTTTATAGAACGCGTTCGTTACCTAGTTCTAGCTAAAGGATTTACTAAGGACAGTTCATCTATCATTCATACTTTTCATTAGTTCCGCCCCTATTTGTTTTACAGCATCCATGCTGTGCCATTTTCTAGTTTCGCACATGCAACTCACAGTTATACCGTTTTTCAGCATGCAATTGGAGAAAATCTGAACTAATATTACGCGAACTGTCTAGTGACAAGCTTTTT
This sequence comes from uncultured archaeon, assembly GCA_964610875.1. Taxonomy (GTDB): domain Archaea; phylum Asgardarchaeota; class Thorarchaeia; order Thorarchaeales; family Thorarchaeaceae; genus CAZSWP01. The sequence continues at coordinate 95,663 of CAZSWP010000001.1, forward strand.
TAGTCACACAACAATTTCCATCATAAGTTGCGCTTTTGAAATAGAATAGCGGGACTGGAGACGGGAAACTATGCCTGTTGCGATGCTCCTAATTGACTGGGACTCCAAAGTTGGAGCAGTATTGAAAGCCAAAGTTCCGAATGATTTTGCGGACTATTACCGTGAGGACTTGAATACTGAAATTATGCGTATTTTCACCTCTCATGCCATGGGTGATGCAGCTGCTGGATTCGCATCTCTGAGTATTAGAATTGGAGGTGAAGAATACAATGTTGCATCATATTATACTGGCATTGTACGTGAAGAGGAACAATATTGTGTTTCATTATTGCTTACACCTTCAGAGGACCCCAAAATCTACGAAGCTGCGATAACCTCTGTTGTTTCTCCAATAACTAACGCAGTTATTTCAATGACTGACCAAGAGCTTCAAGATGAACTCGATAATACCTATCGACGAATTATACGATTGGCAGGAATGACCGATGAGTCAAGATTAGCCAGATTATTCTCTGACGAAGTTGCCAGAGCAGTTTTTCCAAAACTTTGGAAAGGAGGAATAACAAAAGAAGATCTTGAAGAATGGTTAAAAATGGTGACCGGTCTACCTAGTGTGAGTGTAGACTCCATCGTTGCACCATTTGAGGAGCTAGGTATTGTAAAGACAGATTGGGTTGACGAAATCGGTAGGTCTTGCGTTTTCATGGTAAAAGATTTAGAAATCTTCAGAGCCCCTCCTCTGGTTTCAATGGAAGCCGCATCAGACATCATTGACCCAGAACTGGCAGCTGAGTATAAAGGAGAAGTGCTTGAATTCCTAACCGAATGGCAAAAGACTCCTGAAGATACTGTTGCAGTTGCAGAAATTCTTGCTGACCCTGACTGTTATGACACACTTAGTGTTCTGCGTAGACACCCAGCCAATATCGCAGAACTCGAAGCAACTCTCGGAATACCTCCGAAAGAACTCAAACAGGCTATTCAGACATTGAAGAAATACCGCGTTGTATCTGAGAAACGGAGAAAGGGTCCCTCTGGTGAATATGACAAATGGCTATTTCTCCTGAACGATATTCGAGTACGGTTATTCTTCCCTGAATATTTCTTGAGTACGCTAGTATCTGAACTTGAGAAGAATCCTGATGACACACGAATGATGGAAATGGTACATCATCACCTCAGATTACTCCGTGACAATTTTCCACGATAGGGCCAAATAACAAATCCCGAATCAGACTATCTCGGATACAGGTATACAAAATAGAAGTCCAATGGCATGTTGAACGGATATTAGTTTCTGGTTAAGTTCATCGACCAATGGAAAGCCTTTTCGATATTTTGAAACTAGGAAGGTTCATATGGGCTCAATGTGGACGAAATATGACTTCCTCGGAAGTCATCTTCGAAAGCCTGACGCCATAACGTGAGGATTTACCCCCGTTATAGGAACTCAATTTCGCAACACACGGTTAAACGGTCCCTTGGATTAAGTCCCCGCTTAATCTATAGAGTTTCTACGCATTGGTCCCAAATCGCAGAGTTATCTGCGACATTGCGCATAACTGAATTCTTCCGCGCGTTATTGGAACAGGCTCTCCAAGGATGCGGATTCGGTTCACTTTTTGTGGTGAGCCGCTCCGTTTCCAAATTTGTTTTTCAATGTCCGTTTCAGAAATGATATTTCATTAAGTAAGAAGAAGGAAGGACTGTACCAACAAAGACAAAATAGGACTATTAACGAAGATAACACCCATAGATATAGAAATAGAACGGACAATGAAACCATGTATGACAATCTAAGTGTCCGTTAAGCGAACAGGTGACCCAAATGATTCATAATACGTTCCTCGTGAAGATGTCTTCTAGAAGTATTGTTGCTTCGTCCCAGTACTGGCCAGTAGAAGTGTTAGAGGATGAGGTATTTGAGTTTCTAGGCACAAGGGAGGATCTTAGAAAAGAAGAAGGGCGTCTTGCCAATCTGCCTCTGCTAATTGGAGATGACAAGTTTATCGGTGCTGATGTTGTCAAAGACTTGGTACTGGTGTTTGTCAGTGACAAAGGAGAGGAAGAAGCCTCGCTTGATGATCGTATCCAATCTGCCGCTAAAATACTATCAAAACGTTTGGTTGAACATGGTCTATCTGATGTCCGTGAGAATTATGAATCTTTGATTGAAGGTGCTATCACTACTCGTCTGAAGATAGCTCTTGTTGGAGAGGGTGGTACTGGTAAGACTACTACACTTCATCTCCTCCTCGGTGACACACCACCTCTACAATATGTGCCAACAATTGCTCTTAATCTTGAAACAGTCGAGAATATCCGATTTGGTAGTTATTCTCTGGTTTTGTGGGACTTTGCTGGGCAGGAGAGATTCAGAACTCTCTGGAGGTTCTACTTCCATGGTGCGGATGTAATTTTTCTTGTATGTGACTCAACCCTTAGAAACGTAATAATTAGTAAGGATATTCTCAAACTAATCAAGCGCGACGCTCCAAAGGTTCCTGTGTTCTGCTTAGCGAACAAGCAAGACAAACCTAATGCGATGAAACCAGAAGTTGTACAGAAAATATTGGGAGTACCAACTTATCCCATGGTTGCAATTGATAAAGGACGAAGAGATGAGATGTTACGTATTCTGATGACTGCTGCAGCACAGTATGTTGGTGTTGCATTACCTGATGTTCCTGCAACAGAATTACTACGATTTACTGATGAAGCTATCACTGATTTTGAGGAGATAGGAGAAGAGGAAGAAGAGGCAGAAGAAGACCTTGAAGAGGATGAGGAGTATGAGGTCATCTATGTAGATGAAGAAGGTCATGTAGTTGACGTTGAAGATGAGGAATATGAGATAATTGAAGAAGAAGAAGAGATTGAAGTAGAAGAAGTACCGAGTATAGAAGATGATGTAGCTATGGAAGAACTTTCTGCTGAATCTCATGAAATGGATTTGATTAAAGAAGAAACAGAAAAAATCCTTCCAGAGAAGGAAGAAGTAACTGTAATAGAAGATGTGTCTGAGATTGATGTGGAAGAAGTTACAATTGAGGATGAAGGTGCAGTTGAAATAGAGATTGTGCCAGAGGCAGAACCGATTCAAGATGAAGAAGATGTATTTGAGGTTCCTGTTATTGCAGACACAGAAATTAATGATGATGGTCGTGACATTGCTAAGCATATGATTTTTGAGAAACTTGAAGCAGATGAGATAATTTCTGCAGAGATTGAGCGGGTGGATGAACAAGACATCGACAAAGCCATTGAAGCATTTTCAAGTGATGAAGCTCTGGAAAACGAAGATGATGAACCAGTTGATGTCATTGATACACAAACCATGCGGGAATTAGAGAGTATCCTTAGTGCACCATGTGACAATGATGATGAAGACAAGGAACCTGTAACATCAGAAGCAGCAGAAACAAAAGAAGACAAAGAGGAAACTTACGAAGAGGAATTAGATGAACTTGATGCGCTTTTTGAGTACTATGGAAGTTCTGAGTAGATCCTAATGGCCTCTTCGCAAGACTGATTTAGAACCTATTCAGCTAAGGATGAGAAGGAAATCAAACAATGAAGCTAGATGAAGTTGAACCAGATAAGAACGTGGACGAGTTAATAGTAAGGGTTGTGTCTATTGCACCACCAAGAATGATTACCACTCGTTCTGGACGCAAGACACAACTAACTGAAGTACTCGTTGCTGATGACACCGGCACTGCAATCCTCTCTATTTGGGGTTTTAAGGAAGGAAAAGGGCTTCTAGCAGGCAAGGTTATCAAAATTACAGATGGCTGGGCAAAGGAATGGAAAGGCAAGGTTCAACTCTCTTTGGGAAGATCTGGTAAATTCGAAATGCTTCCAGAGGATGGTACACTCCCCTCAACAAAGGATCTACTTGAACCTAGTAGCGAATCTGGGCCTGAGGTGGATAAACTCTTTGAAGGTTAAGTTTAATGACACAAGCTTATCTCTCTGGTCCAATCATCAATATCGAGGACCGTAAGGATGATTTCTACACATTGGTAGTAAATATCCTCAATCAGATGAATGTGAGAGTATTCTCACCTCAATTTCTTCCTCCTGCACCAGCAAAGGAGATCTATGAGCGTGATGTGGAGTGGGTCCGTTCTTCTGACTTCATTATTGCAGAAGTATCAAGACCATCACATGGTGTGGGAATGGAAATCATGCTTGCTATAGAACTTGGAAAACCAATAGTCATGTTTAGAGACCGATCTTCTAAGGGATTATCAAAGATGGTGTTGGGTGCAACTGGCAAAGTGCTCTTTGAGTATGATGAACCGTCGCAAGTAGAAAGAATATTGAAGAGCATTAGTTTCAGATCAGTTCAAATTGGTGAGTGTAAATCGTGCACATCGCAGGTTCTCGATGAGAAGGATTCAAAATTGCGATGTGTTCTCTGTGGTACTTTGAACTAACAAGGACTGATGCGTTCGATGAGTCAGGCAGATCTTTTTGAGAAAGACGATTCAAATCTTCGAGTAATCTTGCTTCTTGTTTTGTCTGTGTCAATGGTTTCAAGTGCCAGTATTCTGATTCGTTTCAGTCAATCACATCCTCTTGTTATTGTATTCTGGCGAACTCTTTTTGGAGCAATTGTGATGGCATCAATTGGAGTTCTACGCAGGGACTTTCAGAAGTTTGATGATACAAAGGTAAGAAGCAATTGGCCATGGCTTATTCTAATTGGTGTAATTCTATCACTTCATTTCTCCACGTGGTTTACATCGTTATTCCTTACAACTGTTGCTGCAAGTGTAGTTTTAGTAAATACCAGCCCTATATTCACAGGCATTATATCTACACTAGTACTAGGTGAATCCCTTAGAAGAAAATCATGGATTGGTGTTGTCATTGCAGTAACTGGTGCCGTCTTTCTTGCTTGGAATGATTGGGAGACCCTTGGAGCAGGAGCCCTTACAGGTGACATTCTTGCTCTTTTGAGTAGCTTCTTTCTAGCATTATACTTCATAGGAGGCAGAAAGTATGCAAGGGGAATACCAATCACTGTGTATACTACAATTGTATACGTTACTGCGGCCTTTGTAGCTCTCGTCATGTGTATGATGTCCGGAATTACTGTTTTTGTACTAGATCCCATTGAGATTGCAATTTTCGTTGCTCTAGCAATCTTTCCGACAGCTCTGGGTCATTCTGTGAACAACTATCTTCTGACCTTGGTGCCTGCATATGTTGTATCTTCAGCCGTACTTGGTGAACCTATTGGAGCTACAATTCTAGCTGCAATCTTTCTGTCCGAGATTCCAGCACCATTGACATTCGTTGGGTTTGTGATAATCCTGATAGGAATTGCAATCGTCTTGTTTGATCTAGCTCGTGAAGAGCAATCTGAATTATCCCTTAATGACTCCTAGTGGTTTCAGACGGACTGCTTTCGTAGCAATACCAACTGCATCAGAAACCCGTACGACTTCATCTACATCTTTGTATGCACCTGGAGCTTCCTCAGCGATAACAACACCCTTTGTTGCTTTAACGAGTATTCCTTCTCCTTCAAGTCGTTTCTGAACATCTTTTCCAAAGAATTCTCGTTTCGCTTGTGACCTGCTCATGAATCTTCCAGCGCCGTGAGCTGTTGAACCAAATGATAATTTCATACCGCGTTCGTCACCTGTGAGTATGTATGAAGCAGTCCCCATTGTTCCGGGGATGATGACAGGTTGCCCTGTACTCTTGTAGGCTTGTGGTGTTTCTGGATGATTTGGTGGGAATGCTCGAGTAGCACCTTTTCTATGCACAACTACCTTTGTTTTCTTTCCTTCGATATCGTGCTCTTCCACTTTACCCATGTTGTGAGCAACATCATAGATCAGTTTCATATCCATATCTTCCGGGTCTGTTTTCATAACCTTTCCAAAAGCCTCTCGTGCCCAATGCATCATTGATTGTCTATTTGCGAATGCATAATTTGCTGCAGCACTCATTGCTCCTAGATACGCTTGACCCTCGGGGGAAGTTGTGGGCGCACTACAAAGCTCTCTATCTGGTAGATCTAGATTGTATTTTCGCATGGCTGTGGTCATGGTTTTGATGTAATCTCCACAGACTTGGTGACCAAGACCTCTTGAACCACTATGAATCATCACTGTTATCTGCCCTTGTCGAGTAATGCCCATTGCTTTTGCTGCTTCTTCGTTGTATATATCGTCAACAGTTTGTATCTCAAGAAAATGGTTACCTGATCCAAGAGTTCCTATCTGCGAGAAACCTCTGCTCTTCGCTTGTTGGGAGACTTGTGAAGGGTCTGAAAGTTCTATCTCTCCATTTGCTTCTTGATGATCTAAGTCTTCTTCCCAACCATAGCCATTTTCAACTGCCCATCGTGCACCGCCCCTAAGTACTTCATCAACACCACGTTTACTTTCCAGTCTGATTTTTCCTTTTCTGCCGACACCTGTTGGAACATCATCAAATAATCGATCAATCAACTCTCGAATTCTTGGTCTAACATCGCTCTCATCAAGGTTGGTTCGTAGTACTCTTACACCACAGTTTATGTCATATCCCACACCCCCTGGTGATATGACTCCAGTTTCATAGTCTGTTGCCGCAACTCCTCCGATGGGGAAACCATATCCCTGATGTCCATCGGGAAGGACAATACTGTGAGAATAGATTCCAGGTAGTGCTGCTGCATTTGTAGCTTGGTCAAAGGTCTTATCTTGACGCATCTTTTCAATCAAGGGGTCTGATGCGTATACCCTTGTTGGAACTCTCATCCATGATTTTGTGTTCTTAGGTATCTCATATATATTCTCAGCGATCTTCTTTAATTCCACAGTACATCTCTCCGATTAGTAATAAGAAACCTCTCGACAGTTCCTATAAGATTTGTGAACTGTATGTTGTTGAGTCTAAGGTGGACCAATATCTTCTATAGTGAGTGATTTTATGTTAAAGCAAACATATGGAGGATTGATCAATCAAGTGCCTGAAGTAAGATTGACTGCAATGGTTAGAACTCACGGCTGAAGTGTCAAGATAAAGCGGGATGACCTGATCCACCTACTCCAAAGGGCTGACCTCTTACCAAAAGATACAACCTGTAAGGACTTGGTTGGCGATGATGCCGTTGTTAGCATCGTTGATGACCAAATAGCTCTAGTAGAGAATGTTGACATCTTCACACCTATTCATGATGATCCCCTTATCCAGGGAAAAATCATCGCTTGTAATGCCACAAATGATGTCTTTGCAATGGGTGCGACCAAGATATTATCCCTGCAAGCTTTTCTGGGCTATCCTAAAGAAATGCCGGAAGAAATTGCCATTGATATCTTGAGAGGAATGTCTATGTTCATGTCAAATCTTGATTCAAGGGTAACTGGTGGCCAAACCATTCGGAATCCTTGTCCTGTCTTTGGTGGTATCTGTTTAGGAATCACACATCCTAGTAATATTGTGTATTCATCAGGTGCCAAACCTGGTGATATTGCAATACTAACCAAACCACTAGGTATCCAACCTGCGATGCGTTCCTACCGTGATTTGAAAGATGAAAAACGCGATAGCTTGCTTAAAAATTTCAATGAAGCGGAACTTGTGAAAATGCAGGAAATTGCTGTGAAAATTATGACAACCAGCAATTTGGAAGTTGCGAAGGCAATGAATGAAATTGGGGTTCATGCTGCGACTGACATCACAGGATTTGGATTACTTGGTCACGCTAGCAATATTGCAACTCTAAGTGATGTTGACATAACTATAGATTCTCTACCTGCTATTAGTGGGACTCTAGAACTTGCTGAGTTCTTCGGTCACAAACTGAAGCAGGGCTGGGGTGCCGAAACTGCTGGTGGAATGTTGATCCTCTTACCCCCCAATAAAGTAGATGCTTTCATGGCAAAACTTGAGAGTTATGGATTATCCAGCTGGATTGTTGGCCAAGCTTCAAAATCCGCCGATATCTCATCAGCAAAACTTGCAGATGATGTTCAGTATATTGAGACCGAATTTCGATGATGCTTATCAAAAACCGCAACGGGAGATAACTGAGAAGAGCTGCCGCAAGCAGCCGGTCTTCTTCATGATAAGAAGTGAATTCTGGACTTATTCTTTGGATTATTCCAGAAGATGATTCAGCTTGTGAAACAACCTATCGATATTCTCGAGACATTTCAAATCGATCTCAGGATCTATGAATTTTCTGAGTTCTACAATCTCTTTTTCTTCGACATCATGGAATAACCAAAAGTCATTCTTCACTGCTTGTTTGATTTCAGCCATCCTATTTTCGCTCCTATTATACTATCATGAAATAATTCGTGTTTTGCCGATATTAATTCTTCCATCGAGTACGTCATTCGTACGAATAACTAACATCATATCGGCAATTGTCTAATTCTAGCGAGGAAGAATCAAAATAGGTCTATGACAAATAGCGCAATATATTCTGCAGGGGAGTATCAGCTCACTAACTTTAATATGAATAGCCCCTGTCATAAAACCACACACAAACAGGAGGTCGCCGTGATTAAAATCGTCGTGACTGGACCTTATGAAGCTGGAAAAAGTTTGATGATACATCATATTACGAATGGTCAATGTATCAATGTAGAAAGAAGTGGTACTACTATCGCAATGGATCACGGTGTAGCCAAAAGAGATGGACTGAATGTGTACCTATTCGGTACTCCAGGTTTACTCAGGTTTAGAACAATGCGTAAAATTCTTAGCTCTGGTGCTGATGGAATAATTTTTGTAGTAGATTCCGTTGATAAGGAATCAGATGCACGTGCTAAGATGTTCTTTAGGGAGATTGCCTTCTTCCTTCCAGGTGTTCCCTGTGTAGTTGCAGCTAACAAGCAAGATCTTGATGATGCGCGTCCTGTGGACCAACTTCGAGATAATATGAGGTTCATAGTTGGACTGCCAGTAATCCCTGTTTCTGCGAAGACTGGTGAGAATGTCGATCGTATGCTCAGAACTCTTCTATATCTGTCCATGATGCAATGGAGTTCCGTATTTGATAGATTTTCAGAATACAGCGGTCAAAAAGATGGTCTTAGTAAATTAATGGAAGACCTGAGAGTCACTCGTGAACAAGCTGTGGGCTATTTGCGTCGATTTGAACTACGTAAACTCCTGACCGTCCAAGTCGGCGATGAACAGTTTGATGTAGATGATTCAATTAAACCGCTACTTGAAAATCCCGTTCTCATTATGAGAAAATAAAGCCTATGCAGAAAGAATCAAAAGCAGGACGAACACAAACGCCACTATCTGTGGAGGTGCCACATTTGAGTAATGAAGAAGATTCGATTGAAGATATGGACCCTACGGAACTGATTGAACAGGCCGTAGCGGCAAAAGAAGCTGGTGAAGATGAGATCTCAGCAAAGATATACAATGCAGCTGGCAACATCTACATGGCCGTGGCTGAATTTGAGGAAGCACTCGAGTGTTTCGAAAAGTCCCTTGAGATATATCGAGAATTAGATGATGAGCTTGGTATCTGTGATACCATGTATAATTTAGGTGTGGCACAAATCAATCTTGAGAATTGGGATGACGCAATAGCAACTCTTCAGTCAGCTGTGAAGTTATTTGAAAAACAATCGAATGAGGATGGCGTAGCAGATACAACATATGGTCTAGCTCTTGCCACACTTGGCAAGGGTGGATTTGATGATGCAATGGAGCTCTTTAAAGAAGCGCAGACAGCATATAAAAAGGCTGACAATCAGCAAGGTGTGGCAAGCACCATTATGGATATGGGAAATGCTTACGCTGACAAAGAAGACTGGGAGAATGCTGATAAAACCTTCAAGAAAGCCCTAAAAATTTATCGAGATATTGATGACAAAGCAGGTATAGCTGATGCACTCTCTTTGATAGGCGATATTGCTGAGATGAAAGGTAATCAGAGGAAAGCTGCTGAATCATTCACTGAGGCGGCACAGTGCTATTTGGAAGCTGAAATCTACGACATCGCAAGAGAAGTAGTTGATAGAGCAGAGCAAAAGATGTGGGATATTCCCAAAGCAACACGTCGTCGACTCAGACGAGTCATTGATGATATTCGTGATGCTCTTCCTGAAGAGGAAGAGGAAGATGATGATGACGACGATTTCGATGAGGATCTGCTTGAATTCCAAGATGTTGACTAGATGTCATCTATAATCTGCAGCATCCCTTGATGCAGGAAAACCATATTTGGTAAGCATTGTAAGGAAGGCTATCCTATAGGAGATGCCTTCATTTGAGTGTGACAGATAGATGCACAGGTCTGATCTTAATTGCTATTATAGTGTCACCTATTTTCATTATAGTATCATCACCTGTAGAGTCGATTGACTATACATACCATGATAATCATAATACTAGTATTCCAAGCCAATTTTCTGATGATCCAACTCCCTTGTCAAAGGTGACTTTGGTATCTCCTGATCCTACTTCTTATTTGGATGAATTCTCCTATATGGCTGCAGTACCCACATCTGTCTTCTATCATAATGGAAATCAAATTCTATCACCATTGATGTACAGTAGTTGGGATGATAGCATGGATTATCTTCTCGCAGATTGGCGAGAATATTTGGAGCCTGATGGTGGAGTGTTTCAGGTAGTTGCCATAGGAGATTATTCGGCATCCGAGATTTCGAGTTTGCAAAAAACACTTGGTTCTAAAGTGTATCCTCAAATCTCTGGCGAAACCTCTGCAGAAGTTGCCGCTAAAATAGCCGTCAATGATTGGTCTTCAAGCGATATTGTAGTTTTGTCTTTAGCTCAAGATTCATTTTCAGTTCCTGCAACAATTACTGGTTCAGCATTACACGCGTTCAGTAGCCCCTCTGTAGCACCACTTTCTGAAACGAATACATTCAGTGGCGTTGGGCCCTTTGAAATCACATTTACTCCTCCTGTAGGTGCTGGGTGGATTGAAGGGTTTGCTGATTGGCCAAGTTCCTCAGGAGTAGTGATGACTCATACATTATATGATCCGAATGGAAACCCAGTTGACTACTCTGTCTATAGTAGGGTTGTTCATGAAAGAGGTACAACATATGGTCCTATTCCATTGAATTTTTGGTTGCCTGTAACAGCTCAAGGTGAATATACACTTCGATTGACTCCCTCCATCCCTGTATCTGGAAGTTTAGAGGTTGAATGTGAGATAACTTACCATCCGGGTTTCACTCAGAATATCGATGTTCCTGGAAATGCAAAATGGCTCAATGTGAGTGCTTCTTGGGATAATGCAGGGACAATCGTTAATCCTGCTCTCATTGATCCGTCTGGTCGAATGGTGCAATGGGATCCAGCAGAGAGTCTCCTATCTGGCGCTGGGAAAAAGAAAATTGCAATTCCTTATCCCATTCAAGGTTCATGGACATTCACTGCATCTTGGATGAATCCAGAAGCAGAGGATAATAATGTAGATGTTGAGTGGAGCATTTCTACCCTGCCAAGTAATATTGATGGATACTTCGAATCAGCAGCTAATGGTGCAGTGCTTGCTTCACTTCTGAATGTTCCCCTCCTATATGTCAACTCCAATAACATTCCTGAAGCAACTGAATGGGCAATCTCTAGACTTGGAAGTTCAATAGGTATCCTTGTGGACCCTCAGGATATTCATGCTCCCGGATTGGAGGGAGAACTCTCTTCCTTGGTTGCACTCTCTAACATTAGTACTTACCAAGGCTTGACAAATATGATACAAACAGCTTCGCACAGCAAAGACGTCATTCTTACAATACCTCGAGGTAATAACGATGAACTTTTCTCAGTTGCAGCACTCTCTGGAGCGTTTCATGGTGCTCCTGTGTTCTCTATGACTGGTGAAAATAACCTGCTTACAACATATGCTGAAGAGACTTGGGCTCCGTATAAAATCGGTCCTGAGATTGAAGTATTCATCACAAATCAATACACAACACGTACCGAAAATGGTTGGTATGATGAAAGAATACCAAATATGTATTCAATGATGAATTCGTTTAATGCATTTCATGATTTTCTAGTTGCACGAGGTGCCTATAATGATTCCATTACTCAATCTGTAGTAATTCTGTCTCCAACTGATCTCATTAAAGTGAGTTTTGACAGGTCTATTATTGGTTCATTTAATACAGGTCGTATACCAGCTGAAAAATCCTCAATGGCGTCTTTTATGGTTAACAAAGCTATTCTACATAGATTTCTGTATCTTATTGCTGAGAATCACAATGATGCATTATTGACAATGTATGCTTATACACATGGTACTCCTATTACTGACTCTTTCTTCAATACAAGGACTCTATATCAAATGACTGATACATCCACTCCACTTGATGGATATGGGTTCGACATTGTACGACATGTCGGAGAAAATGAGGTATTCGCATCTCTCGCATCACAAGTTGGTTTCTGGACCATGAGTACTCATGGAACCCTTACAATGTATCCTACAGATCCTCCCCAAAGACCAGAGGGTCCTGGTATATTCTCCTTGAGAAGTCTTGATGCTGCTTATGGCTTCGAGAATGAATCCACCGTTGATTATAATGGAGATGGAATTGTTAATCCTGTCCAATTCCAAGCTGAGAACAGAATTCATGTATTAAAGACAACAGATGATTTGGAAGCTGAGATTCAAAATCTTGGTTCGCCATTAGTTATCCTTACTGCATGTCTTCTTGGTGGAAGCAGACTTCCAACAATGCTCATGGAACATGGTGCAGTAGCGGTGACTGCTGCTCCTAGAACTGTCTATTTCAGACCTGCAGGAATGCTTTCAGTACTACTCGTTGAGAGTCTTGTTGCTGGCAACACAACTGGTCAGTCTCTAAACTACGGTCTAAGAGCTCTATCATATGTGTATACTTTACCGGGTGGTACGAATGTTAATGATTATGCAAATCAACAGATAGTATTTGGAGACCCTAGCATCAAACTCTATGTTGAATCCTCTCATCCACGAATTGCTTCTATAGACCCGTCGGAAACAGACTTTGGTACGCATACTCCTAATCGTGGTTTCCCCGCCGTCGTTGGTCTTGGAACAACAGATTACCTATCTAGCATTTATGATACACTTGGTATCGACTATGATTACTACTCGACCAACAATATCTCTGAGATGTTTGAGTCTCTCGATTTGAGACGCTTGCTTGTAGTTGAACCCGACACTATTGACAACATTGCCGGTTCACTCGCTGATTACCTAATGTTTTTGGATGATTATGTTGATACAGGAGGTTGTATTGTACTACTTGGTATGAACAGTGATATTTCCAGTCTTCCTTGGGGTTTTGAATTTCTGACAACATCTCCCTCTGGTCCAATCACCATAGTAGACACAACTCATCCACTGTTAACCAGCCCAAATACACTCGCATTAACAGGGAGTTTGTCTGGAAGCTTTGCCCAAGTTGGTGCTAATATATCTGTATTAGCAGAATCAGAAGGCAATCCTGTTTTCATCGCACGTGTAAAAGGGTCCGGTAAAATCGCTGCTACAACTGTTATTCCGGACGAAACGGAAGAAGAAAACCTCATTCAGAACGTCATATCATGGTATGATGCTCCAATGCTCAGAATTGATAATATCCAAAAGAATCAGGAGATAATATGGGCTGGGGATCGTGTAATAATAACATTGGAGTTAACGGACCTCATAGGAAATGGCGTTTCTGGTGCAAGTGTTCAGGTATGGATCAATGAAACAGAAATCATTGTGACAGAATCCGGTTCTGGATTCTATACCCTCGTTCTTGATGAGATGTGGACTTCTTCTCATGAAGGAATTCTCGACATTCGTGTCAACGCACAAAAGGATGGCTATGACACCTTGGATCTTGTATTGTCTGATTTTCTCTATATTCGGCCCTCTCCTTGGATTGCCATAGCTATAGTGGGAGTAATTGTTGGTATAGCCTTTACTGGATGGGCTTATAGGAAGCGAAAGCGTGGTGAGCCTCTCTACGAACGTAAGAAAAAGAAAAGATTCCAGGACTATAGACGACTCAGCAAGGAAGAAAGGAAGAGGAAAGAAAAGGAAGAAGAAGCTAAACGAAAGCGGAGAAAAGAAGAAGATGAGCGGATTGATGTAGGCGAGTTCTTTGGTGTAGAATGAAATGCGCAATTGAAGTAGTTTTTCATGTCATAATACACGAAGCCTTTATAGACCTACACGAACTCAAATCAACGAGTAAACACAACTGAGGTTGTTCTCATGTCTAGCCGTGTGGATCGTATTAATTCGGCAATCCGAGATTTTGAAACTGTGCCAGGTGTTGAAGGTGCGGCTCTTGTGTCCTTAGATGGACTAATGATTTCATCAGCACTTCCTGAGAGTGAACATGATAGAGTAGCCGCTATTAGTGCAGCAATGCTGTCACTAGGTGAGAAGGCAACAAAAGAACTTGACCGTGGTACACTCATGGAGATTTATGTGAAAGGTGACAAAGGATTCACATTGATGACCTCTGTTGGTGATAGTGCTCTTCTTCTCGTGCTTGCGAAAGCTGATGCACAGCTTGGTCTAATATTTGTAGATATGAAACGAATGGCTGATAGTTTGATTGAGATTCTATAATCAGTTCAACTGGCCTATCATTTCAGCAGCTCTGCAATAGAATCAGCAATAGCTCTCGCTATCTCTCTCTTGGGCGATAAAGGTACATGTTTCAAATACTCATTCTCTCCTACGATGAGTACCTCATTCGTATCTGTCCCAAAAGCCACTCCCTTTCTGCTAGCATCATTTGCGATGACGAGATTACATATTCCATTCTTGATTTTTGCTCGTGCTCTTTCTTCCAACTCCTCATCAGAAACACCTGATTCTACCTTGAACCCAATTACTGGCAAAGTCTTGTACTTCTTTCTAACCTCTTCAATTATCTTTGGAGTTGGGACAAGGTCGACACTATAGGCTTTACCTGATGGTCGTTTCCTGTCTTCTTTCTCTTCGGGTTCATAATCTAGGACTGCTGCCGTTGAAATGAATGCTGTCAAATCTTTGGATTCAAGTGTTTCCATGACTTTGCTGAACATCTCATGGGTAGTTTCTACAGGAATCACGTCTGCGGTATGAGGTGCTTTCTCACTAGTAGGTCCTAAGATTAGAGTCACATTGGCTCCTCTTCCAAGAAGTTCTTTGGAGAGAGCTATCCCCATCTTACCGGTGGCTGGATTGGTTATGAATCGGACTCTATCAAACCAGCCTCTAGTAGGTCCTGCTGTGATTACAAAATGTCTTCCTACCATATCTTTCGGTCCGAGGATGCCAAGCACTTCTTCCACAATTACCTCGGGCGTTGGTATCTTAGCCTTTGCTTCTTCCATCCTTGGTTCCATTACGTGTACTCCGATTTTCACAAGCTTGCTGATATTATCCTTTACACTGGGATGATCATACATTGATTCGTGCATGGCTGGTACGATAAATACTGGAATCGATGCTCCGATGGCTGATGAAACTGTTGTAGTAACGGGCGTGTCATCAATTCCGCAAGCAATTTTACTAACAGTGTTAGCAGTTGATGGTGCAACCATAACCAAATCCACATGCTCATCATGTTTTCCTGCAAGTGTTATGTGTTCAATCTGACCGGTCAACTCAGTAATCACTGGGTTGCCTGTTGCCCATTCCAAGAGGTGTGGATGCACGATCTTTTGGCTTGCTGCACTCATTACTACGTATACTTCTGCTCCATGTCGCATCAATAATCGTGATAATGCTACTGTTTCTACAGCTGCTACACTTCCAGTGATACAGAGTGCTATTGATTTACCATCCAAAAGTTTACTTGAACTGCCAATGATGAGCTTGGATGTATGTTTCACTATTTCACACCTACTTCAAAAAGCACAACAATCCTTGATAATCTATTCGAAGAGTGTTATTTGTATTGATGAAACCAAATTCAATCACTTAGGAAAGAATATATGTGCCCAGTTTATTCATCGGTTTTGCATAGGACAGCTCAACTAGTGTAAAAACCGTTCTATGTATCAATAGATGTTATATTGTTGGATGTATAGTCAGGAACGACAATAACTGAATATAATGTGAGTGTGGATGGTTTGGGTTGCTATCTCGTTGCAAGGAGGCGATTATAAGAGTGGATTCTGAAAAGGAAGCTCGTTATAACGCATACGAGAAAGTGCTTTCCGCTTTTGGAACTCCCTCACAGTCCATGTTTGTAACAGATAGTGATGAAGAGGTTGACACCTTCACACGAGATTTGAATGAGTATTTGATTTCTATTGGTCAACTTGAGAGACAATCAGATGACAAACCTTACCATATTGTTCGCATTGGTTATGATGGGGACATGCTGGATGACATCTTTAGATTGGTAGTCGCGGAGGAGTCTGATAACTTTGAACCAGCGAAACTGGATCCTTCTATGCTTTATTCTAAACAACATATCTTTCAACATCTATATCAGACTATAACAAAGGACAAATGGGTCATATTTCACATTACTGAGTTTCCTCTTGCCTATTATTTTGAAACAGCCATCACAGTTGATGTAGAAGAACTCTCTGACATAATGGATCCGCAAGTTCATGATGAAACTATCCATAGGTACTTGAACGACCTGCGTATTCAAGGTACAGAAGAACACAGAAAGACATACAGCTTCTTCTATCGAATTAGCACCTCTCTGCTCATGGAGCTTTCAAATGTCTTTCTAGTCGTTCCTACAGCTGACATGAATAGACACATCGTGGTTGGTAGCTGGCGGACTCAAACTCTACTACTTGGATTTAGTCCCTTAACGTGGTCATCTGGCAGTTTCAGAGTCTATGACCTCAGTGGTCGAGACATTGATGCACGTTGGGCATATCCTGCACCTCCCTCTGATGATCCTCGCGTCAAACAATACACCCGTCTTGTACCTTTACGCGAATGATTTATGACCTCTCTATTGTATATAATATATATACGCATACCATTAGAAGCGAAAATGTAATGGTTATATTTATACTGTGCTGTGTGAGAGAATCATATGAAGAGCAAATTGAGTTCATTAGTGGGAACTGCAGATGCTTTTGTCCCAGGCCACATCACTGGTATTTTTCGAATCCATGATGACCATGAGGATATCCTCTATCGAGGCTCGACAGGAGCAGGATTCTCAATTCAAGCAGGGACCAAGACGACTGTTGCTCTGTTCGAAAATAACCGCGTTGACATCAAAACGACATACAATGGAATCAAAATAGAGGCTCCAGTGACAGAAACGGTGATTCGCAGATTGACTGATTTACATGATATAAAACTAAAAGCAGAAGTCGCCCATGTTTCCGAGCTTCCTATAGGAGTCGGTTTTGGGGCTTCCGGAGCTGGGGCTTTAGGAACTGCTCTAGCAGCATCAACTATTCTTGAAGACAACTTGGATACTATCAAAGCAGCACAAATTGCTCATTATGCTGAAGTGAAAAATCACGCTGGACTTGGAGATGTAATTGCTCAGTTCTCTGGGGGTGTTGAAATTCGTACCCATCCTGGTGCACCAGGCATTGGTGAAACAATTCCTCTCAGCTACCCGTCTGATACAATAGTGGTACTAGCAGGAGCAACTGGACTAGAAACAAAAGAAGTGCTAACAAACCCAACAAAGAGAACCAACATAAACCAATTTGCCGGATCACTACTTAAGGAACTTAGAAGAGGTACACCTTCTCTAGAAAACCTCGTGAAAAGTTCTCGTACATTTTCAAAATCTATTGGACTAATGACTCCACGTATATCTAATGCTCTTGATGAAATTGATCAACAAAGTCTTGGTATGTCAAGTATGGTCATGCTTGGAGATTCACTATTCTGCCTTTGCCAGCAAGATGAAAAGGACCAAGTATCGGAAATTCTCCTCAAGGGTTGGAAACCCAATGAACTCCTTGTGACAAAAATATCGGAAAGAGGAGGCCGAGTCATATCATGACCAAAATAATAGTGCCAGATAATCATCCGCGAAAGGTCTCTCTTGATATCAGGGATCGAATTATAGATGGTCATGAAAAGGATATAGTAGCTACAGCCGGTCTCTTAGCTCATGGTAGAGGAGAAGCTTTTGATTATTTCATTGGAGAAGAAACTACTGAGGAAGCAAAGACTGCAATTCGTGCTGCGGCTGCAGCCTTGTTGATTGCAAAACATCCTGTGATCAGTGTAAATGGAAATGTATGTTCATTAGTTCCCAATGAATTGATTGAACTCCATGAAATAACAGGGGCTGAATTAGAAATCAACCTTTTTTATTATCGTCCTGAACGGGAAACTGCGATACTGGCTGCATTACAAGAAGCTGGTGCAACACGAGTCCTAGGAACACATGATAGACCCTCAGAAACTATACCTGAATTAAGCCACAACCGAAGAAAGGTGGACTCTGAAGGAATCGCTAAAGCTGATCTAGTTCTTGTTCCATTGGAGGATGGTGATAGAACTCAAGCACTGAGGAAGATTGGCAAGTTTGTGGTGACTATAGATCTTAATCCAATCAGTCGAACTTCTATTTTTTCAAACATAACTATTATTGATAATATCATTCGTGCGATGCCCCTTATGGTGGAATATGTTTGGGAGATGCATGATTGGCCTAGGACGAAACTGGAACGACTTGTTAGTGATTTTGATAATGAGAAGACTATACAATCAGCACTTGAGATTATGATTGCTAATCTTGCAGCAAAAGGTGCAACTGGATTGAAGGGGTTAAAGGAGGCGAAACAATGAAAATAGTTGTAATGGGTTCTGGAGCCATCGGTAGTCTTTATGGTGGTCTCATAGAAAAATACAATCCGGGATTGGTGACTCTTGTTGGTCGTCCTTCTCATGTGACCGCAATACAGAAAGACGGACTCAAGGTAAAGGGTGTTCTAGGTGAATTTACAGTTAAAATAGATGCAGTGTCCAATCCCTCTTCAATCACAAAAGCAGATGCTGTATTCATAACAACAAAGACCTATGATACTATCAAAGCTGCAAAAAAGATTGAACATCTTGTAAAATCTGGTGCTTTTGTATTAATCATCCAGAATGGTATAGGTACAGAGAAACTTGTTGCAAAAGCTCTCAACACAACCAAAGTATTACGAGCCACAACCTGCATGGGTGCTCTAATAACAAGATCTGGAGAAGTTACAATAACTGGTGATGGTCTGACAGAGGTTGGAACTCATTATCCTGAAAATCACGAATCGGTTGAGAGTATTGTGAATATACTCAAAGAAGCTGGATTCAATGTTAGGTCTTCAGACAACATTGATGGAGTTGTATGGACTAAAACCGTTGTTAATTGTGGAATCAATCCTATTGGTGCACTTACTGGAATGAAAAACGGTGACGTATATTCCAATCTGGTCCTTCGTGATCTAGTTGTACGTCTTGTTCAAGAAACTGCAAGAGTTGCTGACGCATTGAATATCTCTCTTACAACAGAGAATCCTATTAGGTACACACTGGGTACAGCTAAGGCAACATCTGAAAATATCAATTCGATGCTGCAAGATATTCTTGCGAGAAAGAAAACTGAGATTGATTCAATAACTGGTGAAGTGATTCGAATCGGACAGGAACTTGGAATTGAAACTCCCGTTAGTGAAACAGTTTATGCACTCATTAAGGCAATCGAATCAAAGTACATGGATGCTGAGGATGAGAGAGATTCCGAAACCCCACTGACGCCAGAAGAGCTACTTGGCGTGATTTCTACACCCTAAACCAGTTCTTAGCCATTGTATATGATGACAATGCTGAACGTTGTGCATTCTGTCTTACAATTCCCATATGTCCCGGAATCGCAATTTGGAATTCAATTTCTGATAATCTCTTTAGACTTTTTACTAGCTTCGCTGCATCCCCTTCAGGAAAGTCAACCCTTCCAAAGCTCCCCCCAGAGAACATTGTGTCTCCTGTGAACATGAGAGAGTCCTGTTCAATATAGAAACAGCAACTTCCTGCTGAGTGTCCAGGAGTATGAAGAGTCCTCATTTTGACCTCGCCAAATTCTAATACATCCCCTTCAGTTAGAATGCCTTCTATATTCAGTGGAGGCAAATCGTGACCAAAAGTATCAGCTAGTGTGGCTCCTGTGTTTCCCACATTAATCTTTTCAGCTTCGTCTTTATGTAAGTGTATTTTCGGAGTGGCTTCTTTCAGAATTGGTTCGACACCTCCGATATGGTCTATATGACAATGCGTAAGTACTATGTTTGTTAAGTCTGTGACTTTGACATCGAGATTAGCCAAGTCTTTCTCGATTTGATGCATATACATACCAGTCCCTGTATCAATCAGTACACGACTATCCCCACTCTCAATAAAACCAATATTGGAATCAAAACTATTACTCACTCGAACATAAATGCTATCGGTTATTCTCTCAAACATAATATCACTTCATTAGTTGCATTATTAAGTCGATTTCATTTATTGAATTATAGAAGTGCGGTGATACCCGCAAACGTTCATTTCGTACAGAACAATGAATTTTAGATTTCTTCATCTTTTCATATAATTCTTCAATATTCGCTGGTGCGCAGGATACAATAGCCGAATTGTGTTCAGGACCAAAGTCATAGACCGGTATATCTACTTCCTGAAGACATTCTCTTAGATAGTTTGCAACTGCCATTGCTGTTCCTTCTCTAGTTTGTGGTTTAAAACTAAGCAAGGTTTCAAGAGATTTGTTGAATCCTACATAAGCAACCATAGCTGGGGACCCAACTTCAAACTTTGTTGCATTCTCCAGAGGTTCTCTCTGGAAATACCCGAACTCATGTAGGTCCTTTACTCCCCACCATCCAAGAAATCTTGTATCGACCTCATCAATGATTCTTTTATCAACGTAAACGAAACCAGCTCCGATTGGTCCGATCAACCATTTTGCCGCCTGTGCTGAAGCAAAGTCAACTCCCATTTTTGGCAGGTCAATATCCACACAACCTGCAGCTTGGATTATATCTGCGAACAGATAGCCTCCATTTTCATGAACAACCTGTGATAACGATTTCAAATCGTTGCGGAATCCTGATGCAAATTGTACATGACTAACTCCAACTACACGAGTATTTTCATCAATCATTTCTGCAAAGGACTCTGTGGGAACAGCTCCGTCTTCTGATCTCAAAACTCTCAGTTCTACACCATATATTCTTGCAACATTTTGCCATGGTATATAATTTGCAGGGAACTCAAGGTCACATATCACAATGTTAGAGCCTTCTGGATATTCTATACCATGTGCGAAGATATTGACTCCTGTTGATGTGTTTGGTACTAGCCCAAAATTCTCTTCCTTTCCTCCCAACAATAATGAAAGATTTCTACGTATCGAATTTAGTAGTTCCAGAGTTTCTTTGAAGTCCCCAATTGCACATTCTCTATTATGAAGGTAATCGTTCATCGCCTTTATCGTTGCATGAGGGGGAATACCAATTGATGCATTATTTAGATAAATCATACTCTTCAATGTGGGAAATAGCAGGTCAATCTGGTTCTGATCAATATCCAATATCATAAGCAATTTCCCATATTTTCACTCTGATAAACAATACGAATACAACCCCCTAAAGTTTAAGTCGTTGTAATCAGTTTCAAAAGTCGGAGAGAGGCTTGTCTGCATTTCGAAGGATACTCACCCGAATAAGAGGCTCCAAAAAGGAGGAAGAAAAGAAAGATGATAAGGCAGAGCCCTCCATAAAAAAAGCCACACCTTCAGAATCTGAATCAGAGTTAAAACCTGCTGAAAGTAAGGAAATTCTTGAGGTTCAACCCGAAGGTACACTTTTTGCATCATCCGCTGAACTTCGAGTAAATCATAATGAGACTGCATTACTCGCAAAAGAAGCAAAGATTTCTGATGTCACCACTTCTGAGATAGTGCCTGGCAAACTACTGAAGAGAGATAATCGAGGTAGAGTGCATATCAAGATTGTATTCTATGGGCCGTCATTATCTGGAAAGACAACCGCCCTTCGTTGGTTGTTTGCCAATGTGAGGTCTCTCTCTAAAGGTAAAATTGTAGAAATTGCTGACGAACTTGGAAGAACCACATTTTTCGACTTCGTGCCAGTGACTGCAAGTGAAAGGATTGTTTTTGATGTATTCACCGTTGCTGGCCAACGAAGACATGCAAGAGCTAGGATTTCCGTGTTACGTGATGCAGACGGAATCATCTTCATGGCTGATTCCAGACCTGAAGCAATGAATGAGAATCTTGCATCCATTGAGGAGCTCAGAATTGCATTGGGAACTGACCGTGTTTCCACACTGCCAATTGTGGTGGCATTCAACAAAAGAGATTTACCGAATGCCTTACCCATTGAGTACATGTCTCAAATGCTTGATTTTGAAGAATATCCTATTTTCGCAACAATCGCTACAGAGGGAAAAAACCTTCTGCGAATGTTCCAACGTATCTTACGTGACGCCTTAGTATTTAAAGTTGGTATCTAAGTTATAGAACTGAACGGTAGTTTTCCTCGTTCGAGTTCTTCAATTAGTTCAATCAATTCACTCTCAGCTTGTTCCATTATTGCCTTACCTTTCTCAGGTCTGGCCTTTGCAGGATCTCCATATACGGCATCCTGATAGAGGTCTGCTCTATAATGTGCTGATATGATTCTGAACTTTTGCACATTCCTTCTAGCAATTACACTGTCCATGTCAACTAGATTAGGTGATATATGCATGACTTCAGAAGTTTCATCCTCTGCAGCATGACCCATGGGGGTCTCTAAAATCTCTTCTCTCACATCTCCAGCCAAATCCCTCCACCAATTTACTATGATGACGACACGTTCACCTCGCTTTGTAGCAGCCTTTGCTGCTGTTTCAATATGTGCTGAGTTTCCTCCATGACCATTCAGTACCACTAAATAGGTGAACCGTTGCTTGAATACACCTTTCATTATGCTGATGTATAGATCAACTAGACTCGATGGCTTAACTGATATTGTACCAGCAAACTGATTGAATACCCAACTATCACCAAATGGAATTGGCGGAAGTACTAGTGCTCTTGTCTTTTCTGCAATCCCCTTTGCTAGACTCCAAGGCAAAATCGTATCGGTACCAAGGGGTAGATGATGTCCGTGTGCCTCAAGTGCCCCTGTCACCAACACAGCTACTCGTGTGTTCTTTGAAATATCTCTGAAATGTTTTTGTGTCAAGTCTGACCAGAATGGCATTTATTTCCACCTGACTTCGGAACAGTTCCCTAATTAATACTAGCAATCTTCTAGTAGATAGGTGTTTTCAAGCGAAAAGGTAATTAGAGATTCCAAGCACCGCGACGCACACCCAATATGGATTTCACAAAATGAAATAGCCCCGTGGTGTAGCGGTCCATCATGAGGGGTTCTGGTATCATTGAGCTTTTTCGGTTCTCTGATAGGAACTCCCCTTGACCCAGGTTCGAGTCCTGGCGGGGCTACCACTAATTTTTTTTGTGTTTTTGATTGCGAAAAATCGGAATTTAGATAAGAAATCAATATTAACGATTTTTAGAAAGGTTTAACAGTTTTAGCAGTAAAGTATAGATTTATAGGTATATCTTCAAAAGAATAGACAAGACAGGTTGCCAGATTCTCTGCTAATTATGAGCAGTTTCTGCTCGTATCTGCGTCCCCTCCCGGCGACGATATACAGAACTTTGGTACCTGTCCTTTTACAGTTATTTTTCAATTCGTTAGGGATAACAATCTTCATATCATGAATAAATCCTATTTCTGATGGATTTGATTCCCATGGAGAAAGTAGAACTTGGCTGGGATGAATTCTGGGCTGAGTTATTTAGAGTAAAACATCGTAGGTCTCTTCCAGCTATAAAGCACTATGATGAGATGATAGTCAACTTCTGTATTGAAGTTCTCTGTCTAGAAAAAGATGATGAGATTCTTGATATAGCATGCGGTGCTGGAGAACATAGTGTCCTTTTTGCAAAGCAGGGTCTCCAAGTGTCTGGATTTGACCTATCAAAGACTCTCATATCTTTCGCTGAAAATTTGGCTAAGGATGAAGATGTTGACGTTAATTTCTATACAAGTGACATGCGTGAGATTGATTTTGAACATAGATTCAATGCTGCGGTTCTCTTGAGTCACAGTTTTGGTTTCTTTAACCATGAGGAAAACAAACGCGTTCTGAAAGGAACACTGGATGCTCTTCGTGATGAAGGAAAGCTTCTCTTAGATCTTATGAATCCTTACAGGATACCTCGGTTCAAGAAGACTTGGTCTCAAATTGATGGCGGATATCTTCTTAGCGAACCACACTTTCTTGATGCTCCGTCTGGAGTCCTAAGAGGCAGACCTGCAACTTTTATTGATGTAGAAAATAATAGAATCGTACTTGCCAATCAGGATGCACTAGCCAATAACGACATTCGTATGTATACCGCACTAGAAATAAGAGAACTTGTGGAAGAAGTGGGCTTCTCAAAAATTGATTTCTATGGACAGAATAAGCTCCCAAGAATGCCATATACAGCTAATTCTGAACGAATGGTAGTAGTTGCAACAAAATAGCTCCTCTGACGGAAATCTTTTAAACAACATTTGGAGCTGACGCGCAAGCCACCGATGCGGCTATCGGTGACCCCGACCGAGTTCTCTCGTGTTAACTTCGTAAGTTGGGGTCAGATAATCCTAGTAAATTAGAGAGTGAATAGAATGGTCAAAATAAAAGACCCCGATGCAATCAAGCGACTGATCAAATCAGATGACTATGAACATAAACGTATCATAAGTATCAGTGCTCATATCGACCATGGCAAAACAACGACCACTGACTATCTCATGCGAAGAGCTGGTCTAATGAGTGATGCTGCAGCAGGACAGGCACTCATGACAGATAGTGATGAGGAAGAGCAGGAACGTGGTATTACAATCTTCACCTCTGTTGTTCTTCTTAACTTCGAAGTTGATGGTGAGGAATATCTCGTACAGCTTTCAGACACCCCTGGTCACTTGTCTTTCACAGGTGAAGTATCAAGAGCACTTCGAGCTAGCGATGGTGCAGTTATTCTTGTTGATGCATTGGAAGGTGTTATGACTCAGACTGAAACAAATATTCGACTTGCAGTTGGCGGTGAAGCTTGCAAGCCAGTCCTTTTCATCAACAAAGTTGACAGATTGATAAACGAGCTCAAACTTCCTCCAAAGAAAGTCTACGAGAGAATTGACATAATTATTGCAAAAGTGAACGAGCTAATTAGGAAAGTAGCTCCTCCTGAATACGCAAAAGATTGGCGTGTTAGTTTTCAAGATGGTAGTGTTGCCATTGGTAGTGCAAAGACTGGTTGGGCTTTCACCATGAAGACCCTTGAGAAGAAAGATATCAAACCTGTTGTTGTCTTTGAGAAGTATAATGAGGGTGATGAAAAATGGTTGAGAGAAAACCTACCTCTTGATGATGCACTTCTTGAGATGATTGTCAAACATCTTCCTGATCCCAAAACAGCTCAGAAATATAAGATACCACGGATTTGGAAAGGAGATCCCGAAAGCGAAGAAGGTAAAGCATTACTTGAGTGCGATCCAAAAGGTCCACTACTCGGAATGATTACAAAGATATTCGTTGATCCAAAGAGCAAGAGACCTACCCTAATTGGAAGAATCTTCTCAGGTACCGTAAAATCCGGTCAGACTATCAGGCTTGTGGGGATGAAACAGAATGTTACAGTGAAGCGTCTTGGTGTACAAGAAATCACAGATATTCTTCCAATGGAAGAGGTGCCTGCGGGTAACTTGTTCTCAGTATTTGGTTTCATCTGCCCCTCTGGTGAATCATTCATTGGTGCAGAATCCGAAATGCAGGGTTTTGAAGCCATCGAGTATGTTAGTGAACCTGTTGTTAGCAGAAGTATCAAACCCATTGATCCTCAAGAAATTGCCAAACTAGGTGAAGTTGTGTCCAAATGGATTATGGCTGACCCTACTGCGAGATTCATTCACGACAAAGAATCTGGTGAGTACAGATTGGATGGTATTGACCCCCTTCAGATTGAAATTCTCACAAAGAGAATAAATGAACAGGTTGAGATTCAAGTATCTGAGCCAATTATTGTGTACAGAGAGAAAATCACCGAAAAAGGTGATGAATTCCATACTAAATCACCTAATGGTCATAACAGACTTCGTCTTTACCTCGAACCATTAGATGAGAAGACAATTGCTTTGATTAAACGAAAGAAAATCACTGCTGATCAAAACTCTCGAGAACGAGCTCAAATTCTACGTGATGAAGCGGGTTGGGATGCAAAAGAAGCACGTAAGATTCTAGATATCTATGAATCAAGCATGCTTGTCGATGCCATGAGTGGTGTCCAGCGATTTGATAGGATATTCTCCTATCTCCAAACAACCTTCAGAGAGTTCATTGATGAAGGTCCACTCGCAAAGGAACCCATTATGGGTGTGAAAGTGGTGTTGACTGATGCTACTGTCCACACTGATCCTGCACACACTGGTTACAATGAAGTAGCTACAATGACGAGTGCTGGATTAAATTTGAGCTTCTTGACAGCACGACCCGGTCTATATGAACCAATCCTGAATACTGACATCAAGACACCAACTGACATGCAGGGTGGAGTTATCAAAGTTCTAACATCCCATAGAGGTCAGATTGTGACAATTGAAGCTGAGGAGGACACAGTTACTGTAAAGGGTACCCTTCCAACAGCTGAAACAATTGGTATAGCTGATGAGTTCCGAAGTGCAACAGCTGGTAAGAGCTTCTTTGGATATGAGTTCAGGGGCTTCGAGCAAGTGCCAGGAAGCATGCAAGAAGAGAAGATTCTTGAAATTCGCAAGCGGAAAGGCATGCCTGAGGAGCTACCCAATTTCGGTTCATGGAGCCGCTGGGTATACAAGAGAACCTAATTCAATGTATATGAGTAGCGTCAGACTGAGGCTACTCCTATCTTCTTCTTTTTGTCTAATCGTTGAATATTTGTGTGAGTTCATTCACTGAATTACATGATTGAAAATGACATTGGACCCACGAGAATTCTTAGAGAAATTGGTATCGATTGATACAGTAAATGATGCAGCCAAGAATAAGAAAGCAACATCTGAATGTCCTGAACTCATTAACTCCGTGCTAAGCGAGAGAGGTTTTGAAACCGAACTGATTGAATCGGATGGATATTATACATCTCTCGGTACTCGTGGAGAAGGAAGCTACAGTATTCTTTTCTTGGCGCATTTTGATGTTGTGCCAACAGGTGACGGATGGGATACTGATCCCTTCTCATTAGTGGTTGATGGCGACATAGCTTATGGACGCGGCACCTGTGATGATAAGGGTAATATTGTAAGTATGTTACTTCTTGCGGACTACGTGAAAGACAAGGAACTCCCATGCACACTCATGCTATCTGCTAGTGGTGATGAAGAAATAGGTGGTAGAAATGGAGCAGAAGTCCTCTGTAAGAAACTACAGGATGAGGATCGCTTTCCTAACTTCATTGTCATCGCTGATGGTGTAAAACAACAGATTATTCACAGAAGACGTAATATATTACCCACCTACATTAGAGTGAAATCAACATCCTCAATGATCAAAGGCAAGAAAGAAACCCAGCGATTTGAAACTGATACATATGGGACGAAATCCCGTCATTCAGCTTACATGCGTCTAGGAGTTGACAGACATGCAATGCTTGCAGCTTCCAAGTTTCTTGATTTACACCCAGCCACGACAGTGAGTGATATCAGAGGTGCATTCCTGAAATCGAACGTTGTTCCAGATTGGGTTGAGATGGATGTTATCCACCCAGATATAAACGGACCAGAACATGCATATGATCCTGCTTTGACCGATTTGATACAATCACTACTTGCAATCAATCAGGCATCATTTCCAACCAGGCCTTCTGATAAAGGCACAATGATTTATCCTAATTTACTCTCTAAAGACGAAGATATTTGGAAACTCTACTGTGATATCCGCGCCATGACAAATGATGCTGAGCAAGTCATGAAAGGATTCGAGAATGCAATTCGCGGAAAACTGACTGTCGAATCAATAGATGTACATGCCGGTATTGGTTATGTTGACTCTGACCCTGATTCCAGATTGATTAGAGCGGCAAGAAAAGCTCTAGAAGAAGAAAGCATCTTCTATTCTATCGTTGAAGGATTTGGCGGCTCAGATTCCAGATACTTTGCTGGGCACGGTTCTGATGTGTTTGATTTTGGTCCTCGTGGAAACAACCTGCATGGTCCAAATGAATGGGTTTCTTTATCTTCCCTTGAAGAGAATGCACGTTTCTTTGAATGTCTGTTACAGGTTCTTGCAGAGTGAAAGGAAAAATGAAGGTCAGTTGGGGGACATACCGACCTTTATTCTAAGATCATCTATCTCCCAATCTTTCACATAATCATGATCCTTCCATTTCACCCTTTCTTTCGGCCCTAGTAGTTTCATCTCTGTTGCTCGTGTTTCATTAGCTAGATAGTCTTCATACATTTCAGCTAACTCAAGTGATTCTTTATCTGAGAAGTGTACCACTAAAATCAAAGTCTGTTCGACACTAAGATCAAGTTCTTTTCTCATGACCTGTATGCGTCTCGTCACATCCCTTACAAGTCCTTCCGCCTCAAGCTCTTTTGTTCTTGTAACATCTACGTAGACCTTACCAATTCTACTCTCTGCTTGAGTGAGATGGTCTGGCATTGTCTCAATGAATTCCACATCACCTGGTTCGAGAGTGACAGTTTTCTTTCCTACTTTCAGTATGGCCTTTCCTTTTTCTAATTCATCACGCAGTTTACCTGCATCAGCTTTTTCTAGAGCATCAACTAGTTGCTTCATTAGATCCTTATATTTTGGTCCAAGCGACTTGTAGTTAGGCTTGACTGAAAGCTCTGTATACCCGGCCAACACATCCGTGGTGTGAACTTCAAATTCCCTTGTGTTCAAATCCCCAAGGAGGAGGTCTTTCAGTCCTTCTGCTCTCTTTGCTACATCTTCTGAAGCTGCAACAAGTGTAACCTTTGCAACAGGGTGTCTTAGTTTGACTCCTTTCTTATTTCGAGCATGACTTGATGCAGATCTCAATTCTTGTAGAACATCAAAGGCAGATTCTATCTCAGCATCGAGTAAGGTTTCATCAACTTCAGGCATATCCGTCATATTCAGAGATTCAGGTAGGTTTTTAGCAAAGCGATTGAGAAAGTTCTGATGGAGATATTCTCCTAGAAATGGTGTGAATATGTTGAGGCACCGAAGGAGAGTTTCCAATGCATAGTACATCACATCATATGCCATGACCTTCTTTGGATCCTCAGCTTCAAGCCAGACACGTTTTTTGACGAGAGGCAAGTAAATTCTACTCAGATCCTCGGATATGAATTCTAATAGCACTCTACCTGCATGATGCCAGAGATATTTTTCCATGTGCTTATGAAACTCTGCAACAACACTTTGAACTCTCGACAGAAGCCACTTGTCTTCAAGGTCTGAATTCTTTAATTGTTTCATCAATCTTTTCTGATCATATTGAAAATCATCGAGGTCCATGTATGTTTCAGCAAACAAAACCACATTCCACAAAACATCCAGTTTCTTACGTAACAATTCTATCTCTTTTGGACTGTAGTTCATACGTGTCCATGATGCCGTCTTTGTTAGCATGAAAAGCCTGAATGGGTCTGCTCCTGTACTCTCCAAAGCATCTTTTGTCCAGACTACATTACCCCTGGATTTACTCATTTTCCCTCCATCTTCATCAAGTACATGTTCCTGACTCACACACGCTTTGAAAGCTACACTTCCATGTAGTACCACAGATGTGTAGAGTAAGCTATAGAACCATCCTCTTGATTGGTCTACAGCTTCCGTGATGAAGTCAAACGGGAATAACTTCTTGAATAGACTTTGGTCTTTCATGTAGCTGACACTCGCAGTATGAGCTAATCCCGAATCCAGCCAGCAGTCTGTAACAAATTCCTCTCGTGTCATTGGCTGTCCGCAATCCGGACATTTCAATACAACACGGTCGACCCATGGCCTGTGCATCTCAAAGTCGCTAGGGACCTTTTCTGCAAGTTCTTTGAGTTCTTTTCTAGAACCTACTACCACCTCTTTGTTACATGCACCACATACCCAAACAGGGAGTGGTGAACCCCATATTCTAGAACGTGATATGCACCAATCATCTGCATTAGCAACCCAATCTCCAAACCTGCCAGTTCCAGCCCAGTCTGGTGTCCAATCAACCATCTTATTCTGTTTTACAAGCTTGTCCCTGATTCCTTCCATTTTCAGGAACCATTGTGTACTATCAGCTATATAGACGAGCGGTGAATCGCAACGCCAACAATGAGGATATTCATGAGATAGCGTTTCTTCATGAACCAGTAAGCCTTTCTCCTTCAACATTTTTTGGACTTCTGGATTCACATCAAATACATACTTACCTTGGAATATTGGCACTTCATCTGTGAATTTTCCAGTGGTTGTTACAGGACAAAATACAGGGACATCATACTCCTTACCGACATTGAAGTCATCTGGACCAAATCCAGGTGCAGTGTGAACAAGTCCTGTGCCATCCTCAATTGTGACATGCGTTCCTGTGACTACTGAGTGCAGGTATTTCTCTGAATGTTCTCTATGAAAGGGTACTTCATTTGTGAATGGATGCTCATATTTCCATCCCAACATCTTTTTTCCATTTAGAGTTTCAACTACTTCGTAGTCATCTACTCCTGCTTTCTCCATTACCGTGTCAACAAGATCTTTTACTATCCACCAATACTCATTTCCAACCTTTATCTTCTCATACTTGTACTTGGGATGAACTGATACTAGCTCGTTTGAAAGCAATGTGAATGGTGTGGTTGTCCATATGACTATGTATTCGTTTTCTTTGTTAACCAGTTTGAACTTTACATATATTGATGGATCCACTTTTGTCTGATAACCTTGCGAGACCTCGTGTCCAGAAAGGGCGGTATTACATCTGGGACATGTTGGATTCACTCGGTAACCTCTTCCTAGTAGTCCCTTCTTGCTTGCTTGTTTGAGGAAATACCAGACATGTTCTATATAATCATCACGACGTGTTTGATATGCTTGCGGATAGTCTAACCAGAGTCCCAATCTTATTGAGTCACTTACCCATCTATCAAGATAGAAGTCAACAAGCTCCTTACATTTTGCAACGAATGTTTCTAAGCCCATTGTTGCTTCGATATCTCCTTTCTCTGCAAGTCCCTCGTTTTTCTCCACTTCTAGTTCAACAGGGAGCCCTTGCATATCCCATCCGCCTCTTCTCCAGACATTATATCCCTTCATGGTCATGTACCGGAGTTGTGCATCTTTCATTGCCCGGCCTCTAGCATGTCCTACATGCATGAAACCGTTGGTGGTTGGTGGTCCTTCTAGGAAGTTCCATCGGGGTCCTGATTCTCTGAACTTTACCGTCTTTGTATAGATGGCAGTTTCCTCCCAAAATTGGAGGACGTCTTTCTCTAAAGATAATGGGTCATATCTTTTTGGTAGTGGACTCATGATAGTCTCCTCTCTGAGGATGAGTGTTTTCTTGGCATGTTTAGCAGAAATAGCCTGCTTATCATAAAAGGCGAGAGCAAATTGGCATCACAATTTAATGATATGTCGTCGTTATTGAATAATTTGACAATCCATCCTTATCTCACCTTATGGAATTACATTTGAGTCCCTAAAGACTCAGATAAAAACCTTGGGCTAACTACGCTTGACCAAGGACGTTCAACCAACACTTAATTGGAAGTTCATGAAAAGTTCATTGATGATAAGAATCAGCAATTATTAAGGTGATTCACATGAGTACAATTGAAGACCGGTCTCTTGACAAACTTGCAGATATGATCTACAACGTTCTATGGCAAGATCTTCTCGAAGTATGGCGAGTCATACGGAAAAAGATGGATGCTGAAGGTGTTGACTCAGTAAGAGCAGCTCTTAAGGGGGCACGAAAAAGATTCATGGACGGTCCCTTTGAGGATCATATTGAGGTCAGATGGGGAATGAATCTCTGTGTT
Source organism: uncultured archaeon (assembly GCA_964610875.1). Lineage (GTDB taxonomy): Archaea > Asgardarchaeota > Thorarchaeia > Thorarchaeales > Thorarchaeaceae > CAZSWP01. The sequence goes on from CAZSWP010000001.1 coordinate 127,691, forward strand.
CACTGCAATGATGATAATATCGAAAAGAATGGCATTGCTTATTTACAACCATCTGGTGATGGACTGGAATTCAACCAGTGCTTGAATTGTAGAATCGGCATTCTTTATGATCTTGTTACAGCAAAAGCCACAATGGATTCGTATAATATTGCACTTGGGAAACCAGGACAATTTGGTGATTATTCATTCTTTTGGAACGCAATTTTTCCTGAAGAGATGATACCGCTCGCACCAACATATGAAGTTATCAAATCCGGAGAATGGATCGGTACAATTTCCTTTGATGATGAACTCAATGTTCGTCATTTGCCTTTCCATAAAATGAAAGATGGTGTACCGAGAGGTGCTGAGGATCCATGGCAAAATGAAGTGTCAGAGGACATGAAAGAGGCCATTGATAGCTTCATTGAATCAGCACGTGAGCAAATTGAAGTAGTACTCGCCGTTAAATAAGTAGAAGTGGAGGGGTGCTTTTTGCCAAAAGAAAAATTAGTTCGTGATAATATACCTGATTTAATACGAATGAATGGAGATGATCCTCTTCTTCGAACTGCTGAAGGAGAAGAGCTTGATTATCTACTACGCTTAAAGATACTTGAAGAAGCTTTGGAATTGCTTCAATCGAGCGATTTTGAAGAAGTCGTTGATGTACTAGAAGCAGTGGATGCACTCATGAAGCATAGAAAAATGGATCCTGCGATGTTAGAAGTCCATCGTCATGCGAAACGTATGGCGAGAGGCGGTTTTGAGAAAGGGATAGTTCTCATTACTGAAGAATAAATCGGTATCTACTCATTCCCTATTCATACTCTGAAACTTCGGATAAATATTATATGCTTGAACAATGCCATTTCTCTCAGAATACCACCCTGTTCAGTGGTGGTACCATATATTTACTGGAGCAAGATAAAATGACCGCTGATGAAGTAAAGCCCATCCCTGAGAAACCAATTTCTCATGAGGATGGTAGCGTTCTTTCTCGATATCATGTAGAGAAATATCCCCCTCGTGAACTTCCATATACTACTCAATCCATTTGTCCTGAGTGCTTAATTGCAAACGATGAAGTTAATGTGATTGATGCAACTCTATATGAAGAGGATGGAAAAGTTCTCTATAAGAAAACATGCGAGAAACATGGAGAGTATATTGATGTTTACTGGGGAGATGCAGAGATGTTCAAAAAAGCCTCCCAGTGGTGGTACAAGTCTGTAGGTCTTGATAATCCCCGTACTGAAACTGTGAAGGGGTGCCCCGAAGATTGTGGTCAGTGTCCTGAGCACAAATCTCATACCGGTTTGGCATTACTTGATGTAACAAATAGATGCAACCTTCGTTGTCCAATATGTTTCGCGATAGCAGCCGAAGGTGGCGATGTCTATGAACCAACGCCCGAAGAAGTTCTTGAAATGATGAAAAACTTGCGAAGAAATGAACCAGTTCCAGCACCTGCTTTACAATTTGCGGGCGGCGAGCCAACTGTTAGCAAGCATCTACCACAATATATCAAATGGGCTAAGGAATTAGGTTTCAGACACGTGCAGATTGCAAGTAATGCAATACGTGTTGGGAAGAGTAAGGAATACTTGCAAGAACTACGAGATGCTGGTCTCTCAACTATCTATATGCAATTTGATGGTGTGACTCCAGAGCCATATATCGAAGCAAGAGGAACTAACCTACTTGATTTGAAGAAACAAGCTATTCAAAATGCTCGCGAAATTGGAATGGAATCCATAGTTCTTGTACCTACTGTTGTCCGAGGAGTCAATGATGACCAAGTCGGAGCAATAGTTGAATACGCAGTTGAGAATGCTGACGTTATTCGCTGTGTCAACTTCCAGCCAGTAAGCATAACTGGTAGAATCGACCACAATGCACGAGAGCAGATGAGGATCACTATTCCTGATGTAATTCATTTGATTGAGGAACAGACCGGTGGTAAGATTCCTGCAACCGAATGGTATCCGGTACCAGCCATGATGCCGGTTGGTCGTGCACTTGGGTTAATGAAAGGCACTCCACAGCTGGAACTCAGCACTCATTTTGCATGTGGTATGTCCACATTCCTATACATAAATGAAGATGGAAGCTATGAGCCAATTACTAATCTTATCGATGTTGACAAGTTCATAGTGCTACTGGAGGATATTGCCAATATTTATGCAGATGGGAAGCGAGCTGCCAGCAAACGCGCGAAAGCAAAACTAGCTGCTGGAATCCGCCATATTAAGAGGAAAGGCATTCTCAAAGACCTTCTAAATGCATTTTTGAATCGGGGTGACTATGATTCTCTGGCTAAGTTCATGCGACGAGTCATTATGATTGGAATGATGCATTTTCAGGATCCATACAACTTCGACTTAGAACGTGTCCAACATTGTGATGTGAATTATTCTGTACCTGATGGTCGAATCATCCCCTTCTGTACAATGAATACAATTCACAGGTCACGTGTTGAAGACAAGTTCAGTATACCTATAGATGAATGGCGTTCAAGGAGAAAACCCGACAAGGTTGAAGAAGAAAGTATCTCAAAACCATATACTGGTGAAAAATGAACATAAGATAGGGGTGTTATTGGTGATCAATGTCTAGGTTTGTCTAGCTTCTGCCCCACCCCTTTCTCTTCTTTTTAGATTCTTACCAATTTCTTTAATTTTCTACGTGGTTTTTTTGATAGCGTTTTAAGAAAAATCATTTTGCTGTACTCAGGCATGAAATCTAAGAATCAGGTTAATATGGTATTTTAGTCTCAAAAAAAGCACTCTTCTATTTTTTTCTACCATCTAGTATTATCATTCGCCTTATAGTCACTCCATTATATTTTAAAAAATTAAATATTCCATTGCAGAAAACTTAATAGCCAATGAAAGAAACTATGGATTGATGATGGTGGGCGTGCGGGAACGTTGCCGACCATAATCTGCATAAGAAAAGGCGGGTGCGTGGGCTAGTTTTTCGTTACATGCCCTCAATTACGAAACTCCCATCGCGTCGGAATACCCGTCGTGAGAGGAACCCTCCTACCACGATTTCCCACGAACCCGCCACCTTTTCCTAAAAATCGTGGGATAGGCTTCGGCCTGGACAATTGGGGGCATGTGACTGAATTACCATATTATCCTTGAAACAATTCTATCCGATATCTTTCTAGCTTAATGGTTCAATGAATGAAAGATGAACCACTAACCCGCCACCTTCTTCGTAATGACTCAATGTCAAGAATTAATTCATCCAATTCCTTTCATGAGGAAATTTCTGACAACAATGCGTGGCTGAAAAGCCTTATTTCCCCTTATCCGTCCGTCAGAACCGTGACATAATCATGCTCGATAAGATGGAACGAGCTCTATCTGATCTCCAGGATACTGATGTTTCATTCTCGGAGATAAGAAATGAGGTACGTACTTCTACCAGAATATATGTGACAAATGCATCACTCCGAGATTTTTCAAGACGTGGCAAAGCGGGAACAGTTGCTCGAGTATTGGTTGGTGAATGCTGGGGCCAAGCAACCTCGACAGATGAGGTGACAAGCAGTCTTTTGAAAGAACTGTTGGAAACCGCTACTAGAATGGCGAAACATAATGCTAGTCATTCAAGGAAAAAAATTGATCTCTCTGAAGTGAAGGCCATCCAAAAACAAGTCTTTCAGAAAATGAAAGAAGATCCTGAGAGTGTGTCTGATGAAGAGAAGGCAAAGATTGTCTTCGAGATTGATAAGGCTCAAGAAATTGATGAGCGTGTTGTCAATACAAATAGTGTATATCAAGACACCAAGAAGCATACATTATTAGCTAACTCTGAAGGAACCCGTCTTGAGTGGGATGAGATTCGAACCTATGTAATTGCCCAAAGTGTTGCAAAGGAAGGTACGAATACACAATTTGATTACGAGGTCAAGGACTCGCTGAGTGGTTTTGAACTAGTAAGGAATTTGGATCCAAGTGAATTCGGTGCAAAATGTGCTGAAGGTGCTGTCAACTTGCTATCAGCTGAAAAGCCTCCGTCTGGAGAGATGACCGTTGTTGTAGACGGTAATATTGCAGGATTGATTGCCCACGAGGTCTGTGGTCATGCAAGTGAAGCAGATGAGGTTGTTAAAGGAAGGTCCTTTCTTACTGACAAAGTAGGTGTAAAACTAGCTGCAGAAGGAGTGTTTCTCGTTGATGACGGAACGCTTGACGGACTAGTTGGTTCATTCCCCTTTGATTCTGAGGGCACACGGTCATCTCGCACTTCTATAATCGAAAACGGAGTATATTCAGGCTATTTACATACCCTCGAAACATCTGCGATAATGGGAGTTAAACCAACAGGTAATGGTCGAGCTGAGGATTATAACAGACGTATTTATGCTCGAATGACGAACACATTCTTTGATAAGGGCGACTGGACGAAATCTGAGATTATAGAGGATACCAAGAACGGTCTCTATCTTATCAAAGGGACTTCAGGCATGGAAGATGTCGTTGGAGGTGGTGTCCAAGCTACTTGTTTGAAAGGTTACATCATCAAGAATGGCGAGATCGGTCAACTTCTTAGAGGAATGAGTATTACTGGTCAAGTATTGGAGATCCTTAAGACAGTTGATGCTGTAGGTGATACTTTGGAGTTCTCAGGTGGGACTTGTGGGAAAGGCGAAGAGGACTTTGTACCTGTGACTTCAGGAGGCCCACACATGCGAGTAAGAATTGTTGTAGGAGGAGGATAATATGCACATAGCCGACAAAGCAAAAGAACTCGTAACCATGGCAGAAAAAAATGGGGCTTCTCAAGCAGAAGCATACGCAATTATTGCTAAGACTGATAGCATATATATCGATGACAATATCCCGAAAATTGGGGACTCCAAAACGGAGTTTGGTGTTGGATTCAGATTTATCATTGGTAAGAAAATTGGGTTTACTAGCTCAACCCTTCTCTCAGAATCCACTGAAGATGTGGTGGCACGCGGGAGCTCTATGGCAAACGTTGTTGAGGATGATCCAAAATTCGTTTCATTACCATCTCCCAAGAAAGTGACTGTTTCTGAGGACAAATTTTTAGATAAAGAAACAGCAAATGTCGATGCCGCTCATCTCTCTGACAAAGCAATGCTCCTTGTTGATGCAGCTCGTGATAAGCATGTAACAGTCCCAAATGGTGTTATTCGCAGGAGTATCTTGGAATATCATATTTGTAATTCACTTGGTATAGATATAGGCTCGAAATCAACCGTTCTCTTTGGATATTTCACAGCCAAATCAGAAAATGATGGAACAGTTGGTGAAGGTGTACAAAGAATGTGGTCTCGCAGAATTGCTGATCTTGACTTCGTTGCTACTGGAAAGAAGCTAAACTCACAAGCGATGGCAGTATTGAAAGCAAAACCTTTGAAAGAGAACATGGAAGATGTAACTGCCATTCTCGCTCCAAGTGAAGGTAGCGAAATGTTGGGCACTCTAGTTGCATCAGCTGCTTCCGGACAGAATGTCAATCTTAGAAGAAGTCCTTGGACCGATAGAGTAGGTGACAAGATTGCTCATGAGAATCTGAGAATGTTCGACAATGGGGTTTCAGAGAAAGGGATACTCAGTGCTGCTGTTGATGATGAGGGTTTACCAATGCAGACCACGCCACTTATTGAGGAAGGTGTATTGAAGACCTATCTTTATGACAGTTATAATGCATACCAGCATGATTTGGAGAGTACTTCCAATGGTATAAGAAGAAGTGCTCGTGAAGCACATGGCAGATTCCTACTTTCTCCTTCATGTGCACCCACTACGTTAGAGGTTACACCTGGTTCCAAAACACTTGAGGGGTTGATTGCTGATGTTGATAAAGGTGTATACATCGAACATTTTGCGTATCCTCAAGTCAATACAACATCAGGTAGCTTCTCTAATGAGATTCGAAATGGCCAGTTAATTGAGAATGGTGAAATCACTGGGCAAATCAAGTATGCTTTACTTGTAGGTAATCTGTATGAAGCAATTCAACGAGAGATTTTACTCTCAAATTCACCAGAAGTGAATTCGAGATGGTTCATGCCTGCAATTGGTCTGACTGGTGTTGAATTAGTAGGCCAAAAGTAGTCAACAAAGCTCTGGGCGGTATACAATCTTTAATTAGGCTCTTTAACTATTACCTCCCTCGAGCTTGATTAAGATGAAACGAAAGTTCAGGTTGAAATTTGTACATGTAGACGCATTCACCGATGTCCCCTTTGGTGGTAATCCATCTGGTGTAGTACTAAATGCTAATCATCTTAATGACGAGGAAATTATCAAGATCGCAAAAGAACTGAATGTTAGAGAGACCGTGTTTGTGTCAAGCTCAACCAGTGCTGATTTTCAGTTCCGTTACATGACCCCGAAACAAGAAATCGATTATTCAGGTCATTCTACTATAGCTGCTTTTCATGCCTTAGTAGACGAGGGTATGGTGGAAATTGTACAGGACGTAAGTATGTTCTCTCTCGAAACAAGAACTGGTGTTATTCAGGTTGAAGTTGTCAAGAATGAAACAACGGGGTTCCATGAAATCCAAATAAACCATTCAAAACCAAAATTTCTGGACACCTATGATTCAAAGGTCTATGCAGAATCTCTCGGGTTAAACCTTGTTGATATCATGTCTCTGTATCCTTTACAAACGGTTGACACGGGAATTCCCCAATTGATGGTGCCAGTTGTCAGTATGGATGCATTGAAGCGCGTGAAGCCTGATTGGAGTAAATTGGATGATTTAGCAAAAGATGGCGATTATGTTTCTATTCAAGTGTTTACAAAAGACACTATGGATGTAACTTCTGATGCTCACGCTCGTCATTTTGCTCGTTCGCTTGGTGTAGAAGAAGACCCCGCTTCAGGGTCATCTGCTGCAAATATGGGTTGTTATCTTGTTCGTCACGGAATCATTGATGCTGCAAATCCAGTAACTAGTATTGTCATTGAACAAGGTCATATCATGGACCGACCTAGCAAAATCTTTGTTGAAGTAACACGTGACAGAGAGGAAATTCGTCAGGTCAAGGTAAGTGGCACTGCAGTCACTGTATTGAAAGGTGAAATGTACATCTAATCCTGAATGCTTTACTTCTTTGTGATTAGAATTTCTGAAAACAACTATCGCCAGTTTCATATACATCTCAGAATCATCGTTTATTTATGAACATCTATTCGACAGATTCAGAAATGCTAAAAAGGCGATTTAGTCGGAATCGCAGTGTGGGATTCTACCATGTCGGGATTCAAGGAGATTTGGAATGAAGAACTTGAGCATGTGAATAAGGCACTTGGTGCTTATCTCGATAGTAAGATTGAACAAGTTAGTAGACTCGGAGACTGGCATCGCGAATACTACGGAAATATCCGAGAATACATGATGCGTGGTGGAAAACGATTAAGACCAATCCTTGTAGCGGTAGCCTACAAACTGATAAAGGACACAATAGATGTTCCTCATCTCTATCGTGCTGCATGCTCTGTAGAAATTCTTCATAATGGATCACTACTTCATGATGATCTAATTGACCATGATGAGGTACGACGTGGTGGGAAGACATTTCATGCAATCTATAGGGACACTCTATTAGATAGAGATGCTTCTAAAGAGAGGGCTGATGATTTTGGGATGGCCATGGCTATCCTTGGTGGCGACTCTCTTCTCAATATGGGGTCAGAAGCTATCAGTGCTTCTGATTTAGATGCTGATATTGCTGTTAAATGCTTGAAATATTATCAGACAGCTTACCAGTATCTTGCTGATGGTGTCCTATTAGAAATGACCATGGTGAATCAAAAAGATATCAAGGCAGACACCTATCTGGATATGGTCGCACTAAAGACAGCAGTTCTATTTGAAAAATCACTTCTTATTGGTGCAAGCATTGCTCGTGCCACTGAATCGCAACTTGAAGCCCTGCAAGAATATGGTGTAAAAGTTGGCCAAGCATTCCAGATGCAAGACGACATCTTAGGGAGCTTCGGTGATGAAGAAGTAACTGGAAAATCTGCTGATGGTGACATCAAAGAGGGTAAGAAGACTATGCTGGTGTTGAAAGCATACTCTCTAGGAACAGATGAGCAAAGAGCCAAAATTGATGAATTACTTGGAAAAGATGATATGAGTGATGCCGAAGTAGAGGTTGTTCGCTCAATATTCAAAGAAAGTGGCTCTCTTGATGCAACTCAAAAGCTTATGGAACAACTCCTATCAGAAGCTCAGACTGCCTTGGATAAAGCAGAACCTGCATTCAATGAGAAATACAAAACATTTCTCATTGAACTCTCAGAATTTCTAACAAAACGTGATTTCTAGAAAGTAGATTAGGTCGAAAAAATGAGATGTATCTGGAGAACTGAATCGCTCCAGATACTATAAGCATCATTTTCTCTTCATGAAGAAAATTACAGCAAAGATAAATGTGAGTCCGTGTGAACAGGAATATGAGGATCGGATGCATAATGTGACATGACACCAGCAGCAAAGAACCCTTCCTCCCAATTCCCTGCTGTGAAGTTTGCATATGCGTACTCATACCATGTTGCTGCAGCTTTAGGTGCATTATATTCTCCTGTTTCTGGGTAATACAGGTGATTATCCCAATCTTGCCAAGCTTGATCGGGGGTAGTACTGCCCTGCAAGATCTCGGGTGAATAGTACTCAAATACTTCCGCCCAATCAGTGTCGCTTATCCCATTAATGGCTTCAGAGACCATGAACATATGTGTTGTAAGGCCCCAAGCTTCTGCAGTATTTGCAAGTGGTAGAATTATCATGGGAGGGACAGTTGAAAGGAGCAATAACATAACAAGGAAAGATGAACGCTTCATACTGCTATTCTAAAATGAATGTGGTATTAAGTTATAGGGAAAAAAAGAAAGGTAGGGAGTAGTTGAAAACTACTTCCTCTTCATAAATACTGCAACGATTATTATGACAACTACTACAACACCAACAATACCCAAAATGAGCATCATGTCGAATGCTTGGAGTGTCGGAGCTGTGTCCATACCCCAATTGATTGCTTGCTCAACAAGAAGATTTCCTGTGAGAACAACATCGTAGTATTCGTCAGCATACATCGGCTTATAGTCACCATATGGTGAAGCACCTGCAACCATTAGGACGCCTGTGCCTGCAAGACCGGCATATACCTCAACTGTCATTGCTACAAATGGTCCAGTCTGCTCATCAGCGTGAGCAATTGGTGGGATAAGGTCCTGATCAGCAACGACTGCTGCTTCGCTGTAAAGTAGTACTGGATATACATTTGCTATGGAGGTTGTAAGTAAGTCAACGCCACCAGCACCATCACCCGTAGTGCTTCCATATAGTAATGTTGGACCATGCATAAGCACTTTGCCCACACCATTAACAATATCAGCTATATACGGGTCGTCACCAGTTCCATTTGCTACAACACGATATGATGCATTGCAGTTAGATTCCGCATCACTGACCTGAGATGGTTCAGGATAGACGTGTGAGTTGACTGCCGCCAGAAGTGCGCTAGCATTCGCTGGCAGGTAGTTACCGTCATAATCAGAATCAGAACCAACAAACATGTATTTATTTCCAGCATTGAACCAATCTGCAACCGCAGTGATCTCAGCAGCGGCAAATCCATTGTTTTCACCATAGATTGAACCGACAATCAGACCATCTGCATTTGCTAGGATTGAATCATTGAGTCCGCCCCATGCCCAAACAACATCAAAACCATCAGCTTCTAGTGCCTCCTTGAGGTCAGTGTCCTCATTTGGAGTGACATAGCTGCTGTATTGTCCGTGACTCATATCGAACACTATTACAGGGTTCTCTTGAGCACGAACGTTGATTGGGACTAGAGCCAACACCATTGGTGCAAGCAATGCTGCAATCATAACGAGTGAGGCAAGCTTGCGTGTGTTTAATCCAGCTCTCATTGTACTATTCTCCTCCTTCTCTGAGAGAAGTTCAGAGAGGATAGACTTCCTTACATTAGTCCCACTATTTAGCCTTTTAGTTTAAATTAAAATACAGTTAACTATAGAAAATATCTACTATCATTTTGGTGCAAATACTGCATTTACTATCTTAAAGATGCATTTCAACATAGATTCTGCAAATGTATCTCTTTTTCTCCTTCTCGATAAAGATTTAATACTTGGATTCATTGAATTCCAAGTAGATGGTCCTTGAGGAGAATACGATATCGTTCCAAGCATAGTACTTTCTCTATAGGATTAAGAATGGTGGAAATACATGGCGTCAGGAGAATTCGAAACCGAACGTAATATGCGAAATATTGTAATCGCTGTAGTTATTGTAGCAATTATCGGTGTGTCCGCAGTAGTAGTTGTTCTTAACATGCCTGCTGGAGAAACTGGAAGAACAATAACCATTGTGACACGTCACGATGTTGCGATACATGCAGCTTATGAAAAGGCATTCCTCGCAACAGAATATGCGATAGAAAACAATATTGTTGACCTATCGTGGAAAAGCGTTGATGCGAATTATTGGGATGACTTGATTGAAGCAGGTGGCATCGATGTTCTGTGGGGCGGTGGACCCACAATATTTGATAATATGCAACGGCAGGGCTATCTTGAACCGATGACAAGTGATGTGCTATTAGCAGCTCTTGAGAGAGTGCCTGATGAAATTGCCGGTGCTGATATGAAACGAATGAATGATAACAATGATGTTGTCTGGGTGGCAGCAGCAATTTCTTCATTTGGGTTTACTGTTAATCATGCATTTCTTGATACCTATACCCTACCCACTCCAAACAATTGGACTCATCTTGCACAACCAATTTGGGGTAGCATTCTTCCAACCGCAACTATAGCAATGGGCAATGCTCCCAAGACGACATCCAATACAAGAATATATGAAATCATCACTCAGGGTATGGGTTGGGATGCAGGTTGGGTCACACTGGCTAGAATGGCAGGTAGTGCCAATCTTTACCAAGGCTCTGTTGAAACACAAGCAGCAGCTGAGAATCAGGAAGTTGGAGTTTCAATGTCCATTGACTTCTATGGATATGCTACACAAGCCAACAATCCTGATTGTGAATACATCCTTCCTCAGGGAGAATCAATTGTAAATGGCGACCCAATTGCACTATGTGCAGAAGCAGATGATGCAGATATTGCCGAGGGTTTCATTGATTGGGTTCTTTCCGCTGAGGGTCAAGCTGTCTGGTTCACACCGGGAGTCAACAGAATGCCCGTACTAGAATCTGCTTTCCAAACCGAGATTGGTCAAGAGAACGACCTCCTCTATAATCTCTATAATCAGACACTTGAAAATCAAGGCATAGATTTCGATGATGATCTCTCATTACAAATCAACACGGCATTCACTGCATACTTTGAAGCTGTGTACAACGATGCACATGATGAATTAGTAGCATGTTGGGATGACCTTATTGATGCATACTATAATGGAGATATCACACTAGCTGAATTCAATGATTTTGCAACTCAGATGGGAACTCCAGTGACCATCGAATATGAAGACTCAGATGAAAAATTCACTGTTGACTTTGCAAAAGATGTGAATGATGCAATGTACGCAGATACTAACACATATTATACGTTACAGACTGCGTGGACCGCAGCTGCAATTGCTCAATATGGACAAGTACAGTCTGACTTAGCTGCTTTGATTGGCAGTTAAAACAATTAGCTGGAATAAGGAAGAGTTCGTGGTGGCACAAGTATCGAAACCCCTAGAAACAGAGGATGCTGCAGAACTAGAAGAAACCCTAAATCCAGTTATGCAGGCTCTTGGATGGGTTGGAAATATCGTTATTGGCTTTCTAAAGTCAATAGTGAATCTATTCATCGGCATTGCTCGTTGGTTGAAGAATTTCTTTTTGGGTTTATTTAGATTCTTAAGGGATCCTAAACCAACACTGACTAGTGGTTATGAACGTCTAAGAAGAGAGATGGATGCTCTCTCTTGGATCCAACTGATTGCGATTTTGGGTGTGTTTGGACTCTTCCTTATTGCTCCTTTATTGAGTGTTGTTTGGGACTCATTTATAACCGATGAAGGATTCACACTCAATCTGATATCGCAGCTCTTCAGTAACCAGCAGTTCGTTCCTCAGTGGCGTCCTGAAAATTTCAATTGGATACGACCCAGTCCAGATGCTGGGATTATTGAAATCTGGGGCCTAGAACTAGGTGTTATTCTCAATTCTGTTGTAATGGCTCTTATGACAACAATCATATCTGTAATTCTTGGGACATCTTTTGCATTTCTAATTGCACGATATGAATTCATAGGAAAGAGTGCTCTAAGAACTCTATTACTCTTTCCAATGCTGTCAACACCTTTCATTGGAGCTATGGGTATCAAGTGGTTTATGGGGCCTTATGGTCTCCTTAATAACTGGGCATATGCTTTCTTCGAGATATTTGGACTAATCTGGACAAGAATCGAATTTAGAGGAATTGCAGCGATAATTTTAGTCCAAGGACTTTCGCTTTTTTCACTTGTGTATCTAAATGCATATTCTTCCTTTATGGGAATTGATCCCTCTCTTGAAGAACAAGCAGAGAATCTTGGCGCAAGAGGATTTCAACTATTCCGTACAGTAACATTACCTCTAGCAATGCCTGGTATACAAGCTGGTGCAATTCTTACATTTATTCTTAGTATCGAGGACTTGGGAACACCTATTGTTTATGCTAATGATCCTCAGGCACAGAGGACTTTGGCGTATCAGGTCTTCGATAGTATTGCAGCGGAATCAGGTTCAATCAATCCTTTAGGTCCAGCAATAGGCATGCTTCTGCTAGTATTCGCATTGAGTGGGTTCATTGCTATTCGTAGATATGCCTCACTTAGAAGCTACGCAGCTGGAAGTAAAGGTGGCCAGTGGAATCCACGAACCCGATACCTGAGCCCAAAGACTACTATTCTATTATACATCATTGTTATTCCGGTACTCTTCTTTGCTCTAATTCCTCAGATCAGTGTAATTCTGCTTTCATTCTCTGAATACCGGTCTGGTAGCATGCTACTTCCACCATTAACATTAAATCATTATTCAGTTCTTATGGACGGAAATATCCAAGGTGCTATAGCCAGAACACTTGGATATGCTGCAATCGCAACTTTTGCTACTGTTCTATTGGGAGTGTCTGCAGCTTACATAATATCACGTCGTGATATTCCTGGTAATGATGCATTAGACATGCTTGTTACATCACCAATCGCACTACCTGGTATTGTCATAGCTTCAGGATACTTCACACTGTTTTACAATACACCTTTCTTCCCTCAGGACAGTCCAATGTTTCTGATTATCATGTCTTTCACAGTGCGAAAATTTCCGTTCACTGTAAGAGCTGCATTTGCTGGACTACAACAAACACCTATCGCACTTGAAGAAGCTTCACTCAACGTTGGTGCAAGTCGAAATACCACATTTGGAAGGATTGTTATTCCACTTATTGGGGTAAGTGTCCTTGCAGGAGGACTTCTATCATTTGTTTATTCTGTGAGTGAGGTAAGTACAAGCCTTCTGCTGGGCGGAGCAAATTACTATGAGGCTCCACTGACGTTTTGGATTAAGGAAGTCTACGCTGGGTTGCCGCCGACTTATGGAATTGCACCTGCTGCATGCCTTGGTGTAGTTATGATGATTCTACAAATGCTTGTGATTGCAATAACAAATGCTATCCTGAAGACAAGAGCTTCAGCGATGACAGGAATTTAGGTTGTGAGAAAATGGTTACGATATACCTTGAGAACCTTCGAAAGACCTTTGGTGAAATAGTGGCCACTGATGACGTAAATATGGAGCTACCTGATGGAAAGCTATCTACACTTCTTGGACCATCTGGATGTGGAAAGACAACACTTCTCCGTCTGATAGCTGGTTTCTATGAACCTGACCGTGGGCGAGTGTTTTTCGATGATAAAGAAGTGACTGATGTTTCACCAAACAAAAGAAACACTGGAATGTGTTTCCAGAACTATGCTCTCTGGCCTCATATGACTGTGTTTGATAATATTGCATATGGCCTTAAAATGAAACGAGTTAATGGAATGCGTTACAATCAGGCGGCCATCAAGAGACGCGTATATGAAGCTTTAGAACTTGTACGTATGGCTGAACTTGGAGATAGAACACCACATCAGTTAAGCGGTGGTCAGCAACAAAGAGTTGCGTTGGCAAGAGCGCTTGCGATTGAACCTGATGTGCTTTTGCTGGATGAACCTCTTTCGAATCTTGATGCAAAACTACGCGTTGAGATGCGAGAAGAAATTCTTAGGATACAAACAGAGCTTGGAATCACTACAGTATATGTTACACATGATCAGATTGAAGCTCTTAGCATATCAGATATGGTAGCAGTGATGGACAAAGGATATGTTCAACAATATGGCCCTCCAAGGGAGATTTATGCCAAACCGCAAACTCTCTTTGTAGCCGATTTCATAGGAAAATGCACATTCGTTGATGGTTCGATCCAGTCACTGAATGAAATGCTTACCGTGAAGATTCCAAATGGGCAGGTTGTACAAGGTAGAAGTCCAATAGAAGGCTATCCATTCCAAGAAGGCGAACAAGTCCGATGTGCAATTCGACCAGAGGACCTCCATCTTAAGAAGAGTAGTGCATCTGATAACGAAATCGTTGGTGTTATCGACCAAGTAATTTACATAGGTAGCGATATAGAAGTGCATTTCAAAGTTGGAGAAATCTCTGCAGTTTCATTGCTCCCCCCAGATACGAAGATAGCCAAAGGCGATGAGATGAGCCTCTATGCACCCAGCAATGATATCATGGTCCTACCACTTGGTGGAATTGAAGCACTTCGGAAAGTGCCAGATCATCCACTCTATGCTAGGCAGAGTTCTTCGCCGCATGTCGAGGGTTAACAGCCACACCTCTTTCAAATCGAAGCATCTCGTAGCCACTAAGCTGTGCTCTCCCAACACCTAGAAGTGAATCTGTTTCATCTAAGAGTAGTACCTCTTCACCTGCGCGAAGTTCATGATGAGCATCCTTTACAAACTTTGCAAGAGCTGATTTTCCTTTAGCTACAAAAGGTGCAGCATCATCATTCATTATGACTTTATACCGTTTGGATATATCATGGTCAAGTAATTCATGACCTCCAGAGATATTGGGTGTGAGCAGACCTGATGTAGGAACGAGAGTGAAAAGAATCGCATCATTCTTGATGATGTGACGAATTTTCCCCGTACTTCTTGATCTCTTGTATGTATAGTCTCTTGAGTCCAAACAGAGATTCCACTGGTACATGGTTATTGCATCTTGTTTTCTCCGAACTGGGTTCTGTGTATTATCTTCTTCTAATATGTCTACAATGTCATTCATTTTCTCATAAGAAGTGATGTCAAAGACTTCCTCAAGTATAGATCTTTGGTCCTCCAAAGCAATATCCCGTGACAGCCAGAATAATTGTTTGAAATCTATTGATTGAAGTAATTCTTTGACTCTTTGATGAATTACCGTCTTAGTTCTTCTATCGAGTAGATTAGGGAAGACACACTGTTGCGCAGGATGAATATGTTCCAGTTCAGATGGAACAATACCAAAGGGCGTTACGAAGAAAAGAAGTGCTTTCTCAGGAGCAATACTGTGTACAGCCCGAATAGCATCCCCAAGCGGTTCGAAAAACGGACGTGAAGCAGAGTCCGGAATGAGAATTACCGTCTCTGTATTCTTGTATGGGTATCTTTCCAATACCGTATCATGAAACCTTCTTAATTCAGGCCGCAAAATTGTTTCTGGCCCTGTATAAAGAATGGATGCAGTCCTTCCAACTATATCCCATTTTTCAATTTCTTCATAGAATTTAAGATATACTTCAAGAGCGTCCATTAGGGCGGGATGGCCTCTAGCTCGTATTGCTACAAGTTCGAAGAGTTTCTCACTGAGTATTGCCTGTCGAATACGACGAATCTCTCCTGCACTCACATAGAGATTATGTGCCATGAGATGGAGGTCTTGTTCATCCTTTTTCATCTGTTTGATGTCATCAGCTGTAGTCTTGCTACAAATTGGACAGTTGCATGGTAGTTCCTGCAAGTCCTTCAAGTGAACAGTACCACTTGTAAGCATCATGCGTCCTGACTCTGCGAACTTGGCATATGATGCAGAATCAAAGAAATCACATCCAAGTAGTGCAGCTTGAGCAAAGAACATTGGGTGTCCACAACCAAAGAGATGGACAGGTCTTTCAGGAGGTAGATATCTCTTCGATGCCATCACTATCTCCACGATATCTGCATATCGATATCTCTCCATCAGGGGCACCACGCCCCCTATTGGATGAACATCAAGATTGAGTTCAGCTAAACATTTCGCAGAAACTCCTCTTAAATCTGGGAAAGTGCCTCCCTGTACTGTCCCAGCAAGAAGCATCTCTCCTTTCTCATTGACCGTATCTCGTGCTCGTTGTAAAGACAGTTCCATGTCTTCTTCTATTTGCTTTCTTCCCGCACTCAGGTCTGAAAATATATCAAGAATTGTTCCTATATCGCTACCAATTGCGTTCTGGAATCTAACAATCTCAAGTGGATCAATCTCATCTGACGGCAATGAATGAAAATACATCTGAAATGTTCCAGAGTCTGTCATTATCGGGCCGTCAAAATCAATTAGAGAGTGTACTCCTTCACTTAGTGCTTTTTCTTTGAATTTATATCTTGAATGGATGATATAAGAATTCGTGATCACCATTTCGAAATTAAACCGCTCTCTCAATTCCTTAGGAGTGATTGCTGATTTTGCAGGATGAACAACTGGCATCAACAGAGGGGTCTTAACAGTCCCATGATCAGTGATGAATTTGCCATATCTTGCCATCCCATCTTTTGCTTTCAATTCGAAACGGCTCATACAAATCACTCATTTTCATTGATGTACCACGAATGAACCTTTTGTTATGGTTGACCGGGATGCAACACTTTAAGACCACTCATTTCAATTTTCAAATTATGTTCACATCAACCGCTTTAGTTATTCAAAGAAGAAAGTACAATGAACCTAATCTCTTAGATGAATTTGAATCTTTAGCAAGAACTGCAGGTTTTGAGATAATTGGCTCCTTTGATATAACTACTCCACCTTCTGCAAAGTATGGGATAAGTAAAGGGAAGGTTGATGAGATCACAACTTGGATCGAGGTCAATGAACCCGATTTCGTCCTGTTCACACCTTTTCTTCGTTCTAGTCAGGTATTTCGATTGATGGAGGAATGGAGTGTTGAGGTCAGAGACCGTACTCAAGTCATTCTCGAAATTTTTGCTCGACATGCTAAGACACAACAAGCAAAATTACAGATTGAAAAAGCGCGACTGGAATATGAGCTCCCTTTTGAGCGTCATCAGATTCGAATTCGACTACAGAATGAACACACTGGTGATAGACCAACGACCGACCAGGTCGGTGTTGGTGAGGATCTTGTCACTAAGCGAATGACAGAGCTCCGAAGAAGAATCTCTACTATTCAGAAAAAATTGGAGAAGATTCAACAAGTTCAAGAGTTAAAGAAGAAGAAAAGATCTGGTCATGGATTTGTAGAAGTCACTCTAGCCGGTTATACAAATGCTGGGAAGAGCACACTTCACAATGCATTGACCGACTCGGGTGTTGAAATTGCAGATTCGCTTTTCACAACACTTGGTACAAAAGCTGCTGAGTTGGATGTCAAAGGCCGTGATGTGATATTATCTGATTCAGTAGGATTCATCAGTGATTTACCTCATGAACTTCTTCAAGCATTCAACACTACATTGATGGAAATCTCAGAAGCCAACATCATAGTATTAGTTGTTGATGCATCTGATTCCATTGAAGAGATGAAACGTAAATTCGGCTCATGCCTTGTCACCTTTTCAGAAATTGGTGCAAATGGCATTCCTATTGTCATAGCACTTAATAAAATAGACCTTCTTGAAAAACACGAACTTGATGAGAGAGTGCAATTTCTATCTCAAGAAACAGCGGATATCATGCCTATTTCAGCACAAGAGGGTATTAATCTAGACAATCTGGTACAAAAGATACTCTCGAAATTGCCTCAATTGGGGTGGTATAAGGTCAAAGTCCCGATTGGCAATACAGGTATGTCGATTCTGTCATGGTTACACGAAATCGGAATTGTTAATGATACACAGTACGGCACTGATTCAATAGAGATTCATGTACAGCTTAACAGCGTTATGTTCGATAGACTCGCAAAGAAAACTGACTGCATTAGTATAGATCAACTCTAAGAAATCCTAATTGTTTCAGCATTCACAATTCTAAGTAGAAATTTTCTTTTTGATGAAACACAAGCTTTTAGACGGTACTAGATTCGGTGAACATGAGGTCATCTCCAATGATTGCGCTCGATCTAAAGTCACCTGATGAGATTCTTAGTATGTTAGAAGGATACGATAAGATTGTGTTATTTGGTGACTCTGGTTGCGCTCAATTGTGTGATGTAGGTGGATTATTACAATTAGAGGACATGGAGGAGTTTCTCACAAAGAATGGAAAGCAGGTTCTTGGTCATGTTTTTGTTGAAGGTGGAATATGTGATAAATCAGCACTTCATAGAGACATGAAATCACATCAAACGATTCTTGTTGAAGCAGATGCTTTTCTTGTACAGGCATGTGGTGTCGCTACTCAAACCATAACTGAAGAGATGCCCGAAAAAGAAACCTTCCCCGCGGCTGATTCAAAATTCCTTGGAGTTATGCCAAAGAGGTTCCACCATGAAGAAATGTGTTCATTGTGTGGTGAATGCATTCTCCATCTTACTGGAGGTATTTGTCCCATTGCTCGATGTCCCAAAGGTATCCTGAATGGTCCTTGTGGTGGATCGATGGATGGGAAATGTGAAAGAGATGATAATACGGATTGTGTTTGGCACCTAATTTATGAACGCTTGGAAAAGCTGGGTAAACTCGAAAATATTCGCAAGATTTGGGAGATTAAAGATTGGAGCTTATCACAAGGTCCTCACAAAACTAATCATGAGGATGCTTGGATTGGACCAAGTTAGATATTAGGTTGTGAGAATGTGAATTCTTATTCGTGTGGAGAAAAATCGGGGCCAACCAAAACGAGATTGTGCCATCTTCTCGAACAGGGTAAATTTGTAGTAACAGGTGAGGTTGCTCCTCCGCACGGTGCCAACCCCGCAAGATTCGTTGAGAAAGTACAACTTATTCGTAATCATTGTGATGCCATAAATATCACAGACAATGTGAGAGGGATTCCCTCGATGAGTAGTATGGTCTGTGCGCATCTAGTTCTCGATAATAATGCAGAACCAATAATGCAGATGTCTGCTAGAGATAGAAATCGAGTGGCTGTTGAAAGCGAGTTATATGGCGCATATGCATTGGGTGTCAGAAATGCACTTTTTGTCACAGGAGATCACACTCTATTAGGTTCCCATCCACATACAAAGATGGTTTATGATTTGGACTCGATTCAGACCCTCTCGCTTGCCAGTCATCTTATGAAAGGGACCGATCTTGCTGGTGATGAATTAGAGGGTTCTCCCAAATTCTTTCTAGGTGCAACATTCAATCCCTATGCTGATCCTATCAAATTTCAAGCTATGAGGACACAAAAGAAGGTTGAAGCAGGTGCAAGATTCTTCCAAACTCAGGCTATTTATGATATCGATAGATTGCAGGAATTCATGGAATTAGTACCTGATCTTGGAGCTTATGTTCTAGCTGGTATAATTCCTCTAAAGGGGCCAAAGATGGCTTGGTTCATGAACACACGAATTCCTGGAATTAAAATCCCTCAGGAGATGATGGAACGCTTGGAGAATGCAGGTGATTCTTTGAAGGGAAAAGAACGAATAGAGGCAACTCGAGCTGAAGGTTTGCGAATTTCACTTGAAACAATCGAAGCCGTTAAGAACATCAAAGATGTCGATGGCATTCATATTATGGGTGTAGGTTGGGAAGAATGCATCCCCCTCCTTGTAGAAGATTCAAAATCTTATCCCCGTCCAGGAGTGTGAAGTTATGTTTGTTTTCAAGAAAGAACAGCAGACCTATGATTTCGGAGGCGTTACGATTGGAGGAAATCCTGGTGAACATCCCACTACAATAATTGGGGGTTTGTTCTTCAAAGGTCAACCAATCGTTGAGAATACTAAGGAGGGTCTCTTCGATGCAAATCTCGCAACAGAATGGGTGCAAACGGGAGTCACAATGTCAGAAAAGACACGGCACCCACTTATTATCCAAGCATATGGAAGAACTGCAACAGCGATGGAGAAACATATCTCTTGGTTGAGTGAAAATTTTGATGGGCCATTCATGTTTGAGTCTACAAGCTCAAAAGCGAGAATACGTGGCATTGAGTATTGTGATGAGGTCGGACTAGACAATAGAGCGATATACAACAGCATTAATCTCTCTACGAAACCTGAAGAACTTGGAATTCTCAAAGATAGCTCGCTCGATATGGCTGTCGTCTTGGGTTGGTCACCAAAGGCTACAACATTGCCTGAGAGAATGAATACTGTGAAAGACATGATTGAACTCTCGAGAGAGTATGGTATAACCAAAATGTTGGTTGATCCAGCTACAATGCCAGTGGGAGCAGGTTATGGGCTTGATTATCGGACGATAGTAGCAATCAAGTCTGAGTTCGGTCTTCCTACATGTTTGGGTCCTCATAATGCACCTTCTGCATGGAAACTACTAAAGCAACCCAATTTCGATGATGAATCAACCCATCTTGCTTGTGTTGTAGCCTCAACGGTTGTTGCACAAGTCCTGGCAGCTGATTCGATCATGTATGGCTCAATGATTCGGACAAAGGAGGTATTTACAGCAGTTTCATTGATAGCTAATGCGATTGCAACTGCGTCCGCTGAAGCGAATAGAGCTTTAGGTCTAGAACGTGATTACTTTGATCCCCCCATCTTCGAATAGGAGAAGTCGACATGACTACAATACAAGCAAAAAAGACATGGCCTCCCATCCCTGGAGATTTTGAGATTCGAAATGAAGAATCTTGTGTAGCAGTATGTACACTTGGAAAGAAAATCGAAGTTGATGCTGAGTATGCAATCATTGGCACATGTAAGACTGAAAATATTGGCATTGAACGCATGATTGTGAATATAATATCAAATCCCCGGATCAGATATTTCATTCTAGCCGGGCCTGAAGTGCCCGGACATAGGACTGGTTCATCACTTCTTAGTTTGTATGAAAATGGAGTTGAAGCAGAATCCAGGAAGATAGTCAATGCACCCGGTGCCATTCCATATATTGAGAATGTACCTCTAGAAGGAGTAGAACGTTTCAGAGAACAGGTTGACCTCATTAATATGATGAATAACTCTGATATCCAAGCAATAGAACAAAAGGTTGCAGAGCTAAATTCAACCAATATGGAAGTTTTTCCTGCTGAGGCGATATGGATTGATTTTGCTGCGAATACTTCTCAGAAACCGGTTCAGGAACTAAGCGGACCTGTATCATTACTGCCAGAATATGGAAGAATGTATGATGCATCAAGTGCCTTGGTCTACTCTTATCTCAAACACGCGATTGTGTCAAAAGAACCTTCCCAAGTATCTATTCAAATGAAGGTGACAGATACAGGTACAACTCTCTATGTTAAGGAGGAATGAATGAAATGTTTGTTTTTGACAAGGAACAATACATCTACAAAATCGGTGATATGAAAATCGGTGGACAACCTGGTGAGAACCCTACCGCCTTGGCTGGCACTATATTCTATAGTGGTGACAAGATCGTATCTAATCCCAATGATGGAGAATTCGATAAGAAAAGGGCAAAAGCGTTGATTCAGAAACAGGATGAAATGTCAGAGATAACTGGGAATCCGTCAATTGTACACATTTTTGCTGAATCTGCTAAAGCAATGGGGAGATATCTTGATTTTACTGTGGAAGTCTCTGACTCTCCTATAATTATAGATTCAAATGATGCAGATGTGAGGGCAAAGGCTCTTCTTTATGCTGAAGAGATAGGAATTCTTGACCGTGTTATTTACAATTCTCTCAATATCTCCTTCACAGAATCCGAACTCAATGTGATTGAAGAAACCGGTCATGACTTAGCATTAGTTCTTGCGTTCAACCCGCAAGACCCGTCAGTCAGTGGCAGGCGTGAGGTCCTTGAAA
This sequence comes from uncultured archaeon, assembly GCA_964610875.1. Classification (GTDB taxonomy): domain Archaea; phylum Asgardarchaeota; class Thorarchaeia; order Thorarchaeales; family Thorarchaeaceae; genus CAZSWP01. The sequence goes on from CAZSWP010000001.1 coordinate 149,851, forward strand.
ATGGTATACTCGAAATGGAGGAAGGGCTGTTCCGCACATGCGAACGTATTGGAATCAGGCGTCCTATTATTGATACGGCGGTGACTGCAATGGGCGCAGGAGCCGGTGTTGGAGTTGGATTCACATTCGTTGCAAAATCATTGTATGGATATCCTGCTGGTTCTGGAATTCATAATGCCCCCTCTTCTTGGCCATGGCTGAAGGGAATACGAAAGGAGAACAAAAGTGCTTACAAAGCTGCTGATTACGCTTCTAATGCTTTAGCAATCATGATGAGTGCAGACTATCTTCTTTATGGTCCAATTAAGAGCTCGACGGAAGTATTTCCAGTCGCAGCAATGAGCGATACACTTGTAGCAGAATATACAGTATCTGAAACTGGTATTGAACCTCCTAATGACCATCCATATAGAAAGCTACTGTGAGTGTGAAAAGAATGACCTCTCGCCCAAGAGTTTTATCCCCAAGATGGATTGGGGCATCATCTATTCGTAAAGGAGGCTATTTCGTTGTAGCTTCTGTAGAACTAGGCAATACTACAACTAAATGTATTCTTACAGCAACTAATCTAAAAACTGCTGAGATTTTTCAATTATCAAAAGAAGTGGTGATGACTCGAGACGTTCGTCGACCTAAGACTGGTGAATCCATCTTTGGTGAAACTCTAGTCGGAGTACAACTAACGAAAGAAGCAGTGGCAGAACTCGTTGAAAACACTCTAAAAACAGCACTTGAGAGTGCTTCTTTGAATATTGAATCAGATTTGCATTTTGTAGTTCGTTCTACCGGAGTGACTGCTGGTTTTGCCAAACCTGAAGAAACTGATATGTTGATTAAAGCACTTGCGGAAGGTTGTCTTCAAGCTGGAGTGGCACCAAGGAAAATGACAGCTGCCATTTCGATTGACTCTCTTCCACCAGGTCTTCAGGAGTATAGTTGGCTTAAGCGTGTATATTTTGATGGAGCTGTGGCAAGTGGTCTACCCCCTGCAAATACTACGGTGGTTGCGAATGAGATGGAGGGAGAGCTCGTTACTGCAGGACTCAAAGGGGCTGCAAAGTCCACGAATATCGATTTTCGAAATCCTGTCATAACATTAGATTTTGGTACCACTTTGGCCGGACGAATTACTGACAGTTCATATCCATACGCAAAAACAATTGGCACATTTGTAGGATTGGGCGGAGCTATTCCAGACGCACTTGTCCGTGGTTGTAAAGATATAAATCCTGAAACTGGATGTGTACTTGACATAGAGCGTAATGTTCGACAAGTTGACAAAGCTGGAATCTCTGATTTTCTAGATGCGATTCTAGAAGGGGTTACCATAAAGAAAGTAGATACAGAGATGAAGAAATTCGGTACTGTTCCAGTTAATATACAAGCAGCTCGAGAGTCCTCATTGTCCATCCTTGGTGTGGACGCGGGAGAAAATGGATCAAATCTGAACAAGCTCCAAAAGGTTGGTAAAGATATCTCTGAAGAGATTGGAGTTGCTGGTTTGTTAAGGGTGATTGATTACCTTCAGGTCAAAATACTTCAGGAACTAGTTAATCTATCTGAGGAAAATGACTTAGTCGAAGAAACCACTGCTCTAGGGTTGACAGGAAGAGCAATTACCTCAGGTAAAAAGCCTCAGCTGATTTTTCGATCACTGAAAAAACTTGACGGGTCTTTTTGGACTGAGAAACATCCCTTGCTTATGGTTGAAGATGGTTTAGCTCTTGGCGCAGCAGTTGCATCGAGGTGCATGAATTCACTTGGTACACCTAAGAAACCCATGGGTGGGCGGCGTGGAGATAGGTGTATAATGGCTCAAAGAGAGAAAATGCAGAAGGAAGAAAAGTGAGAATGTCCTCTCAGTAGTCTTTATCTTACTATGGCATAAGCATCAGAATCAGGTCGATTATCATTGCAAATTTTGCCAATCAAGACACGAATTATCACCGAAAAAGATGACATTGTATCAGTTCTGCTTGAAGCAATAGAGGAGATGGAAATCACCCTCAAAAATAATGATATTATTGGAATTGCTGAAACCCCTCTGGGCACAACTGAAGGACAAACTGTCAAATTATCAGATGTGAAGGTTTCTGAGAATGCACGAAAACTTGCAGAAAAGTATGATTTGATTCCAGAAGTGACTGAATTGATAGTTCAAGAGAGTGATGAGATACTTGGTGGTATCCCCAAAGTGCTTCTCACGATAAAGAACAACACCCTGATGGCGAATGCTGGAGTGGATAAATCGAACATTCCTCAAGGCTATGCATCCCTGCTACCTAGAAACTCAAAAAGCAGCGCAGAGCGAATTAAACAGGAAGTCAGAAAGCGTACAGGTGTAAGCATTGGTGTTATTGTAATTGACAGTCGTACGCAACCTCTTCGACTTGGAAATATTGGAATGGCCTTAGCAGTGGCAGGATTTGAACCGGTGGTAGACGACCGTGGTAGAAAAGATCTTTTTGGAAATGAACTTCGGATTACACGCCGTGCTGTGGCTGATAATCTTGCATCAGCTTGTACTGCAGTCATGGGAGAGTCAGATGAGTCAATTCCTGCCGCACTAATTCGTGATGCACCTGTCAAGTTTTCAGATTCCTCATTCGATTCGTCGTCTATGTGGATCAGTCCGGATGAATGCATGTACATGGCAATCTTTGAGCAATGGCGAAGAATAACCCATAAAATTGAATGAATTGATACCAAAAGACTAGATATATGCTCGAAAGAAAGAAAAGGACGATTGAGGGTGTCCAAGATACAAACGGACCTAAATAATTTGGAGTCGTTAGTCTGTGAGCAATAAGACGGTGTTAATCGATGTCCAGAACGCTGGAGCTTCTGGAGATATGTTCCTATCTGCACTAATTGACTTGATAGGTGAAAATGAATCGATTGTACCAGTTGCTGCCAGTCTACTTCTTTATGATCCTGCCATTCGTGTTAAAGTAGTACAGAAAGAAACAGCCTCGGGGACAGGCAAAAAGCTTGAAATAACAAAAGATGAATCCTTGCGTTTCAGTCCTTCCTCATTACTAGAGATAATCCAATCAACCACAGAAGAACTGGAACTATCTAAAAATGGGGCTGAACTCTGCAAGAATGCATTGAATGAACTACTTCAAGCTGAAGTACGAGCACATGATACTCCATTAGAAAAACTACACCTGCACGAAACTGGTTCTATAGATACTGTTCTTGATATAGTTGGAACAGTCTATCTGTTGGAAAAAACCGGTCTGCTTGATAACAAGATAATTTCCACGAAAGTAGCAGTTGGTAAAGGGACAATACAGACCGAACATGGTGAATTAGAAGTTCCAGTACCTGCTGTTGCTGAGATTATTGTTCATCATGAGGTTCCATATCATACTGGTGATGCTAATACTGAGCTATTGACACCAACTGGTGCTGCACTATTGGTAGCTCTGGCAGAGGAATTTATAGAATCCACTGAAGGTTTTGTAACTGAAAAGCACGGTGCTGGATTTGGTACCAGAGACCTCGGTGTCATTCCTAACATGCTGAAGATCAGCGTTGGTACATTTGATGTTGATAAACCCGCACCAGGATCTCTGGGGAAGCCAAAGAAGTTTAAGAAACCAAAGAAAACTGAATTTGAGAAAAAATCAAAATCCATTGCGGAGAGGAAAGAAACATTGGGCGAATGGAACGCTGACGAAGTTGTTGTTATCGAAGCTAATATTGATGATGTCGATGGTGAGGTATTGGGGAACATGTTCGATATTCTCCTAGCTGAAGGTCTGGCTTATGATGTTGTAATGATTCCTGCATACGGAAAGAAGAATCGCCCTTGCTTTGTTGTGAAGGTAGTTGCTCCAAAACCCGGTCTGAAAAGTATTGCAGAACTCATGATCAAGCATTTAGGTACACTTGGTATCAGATACCAAGAGTGGAGTCGACTAAAGGCTGCTCGGGAAACCATTGTTTGCAGATTAGAGGTCGATAACCAAGAGTTCATGGTGAGGGTCAAAGTTGCACGAGGTGCTGACGGAAGTATTGTGAATATAAAACCGGAAGCTGATGACCTGATGAAGGTGTCTCACGCAACAGGAATTCCTATTCGTGACCTTAAACCACGAGTTGTACTTCAAGCTCATGCTATTACCGAATAGCCCGCGTTTGTGATATGCTTGAGTGGTAGGTCAGACTGACAGAACAAGTTGTTTAGAATCTTTCAAAACTGAATCACTAAGATATTGTGCGGGAACAAGATTTTCGAATGCACGAATACACAGTTTTGCATATGCATGTGGATCATATATGGTCGTTTCAGATAGCAGTTCTAGTGCTTTTACTCGTCGCAATGGATTTGGTGAGTCTGAATCTACCATTACATACCTCACTTTTTGTCCTGCATGTAGTTCCCTTCCTGTTTTAACAAGCTGTTTAGCAACAATGGCTGCTCGTGATGTGGCACGATATTCTGCTGGTTCTCGTGTGAGTCGTGACTGAAGCACGAGGTCTCTAACATCAACATCTCCTTCCATTAGGCTGCTTATGTATTCTTGACATTTCTCGTAAACTTTTGGGACAAGCTCGATGAACTCTTGTCTATTATTTGCATGAGCGAAGACCTCGATCATGGCTTTTTGACAATCACCAACATAGAGACAAGTGTCTCTTCGTCTTGTTTCTATTCCACGGACCTTAACCCCTCCATTCAGGTAGACACCATAGTACCTATTCAGGGGTGCTATTGACGGATGTAATCTTGATGAAGGTATCACCAGCCACTTGTAGATCCCTTTGAGTGACATGGGGATGTCGACCTCCTCACTCACCTTTTCACAGAAATCTTGTAATTGTTTGTAATTTATTCGACTGTTCATTGGTCTGAGCCAGAGAGAGTCTACAATGCCGTGTACCGTTTCCAGACCCATATCCTCGCCAATCTCCTGTGTCTTCAGGAGGATTTCCCTTGCCAGTGCACATACCGCGGTATGAGCTTCAACCCTTCCGAACTTTGCATTCTTGAAACCGAGGTAACCAAAACAGGAAACCAATATTCCCTTCAATGTATTCTGTTTCAAAGCGTAGGTCTTTGTATCCATTCCTTTCATAATCAGCTGCTTGAACTCATTCCGTTTTTTCACAACTACCTCAAGTGATTTCGAAATCAACCCTCTGCGTCTTCCACACAATCTGAAATCGAGACCTGGCACATCCAAGCAATATCGATAATCATGTTCACAATTTGTTCTAGTGCAGATTGTTTCCGGACTGATATTTCGCGTAACCATCAGTGTAGGATACATTGAAGCAAAGTCTACCTCAATGATGTTCTCATAGATATCCGGTTTAGGTTGAAAGATTAGTCCTCCTCTGTCTATATTTGCAAGGTCGTTGAGCGTCTTCAGAAATTCGGGGTTTCTCTTGACGGGTGGTATCAAGATATCCATATCATGGGCTGTGTAGTACTGTACCGCCGCATTAGCACTACCAATAGACATTCGTGATACTCGCTGCGGTCTAACACATGCAAGTCTGCACCCCTCGATTACTCCTTCCATTCCTGATGGTGAGTAATAGAGGCTCTCTGATCTATCAATGTGTATCCGTCCATTGAACATCACTTGATTGCCTGCACGATAGATAATCTGATTGTATTGCCAGAATGAGTTTGGTTCTTTGTATTCAACGTTCAGCACACTGTCATCACGTGAGAATTTCAGTTGCAAATCGTACAATTTTGCTCTGAGTGTTAGGTACTGGAAGAGACGCTCGTCACCACCTTTTGTGACTATCACATCTGGATCCATTTTATCTACAGTACGCTGTAACGCAAGCAGAGTTTCTTTTTCGCAATCTTCTTGGATTCGTATCACCTTCTCTTGATGATACAGCTCGATATACTCAATCGGCTCATCCATTGTTGGAAACAGGCTTTTTGATCTTACAAATACCTCAAGCCCCAATTCTTCAAGGTCTGGCGTTTCATATTCTGCGTCCTCCCGTCTGTCAAGACACTCAATATTCATTATTTTATTTCCATTCAGGGTGTACTCTACTCTCCCAAAAGGGAATATCTTATGCTCAATGAAGAACTGCTGTACTGGGTCGATATCCGCGTGATAGACCTGTGCATCTGGGAGTCGCTCAAGATCAGTTGCCACAGACCTCTGTTTGCTTAGTACCGTCCTGACCTGTACTACACGACTCTTTTCCTCATCATAGACACTGAGAAATTTTCTTACAATAGATGCATCTGTCACATCATGATGTTCTCTTATGGTCTTCAGAATACCCTCATCTGACCATTCTTTGGAAAAGAGCATGCTTGTATTGACAAACAGAGCGGGATTGAAACCGTAGTGCAGATATCCCCTTGTCTTACCATCTTTCTTTATCCAGAGAACAAGTGCTTCTCTCTCACGGTCCACGTTGGCATCCAATAGCCAACCCTGTTGCTTCATTTGCATCCCTTCTCACTGCTTGGTTCCACTCAACTGTTGTTTCAACTCGTCCATCTCTTGGAGTAATTGGATGATTACTGACACAAGTACAACTTCGGTTATTCTTGGAGTCATCATCATCGTCCCTGCGTCTGCACAGGCTCTTGCAGCATCAAACATTCTTTCAAGATGCTCTCTCTGAGGTTGTTTTAGGGTTCTTTTGAACGGTTTCCACCGGGCCTCTTCAATGTCTACAGCGTTTCTAAAGGTCCTTGCAGTACGTCCCATTCTATCTTCCTTCTGCTGGTTCTATCTCGGGTGTATTCTATCTATACGGAGTATTACATTGGAGCAACCTTTTCTTAGATTTCTTCCAACTCGTGGTCTGTTTGGAAGAACAACCTACGGGGGGAGTGATGACCGAAAGTAAGATGTAGTAGAATTCGAACCAAAGAAGTTTAATAACGGCATACGGCTTCTATGTGCTAGAGTCTTTGTCAATAAGCGAAGAAAAGGTGGACTTTCATGGTCACTGCACTATTCAAGGTTGTACTCATGGGCGACGGTTCTGTGGGAAAGACATCATTGAGACGAACGTACATGGGTGAAGGGTTCAAAGCACAGTATATGATTACAATTGGTGCTGATTTTGCGGTCAAGAAAATGCAGCTGGAGGGAGGCCATGATGTTAGCATACAGATATGGGACCTTGCGGGCCAAGAGCATTTCAAGAGTGTCAGGTCCACGTTCTATAAAGGTGCACAAGGGTCTCTTGCTGTCTATTCCACCGTGGAACGTTCTTCATTTGATAACATAAACGCCTGGTTGGATGAGTGCTGGACAAATGCTGGCAAGAAGATACCTATTGTTCTGATTGGAAATAAGACGGATCTCCGTGACCAGTTCAAGGACAATCCCTCCATGCAACAGACTATTGTGACAACTGAAGAAGGCCAAAAACTGGCTGATTGGATAGGCTCACAAGGAGTTCATGTGTCATTTCTAGAGACCTCGGCTAAGACTGGAAAGAATGTCGAAGCTGCTTTCCTAGAACTAGCAATCAAGATACTAGAAGCTGGTGGATTAGCATAGATTCAAATTTTTCATTGCAGATTTTCTGGATTCATAATCTTTTTAGTGAAATATCTAATCCAGAAATTGCATGCTGGTCCTGGGGTGACCTTTGATGCAAACAAAAGAACTGACCCTATTCCTAAAGAGAGAAACGCTAAAACCTGAAGCACAACGTGGTGGTGATATAACCCGCAGATTCGCAATGAATAAAGTGGGACGTATGATTGCTGCTGCTCTGCAGGACCGTACAATTCGACTTTATGATGCTAGGAACTGCGAAGAGATTCAAGTACTGAATGAAGAGTTTCTTACAACTTCTATTGCATTTAGTCCAAAGGGTGATGTATTAGCATCGGGATCAGTTGGCAGAGTCATCAAGATTTGGAATATCCGTACTGGTGAAAATATTGCTACACTTGAAGGTCATACATACCCGATTCTTGCTCTTTCATTCTCTCCTGATGGTGATAAGTTAGTTTCTGGAAGTGGAGACACCACACTCATTACATGGGATTTAGATAATTTTTCACAACTTAAGCAATTGAAAGGGCATTCACTCTATGTTGTGAGTGCTGAGTGGGATCCCAAAGATAACCGGATTGTGTCCTCATCAGTCGATTCGACCATCTGCGAATGGGACCCGTATTCTGGCAATCTATTGAACCAGATTCAAGAACACAGAACTGCAGTACAAGTAGTACGCTTTACACCAGATGGTAACAAGCTAGCATCTGGCTCTTCAGACCATAGTATTATCCTATGGGATGCTACTAGTTCGCTTAAGAAGGAGCACGTCCTATTAGCTCACGAAGAGGAGGTCCGAGCCTTAGCCTTTGATAAAGAGGGTAAATACCTCACCTCTGGCTCAAGTGACAAATCTCTCTATGTCTGGAGTATGGACTCATTGACCGTAGAGGGTGAAAGCTCTACTCGAAGTGAGGTTGATGGTATAGAGTGGTATCCGAACGAATTAGCTTTTTTGACCTCGGATGGTACAGGTGCCATTGCTCGGTGGGAGGTTCGCGAGCTGGAAGGAATGCTAGCACCATTCAACGAATTACTTGAAGAGATTAAATCTGATCCAGAACTGACCAGAAAGGAGGAGTTCATGGTCAAATTTGAGGAGATTCAAAACCAGTACGATCCAGAAACATTAAGGGATAAACGACTCTTCTACGTCATGTGGCAATGCAAGAAAGCCCTAGGTCTCTTGAAAGGAAAGGTACGAAGATAGTCAACTAATTACTTTGTCGCGGCATCAATCATTGTTTCACATAGTTTCACGTAAGCAGCTTCTACATTTTCACCAGTCAATGCGCTTGATTCTACATAGATATGGCCATGTTCTTTAGCCCAAGCTTCTCCTTCTTCTGGTGTAACAATTCTTGCATCTTCAAGGTCCACTTTATTGGCGACAATAACAAGTGGTATCTTTCTACCCAGGTTTTTGAAGGCTTCATCTTTCCAGTGTTGTATGTTGATGAACGTACGACGTCGAGTCACGTCGTAAACTAGGAGTCCTCCTCTTGCGCCACGATAGAATCCCTGTCTGACAACTTCAAATCTGGGTTGACCTGCAAGATCCCAGACTTGTAAGGTTACCTTAGTATCTCTCTCAGGGATATCTAATTTTTTGATGGCAAAATCACTCCCAATGGTCCGTTTATAGTCTGCCTCAAAATGTTCCTGAGTGAATCTTGTTGTTAGTGCAGTCTTACCTACTGCACCATCTCCTAACATTACGATTTTGAAGCGGTACTCGGACGACATCAGGTACACTTCCTATATTCTCTTTTCATTACTAGGCGCCTTAAATTATATGCTGTGTTTGACTACTTGTAACATTTTTGGCGTTATAGTTGTCGACAGCTAGCATTTAATAGGTATGGGTCGAAGTCAGAGTAAGAATGTAGGACTTGGTGTGAAGATAATGGAACGCCCAGACTATAGTAAATTAGCTCCAATCTTGGAAAAGATGAATAGAGAAGGAGGATTTACAGCCTCTATTCTATCTCGAGATGATGGTCTCCTTATGGCTTCTGCCGCTTCTCCTACTACAAATCGAGAAGTGGTCGCAGCAATGGCAGGTCACGTCGGTAGTACGGTCGATCGTGTTAGAAATGAGCTTAGGCTTGGCCATGTCCGCGATATCACACTCAGATGCACAGAAGGCAAAGTTGTTTTCAAAAGAATTGCATCAAAAGACGAAACGGACTACATCATTGCTGCAATCATGACAAGGAATGTACGCTATCACGCACGTGCAATTGGTAAAGCCGCAACACAAATTCGCAGAGTCTTACGAATAAAAGCTTAGTTTCATCCAAATCTTTCCTCTTCAAAACATTCAAGAGTTCATGAGATGTCATTTTCTTATCCTGTCTGTTCCTAGGAGTGCAACCTAGTGGGAAAAGATAATGAAAAACAGTTTGATGAAACTGACTCAGATGAGCTCATTGAAGTCATTCTATTCAAATCTAACACATGTGCATTTTGTCCTAGAGCAGAGGAAGTAATTAGAGACACAATAAGCGGCTTTGGCGATGGCGTAATATCTCTCAAGGTCATCAATGTAAGTGATGACCCTGAGAAAGCTGAAGAGTACGGTGTCTTTGCTTTACCGACTACAATGGTTGCTGGGGTTTCAGTTACTGGTATCCCAGAACCTGAACTCCTGGTAAAGATGATTATTGGGTCAAAAATCAAAAAGAGGGATGATGAAGATGAGTGATTATGCAATAGAGCGTGTCAAGACGGGAATCCCTGGTCTTGATGAATTGATTGAAGGAGGCTTTCCACGTGGTGATACAATTCTGATTGCTGGAAAAGCTGGTACTGGAAAGACCATCCTTGTGAATCAATTTCTCTATAATGGTGCTGTAACATATGGGGAACCTGGTGTTTTGGTCACATTAGAGGAACCTCCTTTTGCCATAAAACGGAATATGCTTAGGTTTGGAATGAACTTGGACGAAATTGAGAAACAGGACCTTCTTTCAGTTGTAGACCTGTCCCCATCGAAAGAGATTGCCCGGGTAAAAATTGGAGAGTATCCCAGCTTCGATCTTTCTGGCCTTGAAGCAATCATCAAGAATCATATTCATAAGGTGAATGCAAAGCGGTGCGTCATTGATACACTCTCGATAATGGCCTATAAATTTAGAAGTAGAGATATCTTACGAGAGGAGTTTTTCAAACTATGTTCGAATCTCACTAAGGATGGAGTGACACTGCTTCTGACAAGCGAAATACTTGCGCAGGATTCAGGACTTGGTGTGTTTGATATTGAATCGTTTCTCGCATCAGGTGTGATTGTTCTCTATAATGAGAAAATTAGTGACACATCCCGTTCACGTTCAATAGAAATCTTAAAACTTAGGGGGTCCAAACATAGTTCACGTATCCATTCAATGCGTATAACCGACGAAGGAATCAGGGTATGGCCTGGTGAAATAGGTCCTGGACATTAATGAAAAATAATGGAGAGAGTGTTAGTGGTAAATACTAACGAATCATCAATACTGGTTCGTCCTTTAATCAGTGATTTGGTCCAATTTGGACAACTAACACAAATATCCGTCATTCTCTTGGGTCCCATAGGTGTTGGAAAAACGACATATGCTGAAGCATATCTTGCAGAGGGTCTTGAATTGGGATTTCCTGCTGTCTTTGTTACTACGGATGTGTCACCAAGAGTGATCAGAAATGACATGAGCAGATATGGTTGGAATATCGAGAAATATGAGAAGGAAGGGCAATTCGTTTTCATCGATGGGTATTCTGAGAGGATGGGTGCCCCGACATCAGGAAACGCAAGAATACTTTCGAAGATCGATGATGTTTCAGAACTAGGTATCGTACTCTCTGAGGTTTTAGAGGAACTTGTTGTTGCAAGAATAGTAATTGATAGCCTATCCACTCTGATATTGCACGGTAATGCAGAAACAATTCCAAGAGCAGTACAACGTCTTGCTGGAAGAATCAAGCAGTCTTCTCATAGTATTATGTTCATTCTTGAGGAGGGTGTGCATGAAGAAAAGACCTATGCTACAATATCTTACATTGCAGATGCAGTGATTCGATTCAAGGCCGAAACAAGTGAAAGACACACAGATCATTACCTTAGAATGGAAAGAATGAGGGGTAGTGATTCTTCTCGGGAATGGCACAAATTCGTGATTGAATAATCGTGAAAGCTTTTATCAGTATTACATAACCTCAGAAATACGTCCAGAGGAGAATTATGGTGGAGTCACAGCTGAAAGCCGCATTGCGAGAGATACTCTATGCCTCTCTCTCTTTGGACGATGGCTTATCTACTATTCAAAATCTTGCTATAGGGGCGGCTAAGGATTCAGAATTATATTTTGATGTAGCAAGAGTAATAGAAGAGATACTCCTCAGAAGGCCTGGTTTGGCAAGTGCTAAACTAAGAGAGATGTCAATGCGCCTTTCTTACGAAAAGGATCAGACTTTACCTGAAATGCTAATGTTATTTGATACACGATATACAAGTGCTTACAAACGTGGAGAATGGGAGATACTCCCGGATGTCGAAGCCCTACCAAATTTACTAGAGCTTCTTGGAGAATTATCACAGGGTGTAAATACTGGAATTAAATTGAATCTACGTCCAGTGTTGCCTTTTCTAACAGATGAAGTATTGATGACTGTTGATGCAATATATCAACGTGCACATGAAGCTTCCATATCACTCGCATTACATGAAACACACTATCTTACATGGATGCTATCAGAAGCCGGGATTTTTGAGTGCTCTGAAGCTCTTCTGAACCGATTAATGGCAATATCCAAAGAGCTTGATATGTCGGAACTGGCATTTGATGTATCTCTGGATGAAGCGTCTGTACTCACTGAACTCGGCTTGTATAAGGAATCACGTGATATTCTCGAAGAGTTACACAAAGCAGCAGAGAGTGAAGAAGATACCGTTCGTCTAGCTTCAGTGACTCTTCAACAAGCAATCAATGATACACGTGATGATAGTGTTACTCACAGTAATGCTCGTGCACTTGCTGACAAAGCCTCTAATTTAGTTGAAGCTGTTCTTAGTGATGATAGTGTGAAAAGCGATGGACTTGGACTTGCAGAGATGGTGATTGGAACAAATGTGCTTGTTAATGGTTGGCGAGAAGCTGTAGACCAAGCAATCGAGCGACTTGAGAATGCACTGAATGTCTTTGGGGAAAATCCCGACCCTGATGAAACTCAACAACTCTTGCTATTCCGTTGTCTATGCGGACTTGGTTTTGCTTATGCTATGAAGGAAGGACATGAAAACATCACTAAAGGACTTGAGTTTCTCGACCGTGCAAAATCCATAGTTTCAGAAAAGTCAAACTCTGATACTGACCTGCGGGTTGAGCTTGCAAGAGTAAATCATGCTGTGGGGTGGGTCTGTCTTGTATCCGAATCGGATGAACATTGGGCACGTGGTTGTGATACTTTTAAAGAGTGTATAGATTTGCGCAAGAAATTGCAGGATGAAGGTTCAATCCCAGACATTGCGCTAGTGAGTGCTAAGGTTGGTTTAGCATTGTCAGAGATGCGTGATTCCATTCGATCAGATACTTCCTTCCAGAACAGTATTCAGGACACATTAATAGAATATATTCCCCTATTTCCCGCAGATAATCGTGCTTTTGCAGAGATTGCTATAGCCACTTACGATGTTGTCTGGTTAGCAATACGACATGGTACAGAGATACCAACTCGTCTATTGCGATTCATAGAGGATCTTGACAGAATGCTTTCTGATGCACGTGTGCAAGAAGATAGTATTTTCATTCAAGGTGCATCTTTAGCCATTCCTTATCTGTCCAAATCTTGGGATGTTCTTCAGTTAAGAACTGACAGTATAATTGAATCTGCTTCAGAGATATCTCAAGTATCTATCTTGATTCGCTCACTAGCTATATCCAAAAAAAATGTTGAATCTGTTGGTCAAGATGTGATTCCTCTTGTCAAAGATTTCGTGTTTAAAGATGAAGTTACTGAAGACCCACTCCTTGCACAATATTGGATAGGACAGACTTGTCTTGCAAAAACCATCGAGTCCTATTATCTCAACAAAGACTATTCTGAACTAGCTACTGGACTGTATAAAGCCGCAATGGAATTGCTGAAGGTTGAGGATATTGAAACTCCATCTGAAGAGTCTGCAACCTTCATTAAGGTAACTTCAATATCACTAGCAGGAATTCTCAGACATTTTGCACTCGCTCTAGAAAAAGAATATGGGGCGAATATTGACAGGTCGAGCTATAAAGAACGTTCAACGCGTATTGATGATGAAACACTCAATATTCTTCTTGCAGAGGATTGGTTAGGTCTCATAAAAATCACTAAAGCCTATCTGGAGATGATTGCAAACTCTGAGATGGTACAGGCACAGCCTTATCTCAATGCTGTGTTCTCGAACATGAATCGTGCCCTGAAAATGATGGATTCAGTAGCTTTGGTTGATAGAAGAGTACTAGCCTCTCTAGGGTCGATAATGAATAAGAGATACTATCTCCGAAGGTAGAGTTCCATTTTTATCGAACAATCTCTCTATATCCGCCAGCTTTTGCTCCCCATGTTGCCCAACCTGAGGTCGCTGTCCTGATTTCGTTTGCCAGACCAAATGATTGGCCTACAGGAATCTCTGCACTAATCCTATACAATGTTCTCTCGGAATCAATCTCTAAAATGTGTCCCTTTCTTCTAGCTAATATTGACGATAGAGTCCCAACATGGTCCTCAGGCGTACTAATCTCAAGTTTCAGCCATGGTTCAAGAATTCTCGGGCTACCACTCATGATACTTTCCCTAATCCCCTTGATGAGTGGCTGCGTCACATCCCTCCATGAAGTTTCAGGTGCTTCCAACCTTATCTCTGCTTCATGGATTAATACTGTAAGCTGTCTCACCCTCTCTGCTTGTAGAGGGCCCCTTCTGGTCACTTCTCGAAAGGCTTCTCTTATCCAATCTGCTGCGTCGCCATATTCGTCTATTTTTCCAGTAAGGTCAATCAGATAATTTTCTGATCTCATGTCTGAATCAAGTTTAGTGCCAAGTGTGGATATATCTTCAATATCTGACGTATTGACTGCTTCAATTCTGAATTCACTAGTCTTCTCTGAACCAGTTTCTACTATTTCCCCTCTCTTCGACATCTGTTCCTTAATCAGCACCATCGGTTGACCCAAGACAAGATCGGTTCCGCTTCGTGCCAGCTTCTCAATACTAATCTCAATGTGTAATTCCCCTGCACCAGATAGTAACATCTCACCCGTTTCTTCATTCATCTCAAATTCAAGAGCAGGATCCGTTTCTGCATAAGCTGCAATTGGTTCTTGTACCTCTCCTAATTCTGACAGACGTTTAGGTTCAACAGCATAAGTTACTACAGGCTCTGTTGGATACCGAAGAGCACCAATTGGTACTATGTCCTGTTCACTGGCATCAACGAGTGTATCCCCTATCATCACAGCCTTGAATCCAGAGATGAAAGCAAGATTACCACATGGCACCTCGTTCAATGCAATTCGGCTTCTTGACATGAAGATTCCTATTTGTAACGTCTTGTCTATACTATTATCTCGGAGATTCCGCATTGGGCTTGCACGTTTCAAGCAACCCGAGAGAACTCTCACTGCAGCCACGTTCCCTGCATGTCTATCTGGCTGTACATCCCCGACTAACAAAACACATGGTCCATCACGGTCACATGCGGTAAGGGCTTGACCTGATTTAGATTTCAAATCTCCGTCCCAGAATTGTGGTACTCTGTATTGTTGTGCAATACGTGGGGAAGGCAACTTTCTCACTACTGAGTTAAGAACAACTTGGGCAATTGGATATTTTTTTTGCAGTTCTATTTCTTCACCATCATTATAAGAATTAACAATCTCTTGCATTATATCCTTGAATGCCTGTGTTAGTGCTTTTGTGGAAGTAACTCCTTTTGCTTTCTTCTCAAGGGTTTCAATGCCAATCGCCCATTTGTCAAGCGCCGACCCGATACAAAGTGTACCGTCAATAAATGAAACCTCCCACTCCTCAAGTCTGTCATCGTCAAGGTATTTGCCAAGCATGGCATTGAATTCACGAACTGATTTATTGACCTCAGATGCAGTTTTTGCTGTACCTAGTCTTTTTTCTTTTATCAAACGATCAACCTTGTTAACAAACAAGACTGGACGCACAAGTTCCTTCATTGCTTGACGAGTAACTGTTTCAGTTTGGACCATTAGTCCTTCTATTGCATCGATTACAATGATTGCGCCATCTGTAATCCTAAGCCCTCTTGTGACATGACTGGAGAAATCAATATGCCCTGGTGTGTCAACTAAGTGTATCAGGAATTCTCTATCTTCTATAGAATGGATTAACGAGATTCCTGATGCCTTGATGGTGATCCCACGTTCTTGTTCGATCAAGTCATAATCCATGAGTTTTGCTCTGGCGGCAATCTCTGGTGATAGGAGTCCAGACGAAGCAATCAATGAATCAGTCAATGTTGTCTTTCCATGATCTATATGAGCTATAACTGTACAATTCCTAATGTTATCTAGATTATCAATTAATCCAATGACTCGTTCATTGACGAATTTCTTATACAGATGTGACAATAGTACTCTACCCGGCCTTGGATACTGTTTCTTTCGGAATATTGATTTCTTCTTTGCACTCATCACAGATGTATACTACTGTGTCTCCAGTCTTCACCTTTACGTCCTTTAACGGATGACCGCACTTGCATACGAAACCTACCAATCTTGCTGGATTTCCCAGAACTAAACCATATGGTGG
>CAZSWP010000002.1:0-116530 GCA_964610875.1 uncultured archaeon
TTTCCATTAACCGATAATCAAACTTTGGATATACTGTTGAGAGGGTTGTTCCTTCACTGAGAGTTGGAGAAACCTCTGCCACTTCACTAGTGTGTATTAAGGTGCACGAAACTATCAAGATTGATATGCACAGGGTAATGTATATTCCAATTTTCTGAATTTTTCCCACCACAAGTGGTAAGTGAATTGAAAATAAATAAGGATTGTTGGAAATAAAGAGTACAACACACCTTTACCAAAACGGTGTGTTAAAATCTCACCATGTTTTTCTTAGAACTATGAAGACTATTGAAATTGGTACAGCTAAAAGTGAACAAGGTAAATTGAACACCGGTTATATTGATGGAATTGAATTGCCTACTGGAGGAAGTGAGAGAATTCCTGTGATAATTGCACAGGGAAATGAAGAAGGACCAACATTCTTCCTCTCCGCCAATGTTCATGGTAACGAGCTCACAGGTGTTGCGGTTATTCATGAGATAATGCAAGAGAGTTTGATTGAAGACCTAAAGGGAACAGTTGTAGCAATTCCAACATTGAATCCATCAGGTCTGAGGTTAGGAACGAGAGATCCAGAGTTTGACACGAAGGACCCAAATAGACTCTATCCTGAAGGAATGTTCAAGGAAACTGAAACTGATGATGATACAGACCCTCCTGCACCATACGAGTTGATTGCTAAGAAAGTGTTCTCATTTTTTGAGAAATACGCAGACTTTCACATCGACTTTCATAACTATGAGTTCAGGTCGCTTCCATTTTCCATCATTGACAGAATATTCTACCAGGATGATTCTGAAAAGCAAGAAGCGGAGGAACTCAGTCGCAAGCAGATTGAGATGGTGAAGGCATTTGGTGCCACGTATGCGATAGACTTCCCAGCAAAGAAATACATGAAGCTAAAATACCATCGATCAGTTTCAGGCTCGGTACTGAACAATTTGAGAATTCCTGCATTCACAGTGGAGCTAGGTGCCAATACCGTACTCTTACCAGATGTAGTCGCCGGATCAGCCAAAGGAACAAGAAATGTTCTCAGGTGGGCTCGAATGCTCGGTAACAAGATAGAAGAAGTCACCGAGTTTGCTACACCCCAGCTAGATTATCGAATGCGCAGGTTTGCTCATCCACGATCAGAACATTCAGGTATAGTAAGATTCCTAGTTGGACCGGGAGATGTTGTCAAAAGAGGACAGGCAGTAGCCAGTATAACTGACATCTTTGGTAGAGCCATTGGAGATGGTTTCATTAAATCAGAATATGATGGAATGATGATAAATCTCCAGAATAGGATGATTACTTACCCACAACAACCTATTGCGGAGATGGGAATAAAGGATGACCATCCAATAGTAGTAAAGAAACCTGAGAAGTGAAACTAATCGCAAAATGTGGAGTTGTCTAGAAACAATCCTTTGATGAATAGATTAGTTAGCTAATTTAGTCAACTTCGAAGAGTTTATCTGTTTCGTTTCGCGGGGTCGCTTAAGTACAGGCGGATGAAAGTATGTCTGTTGATAAAAAGACCCTCATAGACCTCTACACAAAGACTCTGAAGGTCAGACTTTTTGAGGAGAAGGTATGGGACCTGTTTGGACAGAACATTGTCCCAGGAACCCTCCATCTCTATCTTGGACAGGAAGCAGTTGCTGCAGGAGTGACAGCAGCTCTCAAGAAGACTGATTGGATACAGAGTACGCATCGTGGACATGGTCATGTAATAGCAAAGGGAGCGGACCCCAATGCGGCTCTCGCAGAACTGCTTGGGAAGAAGACTGGTTCTTGCAAAGGAAAAGGAGGCTCAATGCACATTACTGAATTTGATGCAGGTGTGCTTGGAGCCACTGGTGTGGTAGCATCGGGTCTCCCAATAGCCGTCGGAGCAGCATTATCATGTCAGATGCGGAAAACAAAGGATGTCGTAGCCTGCTTCTTTGGTGATGGCGCATCAAATAATGGCACCTTTGGAGAATCACTGAATATGTCTGCAATCTGGAATCTACCAGTGATTTGGGTTGTAGAGAATAATTTGTATGCGATGGGCACTCCAATCAAACTCACATGCCCCTCAAGCACAATAGCAGAACGTGCATCAGGGTATTGTATTCCAAATGAAGTAGTAGATGGAATGAACGCACTGGAAGTGTACAATGCAACAGTAAAAGCTGTAGAACGTGCCCGAAAAGGCGAAGGCCCGACTCTCATTGAATGCCAGACATATCGAATGAGAGGACATTCTCGTTTTGACCCAGCAAAATATCGCCCAGAAGAAGAAGCGAAAGAGTGGTTGAATAAAGATTCTGTAGAGATAATCAAGAAGATAGCAATAGATGAAGGTGCACTTACAGAGAAGGATGCTGAAAAGATCAGAAAGAAGCTTCAGAAGGAGATTGACAAAGCGGGAGAGTTCGCTGTTGAATCAGAATATCCTGACCCTGAAGAAGTTCATGATGATGTCTATGCGGAGGCGATCTAAATGGCAGAGATGACATACAGAGAAGCCCTAAAGCAGGGTCTCCGAGAAGAGATGAAACGAGATGACTCCGTATTTATCATGGGAGAAGATGTTGGTCTAAATTGGGGAGGCGCTTTCAAGGTAACAAAGGGTCTTGCTGAAGAATTTGGCGAAGATAGAGTAAGAGACACTCCAATCTCAGAGAACACCATTGCGGGAGCTGCAGTGGGTGCGGCCATCACTGGAATGCGCCCTGTAGCAGAGATTATGTTTGGAGATCTCATTACACTTGCAATGGACCAAGTCTGTAATCAAGCTGCGAAGATGCGTTACATGTTCGGAGGGCAGACAGCAGTACCTTTAGTGATCAGAACTGTATTTGGAGGAGGAAAGAACATAGCATCCCATCACTCACAGAGTCTTGAGTCATGGTTCATGCACACACCAGGACTAAAAGTAGCTGTTCCCGCTTTTGCTTCTGATGTGAAGGGTATGATCAAGACTGCAATAAGAGACCCAGACCCAATACTCTTTGCTGAACACAAACTTGTCTACGATAAGAAAGAAGAAGTCCCAGATGATGATTACACAATACCTTTTGGTGAAGCAAGGATTCATCGAGAAGGTGCGGATGTCACAGTTTGGGCAACGTTCTTCATGGTGCACAAAGCAATAGAGGTTGCAGAGGATTTGGCAAAAGAAGGAATTAGTGTTGAAGTTATCGACCCCCGGACACTTGTTCCACTTGACAAGAAGACACTGATTGATTCAGTTAAGAAGACGGGTAGATTAGTCTGTGTTACTGAAGAAACCCAGACTCTTGCTACGACAGCTGAGATTGCAGCTGTTGTGCAGGAGGAAGCCTTCGACTGGCTAGACGCACCTATAATCCGAGTCAATGCACCAGACACCCCGGTTCCATTCAGTCCACCACTGGAACAGAATTTTATCCCTGACAATAAGAGAATAGCAGAAGCAATCAGAAAGATTGCCTAGAGGTTGGTTTCAATGGTCACGACTATGATAATGCAGAGAATGAGCGTTGCGATGGAATACGGCGTCATTCTCAAATGGCTCAAAAAGGAAGGAGACAAGGTCAAGAAAGGAGACCCAGTTGTTGAAATATTTGGAGAGAAGAACGAGTTTGAACTAGAAGCTCCAGAGGACGGCATCCTTCTAAAAATACTATGTGAAGAAAACGATGAAATTCCGATAAGTGAGCCGATTGCAATCATAGGTGAGAAGGGAGAAGAGATTCCTGATATCACTCCTAAGAAACTGAATGAAGAGACAGCTGTGACAACAGCTCCTGTGACAACAACACCAACTATAGAATCTCCAAAAGTGGAAAAGAAAACAACTACCTCTTCAAGATTAGAGAGTGGTAGAATCAAAGCATCACCTAGAGCCAAAAAGAAAGCTAAGGAATTAGGAGTAGAACTACAATTTGTTACCGGAACTGGCCCAGGTGGACGTATTATCGAAAAGGATGTTATGACTGCTCAAGACGCAGGGCCAATATCAGCACCAGTTTCTATTGGAGATGAAAGAGAGGTTCGCAAGGTAGAAACCATGAGTCCATTGCGTAGAACGATCGCACGTAGAATGACTCAGAGTTCTCATAATCCTCACATTACTATGATCACTGAGATAGATATGACGGAAGTTGTAGGTCTCAGACGTGAATTGAATGAGGCAATTGAGAATCAATTAAGTATTAGAATATCATTCAATGACATCATTCTCAAAGCAGTGGCAGACACACTAGAAAAGTTTCCAAAATTCAATGCTACATTGAGTGGAAATGACCTGCATATTTTCGAGGATATACATCTTGGAGTAGCAATGGCTACTTATGACGGACTGATTGTTCCTGTAGTACGTGAAGCAAATAAGAAATCAATAACCGAGATTGCGTTGGAAACAAAATCATTTGGTATAAAAGCAAAAGAAAACAACCTCAGTCCTGAGGAACTAACCGGTAGTACATTCACAGTTTCTAATCTCGGACCATTCAAAGTTGACCTCTTCATTCCTGTCATCAACCCTCCTGAAACAGCAATCCTTGCACTTGGCCAGATAAAGAAGAAACCTGTTGTAGTTAATGATATGATAGCTATCAGACACATGATGATGGCAAGCTGTGCAGTGGATCACCGAATACTTGATGGTGCTCCTGCTGGTCAATTCTTAGAAGCATTGAAAGAAACCTTAGAGAATCCATTCATGCTGAAATACTAACTAGCATATTCATTTCGTTGGATGTTCTTTAATCAAAATACAATGATAATTGACATGTATACAAAGGTTATGCCAAAACTCACAATTTGCATACTTGTCAATCCGACAAAAGTCCACAGAATGGTATTTTCAGTGTTTTCTAAGACTATGACCGTTACATTTTTTGATGCACTATACTCATCTGTTTCAACTCTAAGAAGATAATTATATGAACCGGGTGGGAAACCATAATATCTATGGAAATAGTTTCATTGCTATCGAGAATACCTTCTTGAACCAACGTTCCATTTCTATAACAAGAATAATCCGCAACCACAGTGATTGATATATTCCATTGGATAATATTACCAGTTGTGCCTACTTGATAATCAGTTTTGCTTGGCCCTTCTATTTGAATAGGCTCATCTGGTGAAAATTCACTCCTATCATAATAGAAGTAGTCTTCATTGATCGGCAACTCAAATACTTCACCAGCAACATAGTCACTACAGTAGAACGAACCTGAGGTGATCATCTCACCGGGATTATCCGGGTTTGGATTCCAGAGGTTCCATCCCTCAAGACCAACTTCTTCAAAGACGTGCTTGAGAATAATCGGTTTGTATCCATATTCAAGTATAATCATAGGTTGAGCGCTTTCTTTTGAATACCATGGCAATGACAACAATCACAACAGCAAGAGAACCCATTGTAACAATAATTCCAAACATTGCCATCAAGTCATTGGGAATTCCAACATCAACATCATCAGTAGTCGTTGCAGCCAACACAGTTACTGTGACTATATCGTGAGCTTGATTATCTGAAGCGTCCCAGACGGTGATTGTCACATTATGTACACCAACTGCCAATCCATCTAAATTGAGTGAAATCGTTTCAGCAGTGGAATTCCATTGTCCTGTTCTTACAATATGACCATCCATACCAATGGCATATTGATTTGGATTATCATCTTCAGGATGCCATTCAATTGATTGTCCTGTTTGACCAACAAGAAAAGACACATCAGAGGGGTGGTCAATGATGGGGTCTGTTTCATCTGTTACAGTCACCATGACTGTGTCTATGGCTACATGTCCGTGGACATCCTCAACAACTAACGTATAGTTATACACTCCTAGGGAATGACCATCAACATTCACAGTGATGTTTTCATCGGTTGAATTCCAGAGTCCATTACGAATTGGAGTATTATCCATGTAAAGGGTGTATGATGATGGATCACTATCTTCAGGATTCCAAATTATAGAATATCCGAATTCTCCCTCAGCGTAAAAGACATTACTCGGGGAGCTCAGGATTGGCGAATTTTCGAATGCAGAAAGAGGATAATACATAGAAAACTGAATAGCTTGCAAAACTAAACGATCTCCCTGCATATGATAATCATAGTATTCAGTTCTGTACATTGGTATATAATCACCATAAGGAGAAGCACCAGAAACTATGATGATTCCAGATTCTGCAGCACCAGCATTGATTTCCACCGTCATGGCCACCATAGGACCAGATTCACTATCTTCGTGAGCCACTGGCATTATTCCATCATGGTCATCGATATAGGATGCAGAACTATAGTAAAGAACAGGGTATATATCACTCATGGGCTGGTCTATGAGATTCACAGCACCTGTGCCATCTCCATGTTCACTGCCGTACAAACAAGTTGGACCATGCATCAGAACTCCATTGACACCTTCAACGATTGGAGAAATGAATCGAGCATCATCGGTTTCATTAGCTATAACACGGTAATCCGCATTCACGTTAGACTCAGGGTCTTCTATCTGAGTGTTTTCAGGATAAACATGAGAGTTTACAGCTTTCAAGATTGCACTCATGTTGTGATTGACATAATGACCTTCATAATCCGCATCACCAGCAACCCATAGAAACTTCTCACCAGTGCTATACCAATCAGCAATTGCTGTAATTTCCTCTGTTGTATAATTATTCTCCTCCTGATGTATTGCTCCTATAATTAGAGCATCAGCATCAGCAAGAAGGGTGTCATTGATTCCACCTTTCGCCCAAATAACATCATAACCAAGTGCTGTAAGATTGCTTTCAAAATTTGCATCCTCCACCTCATGCGGACCATCCTCCTGTCCATGAGAATAATCGAGAATAATTCTCTTCCCGACTTCATCCACCACATAGACCCAGACGGTATCAGATGCTGTATTACTAGTTGAATCCTCCAATAATATCGTGAAATTGTATAGACCCATTCTCAGCCCATCAATATCAATGGTAACAACTCCAGAAGTTGTAAAACCATCATCAATTGATTCTCGATTTCGGAATACCTCATAAGAAATCTCAATACTCGAATTGAAGTGCCATTCTATTGTATTCCCCGTACTTCCAGTATCGTAAGTTAACGTATTAGGCCCGTCAACTTGAATCACTGCATCATCCGCTTTGACATGTCGAGTGTCTTTATAAAGCATTAATGTACTAGGAATATTCTCCGATTTGCAAGATGTGAATTTGACTATGAGTCCGTTAGTTGAGATAAGAATTAGGGATATACATAAGAAACAAACCACGAATCTTTTAGGAATAGGGTTCACTCAATCAACCCCCAATGTTATGAGTTGATATAGATACGTTTCAACTACTAATAAGACCTCTGCCGAAAGAATGAAACATGTCTTTGTTTAAAGAGATTCAATCTGCTTTCAGTTTGAATTTCTCTTCAACATGTTTTCGATGAATGTTATTATAGGTACAAAACGAAATGATTCGTCCATCAGGAGTAGCATAATTAATTGTACAGTGTTGGACTCGTTCAAGATCTAAATTCCAAGGATCCTGAAAATGCATCATTCCCAACATTATCACTCTACTCATGAATGTACGAAGAGAACTATAACTGCCTGTACGAAGGAAAGATGAGATAATTGGTTTCATAAATGATTTTTTCTTTACATGTCGTAGGAAACCCAACAGCTTCAGTTTTGATCTCAATCCTGCAAACCTCTTGCCATCAGCATAGAGATTGCATATATCCTCTAGAACTGCAAGTAATCGCTCAATGTCAACTACTTCTGTGATTGGAACATAAGATCCATCATCATCAATGAAGAGGAAGGTTGCCATTCCACATGCAAAATGAGCATGAAGCTCAAAAAGGTCGATACCTCGAATCAAGCCGATAGCTCTACCGACGCCCATCATAGAAGAAACAGGGTACCAGTCTTCGGCTTTGATACCACCGTTAGTTTGCTCTTCAATCAGTCGAATCGCATCTGGTGTTGTTATCCGCATCTTTTCTCGTTCTTCCCTATCGATTCTGCCAGTGATGCTGACAGGTTGGAAATTGATACAACGGACAATATCACGATTGTCCAGAGCATATTGAACAATATCCCCCAGTTCATTGTCATTTACACCCTTGACAACAGTTGGAACCAGTATGACTCCGTCTAGGTCAGCATACCTTGCACTGTCCAATACTTTATCTTTAATATCCCTCATATCACGTCCACGAGCTGCCAAATATGGGCCTTCTGTCACGCCATCAAATTGAAGGTAGATTGTCTTCAACCCGTTTGCTACCAATTCTTTTAGATAGTCAGGATTTCTCGCCATCCGAATACCATTTGTAGCAATCATGATGTGTCTGAAACCCATTTCTTGCGCCCATTTCACATATTGCGGCATATTGTCACTGACAGTTGGCTCACCACCTGCAAATTGAACTGCAGGACAAGGAGCGGGAAGATTAGCTCTCAGGTTCTCAAGCATTGCATATACTTGTTCAGGGCTTGGTTCATAATATTCTGATGAGTCTGCTGCACTCGCAAAACAGATTGGACATTGCATATTGCAACGGTTTGTGACGTCAATGAGACCTAGACCGGTATGAGCACGATGATTCGGACAGGGGCCACAATCCTTAGGACATCCATCTTTTACTTCCGTCCGGGGATTATCTATTCCGACTGTTTCATACCAATAATCCATGACTCTATAGAACATAGGAACGTCAGACCAGTAGAGTTCTTTTACTACTCCGTGAATAGGACAAACTTTTTCCATCATGACACGGTTTTTCTCTTCGAAAACGGTAGCAGGAATTACATTCACATCATCATTTTCCACGAAACAATGAGGACAGATAGAAGAAGTAGTATACGGTAATGTCTTTGGAGGAATCTTTGTCATCCGATAACGCTCAAGGTCTTCAGAATCAGAGCGCTTTGGATGGTCAACAATGGTCTTGCCAGTCATTCTGTTCTCCTCGGACGAGTATAACACCTATCCTAGTTTCCCACGTTCCAAGTCTTCAAAGATTAATCTAGTGGTGAGGTCTGCGCTCATTATTACGCTTGGTACACCAGCGCCAGGATGGGTTCCAGCACCTACGATGTATAGGCCTTTAATGTCTCTAGAACGATTATGAGGTCTGAACCATCCTGATTGCAACAATAATGGTTGCAACTGGAATGCCGCACCTTTGTACGAATTAAATTCAGTTTCATAATCAGCTGGTGTGAAAACCTTTGTAACCGCAAGATTGTCAGTAAGTCCTGGCAATACCTGTTCATCAAGAGTACTCAAGATATGATCCTTGAATTCCTCCTTCTTCTCTTCCCAATTTGTTTCTGAGTTGAGATTGCTCACAGGAGTACATGCATACATTGTTTCACATCCCTCAGGTGCAAGATGTGTATCTGTTCTAGTAGGAATATGCAAATAGGTTGAAAAATCATCAGGAACAATGTTCTTCTTGAAGATGTCATTTATGAGTCCTTTATACCTTGGACCGAATACGATGCTATGATGAAGCATATCATCATACTTCTTTTCCACACCAAAATAGGTCATGAAAAGGCTCATCGAATACTTTGCTCTCTTGTATCTTCCATCGCTATTTCTCCAACTTCGAGGTTTGGAGCCAATCATTTTCATATATGTTAAGGCAACATCAGCATTTGAAATGACAATATCAGCATCATAAGTAGTACCATTGGTTGTTGTTACACCAGTTGCTCTCTTAGACTTGTTTACCTCAATCTTATCAACTTCTGAATTGAGTTTAATCTCACCATCAAGTTCCTTAAGTAAACGTTCCATTGCCGCAACAAATTTATGAGTCCCACCTCGGACCCACCACATTCCATGTTTCTCTTCAATGTAGGTGATTAACGTATAGATTGCAGTTGCAGTAAATGGATTTCCACCAATAAATAGAGGATTGAATGAAAGGGCCATCCGTAATCTTGGGTCTTTAACATGACTGGCGACCATACCATGGACACTTTTGTATGCTTTATGCCGAATCCCAGCTGGACCCATCTTAACCATACTCCAGATGGATTTGAAAGGCATAGACCCGAACTTTTCGAAACCAAGTTCATAGATTGGTTTTACAGCTTTCATGAACTTTTTGTAACCTTCTATGTCGTTAGGACTAAGACGTTCTACCTCTTTCAGATTGTCTTCGGAACTCCCATAATCCATTTGACTTCCATCTGGAAAATAGAGTCGATATTTTGGTGATACTTTTAGCAGCTCAACATAGTCTGTGGGATTGCGCCCTGCAAATTCAAAAATCTCATCAACCAGAAAGGGCGGCGTAATGATAGTTGGACCTGTATCAAATGTGTAACCCTTCTCCTGAAATACTCCAGCTCTGCCACCAAGTTGATGTCGCTTCTCAAGCAATGTTACTGAGTGTCCTTTAGCCTGCATGCGTATTGCAGCTGCAAGACCCCCAATTCCACCGCCAATTACTACTACCTGTTTACCTTCGTTACTGTCTTCAACTGTCACTGTTAATACCTCCCTCATATAATCTATAGAATTCTATTTTGTTCTTGACTTCTCCAATTCTTTATACGCTTTGAGCTCTTGCTTATACTCTCTCCTACACTTGTAGGCAATCCATAGCTTCTTCCACTTTGGAACAACTGCTCGTTTCTTAAACGGATCATAATTCATCTTCTCAATCTCGGTCATTATCTCACCATAGACTCGGCCAGCTACTTTCACTGTGAAAGCCCCAGCAGGAGGAAGATCATTTAGTCCAACATCAGCTTGTGCATAGAGTGTTCTCGCACGGGCAATCTCGCTCTTCATCATCAGTCTGAAATTGGGAGTGACTCTTCTATTTTCAAAATCCTCACGTGTGACTCTAAATCGCTCACGAATTTCTTTAGGTATGTAGATTCTACCATTGTCCCAATCTTCTGCCACGTCTCTGAGAATATTGGTCAATTGCAATGCATGCCCAAGGTCAGCCGCCCTTGCAAGTGTTTCGGTTTCAATTGCACCCCAGATATGACACATTAGAATGCCAACAGTGGAAGCCACATGATAACAATACTTTGCTTCCTCATCTATAGTTTCAACATCCATCAGATTGAGGTCCATTCGAACGCCTTCAATCAGTTCATGTAAGTATTTTACTGGAATATTGTATCTAACAATGGTATCGCCAAATGCATGAAACAATGGGTGTTGAAACTGCTCTCCAGTCGCCATTCGATTGGCAAGGTCTTTCAGCACATTCAGCTCTTTCTCAATCTGTTCTCTTGGCAGATCAATCTCATCTGCAAAATCATCTGCCAATCTGCAAAAGCCATAGAGAGCCGCAAATGCTTTTCTATCATTATCTTCAAAATAGCGAGAAGCAAAGTAAAACGACTTGGCATGTAATTTGAAAAGATTCATGCAGTATTCGTAGCTTTGGTTGAGGTCCCATTGTCCATCCGCAGTGTCTACTATCGTAAGAATATCCGATGGCAGCACATCAAGATGTGCGGAGTAATCATCTCCTATTTCGCGATTCCCTTGCCACATCTCTGTAATCTCCAGATTGAAGTAGACCAGAAATAGGTCATGGCATGGTTCTACTAATTCCGTCCCTTCTTATTTTGTTAGAAATATGTTGAGTTTACTATTATTAAATCATTAGCTATAGCTCATTGAACTCTAACGAAATGAACATTAGATATTGCCAACAAAATACAATTTGAAACCATAAATGTTTAGGGAAGGAATATTAACTGTATGAGAGACCTAGTAATGATATCTGAGGAGATGAGATGAAGATAGCGGTTGTAGGAGCTGGCGTTGGTGGACTTGCAACAGCGGCCCTATTAGCAAAAGATGGCAATGAAGTATTTGTCATAGAGAAAAATGAGAACATAGGTGGACGAGCACGTGTTTGGAAAGAACAGGGCTTTGTCTTCGACATGGGTCCATCCTGGTATTTGATGCCTGAAATATTTGAACACTTCTTTGAAGCATTTGATCGGAAAGTCGAAGACTATTACAAATTGATACGTCTTGATCCTTCTTACAGGATATTCTTCAGTGACAGTACATTGGATATCTCAGCTGAATTAGAGAAGAATATGCAACTTTTCGAGAGCCTCGAAGAGAACGGAGCAGAGAAGCTGGAGGAATACCTCAAGCAAGCGAAAGACAAGTATGAATATCTGATGGAGGGTTTGATGTATGAAGATCTTGCAGGTATTAAGGATATGCTCAATCCCAGACTTATGGCGGCAGGATGGAAGCTAAGTATTTTGTCCAATATTGATAAACTCACAAAGAAGTACTTTGATAGTGAAAGAGCTAGGAAAATACTGCAATACTCTATTGTTTTCCTTGGAGGAAACCCAAAGAACACACCAGCATTATACTCAATGATATCTCACATCGACTTGAATTTAGGTGTGTGGTATCCGTATGGTGGACTTGGGAAGATAGTGGAAGCACTAGAATCATTGTGCAATGAATACAATGTAGAAATCAAGACAGATGAGGAAGTCTGTGGCTTCAAGGTCAAAGACAAAAAAGTCACCTACGTGGAAACTGTACAAACGGAATACAATATTGATGCCGTCGTTGTGAATGCAGACTATCCACATTCTGAAATTGATCTGGTCGGGAAGGGGTACAAAACCTATCCAGAAAAATACTGGGAAAAGAAGACGATTGCTCCATCAGCTTTCGTTTTGTACCTAGGTTTTGACAAGAAATTTGACAGTCTTACCCATCATAATGTAATTTTGGATTATGATTGGGTGAAGCATTTCGAACAAATCTTTGAGAGCCCCACTTGGCCAGATGAGCCAGCGTATTATCTTTGTTGCCCATCCAGAATGGACGAAACTGTTGCTCCAGAAGGTCATGAGAATATATTCGTTACAATCCCTATATCCCCAGGAGTTGAAGATACACCTGAAATTAGAGAGTCTTACTTTGATAAGACATTGATACATATGGAGAAAGTTGTTGGAGAGAACATGAGAGACCATCTTGTTGTGAAGAGAATCTTTTCATTAAATGACTTTAAAGAAGACTACAATGCATACAAAGGAACAGCTGTTGGCTTGACTCATACTTTCTCACAATCCGCATTCTTTAGACCAAGACACAAGAGTAAGAAAGTGGACAACCTTTACTATGCTGGACAATATACTCATCCAGGTATCGGTGTTCCTATGGCAATGATATCAGCAGAGATTGTTGCAGACATAATTGCAGAAGACTATGAAAAATAGAGATTGGACGTTGAACTGGTGACGAATATATTCAAGCTTGCATTCAAAGTTTCTCGAGTGAGGTTTTGGCTATATTTAGGAGGCACTTACCTGATCGGATACATAATCGGGCTAAACAATATCTTCGCACCAGTCACAGCTTTATTAGATCCATGGTTTCTAGTGCACGTTTTCTTCTTCATGCTACCTGCAAACATCTTCTTGTATGGAGTAAATGATATCTCGGACAAAGACACAGATATGTTTAATCCGAAGAAAGAGGACAGAGAATACAAAGCACTTGAGAAGGACAGACTGAAGCTATATGCATTGGTTAGTACTTCCTTTCTATATGGTATTGTACTCATAATTTTGCAATCTGATTTGATAGCTGCAATTCTATTCTTTTCATGGATGCTACTATCTGTAGCATATAGTGTGAAACCATTCAGATTCAAGGCAGTCCCAATTCTTGATTTTACTTCTAATTTCCTCTATGTGATTCCAGCAATGCTTGCGTACTATCAAGTTACTACTATCATCCCTCCTTTTCTTCCATTGTTCGCAGCTTTTCTATGGACATCTGCGATGCAACTCTTCTCAGCCATTCCAGACATAGAAGCAGACAAAGCGGCTAACGTGAAAACTACCGCAGTGATAGTTGGAGCAAAGGCATCATTGATTCTTTGTTTGATATTTTGGGGAGTATTCGCTTTCATTCTAGTTGGCCTTGTTCAATGGAATTGGCCGTGGAATCTAATGATGATCGTCTATCCATTGATTCCACTCTATCTACTATTTAGACCGGAAGCGGACATAGAACGCGTCTATTGGTATTATCCAATTTACACCGGTATCTTTGGGATGGTCCTATTCCTCTCTGTAGGAATCCCATTATTGTAGTATACTTGGTACGATGTGTTTGATTGTGCATGTCGATATGAAATAATAGTACATATCGTATATAAGTCCATTTGCACATTATATCAAAATAGAGGTGTAGTGATAGATTGAGTAAGATATTGAGAATAAATATGGATGATCTAAGTCATAAATGGGAGGGCATACCGGCCAAGTATGAACACTATGCTGGTCGTGCTTTCACAACGGCAGTAGTCAATGATGAGGTGGACCCAACTTGTCATCCTCTTCGTGAGAAGAACAAGTTTGTGATATCACCAGGATTGCTTGCAGGAACTTTGGCTCCCTCATCCGGACGATTAAGTGTGGGGGCAAAGTCACCTCTCACAGGGGGAATCAAAGAAGCCAATGCTGGTGGTCTTACAGCAACAAGACTTGCAAAGATTGGTATTAGAGGCGTGATAATAGAGGGGATACCAAAATCCAACAATGATTGGTACAGTATAATCATTGGCAAAGATAAGTGTGAGATTAAGAAGACTAATGATTATGCAGGGATAGGACTCTATGACCTAATCACAAAGATTTGGAAAGACTATGACAGTAAACCAGGAATCATCGGAGCAGGTATAGCTGGTCAAAGACTGCTGAAAGGCGCAGGGGTCTTTGGTAATAATATTGAGAATAGCGACCCGGGAAGATACGCTGGACGTGGTGGCCTTGGAGCAGTTCTCGGCTCGAAGAGAATTGTTGCAATAATAACTGATGACACAGGTGGAGAACGGCCTGCACCAAAGGACAAAGAACTCTTTGAAGACGGTAGAAAGAAAATGGTCAAAGCATTGAATGACCATCCTGTCACTGGCAGATTGAACGACGATGAAGGAAATCCATTTGGTGGACTAAAGAACTATGGGACTAACATCCTTCAGAATATCCTAAATGAGGCAGGAGGACTTCCGACGCGTGGTTTTAGTTCAGGAAGATTCGACCATGCTGCAAAGATTTCAGGTGAGGCGGTTCACGAGTTAGTAGACAAAACAAAAGAAAAGTTCGGTGACAAAGCAGAAGGTAAGTATGGACATCCTTGTCATCCTGGATGTATCATGGCATGTTCTAACGTTGTACCCTATGAGGACACTGGTAAAGCACAAGTTTCACCACTGGAATATGAATCTGCTTGGGCGTTAGGCACAAATCTTGGTATTGGAAAACTACATGATGTGGCGGAATTGAACCGTTTGTGTAATGATATTGGACTTGACACTATTGAAGCTGGAAATACAGTTGCCATGCTCATGGAAGGTGGACTTATTGAATATGCTGATGGCGAGGCGGCAATAAAAGCACTAAAGGAAGCCTACAAAGAAGACTCAGCGATTGGCAAACTGGTATGTGCAGGAACTCAAACAGCAGGCGAAGCTCTTGGAGTCACTCGAATCCCAGTTGTCAAAGGACAAGCCCTTCCTGCATACGACCCAAGACCAATTCGAGGGATAGGAGTTACCTATGCAACAACTCCAATGGGTGCAGATCACACGGCTGGATATACTATCGCAGCAGAGATTCTAGGAATCAAGGGAGAAGTCACAGATCCAAGAGGATTGGAAAAAGCTGAACTATCAAGGAATTTCCAAGCTACCACAGCCTATATCGATGCCAGTGGATACTGTCTATTCATTGCTTTTGCCATACTAGATGATGACGATGGATTTCAAGGTATGATGGACACGGTGAATGCTTTCCTCGGAGAGAAAATCGACGTTACTGAATACGGACTTGATATCCTCAAGATGGAGCGCGACTTCAATAAGAGAGCTGGCTTTACAAACAAAGACGACAGACTTCCAGAGTTCTTCAGTACTGAGCCATTACCTCCTCATAATGTTACATTCAATGTAACTGAGAAGGAACTTGACGATGTGTACGAAGGTATGTAGTAAGCACAAAAAGATGGGAACTGATTGTTCCCATTCTCATTCTTTTTTGCCATAGCAAACTGCTTATTTATTTCAGAATTAGAGGTATATTGAATGATAGAAGTTCATCTTTATGGCTGTCTCCGCAAACTAGTTCCAGAAAGCAAAGCCAGTGATGATACTTCACTTCACCTCGAAGCCAAGGATAACGAAACCTTTTCCCAACTCATATCAAGACTGGGATTGAAAATGAAAGACCTTGGTGATTGTTTTCTCAATGGAACCCTTGTGAAACCGGATGACATCATAATAGATGGTGACAGACTAGGGCTCTTTCCATTTAATATGGTACTTCTATGTGGGGGGCAACACCTGAAAGGGCACGGATATACAAAATCAGACGTTGATATGGATTATTACTAGGTTGACAAATGATGGAAATTCGAGTCAAACTCTATGCGACCCTAAGGAGATTTGCACCAGAAGGAACGGAGATCGGAGAATCTTTTCCAAAGGAGTTTGATGGAACTACTATTGCGGACTTGGTAGATTCTTTTGGCATCAAAAAAAAACTCGCTAAGATTATTATGGTTAATGGAATTAGAGTCACATCCCTAGAGCATACACTAAATAATGGAGATGAGGTGGTCATCTTTCCACCCGTCGGAGGTGGCTCCTGTGACAGAAGGAATGACACTCATACGTAGCACAAAGAATCTCTTTCTCACAATGTTCATGTTTGCCTTTTTCTTCTCTAGTTGGCTTGTGGTAAATGTTGCGATAGGAGAGGCAGAAACATGGGTATCAGCCATTTTCATTGTTATATTGGCAGTTCCTTCATACTACTATATTTACAAATGGGCAGGTCCAAAGAAAGCACTTGTAATCATTCTCATTTTCTCCATTGTCCCCATAGTGGTTGAATCAATTGGAATTTCTACAGGCTTTCCCTATGGAGGGTTTCACTATACAGACAGGATGGGGTTCAAAATCTTTGGTCTTGTCCCTTGGAGTGTTGCCTTCGCATTTGCCCCATTGGTACTAGGTAGTCTAACAATTGCATCTAGACTCAGAAAAGCATATGTCGTACTACCATTGGGTGCTCTTATTCTCGTCATTGTAGACCTTGTCTTAGATCCTGCAGCTGTAGTTCTGAATATTTGGGAATGGGATGTGCCAGGACCCTACTATGGAATACCCATCATAAATTATACTGGATGGTTCCTCACTGCATTCATCTCAACTTCTTTGATGCATCTTCTGACGATGGACACACTACAAGAAGTACAGACAATCCCATCAGATGTGGCAACGAGCCTCCTTCTGAGTCTATCATTCTGGACTGGATTCACTTTCTGGATTGGTTTCTTAATACCAACAATAATTGGCACAGCTATGTTAGCAATCTCATACCATCAGATAATAATACAACCAACACCGGGAGATACAGTCCAAGACTTTGATATATAGAAGTCATCCATTCAACATTGATTACCCAATTCTGCGAGCAGGTATACCATGTTACAGGCTTTGCATTTGATTGCCGAGTAGACAATTTTCTGACCCATTAGACGTAACTCATAGACGAGCAATTTCCACGATGTGTTACCGCATGATTCGCATTCAATCACCATATTTTATCATCAAACAGGTAATTTTACCTCGCAGATTAAGGGGAGCTTATATTATCAACTATGCACATACTGATGACACGGCTTTGATATCCGTGTCAAGCCTCGAACTTTGACATCTGCTCCGAGCCTCTTAGGACCTCTCTCCAGAGGCTCCGTCGGTGGTACACCTTCATCTACCACCGGCACTATTTTCTTGATGAATGTATGTTATTTTCGATGAAGCATATTATGTAAGTAATATCCGGATAAGACTATGAGAAAATATTATATGCTATTTAAAGCAATTATAACATGCTTGCCGTGCTGGTGGACGACTTTGACTTGGCGATTACTTGAGGATGAAGAACATAACCCAAAAAAAAGCCTCGCTCTTGAAGAGGCAATCGCCAGAACATGTGCTAACTCGGGACCGAAGTGCAACACGCTTCGTTTTTGGACATCAAAACCATCAGTTGTGATAGGGAGATTTCAGTGTGTTCACAAGGAAGTAAATCTTGAATTTTGTAAGAAGAATGACATAGATATTGTTCGTAGATTTACTGGAGGGGGAGCTGTATATCATGATGAGGGAAATCTAAACTTCACGTTGTGTTTGGATCAATCAGAATCTTATGTTTCACGAACTCTAAACGAGTTATATTGGAACTTCATTGGGACAATAGCAACAGGTCTCCAAGAGATAGGCATACCTGCAAGATTCGATGCATACAGGTCGTGCATTAGGATAAATCAGAAAAAAATTACTGGGACTGCAGGTTGGATCAAGCAAGGAGTGTCCTTTATTCATGGTACTCTATTAATAGATGCAGACTTGCAGATGCTAAGGAGGAGTATAACACCACCACCAGACCAACCAGAATATCTGAGGGATAACCGCCGAATTCGTTGCATTGAAAGCAAAAGGGACATCGTTACGACTATCAATAAGGAAATAGAAAAACCCCCTAGTGTAGAGCAGATCCGTAAGACAATAGTATACACCATGGAAAGAATCTCTGAGCAAAGAGTAGAACCAGGTGACTTCTTCGAAGAAGAATTAGAGCTTGCAGAGTCCTTATATGAGAACCGCTATAGACAACCTGAGTGGAACTTGGGTACATTAGCCCAATAGGTTCGTCAATTAATACAGGAAGCATTTACAATTGACTGATGATGTTGAAAAGATATTGAAGAGTTTCATGCGACATTTTGGAGCATTGAATAGAGACATACCCGATACACGTAATGCCTTCACAGACCTTCAGAGAACTGTACACAAAGATGGTGCACTTCCAGCAAAATTCAAGGAGATTATTTGTATCGTTGCGTCAGTTCTTGCACCTTGTGAATCGTGTATGGTATATCATACAAAGCAAGCACTCAAATTAGGAGCATCACGAGAAGAGATTATGGAGGCTTGTGGAGTGGCTATAGTAATGGGTGGCGGACCTGCAGCCTCACACATTGCCACCGTGCAAGACGCTCTTGATACATGGGCTCCAAGAAAGAAATGAGATGCGCCTATCTAGCATTTCATTCTATTCGAATTTCGTGAAGAGAACCTTGATAGCTTTTTGAGACTCCATTAATTCAAATGCTTTTTCCCACTCATCAAGTGATAGCCGATGAGTAATAAGAGGGTTAACATCAATTTGTCCCTTTGCCATCATCCGAAGTGTCAGAACCCAAGTTGATGGAATTGTCCCCCAGCTACCTATCATAGTGAGCTCTTTCTCAACCATGTGATCTAAGTAAAGAGTTGTATCTGTACCTTGAGTACCCAGAAGTGAAACATGACCTGTCAATTTTACAAGTTCTAACGACTGTCTTCGAGCAGCAGCAGAACCTGAGCATTCTATGACAACATCTGCACCCAAACCACCAGATAATTCCCTAACTGTGTGAACAGGGTCAGGATTTGTTAAGACATCTATAGTATGGTCAGCACCGACACTCCTTGCTATTTTGAAACGCCATTCATCAGAAGTTATTCCCGTGACAATGACTTGTCCTGCACCCATAGCTTTGGCAACTTGGGTTGCGATTAGACCCATAGTACCGGGACCTTGAACGACAACCACATCCCCCGGAGAGATTGGTGTTCGTTCTGCAACACAGTGTACAACACAAGCTGCAGGTTCAGCAAGAGCAGCCTCTTCAAGAGATAAGGAATCTGGAATTTTGTGAATAATGAATTCTGGTACAGCAAGATGTTTGGCAAATGCACCATTGGCCAGAGAAACACCAAGAATGTGCTTATGGTCGTGCGTACAGCGATTTACATGGCCAGTCTTACAGTGATAACACTGACCACAAAATGCTGTCGCGGGTGATACAACACGGTCACCTACTTTGATGTTATCTACACCAACTCCAATATCAATGACAATCCCACTATATTCATGCCCTAGGACTACAGGGGGCGTGTAGAATGAATGATTGGATTTGATATGAACATCAGTTCCACAGAGTCCTGCAGCATGTACTTCAACAAGAACTTCACCTGGACCAGCAACTGGCTCATCTATATCACGAAGTTCTATATTTCCCACGCCTCGAGAGACCTTCATTAATGCTTTCAAAAGTGCGACCTCATATCAACCAATAACAACGCATTATAGAATCTTATGGAGTGCACCACATCATAATGACTCAAAGAAACCAGGTGGTTCTTCCCCTTCATCCAATGGTCGCACACGATAATTGTTGCCATACTCTGACCTTATTCTCTGAGCAGCAGTAGCACCAACAAATCGCATTCGGACATTCGCCTTTTTTCCGGTCCATACATAGATGCTTTTAGTTGATTCATCAACTACACAAAAAACACTCTCAGATGATAGGTCATCTTTTCGCAGTTTGACCTCAGCAGATGTGCCATCCTTATTGAGTGCATATGCAACTGACATTTGGGACACTGAAACTCCTTTTGCGCGCGGCTGCAATCTACAAAGAATGAATTACATTACCACTACTTATGTTCATATAATCTTCCAGTAATACACCACATAGGTCTATCGGTAGCTGATTATCAAATGCTTTCGAACCGTGCTCGAACAGTTCCACCGCAATAGCCGCATTGTGCTTCAAGTGGGCCAACCCAATCAATTGTTTCATGTGATAAGTTTGCTCCACACGATGGGCATTTCTCTGGTACTCTCACAGTTTTGTATTCAGAGCCATCTGTCCGAGTCCGATCCTTATGAGATTCGGGAATTGCATAAGATGGAGCTTGAACCTGAAATGTGGATATGGTCTTTGCGCCCGATCTGCAAATAATCACAAAAACAGCAATGAACACCATGACAACTATGGCGGCAACAATTGTGAACATAATGGTAAAGAAGTCAAAGAAACCGAATGGATCGAAATCAAAAGGCTCCATAGTTTCAAAGAAAGTAGTGGGTAGTTGCAAATCTATCTCTCCCTCAATAGTATCTATACTTATTTTATCAGTATAGTGATACCCTATTACATTTGCCGGACAGTTTGGTTTTCTTCATTTGAGATGGACTGATTGTCTACACTCACAGTGTTTCTTTCCTAAACCAAACAGCATTTTCCTACAGCTCAAAACAAATAAAAGTTCGTCATGAGTGAATCATCTGAATTACCTCACCGGAGGAAAAGAATAATGCAAATCCCAACATTCCTTCTAAGAAAGTTGTACATAAAGGGTAGTCTTGAGAACCATGATGACGGTTTTAGTTTCAAAATCAAGAATTCACTATCCCCAGGCACAGCAGTTGGTCTATCACCAATCAAAGTGAATGACACAGAATATGAACTTGATAAGACAATCATCAAGACTGAAGGTGCTGAAATGAAAGCATCAGAAGTCACCAAGGACAAGGCATTCCCAATAAAGGTCGGAGTTGAGATTGAAATTCACGTTCAGGGAAAGCCTCTTCCCGAGGGCGAACACAAGATTGACATTTCCATAACAACAAAAGAGGCTGGAACGCTAGCCTTTGATGTAAAAGACGCAATCTAATACTCTGACGATGCAGAGGGTCCAAAGACCCTTTGCACCACTGTTTATCCTATTTCTTCCTTTTGATGACAACAACAAGTATGACAACCACAGCTGCTGCACCAATTATTATTACTGGTAGTAGTAAATCAGCACTATCGGTAGTTTCTGTGATTTCAGTTGTCGTTGACCTTGTGGAGAATATATAATGTACATGAGTCCATAGCCCATCCTTATCTTCTGCATAAACGTCCAACGAGTGTTGACCTGGCTCCTCTGGAATCCCAGTCAATTCAGTCTCATTGAAATCACTATCCCAAGAATAGAAGACAGTTTCTGGGACACTACTGAAATAGACCTCAGGCATTGTACCTGCACTCTTTGTTGTACCATTAGCAACGACACGAAGGTATACTATTATTGGACCCTCGTAAGGTAAGGAGAACTCGTCTCTTGTTTCATCATCTGTGTCAATAACGTCAAGATCAACGCCACTTGAATTGACATTTGCAACAACATAATGGTGGTATGCTCCTCCCCAAGGACTATTATAAAGAGGAGCTCCTGCGCCTCCAGTTATCAAATGTAGTACTCCGTTGACAATCATGCTGTTGTATGCATGATCATGACCACATGCAAAAAGGGTGACATCGTGTTCCTCAAACAAGTTCTGTAAAGCTGTTCGCTTTTCAGGATCCACATCCATAGAGCTTCCAATATGTTTGATTGGATACAAAGGACGATGGGCAAAAGCGAAAATGATTTCTTTGTCAGTAGAATCAAGGTCATTTTCAAGCCAAGTTAGTTGAGCACCTTGAATCTCGCCCTCGGAACCCTGAACTTCAGAATCCAGTACAAGAATATGAATTCCTGAATAGTCATAAGAAAAGTATGTAGTATTGGTTCCGGCATTGATGAAAGAAGCAAGATAGTAGTCTAGATACATTGTACCTGTAGCAGCACCCGTATCATGATTTCCTAAAACTCCAATAACAGGTGCATAATGACCCATTCGGTCTCGTATTGCATTGAAATGCTTCCAGCCTTCAGTAGAAATAGCATCATAACCAGTGATTTTGTACACAAAATCTCCTGTGAGTATTACTATGTGCGGCTCCTCTTCGATAATCATATCCGCAATATCAGAGAAGATTTCAGGTTGATTGGGAGCTTCTGTGGAATCAGGACGATTATCACCCGCGATAATAACCTTTACAGCATCTCCTTCCACTGGTGCTGTTCTGAAGTGATAGATAGGACTCTCATCAGATTCAGAGATAGCTTTGTAATAGTATCGTGTATCTTCTGTAAGACCACTTAACCGTACAAAATGCGTTGAAGATATTGTAGCGTTACTTACAGAACTACCTAATGATTCTGTTGTACCATATTGCACAGTGGCATCAGAAGTATAGTTGGTTTTCCAAAAAATCGTAGCAGTCGCATTAGTTACCAGTTCAACAGTTGGACCTCTCAGGAAGGGATCATCGTCTGCTAGTACAACTTCACTATGAGGTGAAGTTGCAGAAGGTAAAAGAAATCCAACTGCAAGAGGTAAGGTAAGCACGAGCATGAGGAATAGACTATAGTACCGTTTCATACCAATCCCATGTCATATTGATTGAAATGACACTTAAGGACTGGGTTAGAACAACTACGCAATAGTTTTGTGTAAGTGTTTCACTATCTAGACAGTGGTCCACAATGTATGTTAAGATTAGAAATGATGGCGCAATTGGGATAGGTCGCGGAACTGAAGGAGATGATGAGATCACCATTGGTTATGGCGAAGCTCACATGATTGCTGCCGCGCTTGAAAAGCTTGCGCAAACTGCACGCTCGTACAAACAGACCTACAAAAAAACAACTGATGTTGGGGGCGGAAATAAGATAGAGTTTGAACGTTCTGATGAAGGCTCAATTACACTCTCAGGAGATGGAAATGATTACATCTGTACTGAGAACGAGATTAGAGAGCTAGCTGATATGCTCAAACACTTACCACCAGTTGAAGCAGCTCCAGCATCAGACTATGTGAAGAAAATAAAACCTCGAGATGGTCAATGCTTAGTTGTCACCAATGGAGGAAATCAAGTTCCATTCAGACTACCAGAAGCTGCGCTTCTCAAAACTACTCTTATTTCATCAATGAATGGTAAATTCTTTCTGGAGAACATCAGGGTTGGCAAACGGTCTTACACTCTGGAGAGAAGTAGTGATTTGAAATGGAAACTCGTAGCACCTAATGGGGAAGTAAGGTTCACTGCATATGAAGTAGAAGCATGGCGAAATGGACTTCATACAGGGATACTTGATGTTCTGATGGATTTGGTCAAATCATTTGGAAGTGACAAACTCTCTGATATAAGAGTGAAGAGTCAGATACAACGAATTGACCAAGAAACAGGTATCGTCTTCAAAGATGTGAAGCGAGGTAGAGACCTCTCGAAATACATCGTGAAAATGTCAAAGAAAATACTTGGTACAGGACAGGATGCTGAAGAAAGAACTGAAGCCTTTATCGAGATGTGCAATGGTGTCTATGCTGAAGCTGATCCTGAGAAGATACCCAGACTCTTTGATCTTTTCTCCGAGATTTTCGTGACAGCGCCTGTTGAAACAGCTGCATCTACAGACTAGAACAGAGTGTCTGCCTGGGCCACAGCTGTGGACCAGGGATACCTCTCTAGTATTCTCGTCATTAGCCTATTCACTTTGCGTTCTTCAGAGGTCCCAGCGTAAGCAAGTAGAACAACTAAGCCGCCACGTGTACGTTTGAACTTTTGATACATAGTCTTACTTGTGTTGATACTATCACAGACCACCATGACATTTGCTTGAGGGATATCGAGGTCTCTCTCCCCCACGGGAGACATTACTAATGCACGAATTTCAGGCCCTTCTTTGAACTGCCTTAATACCTCTCCCTTGTCTTTGGTCTTTCCAGTAACAGTAAGAGTTGGAAGACCAGACCTCTCAAACAATTGTTGAATCTGAGAAACCATCTCGAGATAGGAGGTCAAAACCAAGGTCTTCTTGTGTCGTACGGCAATCTCCAGTGCCCGAGCAGTCTTTCCAGATATTTCGGGAAGTACCCTTCTCATATCGCTAACATTGAAGTATCTTCGAACATGTTTACCATAGAACATCTTCAAGAACTGTTTTGGAGGCATGGCATAGACATACTTGCGTAACATAAGAAAACTGGAGTACTGCCCTTTCAATTCATCAGAAACTGGGAGTCGCTCTAGCATTAAGTGAACTCGTCTAGCATCACCCTCAATTAAGTCAACATTATCATCTTCTACAAGTTCAGCATAAATCTCCATTCTGGACTGACGAATCAACTCATCCAGCACCTTAGCAATAGACCTTATTCTGGCATCAGTAACTGTGGAAATCGTCAAGAAGGTAGGTTCTAAGAATTCATCCACATCAGTACCATAGAGTTCTTCCATGGATATCAATTCAGAATCCGGTATGTGTTTCTGGAGGGTTTCCAGTTCACTTCGGATCTCCAATTGCTCTTTTGTAAAGACAGCATGATCATCACGTAGAGTCCCACTCATTCCGATGAGCCATTTGTCATCCATTAGAGGTAGTAGGGTTGGCCATGGAAAAACTAGATTTCTCTTTCGTCCAGTGCGTCGTACTAACTTGTCAACCTCATTGATAAGCACAATTTCAAAGGGTTCGAATAAAGAAACATCCTTTTTGAATAATGATGCAAACACTTGTGGTGTTGTCACAACCACTCGTTTCTCCTTCAGTATATAGGGTCTCATGGGGCTTCGCACTCTAGATGAAACCTCACCTAGTTCATCATCAAGCCCGCCATATTCGCCCTTCAGGTAATCCATTGTTTCAGCAAGAGATGATGATGAGTGAACTACAATAAGAAACCTCGATTCAGGAAAACGCTCAACCACTAGTTGATGTAGCAAAAATCTCTTGCCAAGGCCACAATCCAACTCCACAATCGCGTTCGTTCCTTGCATATTTACGAGTCGGTCCAGAATGTAGTTCTGATAACCTCGTGGCGTATATTTTTTCTTTGACTCGCTCATGCTACTGTTGCATCCTAAGTGTACAATATGAACTCAACCTATAATTGCTTGAATACCTTTGCTAAGGAAGGACCCTTTACATGCATTTTGAACTCGTTGAACTCTCCAAAGGGAACTTGAGATACCTCAAAATCGCGTTCTAAGAGACGTTTCTCAATATCATTGATAATATTTTCAGAGAACTCCTCATCTGCCTTTTTATGACCAAGATGTGCAAAGGAATGAAGTAAAATCCGAGAAACATCGACTTTCTTTGCTAACCACTTGATGTTTTTGACAACTTTTCGAAGAATCTTAACTCGGTCTTCAATGTCATGCGGTTCTGATTGTAGCCAGACCAAAAGACATTCGTCAACAGATGTACCCTTATCTTTTGACGATTCTTCATTCGGTCTATACCAGAAACTGTCTAAATGAAACATCAATAATCTCAATTTTTCCACATCGTCTGGACTGAGCTACGACAGTTCATTGATGTATCTTGGGATTACGAACAATTACTGATTCTCGCTCTGTTTCGTCTAATTTTCTTCGCATTCCTCATCAGTGTCTTCTTCATCAGAAGGTTCATGCGGATACCCAATCATACCAGTTTCGACTTTCTCTTCAGCATCTTTCTTTCTTGGAATAGCTTTCCCACGAATCCAGATTGTATTTGGAGGAATGACCTTGTCTTTAGGAACAACAGTGTTCGCACCTATTATGACATTGTCACCTATGTCAGCCCCGGCCAAGACCACTGCATTTGCGCCAATTGTAACACCATTTCCAAGTTTAACAGTCTTCAAATACAAACGGTCGCCCTCATAGACATGACCTGACACAATAGCATCATAACCAAAGAAGCAATTATCACCAATGATAGTCCGTTCTGGATTGAACAGACGACCATTTCCTACAACAGTATTCTCTCCAATTTTTGCACCAAAGAGTGTGTGGCGTGGCTTTGTGTCCAAGAACACTGAGAAGAACCACGCGAAATATGGGAAAAGTACGTAATATATCTCGAAGTATTCATACAGTAACCACTCCTCGGTTTCCATGGGGTAGTATCCATCCTCTAAGAAGGGAATGCCTCGCCGAGATAGTTTGAACATGCCAATAAGAAAACCAAGGAATATTCCATATGCGATAAACGCTTCTGGAACAATTAGCATGATGAACCAGAACTTTTCATACATAAATGATGGAAGTATATCACCAAATGTACCTTGTATGAAATTGGGAAACAACGAG
This sequence comes from uncultured archaeon, assembly GCA_964610875.1. Taxonomy (GTDB): domain Archaea; phylum Asgardarchaeota; class Thorarchaeia; order Thorarchaeales; family Thorarchaeaceae; genus CAZSWP01. The sequence continues at coordinate 26,870 of CAZSWP010000002.1, forward strand.
AAGGGAAATCCCCAACCAACTATTACAGAATCGATGGTTTCATAGCACCAGAAGATTATCAATAGAGCAGGAACAGAAGCAACTGTCAAGCTGATCAATACTGAAAGAATCATGTACACAGAATAAGCGATCATCTTTGGTCTCATTATTATAACCCTTCATCAGGATGGTTAGTTTAGTATACTAATATGTCCAATTTGAACATTCCCCATTGGACAGAAGAATATGCGGATAATTATTTGAATCAAAATGGAGCTAAGGGAAACAGATATAGATAGTAAGAAAACCCTCACCCGTATAGCCTATCGATGAGACCCTTTGGATGTAGAAAAAATGGTTAAAGATGCAGAAGTTGTTATTGCAGGGACTGGTCCTGCTGGATTGATGACCGCAGAGCATTGTGGACGATATGGACTAAACACTGTTGTGCTTGAGAAAAGAGCCTCAGTCACAGACTCGCTCATGGGAGAACTTGTCACAGATAAAGCTCTCAGATTTCTCAGAGTGAAGCCAGACTCAGAATACATCGGTAACAAGTATACCGCAATTGTGGGGGAGAGTCTGGATACGGGTGCAAATATTGTAGTTGACAGAACGCTTCTCGGCAATTCATATCTCTTTGATGAAGATAAATGCCAGGAATTGATGCGAAACAGAGCTACAGAAAGGGGAGTAGAATTCAGGTATAAAGCAAGAGTGAAATCTGTAATCAAAGAGAACAACATGGTAGTTGGTGTCAACTACAACAAAGGTGAGACTGTTAAGGCAGGTCTTACAGTGGGTGCAGATGGTTCTTTCAGCAGGGTATCCGAAACCGCTGGTTTTGTTCATCCAAAATGGCTCCTAAGTTATGGTTATCGGTTCAAACTTGCAGGATGTAAAGATATTGACCCAAATACCGCGTATTTTTATGTCGGCAAAGATGTTGGTCTTGGATACCTCTGGATGTACCCACGTTCAGAATCAGAGATCAACCTTGGTATAGGGAGAGTCCCTTCTTCAAAAGAGAACTGGTACAAGCTCCCACCTATGCGCGATGTCCTTCGAAAATTCATGAAAACCCACGAAGAAACTAGGAATGCCAGAGTGGTCTCAGTAAACGGTGGTGTTGTCCCTTGTGCTGGAATCATTCCACGTTTTTCTGACGCAGGAGTTGCGCTAGTGGGAAATGCTGCGGGACAAGTAAGCAGTATTGTTGGTGGAGGAGTCACGACATGTTTCCATGCCGGACAATTACTTGCTAAACACGCAAAGCGGATGGTGGACGAAGGAAACTTCTCGAAGAAGAGTGTTGAAAAATACGAGGAAGACTACATGCACTCCAAACTAGCTTATAACATTACTCAAACTGGAAAAGGGATGTGGATGGTATCAAAATACGCTATGCATAACGACCCCATCGAGGCTGCTGAGAGAGTACTTGGTGAACTTGATGCTAAGACGCTCAATGAGTTAATTCAGGGAACTGCAGGTGTTAGTACATACATGAATCTCTTGAACTTCTTGCCAATGGTAACAAAGATTGGCCTTGGATTCATGAAGAGTGTAGCAATGAGTGGCCTCTGAAAAAAATAGGGGACCGAGCAAGGAGATTCAGAAAAAGGCGAACCAGGGTGCCCCCCTCGCTCCCTGGTTCTAGTGTCCCTAGCCTCTGCAAACATACCCATCAGGTTTGATTTTTTGATACAAACCCGGATGTGCTAATGCACAATATATAGGACAAGTATTATGTTAGTCATTTGGGGTATATAATATGTGCGAAAGTAAAGTGTAATGAATTTAGTTGTAGGAAATAAACAGGTTTTTTCGAAAAATCGGTGGCATAAAGAGAAGGTCTCCGCCCCTCCTGCCGGCAAGTTTCTCGGAACATGTTTCAGCGCCTATTTTCTAAGCGCTTTACACATCCTCAACATCTATTTTTTGTGTAACAAATACAAATAAATCTAAACATTGTAAAGTACACATAATTTATCAAGTGTAACAAATTCCAATGTATAATAATAAAAGCTATCTCACAATATATGATAAACGAATTCAGGGATTTCCCCTATCCCGGATGTGCACAATATGGACTTTGAAGAAACACTGACACAGCTTGGATTCCAAATGGGAGAGGAGAAGCACTCCAGGGCGATAATGGTCCTTCGCGCAGCACTTAATGCTGCAAATCGATTGAAGGAACCTATTAGTTTTGGAAATATTTATGACCAAGTGCATGAGGAAAATCCTGACTTTCAACCAACAAAGACATGGGTGCATCGAATTCTAAAGGGATTAGTTGATGATGACTTTATTCGAGTAGAAGATCCAGATGCTTCAAGAAAACGGTATATCACCAATGTTGGAACTGTAGCCTCAGGTATAGAGCAATTAAAGATGGCTATGGATGAAAGACTCCAACAAGAGAAAGAGAGAATTGATGAGCAACTTGATTGGCTTAAAATAATTGATTGTGGAAATCTGGCTGAGAAACTGGTATTTGACCTAACTGGCGAGAAGCAGGTGATGCATTCACGAGTCATCAAAGGTGTGGAAGAACTTCATAGAGTTCTCCTGAATAATATCCATGGTCATTCTGTGAAAGGAGATACACTGAGAGAAACGATGATGTTTCTTGGACCTTTTGTCTATAGCGCCAGCGAGCGTCTTGAGAATGATATTGATGCATCAAAACGAGGTGTTGATGTCAGATGGTTAGTGAGTTTCGATGTCCTTCGAACTTCATTTGACATCTATTCAAATCTCCCAATTGAATCTTTTAGACAGATTGTATTTCACTTGAGAGAACTATATGAGGATGATGATATCAAATTTGATGTTCGGTTATACAAAGGTCCCCAGACATATAATCATGTGGCCTTGAATGATCAAAGAATGACATTGATTATTACTGAAAATCCAATGACAGCAACATATATGATTCGTGATTTCAACGCAGAATTAATTGATGATGTGATTAAACACTTTGACAAGAATTGGGAAGAAGCAATTTCGCTTTTCGAGCTAAAAGCAACGGACTTAAAGAAACTCAATGTGCCCAAAGATAGTATTCTAGGCTTTGTATTAACGTGATGAGAACCGCAATAACGAGATGAAAAGCGAACATTAATGAAGCAAAAATCTAAGCAGAAAGATACATCAGATTCGAAAAGGATTCGAACTGGTGAGAGGGGAAAAAATATCATACTAGATAAAGATAACATAAGAGACCTAGAGCTTCTTGATATACGAGTTGGCGGAAATAAAGAATCTATTGAATTAAGTCTTTTGCGGGCAATTCTTGAATTACAAAATAAGAATGTAGGATCACCAATCTCATTTACAGAGATCCATGAAGGAATTAAGTTTTTGATGCCCGGCAAAACTCCTTCTCGAACCTGGGTTCATAGACATCTGAAAGAACTTGTTGATATGAAGTTCATTAATGTGGAAGGCACAACTAGAAGAAAATATGGATGTGATCTTCACAGTATTATCAATGGACTTGCTGAATTAAGAGAGAGAAATATCGATGAAATTCAACGAGAAATTAATGAACTAAAAGGTCGTAAGGAAGAAATGATAGATATCGAGATTCTTCCCCTCGCTGAAAATTTGTTCCAATTTATCACTGGGATAAAGAAGTCTCCAACCTCCAGATTTCTAAAAGGTCTTGATGATTTTCACCGAGTCACCAATGATACAATCTATAATATTGCACAAGAAGGAGATATAATTCGAACTGCAATCATGAACATTGCACCATATCTTACTGATGATATTGTTAGCCGTATGGTAAGACTATTTGATGTTGCTAAAAGAGGTGTTGAAGTACGTTATATGATTCCTCCAGAATCACTCACAGCAGACTCATTGTTGAAGGACGGAGTCCCACAACAATGGCTTTTACAGGCAATTAAAGAGATTAAAGAAATCGACTCGTTAAAAGTACGGGTTATGACAGGAGAAACAAAATCCTACCCATTTGTAAGCTTGAATGATTCAACAATGTCCTTTTTTGTATCGGATGACCCCATCACTGCCGCTTGGGTGACGAGGGAATTTAATCCAGTTTTGATCGATGATGCCTTGACCAACTTTGATGAGGAGTGGAATAAAGCAGTAAACCTTCTCGAAATGAGTGAACAGTTCCTGGAAAGATTTGGCTCATCAACCAAACATTATCTTCCCTCCCTTGTTGAGAAGACCACCACAGAAGAAACGTCAAGCAAGGAAGATGAGGTAGATGTATGAAGAGTGAGGGTCCAAAGGATATTCTAGAGCAGTTCGGTTTTGATTTGAATGAGGGGCGCTTTAAAATTCTGGAAGCAATAATGGATACCCAAGCACGTAAAAAAAAGCCTGTAGAGTTTGACGATATCTATAGTCATCTAAATAACCCTGTTCTGGATAAACGAATGTCAAAGCCGCAAATATACAAATACATAACAGAGCTTGAAAATGATGGTTTAATTAGAATAAACAGAGCCACTTACAGAAACCAGTATTATACAAATGAAGACACAATATTCGATGCGGTTGAAAGACTTCGACTGAGGAAAATTGCAGAAATTCAGACTGAAAAACGCAATCTGGAAGAAACACTTTCGACCCTCAGGAAGATTGTTACAGGCAGACTGGCAAATGATCTTGTAGAGCACATTGCTGGAAAGAAACGTGTGAGCAAACCAAGGTCAGCTCAAGGGTATGACCAAATCCATCGTCTCATCGATACTGAAATATATGAGAATGCGGTTGTTGGTGAAACTATAAGACTGACTCTCGATTGGGTAAAGGTGACACCTTCAAAGGAAGACGAACGTGCTGAATTAGTCAAGAGAATATTGAAGCAAGGATTAGGAGTCCATGTACTCATCAGACGTTCTATTGCAATCAATGGTGGCATTGCAGAAAGACGATTCAAAGAATATATGGAGTGGAAAGAAAAGTACTATGTCAAGTTTCGTATATCAAACCGATCTAATAGGTCATACCAAGGAGTTTTCCATAATAAACTTGGAATTGTTCTCGTCATATCAGAGAAGCCATTGACTGGGGTATGGGTACCTCTAGATGCTAATGTCCAACTTGTACAGGATGCAGTCACAAAATTTGATGAGGAATTTCAAAACGCAGTAGACATCATAGAGTATATCAAACTGCGAGGTGGAGATGCTTGATTCGTAATAGTGTGGTGGAGCAACTTGAACTAATGGGAGTCACACTAACAGATAGTGAATTCCAAATCATTCAAGCAATGATTGACCTAGGTTTTCAAGGTCAAAGAGAAGTGACGTATTCCGGGATTAGAAAATACTTGGAGAAACAATTCAAAGATGTGCCCAGCAAACAATGGTTATACAAATGCCTCAACAACTTAGTTGAGGCAGACTTCATTGAGATTGAGCCTATACCTAGACCTGCAAAATATAGAACTTCAGTAGATAAGATAATGGAGGGACTGGATAAAGCTCGTTTGCTTAGGACTCGCGAGATAGAACAGGAGATTGAAGCACTTGAAAAAGAAATTGCTGCTGTGAGAGATGTAAGCCTCCACCAGTTAAGTAGATATATTCAGGAGGAACTAGGCGGAAAAGAAACACAGACCTTAGTCACAGTTGTAGAGGGAGTTAGCAACGTCAGGAAGTCATTCATATCAGAATTATGTACGGATATAAAGGATGAGTCAGTTCTAAGCATATCAAACAATGTGCCCTTGATCGACATAGAGAATATAGAAACTGGAACGATTGAGAGTGAGTTGTTAGAAGCAGCGAAACAAGGACTAACAATTAGAATTCTTTCATCCGTTGACAGATTAAAGATAATGGGACAATCAGAAGAAACTATGAATTTCATCCGAAAAAATCTGAAGGTTGTTCTTACTCTCATGGAAAAAGGCCGTGTTGCCTTAAGGCAAACACATCTACAGCAATCAACATACAGAGTGGCTTGCTTTAAAGACGGATACGATCCAGACTTAGATAGAATAATGCTCTTTTTGACAGATAACCCCGGGCCTGATACTGTAGCAATAATATATCGGAAAAAGAATCCCAAACTAATAGAGAATGCATTCGCATCCTTCGAGAAGGCATGGGAAGAATCTCAGGATATAAGTAATCTTGTAAAGAAGATGTGCGAAGACCTTTAGATGACCCAGTCTTTGGTCTTTGATAGTGTCAAGAGAATATCATCACATGTCGCTTGAAAGTCATCATAAAGTCCATACTCTCCACCCGCTGCATATGGATGACCACCGCCATTGAAAAGCTTTGCAGCCTCATTACATAGAGCTGATTCATTACCACGCCTAAACCCGAGCATCCCCCCTTGGCCAACTGTTATCAGTAAATCTGCAACTTTAAGTGAGGTGCCATCGATTACGAGATTCTTGGGGTCTGCAAAAAAGGTTCCAATATCCGTAGTAGTGACACCACCAGGCATTTCCACAATACGAACAAGTCTATCGTGTATTATCGAATCACAATGACCTGCAAGAGCTTTGCGCATTTTTCTGTTCTTTTCTTTCTGATAAGCTTCAACTTTTTGGTGTAACATTGTGTTCTTTAATCTTGCAGAGGACTCATCCCAAACACCAGAAATGCCTTCTTCAGCTAGAGGTTTCATGAGTTGCATAAGACTATCTGTAATGTCTTCGCGTTTGTCAAGAGCTCGAAATCTTATGACAGATAAAGCATCAGTCAGTGCATTTGCACTGGGAATCTCTCTAAGATTGAAATCCGTATCATGAGCAATTCGAGCAAGTTCCTCACTGATCCCATCACGTGGCATGAGCACTTTGTGCGCAATTTCAGCTGCACAAAAGTCATGATTCACTCTTAGAACGGGATTATTACCAAGAGATTTAACAGCTCTGACAGCTCGTTTAGACCATTGGTGATGATCGAGCCAGACAACTCTACACCCCTGTGAAACTGCACGTGAAAGATTATCGATCACCCTGTCTAGAACTGTCAAATCCATTCCAAGGTCAGTAATAATGATGAGGGTTGAACGAAGAACTCCAACCTTTGAAAAGACTTGTTCAAAAGAACCATAATCCGTAAGAATGACGCGATAATCTAGTCCTTTTGTCTTCGCATATCTCCAAACAATAGCAGCTGAGTTTAATCCATCAACATCTTTGTCGTGTGATATGGAAAAGACTGTATCAATCTTTTTCATCTTTTTATCAGTCTTCGAACTCATCTTCTCGTCGTATATCGGATAGATGCAACCCTTTTCATTTTTACTCATATGACATGACTCGAAAGGGTTTTCATGTACAAGTAATGCTTAGAAAGTGGATGGTCTGAATGAAAAGGCGAGTTCTTAGCGGGAATGAAGCATTTGTCAGAGGTGCGCTCGAAGCAGGGATTGGATTCTGTGCTTCATACCCTGGCACACCTGCAACAGAGATTGCAGCAAATCTCATGGCTGTATCAAAGGAACATCAGCTATATGTTGAATGGAGTGTGAATGAGAAAGTCGCATTGGAAGCATGCGCTGGTGCAAGCTGGATGGGCGTGCCTGCATTATGTTCGATGAAATCACTAGGTCTGAATGTTGCAGCTGATTTCTTACTGAACCTGAACCTGTCAGGAAGTGGTCCAGGAGGGTTGATTCTAATTGTGAGTGATGATCCCCATGGACATAGTTCTAGCAATGAACAGGACTCAAGATTCTATGCTAGGGAATCATATCTTCCACTTCTAGAACCATCAGATTTCCAGATGGCAAAGGATATCATTCCAATAGCCCTTGAAACCTCACGAAAACATGAGATACCTGTTATAATCAGAAGCACAACTCGATTGAGTCATTCCCGTGGTCTTGTCGAGCTAGGACAGATTCCAGAGAGGTTTTGGAGTCTTTCCAAGGAATTCCCTGACAATCTGTTCAATATACCTGCACCACATTTGAAGCACAAAGACCTCCTTGATAAACTAGAGGTGGTTCAAGATCAGTTCATGCATCTGGAACATAATACTCTTCCAGAGAAAAATAAAGATGGACTACTTGTATTGACCACAGGTATTTGTAGTTCATATAGCCGTGAAGCTTTAGATATTATAGGATTTGACAAGAGATTCAATTTTGACCTAATTACAACCAACCCAATCCCAAAACAACTAGTGTCCAAGATGTTTCAGGATTTTGAAAAAATATTAGTTGTAGAAGAAGTTGACCCATTTGTAGAAGATATCTTACGAGTAATGGCATCACTTTCAGATCAAACTCCCAAAATTTATGGGAAAAGGACTGGTCACATCCCATCCTATGGGGAATTGAATACGGATATTGTTATCGATGCCCTATCAAAAATTGCTCATGTACAGTATGAGCAACGCTCTCACAAACTGCGAAACCCTATAGAATCTGCATCAGATTTACTTGTAGCAAGACCTCTTGCTTTCTGTCCTGGATGTACTCACCGAAATTTCTACTGGGCTATTCAAAAAGTAAGAAGACGTCTTGGCGGCAAGTTGATAGTTTCTGGAGATATTGGATGTTACTCACTTGGCATATTCTATAACAGGTCAATGAATTCAATGCATGCTATGGGCTCAGGGATTGGAGCTGCGAACGGGCTTGGACAGCTACATCGCTGGGGGCAGGATTCAAAAATTGTTGCAGTGGCAGGAGATTCCACATTCTTTCATGGGTGCTTGCCAGGACTAGTCAATGCCAGACATCACAATACAGACCTGACATTTGTCATATTGGATAACAGAACAACTGCAATGACCGGGTTTCAGCCGCATCCAGGTTCATATACTGAAGAAGAAACGAAGAAGGATGTGAGCATAGAAAAGATGGTTGCTGCGGTCGAGCCGGATTTTTTGGATCGCATCGACAGTGAAGATATTGACACCCTGATAGATAGATTACATAGTACGGTGAATAAGAAAGGACTCAAAGTGTTAATTGTGGAAAGCGTATGCAGACTTGAGGAGAAAAAGAGAACAAAAGGACGGCAAAACTACTCTGTGGTAGAGATTGATTATTCAAAGTGCCTAGGAGAAGATTGCAGAATCTGTGTCCGTGATTTTGGATGTACTGCAATGAGCTGGAACAATACAAAACAAGTACCAGAGATAGTAGAGGACATGTGCATAAGATGTGGTTCTTGTATTCCAATCTGCCCTCATGGTGCAATTGGAGGTGTTGAGAATGACTGATACATTTAGTATTCTCGTTGCAGGAGTTGGGGGACAAGGTAACCTAGTTGTCGGTCAAGTGTTATCAGAAGCAGCAGCTACACAGGGATTGCAGCCAGTTGTAGGACAGACATTCGGGGCATCTCGTAGAGGGGGTACGGTATTCACGCACATAAGAATTGCAGACTATGTTGTAGGCCCCATGATACCAGTAGGTCACGTTGATTGTGTGATTGGCCTAGAACCGTTAGAAACACTACGAGCAGTCGTTCAATATTGTGGAAAAGAAACAACTGTAATTATGAGTACTAAGAAGGTAGAAACTATCCTGACCATGGCAGGGGCAGACACCTATCCTGAAATCTCAGCGATATCCAAAAATATAGAGATGCTATGCAATAGATTGCTATTACCTGATATCAGTAAACTTGATGATATCTCTGGAGCAAGTAGAATGTTGAACACCTTCATGCTAGGAGTCTTTGCAGGACTAGAGTTAGGGCATTTTTCAGTCAATTCGATTAGACAAGGAATTATATCAGTTCTGGGAGCTGATGAAACCAATTCAGCAGCATTCAATGCAGGAGTAGATAGAGTAAGGGATTAGGTTCTTTTCACTGGTTCCCCTTTTTCTTGGCTTCGGCTGCTGCCCGAGCATCTCTCCACATCAGGTCGGAAAGAACTGTGAACATGTCAGTAACACCTTCACCAGTTTTAGCAGATGATTCCATGTACAGAAATCCATTCTTTTCAGCCCAATCCAATGCTTCTTCAGCTGGAACAGCCCTGTCTGGCAGGTCTATCTTATTGCCAACACAGATCATGGGAACTCGAGTACCAATTGACTCGTCTGCTTCCTGCACCCATTTCTCTAGTTCTGTGAACGACCGACGTCGTGTGACGTCAAAGACAAGGATGACTCCTGCTGCACCACTATAGTACATCTTGCGCACTGCTTGGAATCTTGCTTGGCCTGCAACGTCCCACGCCTGTAGTTTTATCCCGATTGCATATTCGCTCTCAGTCGGACTGATGTATGTGAGCTTGACGGCGAACTGACTCCCAATCGTTGTTTTATAATCCTGTTCGAATGCACCGGTTGTATAGCGATTCACAAGCGCTGTTTTTCCAACTGCACCTTCACCGATTATCATGACCTTGAACAGGTAACTATAGGAATCTATATCATCACCAGGGCGAGTTGGTTTTCTGGGTCGATTTCGGATCTCAGCGACTTTAGTACTCTCAACTGCTTCTCCCTCAGGAGCCACTTCTGGTTCAGGAGTCACAACAGTTTCAGTTGTATCCATTGTTTCACTACTCATCATATCTGCTGGGGAATCCACTAACACCGATTCAGGACCTTCTGATGCTTCTCCGAATAATTGGTCTAGAAGCGCTTCAGCTGCCTTTAGTGACTCTTCACTCCCGCTTGATGTCTTTATTCTTGGAAGCCCAGCTGTCACTTTATCCTCTTCAGGTATTGACCCAAAACCAGTATCAGAAACCGCTTCAAATTTGTCTTCTGCTTCTATTACTACAGGTTCAGCGTGCTTTGTAGGTGTAGTATCCCTGAGTGTGACCGGTGCACTAGCAGCAGGTGCTGCTTCTGCCATGTCTTGGTCGATCAATAGTGCGGTTTCAGGTGTTGTGACTTGTTTTACCTTCCCTTCTTCATCAGTCCACATCAAAACTATTGGCCGGATAATCACCGTGCCCTGTGATTGTGGATTGAGATGCATGTCAATGTAAGCTGTTTCATTGGGTTGTATGTCCAGATTGATCTGATTAGGTTCCACTTCGAGATTTGCTTTCGGAAACCAATAGACCTTTCCTTTGATGCCAGAGATAGACATGTCAGTGACATTGTAAACAGTGAGGCGACCCTTTAGTCCATCACCAGATTCAGAGGGTTTCAGTACTTCGAACTTTGGTATTATCTGGTAGAGCCCCTCAATTATTTTCAAAGGGGCATCAGATATACCGACCATTACTTCTTTTCTATCATCCCCAGAAGCATCACCCACACTGATGGAGAGAATCTTCTTACCAATGTCAGCTTCGGCAATCTCATTCAATTCAGCCATGTATAAGTTGTAGAATCTGATTTTATAGTCTGAAGTGGCTACAACCACTTCATCCATGTGATCAGCGTTTAATTCAACAATTCTGACAGAGAGTGCATTTACATTATCTAGTTTGGAGAAGAGGTCCAGTTTGCTCTCCTCATTTCGATATATTCTGATAGAGCCATCATGGGTCACTACACCAAGCTCCATCTTTCTGTCACCTAGAATATCACCTGCAGCGATTGAAATCACTGGACTTGGTAGATTGAGCAGCTCGATCTGTTGCAAGGAACTGTTAGTCATTTTGAAAACACGTAATGTCTTATCACGATTTCCAGTGACGATCTCATCGATTTCGTCACCAATCACATCACAAGTGCCGATTGCAATTGGCATGTCCTCAAGGATGTGTTTAGCATACTCCCTCAGGTTATTGTCCGGGTCCATTTTGAAAACCCGCAGCGAAGAGTCGCTACCTCCAATCATGATTTCATTCTTTCCGTCTCCAGTGACATCAGTGACAACTACAGTAGTAATGAATCGGTCTACAGGATACTCTGCAAGAAGTTCCAAGCTCCCACTTGGAGAATAGCGATACACAAGAAGTGTGCCTGCCTCACCTACAATCTCACCGGGTCCAACACTGCGTCCTACGACTATCTCCATTTGGCCATCATTATTTGCATCAGCAATCTTGATTGAGAGAATTGCCCCACTCACATCTTGTTGAGCCAGAAGACGGATTTCACTCTGGTTAGCATCGTAGAGTCGTATCACACCATCACGACCTCCAGTGCACAATTCTGTCAAAGATGAACCTGTAACATCACCTACTGCAATGGCGCTGGTGCTCAACTCATCATCGATTTCAAATAACACGCGGGGATTTCTCAATTTATGCAGCTCCCTAATCAAGATGTGTCAGACTCTATTCGCCTTATAACTTTGAATACCAAGAGTCTCTACACATAACATATTCGAATTAGTGTAGTGCCTTTTTGTACTTTGCTTGTTCAGCTAAAACAGATAACAGCAATCCGCCAGATTATTAAACCCAAATCAATCTTGATTCAGATGGTGGTTCGCCTGTCGAAGCTCTCCATCAAGAATATCAGTAAATCCTTTCCAAATGGACACGGTGGTAGAGTACATGTCCTAGATGACATTTCATTTGATATAGAAGAATGTGAATTTGTATCATTATTGGGACCATCAGGTTGCGGAAAAACAACACTGCTCAAGATAATTGCAGGACTTATTCCACCAGATGAAGGAAAAGTTGTCTTAGATGGCGACCTACTAAAAACAGGACATAGCCGTGTTGGCTACATATTCCAACAAGAGAGTCTTTTTCCATGGTTGACTGTGCGCCAGAATGTAGAATTTGGACTTAAAATAAAAGGTAGATCTAGTGAAGATATCAGGAAAATCAGTGATGAAATGATCTCACTAGTAGGGATGTCTGGTCTTGAGGATAATTATCCCTACGAGATATCTGGGGGTCAATCTCGAAAGATTGAGATGGCAAGAAGTCTGGTGACAAGTCCAGACATTCTGGTTTCGGATGAAGCTCTATCAAACCTGGACGCACAGACGAGAAATTATCTGCAGGAGGAGATTTTACGAATCTGGGAAACCACAGGTTCAACTATTCTTTTTGTCACACACAATGTCGATGAAGCTGTATACACAGCGGACAGGATTATTGTACTGAGTAACATGCCTGCAACAATCATCTCTGAGTTCAAAGTAGAGATTCCAAGACCACGGACTAGAACATCTCAAGAGTGTCTTCAGTACAGACATAAGATTCTCGAGATTCTACGTGTTGAGCAAGTGAAAGCTCTAAAGCGTATTGAGGGACTTCCAGATTCATCGACTACAGCTGATGTCTAGACTGACACGTCCTGTCGCCATTTCAGTAGGCGTCTTTCTATAAATAAGAACAGATAACTGAGACCGAAACCAATCAAACCAATGACTAGCATCCCACATATCACGGATGCAGTTCGTCCCGATAACTGCATTATAAGCACAAGATAACCAAGACCAAGTCCACTACCTATCATCTCAGCGGCAACTAGACACATCCATCCAATTCCAAAAGCAATTCTTAAGCCAGCAAATATTTCAGGAGATGCACTAGGCACAACTACTTTGGTGATGATGTCAAATTCACTACTGCCAAAGGTTTCAGCTACATCAATGTGCACTGACTCGGTGCGCTTGACACCAGTAGTGGTATTGATGAGGAGTGGAAAGAATGCTCCAATCCAGATTATATAGATTTGAGAATAGAGCAGTACAGGGGAAAACATCAGTAAGGCTAGAGGAATCCAAGCGATGGGAGGAATTGGTCTTGTTGCTTCAATCACAGGACCAAGAATATTATCTAGCACTTTGAATCGACCAATAGCAATACCCAGAGGAATAGCTGTTACTATTGCTAGTAGAAAACCAAGAAGCACGCGAAACATACTCAAACTGGTATGATAGAACAAACTATAGCCTTCACTATCGCCTTCTATTGATAGTTCTACAAATGCTATTGCAACATCAATAAGAGAGATTTGACCTTTGCTTGATATGTAAGCTATAACACTCCATATCACCAATAGAATCACTATTGGAATCGCTGCCTTTTGTAAAACAATATTGGAACTAAATGAAAACCTATCATCGGGTCGATCGGATTGGTTATCATCTGACCTTGCTACTTGAGTGTTCATAGTCACAGAGGAATAGGTTGAGTCCTACTTTTCTTTCTGTCGATTACTCCAGATTCATGTCTCAATATATGTTGTATTGATAAAGTCATCAAGAAATGATGTCATCTCACTTTTTTCCATCTCAACGATATTCTCATCGATGAGAAAGTTAAGATACAACTCGAGACCCGTTCTATTCACATTGTAGTCATAGATGATTCGATTAAACGCATTTTCAACAACAGACTCGTCCATCTCAAGCCAGTCGATAGCAATCTCGATAGCTTCTGTAGGATTGTCAACAATCCATTCCTCCGCTCTTTTGTGAATTTCTACAATCTTTTGAACAGTTTCGGGGTTATTTGTCAGAAAGTTGTCTGTGGATGCAAGCACACAACATGGATGTCTTGCCCAAATCTCTCCAGATGTAATCAGTGGGACTGCAGTGTTAGAACCTTCGGCTTTTGCACAGAAAGGTTCCCATGCGATAAAAGCAGGTGCACTCTGCGAGAGTGAGTCCTGCATATAACTCACCTGAGTTGTTTCGGCGCTGATATCAGTGAAGGACAATCCCGATTGATTAAGGGCTAGCCTGAGGAGGAAAGATTGAACGGTAGGAGGACCTGGATAATAAACAGTCTTACCAGAGAGGTCTTCCACAGTCGTTATTCTTCCTGCATCATATTCCTCTTTCAGGACCATTATTGCTGAACCTTCAAGATTAACAGCAGCTAGAATAGTTATCTCGGTGCCTTGGTTAATACTCTTTATCATAGCAGGAGCCGCACCCAGGTAGCCCATGTCAATTTGCCCGGCAAGAAATCCATCCATCTCATATCCCCCATTTTGATATTGAGTGAGCTCGACCACTAATCCCTCTTCTTCAAACCAACCTTTCTCAACGGCAACACGCAAAGCTAGTTGATGTAGGTCTTGGGAAAGATAACCAATTCTGACATCGGGCACAGTTATTGGATACCATAACGCAACCAACGCTACTGATGAAACGATAACAGCAACCACAATAAGAGCGGCTGCTTGATTCCTCTCGACCATAAAGAAAGACTCCTCTTCTTTGCCAAGTAGATTTACACATAAAATGATTAGGATTTGTGCCTTTCAGATATAGTCAAGTTCATAGAGGGGATTGTACTCTAGTAAATACATGTCCCTCCGCGATAAGATACCACAGAAACTGCTATTGGGTGAAGCAATAGTAAGCATTGCCTTAGAAGAAGACGTCGGCGTTTATGAAACGGAAGATTATGTTCTGATAGAGATTTCTCATAACGCGGGGCGGCTTAATATTCCAAAAATAGCTCAAACAGTTAGTGACCTAGTAAAAGCAGATAGAAAAATGGTCGCTGTGCGAGGTTTTGGATTCAAAGGAATTGGTCTTGGAGTAAGAATTGCTCATGAGATAAAAAAGATGGAGAAGCGATTTCTGTACCATATGACCTTCGACACCTTTGATGCTCAGGACCCTAGTAATAACCAATACCTCACAAGTGTGCAGATTGTGATCATCCCACCAGAGAAATGAACTGATTAAATACAGAACTAGTGAGAGAACATGTCCGCCAAAGACACCTCTGAACCAGTTGTCAAGGCAACTTTGTCCAAAACCATTTTCCCTGAGATATGTCCGGTATGCGGGGCCGAAGCCGAAGATTTTGTTTCTATAACTTACTATGCTAGTGGAGAGGAAGATGATAAGGGTTCCTTGACAATGGAAGAATGGGGTTCTTCAAAGGATAGTATTGGAGCGAAAATGGCAACATCAAGAGGAGCTGTACTTTTCTGGGTACCAACCTGTATACATCATGGCAGTAAATCTATGACCACGAGTCGAACAATGATGATTGCCATAATCGGCTTCATGTTATTATTCTATCCACTACTATTCTATGGTTTAGGAATCCTTTCTGCTATTTACTTCAATCGTCCTATATTTGAGAGTCTTATCCCGGTCCTCATCATTTTAGGAGCACTGATTGCATTATTATTCTATGGATTCTATCCTCGATCACTTCAAAGGCAAATTCGTGTTCTTTCAACAAATCCATCCAGTGATGAGGTATATTTGATTTTTAGAAATACGGAATATCAACAGAAATTCCTTGAACTAAACATCATGCATGCAGAAGTTGTAGATGCTAGTAAAACAGAAGAGTTTTGATTGAATGGAAAATCTAAAGAGATGATGTTTTTCTAAGACTATCAATTGACGGTTATTGGAGGGTACCACCATTAAGACAAGAATAGCATTCATGCTTCTAATTCTACCATTACTTCTAGTTACAAGTGTACCCCATCAAATTCATGCAGCGGAAAATACATCTACAGGGAAACAAACAGCTCAGCAATATACTCCTTTTAGTAGAATTACAATACAGGAGGACTCCCAATTTAGTAACCTCTTTCCTGGAAATGGTACTGAGAACAACCCATACCTTATCGAACGTCTCAACATAACTAATCCTACATCATCTATACAAATAATGTCAACACGAGCACACTTCGTAATCAGGAATTGCTGGTTGACTTCCGAATATGTTACAGTTGGTTTCACTGATGTAAAAAATGGAAGAATCGAGAACTGTAGAATTATGGATGCAAACCAGGGCGTTTGGATTACTAATTGCACAGATATAACAATAGAGAACACTTGGATTTCAGGATGTGATGATGGCATTCTGATAAATTGGGGAGCAGACCTAACGATAGAAAATTGTCGTATTGACCATAATCAGATTGGATTGGAGCAAATTGACACAAACAGAACACTCATTGAAAACAATACCATCTATGGTAACAGGAATAGAGGGGCTGTCATAGGACTGAATTCACATAACAATTCCATAATAGACAACAGGATAGGCTGGAATGGAGGTCTTCTTGATGCGGTTCCTGTCGTCAATGGATTTGACAGGGGCATCAACAGTCTTTGGGAGTCTAACAGATGGAGTGATTATGATGGCGTTGGGGTTTATGAGATATCAGGAGGAGCTAATGCAAATGACAGCTTGGCAAGACCTCTCGTAGACACCATATTACCAGAGTTATCTGACGAAACCGATATTGTCTATATTCGTGGAGAAACAGGTAATGTTCTATCATGGTCCTGTAGTGATGAATATCCCTTCAGATATGTGATCTATCGAAACTCAGAAACTCATAGAATTCGTAATTGGTATGGAAATGATATTTCCATCAATGTCGATAATCTCAATTTTGGAGCTTACAATTTCACAATTGTTGTGCGTGATGCTGCAGGAAACGAGGTTTCACATTCTCTATATGTGCACGTTACAATGGACATGTTTGGTGGTCAAGCCACAGTCATCATTCTCGGAGGGTCTGTATTGAGTGTGTTTGTGGTGCTTGTCACCATTGTGATCGTGAAAGCAAGAAAATGAAACTCTCTTACCGTTCATTGTAAATTGTACACACTTGGACACCAGAGTGATGTACCTCCATAAACGGTAATGGATCGTACTCTGTGAGGTTATTCTATGTGTCTGGTCAACCTCACAATACTATGATTATCTTTTGCTATACAAAGACCTACAGATGTACATTCTTTATTCAATCATTCACTAAAGAAATGTCCAACTTTGACCAGATCTCTTGCAACTGTTGGCAACCCGTTGGCGTTTGTGATTTGCACAATCACAATTGATTGGTGTTATTCTAGGAGTAGCAGCAGTTAATGTGGTACTAGTTGTCCTGATCTAAAAGAAATGAAGCATAGATTTCAAACAGTAAGAGTACATGCCAGTAAATACATAAGAGAACCCCTCTCGAGTCAGGAATGAAGCTTCTCCCCTAGGTGAGATAATTATGGCGCTTGACTTTGCGAAAGGTATTACTGAATTTCGCTGGCACGGTCGCGGTGGCCAAGGTGTGGTCACGAGCAACCAGATGCTAGGCAAAGCTGCCCTTGCGGAAGGCAACTATATACAAGCCTTCCCAGAGTTCGGTCCTGAGCGGACCGGAGCTCCCGTAAGGGCATTTTTGAGAATCAGTAAGGAACCAATTCAGGTCTACGCACAGGTATACAGTCCGGATGTTGTCGTGTGTATAGACCCGACCTTACTAGATGTAGTCAACCCAGCCGAGGGACTCAAGAAAGAAGGCACACTTGTTATCAACACAGATAAAGAACCCGCAGACATTAGGAAGAAGTTCGATTTTGAAAGCGGGAAAGTTGTCACTGTTGATGCTAGCACTATAGCTATGGAAGTGATGGGACGTCCATTTTACAATATGCCAACAATGGCAGCCGCTGTGAAAGCAACGGGTGTTGTAGATGTAGACACAGTCATCCATGCCGTCCAAGAGAGATACCCCGGTAAAGTTGGCGATTTGAACAAGTCTGCAATTGAACGTGCAGTTTCGGAGGCGAAGATCGGATGAGTGAAAAATACAATGAGATTCCAATGGCTGGCAATATCATAAAGCCAGGAAATGCCGTGGAGTACAAGACTGGTGGTTGGAGGTCCCAACGTCCAGTACATAATCCCGATACTTGCTTATGGGTAAAGAATGGTACGTGCGGCAGATGCTGGATATTCTGTCCTGACAATGCAGTTGTATTGAAAGAGCAAGACGGAAAATTCAGTTACGAATACGATTTGGATTACTGTAAAGGCTGTGGAATTTGTGCGAACGAATGTCCTACAGACAGTATCACAATGGAGGGCGAATAGATGACTTCTGTTGAAAAGATTCCAGACGATAAGATTGAGATTGAAGGTCTCACAGGTGATGCAGCAATTGCCCATGCGATGAAACAGTGTGACATTGATGTTGTTGCAGCTTATCCAATCACTCCACAGACAATTATCGTGGAGGATTTCCAGAGATTCGCTGCAGATGGCGAAGTGAAGACGAAGGTCATTCCGGTAGAGTCTGAACACAGCGCGATGTCAGCCTGTGTAGGTGCTTCTGCTGTAGGAGCTAGAGTAGCTACTGCATCAGCATCAGCAGGACTTGCACTCATGTGGGAGATTCTGTACTGTGCAGCATCAATGCGGATGCCAATCGTGTTCACAGTGGCGAATCGCGCCCTGTCAGCACCAATCAATATCCACAACGACCACAGCGATGGAATGGGTATGCGTGACAGCGGTTTCATCCAACTCTATTGTCAGAGCTGTCAGGAAGCCTATGATACAACCATCATGGCATTCAAGCTTGCTGAAGACCACGATGTCCTGCTTCCGGTTATGGTAGGCATTGACGGTTTCATTCTCAGCCACAATGTTGAACGTGTAGAAATGTTACCCACTGAGGCGATTCACAAGTACCTCGGTGTCAGAGACCCATTCATCGCACTCGACCCGGACAAACCAATCACTATGGGCCCACTTGCTCTTACTGACTACTACTTTGAATTTAAGGAACAGCAGGATGAAGCAATGGGTAATGTGATTGAGGCTTATCACAAGGTCGAAGCAGAATGGGAAAAAATGACCGGTCGCAAGTACGGTCTCTTTGAAGAACATAAGACAGAGGACGCAGACATTATCTTCCTTGCAATGAGCACCATGGGCGGTACGGTAAAAGCAACTGTTGATGTTCTTAGAGAAGAAGGCGAAAAGGTCGGAGCCATCAGACTCAAGATGTTCAGACCATTCCCAGGTGAACAACTAGCCAAGGCTCTCAAGAAGGCTAAGGCAGTGGTCGTCTTTGAGAAGGCGATGTCCTTTGGCGCTGCTACAAACCCACTTGCTCTTGAGATACGCAGTTCCCTCTATGATGAAGAAACAAAACCAATGGTCGTCAACTTCGTTGTTGGACTCGGTGGACGTGATGTGCCACCTACAACATTTGTAGAAGGCTATGAGAAAGCAAAGGAGTACGTCAAGAAAGGCAAGGCTCCAATGTACGAAACACTGGGGGTGCGTAAGTAATGGAAGACGCAGCAGTATCAATCAAAGACATGCTCAAGAAAGATAAGATTCTCTCATCAGGTCACAGGATGTGCGCAGGATGCGCTGCCCCGACAATTGTGAAATTGATGGGCATGGCACTTCGCGGACCAACTATTGTCTGTGAGGCAACTGGCTGTCTTGAGGTAGCAACAACCATCTATCCCTATACAGCTTGGGAGATACCCTGGATTCACGTAGCATTTGAGAACGCAGCAGCAGTCGCATCAGGCGTTGCTGAAGCAATCAATGCAATGCGTGATAAAGGACGCTACAAGCACGACCACGTTGATGTCATTGCAATCGGTGGAGACGGTGGAACTTTTGACATTGGCTTTGGATCCCTGAGCGGTGCGCTCGAACGAGATCATGACTTTGTGTACATGGTCTACGACAACGGGGCTTATCAGAACACAGGAATTCAACGTTCAGGTGGTACATTCCCAGGTCAGGAAACCACAACCTCATGGGCTGGAAAAGTATCCCCAGGTAAGGAACAACGCAAGAAACCCTTGTCGGAGATTGTCGCAGCACACAGAATTCCCTATGTTGCCACAGTTGATCCATACCACTACAGGGACTTTGTAACCAAGTTCAGAAAGGGCTTAGAAGTAGAGGGACCTGCATTCATTCACGCATTCTCTCCATGTCCACGTGGTTGGCGATCTGAAACTGGTAGAAGCATCGAGCTGGCAAAGCTTGCTGTAGAGACCGGACTACATCCACTGTATGAGGTCATTGATGGCAAGGAATGGAAACTGTCAGGCCCGAGTAAGAGATTAAAAGAGCTGACACCTGTTGATGAATACTTCAAGACACAAGGTCAATTCAAACATCTCTTCAAACCACAATGGGAAGACTTTCGCAAGCAGATTCAGGAACAGGTCACCGCTGACTGGGAATACCTGAAACAACGTTGTGGGGTCGAATAAAACTAAATGATAGCTGGAGTAATACACTCCAGCATCAATTCTTCTTTTTTAGAATTGAGATCAACAAAATTGTACCAATTGTGAGTACATTCATAAACTATCTGTACTCACTAGGAATCCAATATCATCGAACAAGAATTCAAGATATTCATCTTGAATTAGCTTGTACATCTTGAATGCCATTTCTCGTATCTCAAAATCAGCAACATGTTCTGTTCTCAGGGTGAAAAAGTTCCGTAGAGAACGCGCATTCACTGTCATCACAAGATCGGTTCTAGTTTCTTGAGGAAGCTTTCTTCTTGCAACATCCACATCATACCCTTTGTCAATCCATTTCTTATAGACCAGAATTGCGTGTTCAATATCGCTAATCCATTCATCTCTATCTCTGTCTTTCAAATGAGGGGGGATTACGAAGTGCTCAGGAGAAAGGTCTCTCTTCTTTCTCAGACTCATTTGTGTATAAGAAGCCATTCTATGACGGACTAGTTGATGTGAAGCAACACGCGAGATACTGACCCAGAACTGAAAAACGATATGTTCGAGAACACTCTCATGTCCAAGCTCTATCATCTTTTGCAAAAACTGCTTTGCTTTCTCTAATGACAAGTCCTCCACAAATTCAGAATAAGGTTCGTCCTTTCGAGAAACCATACCTGCAGCTGCAGCATCAATCAAGCTTTGCTGGGAGGGGATTCCTGATTTTGTCCACTCAACGAACACATCCACGTCATGAACACCTCAAATCTATGGCACTTCCAACCAAATATGGAATTATAGGTATCGCTTGGAAGACATCTCCGACAAATAGACTCAGAGAATATTTGAGGCCAACTTCTCACCTTGATCGCCCAGTTCCTTTACGAGGTCTCTAGCCAACTGCATACGACTCTCACGATAAGCACTTGCCCTTGCAGGAGGGAGAAAGTCATCGACATCGGAGAGGTTGTCCTGAATATCAAGCAATTTGATAATCTTCGCCTCATCAGGACCCTTGAGCAGTTTCTCTCTGTAAAGTTTAAATCGGTCTGGAGTTCCTGCTTCCGGTTTAGTCAGAGCCTCAACAATTTTAGCGATAGTGGACCCAAACCGCTCTTCAATTTCATCTATAGGGATATCAGAATCCTCTACAACATCATGCAATAGAGCAGCCATAATACTCTCAACTCCAAGACCAATATCTGCAGCATGTATTGCAACTCGTAAGGGATGAACAATATAGGGTTCTGTGGTTGAACGTTCATGAGTTTGATGCGCATTCAATGCAAAATGGAATGCGTCTGAAATATGCATGAGGTCTTCTTGTGTGAAACTACCTTCTCTCATTGTTGGCACGAAAATTCCACGTCCCACAAGAACTTAAGAAAGATGGTTCTATACATAATCCAAATGTCAGACTCCATTGTATTTACAGAGGGAAGACCTCTGATAATGGGACATCGAGGAGACCCTGGTGTAGCACCTGAGAATACAATTCAATCCATGAAAAGCGCAGTGGAAGCTGGTGTTGATTTTTTAGAGACAGATGTTCGCATTACTAAAGATGACCGACTCGTTCTCTTTCATGATGATGGTCTTCAGAGGACCACTGGCACTGAGGGAATCGTGAGAGAAAAGACATTAGATGAATTACTGAATTTGGATATAGGATACGGACTGAGTCCAGACCAAGGAGAGTCATTTCCATTCCGAGGAAAGGAATACAAAATCACTTTACTCGGTGATGCGCTTGAAACCTTTGCAGATACAGGATTTAATCTGGATATGAAAAGTGAAGAGAAGCATGTACCACAACTATTAGCGGATCTTATCAAAACACATCAGAGAGAGGATTCAGTTATAGTTGGATCATTTCATGATCAACAGATTCATACCTTCAGAAGACTGATGCCAGAAACAGCAACTGCTGCTTGCCCCGCAGAAGTCACCAAGTTTGTATTTGCTCTGAAAATGCGTGTAATAGGGCTCTTCTCAAAAAGATGTAAATATGAAGCATTCCAAATCCCACGAAAATATGGAAGAATAAATATTGTGGATGAGAGATTCATCAAAGCATCGCATGAGCGTAACATTGCCATTCATGTGTGGACAATCAATGAAAGGGATGAAATGCTGGAACTTATAGAACTCGGCGTTGATGGAATCTTTACTGATGACCCAAGTCTGCTTCGGAGTGTTCTGAAAGAACAAGGACTACTCTAAACTATTGTTTGTCATATCTAAGGGCACGCGAAATAGCTTAATATGCTACTTTCAAGAAGGCGAATTGTAGAGCCGTTCTTTGCTGATTACGGCAGAAAGAGGCTTGACCGTAGACCAATGTGGAGAAAACAACTATGACATGTCCCGAATTCAATGCTGAAGAAAACAAATGCGGTGTTGACGGATTCAAGTTTTACGAGGGTATGAACAAGCCCTGTGATACTCCAGGTATGAACAAGGACAAATGTCCTCGTTTTGCCATGAGTGGCTAAAAGCTAGAGTCCCCCGTATTTTATGACCCAGTAGACTGAGTAAGACGCGTGTTTTTCCGCGTCTCTCAGTCAACTTATTGTGAAGAGTCATCTACTGAGAATTTTTAGATAATATTCATCATTTACGGTATGTAGTCATGCCTGTAACCTATCCAATTCACTATACCATAAGAGATGATTTGAAGAGCATTCAGTGATAAAGAGCCATATTATCAAAAAGCAGTAAGAGTTATCAACACTGACTCATCTGAACGCAAATCATAACTGGTGGAAATATACAATGGTCAAGGCCTATGTTCTGATCAAGACTGAGAGTGGTAAAGAAGATCACGTACTACGTGAATTACTCGAACTGACAGTTACCGAAGAAGCCCACAAGGTCTTTGGCCCCTTCGATATAATCGCAGAGGTTAGAGGACGAGACATGGAATCCTTAGTTGAGATAATAACTGGGAAAATACGACGAATTGAAGGCACCACTGATACACAGTCACTGATGGCAATTGATGTTGAGATTGATATGGTATCTTCTAGTCTCGCTAGCTGACAAGCAAAAATCGGTCTTACAGATATATAGTTCGTCCAAATTACAGTTAATAGGAAGCAGAAAGACTTCCATTTGGAACCAAACCCAAAGGAGGATACCGGGATTCCAGTAAAAACTCTTTCAAGAAAGCCATTTCTATTAATGCTACAAGACGATTCAGGCGAACTATCTCACGTGAAACTGGATCCAAGTTTGATTAGCAGTGACAATGCTATCATTGTGCTCGATGAGTATAATGACACAACCTGGGTATGGATAGGGCGCGATGTCAACATGCCCACAAGAATGCATGCCCTGAGAATGGGTAGAAGTGTTCAGAAATCAGGATACAAGGTGGGAGTGACAACTATCGGTATGGCACTTGACAATTATGTTGAGATGCTTGAAAAGAACGATAGTGACTCAGATGCCATCGCTCGTTTCAGAGAGGTGGTCGGTGCAAAATACAAGTTTGATGATGGCGTGCTAGCATATGATGAATCAAAAGCAAAAGAATGGGAGGCTGAAAGCCCTCAGATTGTGGATTCACGAGACGCAGTTGAACCTTCTTCAACACCGCAACCACCGCCAAGTCCGAAACCTGAAACTCCAAAAACAAAGCCTGTAGAAGTTGTTGCTGAAACAGTGGAAACGACTCCTACTCCGGCTGCAAAGCCATCTGCAGTCAGCACCGGGGTTGAACCAGAAATACCTCGTGCAGATAAGAAAACAGCCTACCTGATTTATTCAGCTGTCAAAAATGCAGACCTTGTCTATACAGAGCGATTTGAACGCAGTGGAAAATCTGGAGTTAAAATTGAAGCTCCTGGTGTGATGATGATTGAAGTCATACAGGATGGAGATAATCTCACTATAGAACCACCAGATTTTGGGAACACTGAAACCGCCACAAAGATTCGTAATGAGTACAACTCTTGGATCAAGAAATTATAATCCACGTGATATAGAATACAACCAATACGACTTTAGATGGGGTTCTTAGTAGCCCCATCATTAGTCATTTTTCATTCTTTATTCCAAGTCACGATACCAGTATTTGTATGCAGTATTGAAGCCCAATTCTTTATACATTGCTATGGCTGCTTCATTGTTCCATGAAACTTGCAAATAGGCAAGCTGGGCACCTTGTTCAATGCCCCACCTGAGTAACTCTGCTGTTATTGAAGAACCAAACCCAATTCTCCTATATTCGTGGTCTATATTGATATTGAAAAGACCAACCCACTTGCCACTTTGGATTGCCTGTCCTACACCAACAATTCTTTCATCTTCTAATCCTGAAACAAACATCTTGTTCAGAGTGGTGCGTGTCATCAGCCCTTCTCTGATTTTACGCTGATTAGGATTATATCCCGAGCCTCGGAAGAAAGTTTTGAACCACTCATCGTTCGGGGCATGTAATCTTCTTACAGCATTCCCTCTATCTGAAAAATCGAAGTTTCCAATCTCCATAATCTGAACAAAGACTTGCAATCCAATCTTATACCCCCTATTTTGAAGCGTTCTATCCAGACCCCTTGGCATTGAAGCTTCACTAACTTGAAACTGGGGAGTAATACCAAGTTCTTTGTAAAACTCCTCAGCTTTTCGAATAGCTTCTTTCAGAGAGTAAGGAAATGGCGAATGTATAGTATGTACACTATTTGCTCTTCTAGTAACCCCATTATCAGCTCGTAGACACCAACCTCCGAGTGGCATCTTAATTGATGCAACCCAGGATTCATGTCCCATTTGCTCAAGGGTCTGTATGAGAGAGATATCTGTCAAATCTTATGAGAAGTATAATCGGCATCTAAAAAATAAAGAGCATATGGCAATTACATCACCTTAATCAAAGGGAAGCAAGTACCAAAGGCCAAGGTGATAAATCGATGGGAGAACTCAGATGGAATGCAATGATGGGAGAATGGATTATTGTAACTCCAAAGCGTGCCGATCGACCTTTTCAAGACAGAGAGAGGCTTTGTCCATTTTGTCCAGGGCAGCCAGAAACTGAGGGAGAATGGGATGTCCTGTCTTTGGACAACAAGTATGCAGCAGTACAGCCAGAAGAGCATCCCATGGATCTTGAGGAGCCATTGATTGTGGGAGCACCTGGTCATGGGTACTGTAAAGTGATTATCCATTCTCGCGACCATGAGATGCAATTTGAGCGGATGCACCCCAACCAAGCAACACTTGTTTTTCAAGAGTATGCCAGAGTGTTTCAAGAATTAGATGAAAAACAGGGTATCAAATATGTGATGCAGTTCGAAAATAGAGGAAAAGCTATTGGAGTCAGTATAAATCATCCACACAGTCAAGTGTATGCATTACCATTTGTTCCACCGAGAATTGAGAGGGAGCTTCACCAATTCCAGGATTATTTTAAGAGATTTGATACCTGTCTCGTCTGTGAAACTATAGAGAATGAAAGCAAATCCAAGGAGAGAATAATCAAGGAGAGTCAAAATTTCATAACTATACTTCCATATGCCGCACGATTGCCATATGAAGTACATATCTACCCCAAGTGCCATGTGCAGTCTTTACCTCAACTAGGAGAGAAGCTGGAGGAGATGGGAGAAATGGTGATAGATATTACAAAACGCTATGCTGCAGTATTTGATGAGATGGCATACGTGATGGCATTGCATACACGCCCTTCCAAAGGAAATCATGATTATTGGCATTTCCATGTTGAGTTCTATCCACCCTGGCGAGACAGTTCAAGAAGAAAATATCTTGCAGGAATTGAAACAGGTGCTGGTACCTTTACGAACGACTCAACACCTGAAGAAAAAGCGAAGGAGCTAAGGGAGGCTCTTGATTAGTGCAGATACCAAAAGCATTGGATGAAACATATGAACATCTGAAGAAAACAACAAATGAGTCTATCTTTCTTTCAAGAGCACCAGGACGAGTTGAAATCCTTGGAAATCATACGGACTACAATGGAGGATTGGTTCTTGCAACAACTATTGATAGATATGTGTGGACATTAGGTCATCCCTCATCTTATGTCACTCTTTATTCAATGAATTACAATAAAGGGGTCAGTTTTCAGCCCAATGTCATAAGTCCCTTTACTTCAATCGATTGGACAGCGTACTTGAGGGGAGTATATTGGGCCTTCAAATCAAAGGACTATAAGGTAAAAGGAATTACAGGCGCAGTATATGGCGATGTTCCAAGAGGTGGTGGCCTAAGTTCTTCAGCCGCATATGAGGTTTCCCTAGTGAATTTGATTGCTGAAATAAGTGAATTAGACCTTCAACCTGAAGAACTAGCTGCTATCGCGTACAAAGCAGAGAGGGAATACTGCGGTGTATCATGTGGGATAATGGACCAGTACACTTCTCAGCTAGGAAAACCGGATTCATTATTGATGATAGATTGTGCATCCCTGCGGACGGACTCACACAAGGTCTCCGAAATGAGAAAATTTGTTATTATCGACTCTAAAATTTCAAGAGCCGCAGGACATGCATTGAATACTCGAAGATCTGAATGTGATAGAGCACTAAAGATACTCAACACGAAGGGCTGGTCAATCGCCAACCTCAGTGAGATAGAGCTTGACGATTTAGAGAAAATCGAAACGAATCTCAGTAATCCGCTTTCGAAAAGAGTTCGTCATGTGATTCAAGAGAATAAGAGAGTCGAAGAAGGAATAATTGCACTAGGACAAAACGATTTTGATTCTTTTGGAGAGATAATGACCCAGTCACATAGAAGTTCAAGAGACCTCTACGAGGTGTCACATCCCAACTTAGATCTTCTTGTGGACCTCTCCCTTGAAATCCCTGGAGTGAAAGGTGCTAGACTCACAGGAGCAGGTTTTGGAGGAGCAATAGTTGCATTGGTGGATGTTGAATACATTGAGGAATATGCCACTCAAATTGAGCGGGAGTATTATGAGAGAACAGACTTACACCCGCAGGTCTACACATTCTCAATACCAGGTGGTGTAAAGGTAGAACAGATTTCTCAATAATCCAATAGAGATTTTATCAGGTAGTACACATCCGATAACTGCATTCTATGAATAGGAGAGTAATTCCATGTCTGAAAAGAAACCCAAAGGAATCGTGATTAGTGAAACGCACTGGGACCGTGCATGGTACTTGACATTCCAACAATTTAGATTGAAATTAGTAAAACTCACAGATAAGCTTCTGAATATTCTAGAGAATGACCCTGCGTTTACGCACTATACATTCGATGGACAGACAGTAGTTCTTGAGGATTATCTTGAAGTAAAACCAGAGAACGAAGAAAGAATTAGAAAATTAGTAAAAAACTCCAGGATTCACATAGGTCCCTGGTATGTGCTCCCAGACGAGTTTCTTGTATCAGGAGAAGCTTTGATCAGAAATCTATTGATAGGACGTGGTATTGCAGAACTGTTCGGAGAATGCATGGATGTCGGATACATTCCAGATCCATTTGGTCATGTTAGTCAAATACCACAGATACTCAATCAATTCAATTACGATTCTGTGATTTTTGCAAGAGGTATGGGAGAAGAAGCAGAGGAGTTGGGGTCTGAGTTCATCTGGAAAGCATCTGATGGCAGTAGCATTTTTGCACATTGGCTACCTCAGTCATATGGTAATATTGCATCACTTCCAGAAGATGTGGATGATGCGGTTTCCGTAATTGAAGAGATGATAGGTAAGCTTGAACCTTGGTCGAAGACAGATGTTCTCTTGTTAATGAATGGTTCAGATCATCTTGAACCTCAGAAACACATTCCAAAGGTAGTGGAAACCTACAATGAACAGCATGAGAGATATATCAAAATAGGAACGCTTCAGGAATTCGTAGAGTATATTCGGACAATGAAAGGAGAGCTTAAAGAATACTCTGGAGAGTTTAGAGAACCACGGTTTCAGAATCTTCTATCGGGAGTATATTCAGCAAGAATCTATCTCAAACAGGCCAATGAATATTCTCAAAGATATCTTGAACGAATGGTAGAACCTTGGTGCACTGCCGCATTGGCATTGGGTGCAGCTTATCCTGCTCATGAATTGCGTATGGCTTGGAAATATCTGATAAAGAATCATCCACACGATGATATCTGCGGATGCAGTATTGATCAAGTCCACGATGACATGATGCAGAGATTCAGATGGGTAGATGAGATTGCTGATGCCTTGTTAGATGAAGCACTGGACTCGGTCCTCTCAGAACTTCAAAACAGTAAACCATCAATTGTAGTATCCAATGCAACACCTCACACACGTTCAGGAATAGCAGAGATTGAACTAGCTGTTTCAAACATACGTTTTACCAGACTAGGTCAAATTCGTCTCAAAGACCCAGATTATAAAGCAGACAATCCATTAGATGCTGCAAGGAATGAAGCACATGTCGCTTACATAAGGACCCACGGATTTGATTTGCCTCCAAATGCGACTAGAGAAATCAAGATGAATGGTGAAACGCTCACAGAGTTCGAGTTTGATTTCACAGGACTAGCAATGCTGTTTCCAGAATTAAAGGATTCACTTCGACACCTATCAACGGTGTATAGAATCCGAGTAAACTCAAACAATAGAGTAGTAGAGGTATTTGCAAGGAAATATGATGCTTCAGATAAGATGAGAGGCGTTCCAGTCCTATTTGATTCCGAGGGAAATCAGATTCCAACACAAGTACTAGGATTTTCTGTCATGAAAGATGAGAAGTCACACTTGATCGCAGATCAAGAAGAATTCATCAGGTTGGCAATCAGTGCGCAAGATGTTCCAGCGCTGGGTATGAAACGTTACAACGTTGATCTCAGAGAACAATCAGATGACGATGTAAATCCAGAAGATGTAGTAAATTGTACTGAAGAAATCCTGGAAAATGAGTTTGTTATGCTCAGACTTCAAGAAGATAGCAGAATCTCTTTGACCGATAAACGTAATGGAGAGGTCTATAATAACCTGCTTGAGTTTGAAGATACTGCAGATGTTGGTGATGAGTATGATTATTCACCAGCACATATTCCCGTTGATATAAGATCTGCCGGACAAGAAGTTGCACTGGAAGTAATTCATGAAGGACCAATTATTGGTTCTTGGTTGCTATCAGGTGCTCTCGAATTACCTATCGCAGCAACAACGGATGATTTGACTAGAGAACAGATGACTGAGATTTGTGATTATGTGATGGAAGTCACTCTCATGTCAGGGTCTCCTACTGTCTATGTCACCATTCTGTTTGACAATAGGGCACTTGACCATCGTCTTAGGGTTTTATGCCCAACTGGTACAAAGACAGAAACTTGTAAAGCAGATAGTACATTTGACATAATCGAGAGGCCTGTACGACCGAAACCTCACGATGATTGGGTTCAACCAGTTGTTCCAACATATCCACTCAGAAGCTTTGTCACAGTTCAGGATGAAAAGCGAGGTTTGATGCTTACAACAGAAGGTCTGCTTGAATTCGAGATACTCAAAGAACAAGGAAATACTATTGCACTCACATTGCTAAGAGCAGTGGGTTGGTTATCGAAGATTGGATTGAAGACTAGACGGGATGCCGCAGGACCTGTGTTGGAAACTCCAGGTGCGCAATGCTTAGGCACAAATATCGCGGAATTCGCAATTACACCTTTGGTGGGTGATAGTACACTCGAAGATACCTTGAACCACTCAGAAAACTACCTGATCCCATTAGACGGTCACTTTCTACCGGCATCTGATACTAAAGAGGGCGTTTCAGAAATTGGACTAATTGAAATTATACCATCACTCATACAATTATCTGCCTTCAAGCAATCAGAAGACGAAAAATGTATCATCCTGCGTTTCTGGAACTCATCACAAGAAACTCAGAAATGTAAAGTGAAACTGGGATTCTCTGTAAACAAAGTAACATCCTCAAGGATGGATGAAGAAGAGACTGATTGGTACAGTATCAAAAAAGTTGGCGGCAATGAATTCGAATTCGATATCACAGGTCGCCATGTGGCGACACTCCGATTATACAAGTGACTTGGAAGATGCGTGATGAATACTGATTCGATTGAACAAATAGTAATTGATCATGCACCAATTCTACATTTTCATCCAAATGAGGGACAATTCTGCTGCTATCCTAGTGATGCAGAAGAGGTCTTCGATAAATACTCAGAAAGATGGGAAGAATTCATAATTGATATGACGCCAAATGATCTGAATCCTGATACTCCAGTCTATTATGAATATTGGAATGACCTGGGCTTTCACCAGATACGATATTGGTTCTGGTATAAATATAACAGATTCCCAGGTGCGAAGTTCGGTCTCGGTGAACATCTAGGAGACTGGGAACATGTTGAAGTCAGGATATTTGAAAAACATGAGAAGCAACCCAAGGTTGTTGTCTGGCTTGTTTCAAATCACCTAGAGTTTCGTATTGCATCCTCACCCAATGAGTTCACACTCAAGGACTATGAAACAAAGAACCCAATTCTGACAGGAACACAACTCAATACTTGGGTAGCACTGGGATCTCACGCGCATTATCTTGCACCAGATGATGAACCATACTGTGTCTTGAAGATACTGTGTGATCGATTTTCTGATGGTGGAGAGGTATGGAACACCAGAAATTCACTCATTCCTCTCTCATCGACTAACTTCTATAATTACACTGGTCGTTGGGGAGACAAGAAAGCACCAAGAAGTCCAACTAACGAGTACAACAACAGATGGCGAAATATTCCTGCTCTAGCGGTCAGACAGAGACTCTAGTCAGATACTTGATGTACTAGTATGTGCATCTATGTACTATATTGCACAATGTTTATAAAAGACCGTCATTGTTCACGCTCAACCACTTCCGAGGAAGATTATACAAGACAACAAGTCTGTTACAGTGGATTTGCGTTTCTCTTACCTCATTCAAGCGAAGAAGGAGAGAGGGTACCTGTATAATCACCTATCCTCAGCGAATGTACATCTTAGCATGGGATTCTGGCGCGTTTCTGAACCAGTTTTGAAAAAGCAGTGGCTTGCTTTCCAAATCCAGCTTGCCTCGGGAGTGGTTCTATTTTCTTTATCGGGATGTACATATTTGAGCAGTAATGTTTAAATGCGGACGTCAAAGGAACACCTTGAGAGGAATAACAGTGAGGTCTTGCGTTCATCCGAGGCGATTGTCTTCATTGAAGTCCAGAAGGACATAGACACATCGGGAGAAACACAGGCAGAGATTCCTCCGAATTCTGATTTCTTGAATAGGCTTTTCTTTGTTAGAGATGACTCCGTTCGAGAAACATATGGTTCCTCTCAGACATTAGTTTTAGAAATGGTGGTTAATTTGACTACAGTGAAATTTGTAATTCCAAAGGGTCACCTCACAGAGGAGAGCATTACACTACTGAGAGCCGCAGGCTACACAATACGTGGTGAAGATCGTACATACAAACCTACTATCAATGACCACCATATCGAGCTTAGGATTCTCAGACCACAAGAGATTCCAATCTTTGTGGAGGAAGGTCTCCAAGATATTGGAATCACAGGTCAAGATTGGATTGAGGAAACCAAAGCTGATGTTGTTGAACTTGCGAATCTGGGTTTTGGAACAGTCCGGCTTGTAGTGGCTGTACCCAAAGAGTGGGATGAGATCAACTCGCTTGAAGATCTTTTAGAAAATAGAATTGCAACCGGAAAGCAACTCAGAGTGTCAACGGAGTATCTCAACATTGCAAAAAATGCTTTACTTTCTAATGAGGTCTATCAAACAAGTTTCCCAGGTCTGCAGCCACAGATCATCACACCATGGTGGAAATGCGGAAACAATGAACAGGTGGGAGTATATCTTTCATTCGGAGCAACCGAGGCAAAGACTCCACTCGCTGCCGATGCAATTGTTGAAGTTGTTGATACAGGTACGTCTCTCAAAAGGAATGGTCTGAAAATTATTCATGAAATCATGTCTTCGTCAGCAGTTCTCATTTCGAATAGTAGCGTTCTCGAAAACCCTTCTTCAAGAGAAAAGGTCTATGATATCCTTACACTGCTGCGAGGAGTGATTGAGGGGAGAAGAAAGCTCCACATTTTTGTAAATGTGCAGAAGAGAAACCTCAATGAACTCTTAGACAGACTTCCTGCACTCAAATGTCCAACAATATCAGAACTCTCAGACAGCGAGTGGGTGGCAGTCAATACTATCATTGACAGAGATGAGTACCTCATGATGATTCCGGAGTTAAGGAGATTAGCTCAAGGACTTGTTGTCTATGAACCTAGGCAGGTCCTCCCACTAGAAAAGGATCTTATCGGAGGCGAGTATATTGAGTAAATCTGCGGACCTCCATCTTGATATCCAGAGAGGGCTGTCCAAAAAACAGCTAGACGCTCGTAGAGTATCTACTAAATGGAAGAATGATGAAGAGTTTAAAATTGTTTCAAACATAGTAGAGTCTGTAAAAAGAAATGGGAATGCTTCTCTCTTTGAATTCACTGAAAAATTCGATGAGTTTCTCCTGGATGAAAAATCATTGAGAATATCGACCGATGAGATAAAGAGAAGTTACGAATATGTGAACAAAGATGAGATCGAAGCCATCAAGGAAATAAAAAACAGACTTGAAATTGTATCACGCAAGCTTCTCGAAAGACTCTACATTGAAATCGATTTGGATGGTATCTCAATCTCACAACGATATACAGCTCTGGAGAGTGTAGGCTGTTATGTGCCTGGTGGCAGAGCAGTATATCCAAGCTCACTGATTATGAGTGTAACACCAGGCAAATGTGCAGGTGTTGGCAGAATAGTTGTTTGTACCCCACCATCAGAACAAGGGTTTGTCAATCCTATCACACTTGTTGCAGCAGACATCTGTGAGGTAGATGAAATCTATAGAATAGGTGGAGCTCAAGCAATTGCTACACTCGCATACGGTACCGAATCCATAGAACCGGTTGCTAAGATAGTGGGCCCGGGTAACAAATACGTAACAGCAGCAAAACGCATTGTTTCACAAGATGTTCCAATAGACATGCCAGCAGGCCCTAGCGAGCTACTCATTCTGGCCGACGAAACCGCTGACGCAAAACTGGTCTGCTTCGACCTCATTTCACAAGCAGAACATGACCCAGACTCCAAGGTGTTTCTTATCACGGATTCACAGCAGCTAGCAGAGTCCGTTCGTCAGAATCTGATAGAAGCAGTAAAAGATGTTTCAAAACGGGAGATCATTAAAGCATCATTAGAGAAGCATGCCATTCTTTGTGTAGTAGATGCTATAGAAAGAGGTGTAGAACTTGCTAATGCAATCGCACCAGAACATTTGCAACTTGTCACCGATGATGATGAGAAATATGTAAGAGATCTTCAGACTTCAGGAATTATACTGGTCAGTGATAACACCCCTGTTGCAGCAAGTGATTATAATCTTGGTACAAATCACATATTGCCAACTGACGGCTATGCACGAGTATATTCAGGTCTCTCAGTCTATGACTTTGTCAGACGCTTTCATACGGTAACATGCACGGATAGAGGTCTCAGGACTGTATCAGAAACAGCCAGACTTCTAGCAATCAAAGAAGGATTGCCAAACCACGCCCGTGCAATAGAAGGGAGGTTCAAGAAATGATGAAGTCATCAAAGACCATGGATCTCGAGAGAGAAACGGTGGCATCTGTTTCGAGGGAATATGGTATTCCTATGAACGAGATTCTAAAGTTGGACATGAATGAGAATCTCTTTGTTCACAGAGCATTCCTTCGTCAAATCCTGCAGGATGTAGTCTTATATTCAGATCCGAGGTTCTATCCTATCAATCAAATCGATGAACTCAGGGTAATCCTTGCTAGTACAATAAATGTGCAAGATGAACAGATTCTGGTTGGTGCCGGTGGAGACCAGATTATCGACCTCATCTTTCGTGCTTTCAAAAAAGAACGAAGAAAAGTTGTAACTGTTGATCCCACCTTTTCTATGTATAAGAAATTGTGTGCAGCATCAGAAATAGAGATTTCATTCAGTAGATTGCAGCAGGACTTTTCCTTGAATCTTGATGAAATCCTTGATGATTTTAACTCTCAAGATTCTATTCTGATGCTCTGTTCACCCAACAATCCCACAGGCAATCAATTTCCACGAGAAACGATTCAAAGACTACTTGATAATTATCAGGGAACATTAGTCATAGATGAAGCCTATGTAGATTTTGCCAAATTTGACCTCACAAGAAATATCGATGGCAATGAGAAACTCATACTCATTCGCTCATTTTCTAAATCATATGGTCTCGCTGGGCTTAGATTGGGATATATGATTTCATCATCAGAAACTATAGGGAGAATACAGAGAACTCTACAGCAACCATACCCCTGCTCAATGATATCTATTGAAACGGCCATAAAGGTACTGCAAAAACAACCCTATTTTGATTCCTGCATTAAATACACGATTCAAGAGAGAGACAGGTTGTACAATGAACTGAATAAGCTGCAGTCTGTACAACCGTTCGCTTCTGATACTAATTTCATTCTATTCTCAATCGAACAGAATTGGAGAGATGTAAAGAAAGCTCTCATGCAGAGAGGAATCATCGTAAGAGGCATTGGAGAAGTAGTGGGCTATCCTAATTGTCTACGAGTGACGGTTGGGCCAAGGCCAATGATGTATTTCTTCCTAGACTCTCTAAAGGAGGTGCTCTCTTGAGGACTGCTGAAATCAAACGCACAACCAGAGAAACCCAAGTAGAGGTTTCGGTTTCACTGGACGGGGATAAATCAGCTGATATAACCACACCAATCCAGTTTCTCAATCATTTGCTTGAGATTCTGAGTTTCCATGGAGGAATCGGTCTTAGAGTGGAAGCTTCAGGAGACCTCGGTCATCATATAATTGAAGATATTGCGTTAGTGTTGGGTGCTGCATTAGACAAGGCGCTTGGCGACCGGAAGGGAATCTATCGCTTCGGTGAAGCATGCGTACCAATGGATTGCTCTCTAGCTTCCGTCAATCTTGACCTCGGGGGTAGACCCTATTCTGTTGTAAGATTACAGCTAGAACGCGAGATGATTGAGGATGTGGCATCTGAGGACATCCAGCATTTCATGGAGTCTTTAGCAACCGCATCGCGTGCCAATCTCCACATCAACGTGCAATATGGCAACAATGATCATCACAAGGTAGAGGCTGCTTTCAAAGCCCTCAGTCTTGCATTACGTAAGGCTGTTGCTGTAGACGGGAGAAGCAGAACTGCAAGCACAAAAGGAGTGATTTGAGGTGAAGAGAGTAGCGATCATAGATTATGGTTATGGAAACCTGTTTAGTGTGAAGAATGCTCTTTCTTCAGTAAATCTCGAACCATTTGTTACGAACAACTCTAGTGACATTACAACCGCCGACGCTGTCGTCATTCCAGGTGTCGGAAACTATAGCTACGCAGTGAAGGAGCTTGGTTCTTTCAGGAGTAGATTAAGAGAATTTGTGGAAAATGGTGGAACTGTATTTGGTATCTGTCTTGGACTACAACTTCTCTGTAGAGAGAGTGAGGAAGGAGAAGGCAAAGGGCTTTCTTTTCTGGATGCCTCTGTCAAGAAAATCAGCGCTGACATTGTTCCACACATGGGATGGAATTCATTATCACTTGAAAGCGACTCAGAATTGCTTGGACAAGTGATTGACGAGTCATACGTATACTTTGTGCACTCTTACTGTGTAGAACCAGTTAATTCCTCGATAGTAAGAGCAGTCACTTACTATGGAGAGAAAATAACCGCGGTTGTCGAAGATGGCTCTTTACTTGGAACGCAGTTTCATCCAGAGAAATCTGGACCTGTTGGACTCCAGATATTAGACAACTTTGCAGGAATACTGAGGAGATGATAGAAGTGGACTTAATACCAGCTATAGATCTCCTTGATGGCAATGTAGTAAGACTTGTGAACGGGCTTCCAGAATATGCAACAGTCTATTATAAGCAAGACGAAGTACAAAAGTGCATCTTTGAATTTGTCAACATGGGAATTGATTGTATCAATATCATAGACCTCAATGCCACATTGGGAACAGGTAGTAATCTTTTCTTAATTGAGGAGATTCTTCCAAAGCTGTCAGTTCAAGTGAATGTTGGTGGGGGAATCCATGACTATGAGTGTGCTGTGAATATTCTATCAAGTACATGTTCGAATATAATAGTGGGTTCAATGGCCTTTGAGTCGCAAGAAGTTCTGGTAGATCTCATCGACGAGTATCAGGAACGAATCATAGTTGCTCTTGACTACAAGGGACAAGATATACTCACGAGAGGATGGAAACGGAACACGGGAGTGACCATCAAAAAAGCATTTGATATGTTTGAATCCATGGGAGTACAAAGCTTTCTCATAACATCAGTAGAGAAAGACGGCACACTAATGGGACCTGACATTGAAACGCTTTCTAACATTAGAACCTACACAGAATCTAATCTCATTAGTGCAGGAGGCATCAGGAACGTTTCAGATTTATTGCATCTCAAGGAGATTGGAATGGATTCTGCAGTATTGGGAAAGGCACTCTATGAAAGAACTATCAGACTCGACCAAGCGTTGAGAGTCTTACGGAGGGAAGGATAACATGCTGGCGAAGAGAATCATCCCATGCCTTGATATCAAAGAAGGGCGTGTCGTGAAAGGAATAAATTTCCTCAACCTGAGAGATGCTGGTGACCCAGTTGAGCTGGCTAAAAGGTATAGAAACGCAGGTGCAGATGAACTTGTGTTCCTCGATATCACTGCATCACACCAGAATAGAAAGACTGTCGCAGACCTTGTCAGGAATATTGCTGCTTCCATAGACATACCCTTCACAGTTGGAGGAGGTATATCTTCAGTGGACGATGCGAGAACAATACTCAGCAATGGTGGAGATAAAGTATCAGTCAACACAGCAGCGGTCAATAATCCATCTCTGCTTATGGAGCTGGCTGATGCTTTTGGAAGACAGTGTGTTGTTTTGGCAATTGATGCCGAGAAGAAGCAGCAATCAACCAATTATAGGGTTTTCACCCATGGTGGGAGAAATCCAACGGGATTAGAAGCTTCAGAGTGGGCATCAAGAGGAACTATGCTTGGTGCAGGAGAGATTCTACTAACATCCATGAATCGTGATGGTACTCGAGAAGGATAT
This sequence comes from uncultured archaeon, assembly GCA_964610875.1. GTDB lineage: Archaea > Asgardarchaeota > Thorarchaeia > Thorarchaeales > Thorarchaeaceae > CAZSWP01. The sequence continues at coordinate 64,779 of CAZSWP010000002.1, forward strand.
GATTTTGACCTTATCCGTCAAGTCACAAAGTCAGTGACTGTACCTGTAATAGCTAGTGGAGGAGCAGGTGAACCCGAGCACTTTTTGGAAGTATTCAAAAAAACGTCAGCATCAGCAGCTCTGGCCGCGTCGGTATTTCACTATGATCAGTACCCTGTTCAAATAGTGAAGAGTTACCTGAAACAAAGGGGGATTCTAGTACGATGAAACGTGAATATACTATTGCTGAACTCGACTTCAAGAAAAGCAATGGTCTGATTCCTGTTGTTGTTCAAGAGTATTCTACAACTGAAGTACTCACTCTTGCCTATGTGAATGAAACTGCCTTGAGAATGTCATGTGAATCGGGATTCGCTCACTACTACAGAAGATCCAAAGGGAGAGTAATGATGAAAGGCGTTACTTCTGGGAATACACAAGAGATTGTCAAGATTCTAGTTGATTGCGATGCTGATGCTCTTGTATACCTTGTTAGACAGAAAGGTCCAGCGTGTCATCTTGATGAAGGTTCGTGTTTCCATAATGTGCTCCAATTGGAAGAGTAAAGGTCTCTTGAATCCGCATTTCATTCCAATGCGGGTTCATTCTTTTTCCACGGTGATAAACGAGGAATCCATCGGGGAACGTTCTTTTTGTACTCTAGATATGCATCCCCGAATCGCTTCTCTAGACCAGGTTCTTCAGATTTTATGAAATATATATGATTGCCAAATAGGAAGAAGACACACCAGAATAGAATGAATATGGATTGTAGTGCTATAGATTCTGCAAGAAGTAGTATGACAATACCGGATATCATGGGATTCCTTACATAACGATAGAGACCTTCAATGACCAGATTCTGAGTTGGTGTCCATGGTGCTAATGTTCCTTCACCTATTGCAGCAAATGAGCGGATGGATTTTACTGATAGATAGAAGCCTATTATGAAAAGTGGGAGAGATAGGAGATACCAGCCTATGGATGATAAAATGCTCCAGTATGGTACGACGAATAATTCCTGTGTGTAGATTATCAGTAAGATAGGCACGATTATGAGGACTGTGACAGGCAACATGAATGCGAAAAGATGCTGTCTTAGCTTCATATTCATCCATCTCATAGACGATCAATCGGTTCGTATCCTTTCTTGAGAATTGTATCGACTGCCTGTTGCCATCCATTCATGTAGTCCTTATTGTAATGTGCCCCGCGACATTCTTTTCTCATTCTGGCCATCTTTATGATGAGCTCTGCTACGATAGCAATATTACGCAACTCAATGAGGTCTGGCGTAATCTTATAGCCCCAATAAAAACTATTGATTTCCTTGGTAATGAAATCGATACGATTTCTTGCACGAATCAATCGTTTTCTAGAACGGACAATACCAACGTAGTTTGCCATGAGTCTTCTAATCTCATCCCACATGTGTTTGATCACAATCAATTCATCGGCATCTGTAGCGTTTCCAGGATCCCATGGAGGAATTTCACCGAATTTTCGTTCCTGTTTGACTTCAACTACAGCAGCTTCGACAGCCTTCTTTCCTAATACCGCTGCTTCTAGTAAGGAATTGGAAGCCATCCTGTTGGCACCGTGAAAACCAGTACAAGCAGTTTCTCCAATCGCATAGAGTCCTTTCACATCAGTCTGTCCATGAATATTGACCTTCACACCCCCCATCATATAATGAGCAGCGGGTACCACTGGAATCGGTTCTTTGGTCATGTCTATACCGGCTTCTAGACATGTTTCATAGATAACAGGAAAGCGGTCTTTGACAAACTCAGCATTCTTGAACGAGATGTCAAGCCATACATGGTCAACACCAGTCCGTTTCATCTCATTATCAATGGCTCGTGCAACTACATCTCTTGGAGCCAATTCCACATCAGGATGATAGTCTTGCATGAATCGTTTACCATCAGCACCAATCAGAATTGCACCTTCACCTCTGAGAGCCTCAGATATCAGAAATGAGCGTAACTTTGGATGAAATAGTAAGCTCGGATGAAATTGGTACATCTCCATGTTCATGACCGATGCACCAGCTCGATATGCCATTGCAATGCCATCCCCAGTAGCTACATCAGGGTTGCTTGTGTACACAAAGACTCTTCCAGCACCACCTGTAGCAAGAATGGTGACTTTCGCCTGAAATCGCTCTACTTCTGTAGTGTTGATATCAAGAACATACGCCCCTTCTACTTGATTGTTACTCACGAAGAGGTTCACAGCCATATGATTCTCATAGATCTTGATGTTAGGTTCCGCTCTCACTTGTCGATTCAAAGCAAGCTCAATATCTTCTCCAGTATGGTCTTTCACATGCAAGACACGGCGATGTGAATGACCTCCCTCAAGACCCAGGTCATAATCATCACAACCCTCTTCCTTACAGAATACAACACCAGCTTCTTCTAATTCTCTAATTGCCTCAGGACCTGCTCTCACAAACTCCTCCACCACATCTCTATGACAGAGCCCTGCACCCACACGGATTGTGTCTTCAATGTGAGAGTTGAATGAGTCCTCATCAGCAACAACTGCTGCAATTCCCCCTTGAGCCCGTTTTGTTGAAGACTCTGAGAGAGTTCGTTTAGTAAGCAGATTCACCTTACCATGCTTTGCAGCTTTCAAGGCAAATAGTTGACCTGAGAGTCCACTACCTATCACTAAGAAATCCGATTGGTATATTTTGTCCGACATCAAGCTAACCTTCAATTTCCAAATATTCAACGCCCATATACAGATTGCGCAAGAGAATCACTTGTTGCATCTTTGATAAAGGTTTAAAACACACCCAGACCTATTAAATATGGGACCAAGCTCCACTATAATATATCAGGACATATTATTTCATATATTCTGTTGGGGCTTACAAGCCGGAGTGATTTGAATGAACATCGAAGGAGTAGTCATCTTCGATACAAAGAGTGGTGTACCACTCTATTCGAAATTGAAAGATGACATTGACTCTTCACTATTCTCAAGTTTCGTGACAGCCATTGGTCATTTTTCCAAAGAATTGAAATTTGGAGGACTATCTTCATTTACCACAGAAGAGAAGATGATATTTCTAGCTGCACGAGAGTCAACGATAACAGCATTAATCACACCAAAGAGAGAAGAATTCCAACAAGCCTATTCGCTAGCCAACGAGCTAGGACGACAATTCGAGGAACGACTTGGAAATGTTGGCACGCTTCAACCAGCAGACTATAAGGAATTCAATATCATTGCAGATGATTTCTTGAGAAAGATAAGAGACCCATACACCAGTCGTGTTGCTAGTTTTGTACATATTAAATATGGAGGAGAGATTTCCACAAAGCCACGACTGATGAAGGAGTCAGGTACTGAGGGAAGTCTGGATATGATGATTACTCATAGCACAAAGTACGATGAAGATGATGATTCTAGAGGAAAACGAAGTGTGGCAGAGTCACTTTCTCATTCCTATATTTTCTGCAAGATATCCGAGGGGCGTATGTCCAAAGGAGAGATTATGGAATTCATTGATACCATTGATGGATTTGGTGCTCGAGTCATGAACAAGGGCAATCTTGATTTTATCCCCTATTTCCCCTCACGTGCTGTGATTGTAGCTCGTGAGTTTAATCAACAAGCCATTGACTATCTAAAGAGACTTCCAAAGGATAATGGTTCATCATATATTGATGGAAATCACGTCTTTATGGGTCGAGGAATAAAGAATGCACCTAAAGACATGAAGTGTTACTTAGACCTCTATCAATGGCATGATGATCAAGAACCAGAACCTGTAAAGATCTGATACTTGTTGTTTATATCATCCAACTGTTGTGCCACAGTACTCACAGGTAGCTGTCTTACCTCTCTTGAGCTCATTTGCTTGTGATTGTGTAAACTTAGACCCACACATTGGACATAACCACATCTTGGTACCATCTGTGGGAACACTAGCTGATTCTCCTCCAATCTCACCAAGAACGCGTTCTACCCAAGATACGAGTGTAGATTGATTCATTGCGTTGAAAGAAGATAGCGCATCATTCAGTAGTGGTCTTGCCTCATCAAGGCGACCCATTCCACGTAGAGAATTTGCAAGTCCAAAAGCATTCCAACCAGTATACCAATTATCACCGATACTTCGTGCAAGCTCCAGACCTCTTTGGAAGAAGTGAGTTGCATCGGGATGATTCATCTGATGTGAAGCTACTTGACCTAACCCCCATAACGCGGCAGCTTGATAAAACAGGTTCTTCATTCCCAGTGCTTCTACTAGTAATTGGTCATACAATTCCTTGGCTTTCTTGAGATCGCGCAGGTTGATTGTGCAATCACCCATGACGCGTAAAGCTTCCATGGCACGACCAAGATTCTTCTCTTTTACGAATTTCTTACGTGCATTCTCCGCAGACTTGAATCCTTTCTTGAACTCACGTGTGCTGTGGAGCTGGACAGCCTGTTGAAGATATTCTTCTGCGTCTGTCATGGATTTACTCTGAAGCAATCTCAGTTATAAGAGGCTCGACTGGTTCATTCCGTTCATGATCTGACATCCTTACTAGTGCAACACCAAGCAAAGCAATAGTACCAGCTATCAGGGAGAGTAAGCTGGGAGGTTCCCCTAGAAGAAAGTCACCAGCAAGACTGACGAAGGGTACAAGAAATAGAAATGAAGAGGCTTTTGGAGCCCCAAGAGTTTCAATAGCAGAAAAATACAGCAGATAAGCTAACCCGGACGCAATGACTCCTGCAAACAGGAGTCCCAATATGGACCAAGCATCAACAATCAGAACCAATTGAGTACCATCTGCAATCATAAGGTAGATGAAAGGTACCACCATGATTGACGAAACACCATGTTTTACAGTCATAACAATATACATGTCAGCCCCTTCGAGGTAATGCAGAGTGATTGTATAAGCAGCCCACGAAAACAGACCTATCACTGCAAGAAGAATACCCCAAGCTGCACCAGGCATGAGTGTTAGCGAATTGAAGAGAAAAAGAAGTCCACCAAGTAATCCAAGTAAGAAACCTGTGACCTTCATTGGAGTTATTTTCTCTTTCAGGAACAATGCTCCGTAAAGTAAAACAACAATTGGATTCAAATTCACTAGTATTGAAGTAGTGCCAGAGGAGATGAATTCAGCACTCATATGAATTGACATAACGAAAAGTGCAGAGAATAGAGCACTAAGAAAAAGAACTCCTTTGTAAGATTTGGCCTCCTCAGTGATTTGTGATAAGCTTTTCCTCTGCGAAGCAAGAACAAGGACCATAGTAATCGTACCGAGAAAATATCGAAAGAAGGCATACAAAATTCCTGATACTCTAATTGGAAGTATTCCAGATAGAATCCTAGCTACCACGAAATTGAGGCCCCATATTGCGATTATCATTACCAACATTAAGTAGGCTCTTCTAGCGGTCACGAACAATTTGCAATTTTATCATTCACATAGTCTTTTTGATTACGGATTATCTATGATAGGCTAATACTACAATATTTGCTAAGGGAACTATTCTGAGATGCGGATGAGGTTCTGAATTCTTAGCAACAGTTGCACCACCAAATACTTTGATCATATGAAGAGGAAAATGAGAGGGAATGTATATCTCAATCTCTTCTGGTAAGGAGTCCATGATTAGCTCTACTTGGTACTGATTTGCCGATGCGCCTATTTCAAGTCCGATGGTGGAAAGGCTTGTTCTAAGACCTTCGACTCTCAGTGGTTTTTCAGTAGTGAGCCAGTCTTCTGGAATACCTTGGAATACGATTATGTTCTTATTATCTTCCAATAGCATCATTTTCAACAACAAGAGAACAAAATCTGTAGACGCAATGATGCTACATCCATTCCCATAACTTCCACCACCTGTTCTTGGATTGATGAACTCGGGAAAAGTGTAGAATTCTGATAGGTATTCAATTGACTTCTCAAGAGTGACCTCTGCTAAGTCACGTTCATTCAACTCAACAAATACCTGCGCTAATCGTAGTGAAATATACCCAGAATAAAAATCACTATTTCTAGGGTCCTTTATGAGTCCTTTAAATAAGTGGCTTTCAAAGATTTTTCTAACAATGATTTCAGCGATATTCTTTAGTTTACCATTAGGACGAGTCAGTGAGATTGCACTCACATAGTCTATAGCATTAGTCATGTCCCTAAATAATGCTGCTTCCTCCAGAATTTCCATTCCTTCAAGAAAAGCTGTGATTTTAGTAAGATGTTGTGAGAGAATGTCCCTCATTGATTGATCCAAATCAAGATCAGTTATTGCGATTTGAAAAGCTGAGTGTATCCACAAAATATTTGTGAGTTCACGAAGAGTTACTTTTGTTTTATATTTCGGTTCGGGAGGGATTCTATCCACTATTTCTTTGATCGATTTCTCAAAATCCTCCTCACTTTCATGAGATTCTGCCGTCTTGTCAAAAACAGATTCTTCAGCATCAAGCCGGTATGACTTATCAACATGTGACTCCGTGATTCCAGAGTCCTCTACCTTTGGCAATCCTTCTTCTATTGGTAGTGATGGACCAGTTACATCTTTCTTCTCCATCAACAAAGACTCTATACCATCATCTGCTTTCGATAGAAGTACATCAAGGCACTCCAGAGTCGATTTGAGTGTGCTTCCATATTTGCAGAGAGTGTGAATGCGAATTATCCCCCAAGAGAGTGCTGCAATATCTTTGAGCTCAAATTCAGACAGAGTTAAACCTGAGAAATAGTTGTCCAACACTGTTTCAAGGCAATCATGACAATGAATCCTAGAGAGGGTGTACAAAACCCGTATTTTATTCTCAACAGAAGCCTCTCCTTTCAGATAAGAACGAACTTGAATCAGGATGGATGCGATATTTCGTGCCATTGCTTCTGTGATCTCTTTTTGTGGGTATATTCCAGCTATAGATTCTCCTGAGAATTCAAACCAACTACTGACTGATGATTCTCGCATTGAAGTGGAGAATGTTGGTTTGGTTTCTTCATTCTTGAAAATCTTAGAGAGAGGCAAAGCAAAGAATAGTCGTTTCTTTCCTGCAGGTTCTAATTTAATGTCAAATCGCAAAGCACCAGTCGCATTCATACGAGGAGTTTTGAAATCTGTGTCAATTCGCTGACCTGAAGAAAGAATATTTGCTATGAAATTAGGATTGTCCCCAGTGGAGAGGATAACTTGTGAAGGACTCTGGTCAGAGATTACTGATAATATTCCATTAGAGAATAATCTCCCATCTGAATATGTTATGTTCTCAATTGGCTCTACACCCAACTGTGTAAGAGGTCTTAGTACTACATAGAAAGTGAATTCTGTTTCCTCAAGAGATAGATTCTGTAGAACAACCTCGTTGTACAGGTATTCACATTCTCCATTCTTAACATGATAGATAAGTCGTGAGAATTCAACTGAACCAACAGCGGCGTTCCATTGATACAACTGGTCTTCAGGAGACACCATTGACAGTCTTGATTCTTTTGGATCTACAAGAGTTGGAAAGAGAATTTCATCATTAACTTTCAACCAAAAGTCGATCGAACCGCAATCTGTTATTGCTGTTACTAGGCCCTTGGTGTCTGAGATGGCATATGCATTCGATGCGATACCTCCTAGGACAATCCAATTTCTATGAGAAGTGTTATTCATGGCCTCTGTAGGAATCCTACCTCGGAGGTCACGTTTCATCCGATGAACCCAATCTGGAAGCATCCAATCCAAAGCATTGGCAAAGATATGAGCATTTATCGCACCCTGTAGATTCTCAATCTCATCAGTTAAGGATTCTGATTGAAATTCAAAAGTAATCCGATTATTAGCTGCAAATTGTCGAAATCTATGAAGTCTTGAGTTTGATTCAATTTGCATTCGCTCACACATCCCTTAACTATCAGATTCACATTAATCCATTATTATACCAATGTCCAATAAAAGGAATCCTTACATTTATGTTTCATGTGCGTGAACCTAATGGAATAATTCAGTACTTATAACTGAAACATATCCCTTGAACAAAGGTTAATATCATTAGACTTGTGGATGAATATTGCAGAGGAAACCGGTGGATATGCAAACTGCTAGCGCCGCGTCGAAGAGAGGTTGAATCGTATGGCAGAGGCATTCTCAAAGCCTTCACGTAGAATAAGAAATATGGTTGCAAAAGAACTTAGATTGATAGTCAAGGATAAAGTAGCCATATTACTGATTTTCCTCTTGCCAGCAGTCTTAATTGGAATGCTCTGGTGGGTTATGAATCAGAACGATATGGGTGGGATGGGTCCCGGTTCATCAGATGTTGAAGATGTAGATGATGTCGATGTAGAAGACATCGATGATATCAATCCCGAGAATGCAACGGATGATTTCAGTTCGGATATAGTTCTCGGATTGATTGATTTAGATTCCACCCGTACGTATGATGGAGCAGACCTGTCGGAGAATTTCACTAATTATTTGAAAAATTTTGTGAAAGAGCTCATAATATATAACAATACAGATGATGCTTGGCAGGACCTCTATGAAGAAGAGATAGCGGGATATGTTGTAATTCCTGATGGATTTGAAGCGAACCTTACAATAAATGAACCGACTTACGTTGAAGTGCATGTTGACGCGACCGATTTCTTGGCTGAATCACAGATTCAAGGAGTAGTCACAGGAGCCACTATTCTATTTAGAGCATCAAAACTTTGGATTAGGTCTGAGGTATTTCCATCTCTAAGTATTGAATTCGTACCGGAGGGTGGTGGATTCTATGAAGCCTCATTTGGGGGTTTCATTGTAGTATTCTCCAGCTATCTTGGAATTGCTATGACGGCTGCACAATCAATCGTAGGGGATACACCTCTTAGGAGAATGCTCTTGACACCTACGAATAGACTTGAGGTCATTGTAGCCAAAGTACTAGGATATGTAGTTATAGGATTCTTCCAATCACTGTTACTTGTGACTCTCTGGGTACTTGCGTTTGATCTAAATTTGAATACAGGATTTGAGAGCTTAGTTATTATTATGAGCTTGACAGCACTTACAGGTTCTGCAACAGGAATACTAATTTCATCTGTGGCGAGTACACGGTTACAAGCTAACCAGATGTTTTTGTTTGTTCTTTTTGCGACAGTGATTCTCTCTGGGTTCTTTGTCGATGTAGGAGCTATAGATGAAGTCCTTCCATTGAATCAAGGACTCAAGATATTAATAGATACGGCATTCAAGGGTCTTACATTGGTTGAAGTCTGGTTCCCTGTAATGAAGTTGCTAGGATTCTCACTAATTTCAATTCTATTGGCCACATTCATCTTCTCGAAGAAACCAACACTAGGTTAGGTGAAGGATATGACACAAAAGACTGAAAGTGAAACTACAACTACCGAACGTCCATCCTTTGTGGAGGAAGCATATTACTCTGGAAATAGGGTTGGAGAGGCAATTGATTGGTGTCTAACACGACACGATAGAGAATTACACTGTGAGATAGATGGTGTACTGACAGAAACCAAAGAGGAAGTCAAATTCAAGGGACGGATTCTCTCAGTAAAGAAGGGTGTCATATCCAGAAAACTGGCGATACTTGTTGAAGAGGACCTACGAAAAAAGAAGAAGGGAGACCTAGATATCGTACTTACGGTTGGTGGTAGAGACACACGACAAGAAGATGTAGCAGCCAGTCAAATAACTATACAGAACTACTTGAAACGAGATATGTCAGACGACCTCTATTTTGATGGAAGAGAACTACAACAGGCAGCAAAAGACATTGCCAAGATGCGACACAACAATCAAATTGCGTGTACTGTATGGGGAAAACGTGCATCTGACAATCGACCGATAATGATCACGGGTACAATCGTAGGTTCTAGTATTAGATTGCTTGAACCAATACTACCAGAGGGATTCCTTGAAATCAGGGTAGAACCGGAGGATTCGGTAGGAGACTCGAAGATATTCACTGTAGCACAACCACAGTTGTTAATTGGGCCGCGAACTGACCCGAATCTAACGATAATTGCTGAGAAAGTATATGTTCAACCTTCTTCATGGATAGAAGCACCTGAATATAGGGATGTCTTGGAATGCAGAAATCTTACTGTAGCTTTGAAGAGTGGAAAGAAACTGATTGAGAATGTATCATTATCAATTAAGGAAGGCGAGATGTTAGCCATCATTGGGGAATCAGGTGCAGGTAAGTCAACAACAATCAAAGCACTCATAGGAGACATTCCAAGTACCGGTGTTGCGCGAATTGCAGGAATTGATTCAAGAAATGCCCAAAAAGTACGATATTTCTTTGGATATTGTCCACAAGATTTGTCATACATGTATGACACATTTACACCATTAGAAAATATCATTGCATTTGGAAAACAATATGACATTCCAGAGTGGCAACTGATTCAGGAAGGCAAGACACTTCTTCGCGACTTTGGCATTTTAGAAAAAGGAAATAATCCAACAAAGGAACTAAGTGGTGGACAACAACGTAGAGTGTCAATTGCTATAGCGTTAGTACATAGACCAAAAGTTCTGCTAATGGATGAACCCACTTCAGGTCTCGATCCGGATAATCGTAATGAGTTGTGGCATTTTCTTGACTATGTAAACAACGAATATGGTACCTCGATGGTGGTAATTACACACTACCCCATTGAAGCAGAATTTTGCGATAAAGTGGCAGTGTTTCTACGAGGCAAAAGTCTAGTTGCATTTGGGGCACCTGCAAAACTAAAGGAGTCCATGCCATCGAGAGGGTTCTCAGTTGCTGTGGTCTTGGAAGATGTAGACCCTCGTGCTCTAAAAGCGCTAGAGAAGGTTGAGGGAGTTTCATTCGTTCTACAACGAGGAGAATTACTGAAAGTGTTCACAGAGGAACCCCTTGAACTCATTGCTGAACGATGTGTGACAACCCTGAACGAGAACGATATTCCTGTGAAAATTGTAAAAACCAAGGCAATTGCAGATATGGTAGATTACTATGTGGCCATTACTCGTGGGCTGATATCGGGTACGATTGAGCAATCATAGAGGAGGTAAATAGGGAGAATGACCAAGAATGCATCAAGAGTCATAGTTCTCACACTCCTAGCTTTATTCATATTCAGTTTATCTTCACCGATGGGGTCATCAAATGCTAGTCTGGATGACTCTCAGGAAAATTCTGCGGTCAAAATTGATTCTAGTTTGTTGAATTTGACAGGCAATGATCAAACAGACATTTTGATAGATTATAACGATGAGGAAGTGAATGAGCGCTTTATAGAGAATGCCTTACGGTCTGCGGATGCCTATGCGAAGGTCTTAGATAGTTTCTCAAATCTAGGGATAATTCACGCTAGAATCGCTGCAGACGCTATCAAAAGACTTGCGGAGAATGACTTTATTGAGAGAATTACATCAAATACACCGGTAAAGATAGCACCTTTGGACTTCTATAATAAACCTGTACTTGCGAATGGAGAAGAATATGAATCACCAATAGATCTCATTGGAGCAAGAGATCTATGGGATCTTGGGTATAACGGTTCTGGAACAGTTATTGCTGTACTTGATACCGGAGCAGATTTTCTCCATCCGGACCTTGATGATTTCGATGACAACGGAACAATTCTCTCTAAGGTCGCTGCTTTTGCCTCGTTCGTTGAGTTCGACTCATTACCTATAGATTTGATAGGACATGGTACCTATGCTACTTCTGTGGCTGCAGGAACTGGCAACGCATCTGAAGGATTGTATGCAGGTATTGCTCCTGGCGCAACTATACTAGCAGCAAAAGTTACCTTCGGTGGATTATTGGCACTCCCCAACTGGATTGTGTCAGGAATAGAATGGGCATCAAGCAGAGGAGCGGACATTATTCTCATGCCGTTCAATACGTTCGGTACACCCGGGGATGCTGTTGATATTGCTGTAAAGGCTGCTGTTCAGAGAGGCATCTTTGTGGTGGCAGCTGCGGGAGATGATGGTCCAGATTATCTCACTGTTCTTTCCCCAGGAGGAGGCCCTGAATGCTTCACAGTAGGAGCTTATGATACAGTAAATGAAGAAGTACCAGCATTTTCTGGGAGAGGGCCATCTTTGGGCCTAATGACTAAACCAGACATTGTTGCGCCCGGAACAAATATAGTAGGTGCTAAAGCAGGTGCAGGATTGGGAGAGTTTGGATTGGGCGACCTCGACCTAAACGATGTTGGAGATTTTGGAGGGTTACTTGGAGATTCCTTAGGAGAATCTATTGATGAGAACTACATTGTAGCAGACACTACCGCTGCATCAGCCGCTATTGTTGCAGGTGCCGCAGCAATTCTAATGCAAGCCTTTGATCGAGCAACGCCTATTGTGTTGGGTAATGTTCTCCGTGATACTGCAACAGAACTTCCATACGGAGCCAATGACGCAGGAGCAGGGCTGCTAAATCTACCGGCAGCCTTTGACTATCTCAGCAGAATACAATCTCCAAAGCAGCCAGAAAATAGGACAACGGGAACACCCTTACTTGCATTTGGTATCACCAATGCCGCAGGTAGAAATGCCTCAACTACTCTTTTGATGAGTAACTTTGGGTCTACCTTGATTGCGTTAGATGACCGTGGAGTTCAGGAGACCAGTTTACATCTCTTAATGGGTATGTTTTCACTGAAATGGAATAATGAAGACCCCACCAACCTTTTGATGTTCGACATTGAACGTGAACTTCACCAAGTAGCAGCAGCAGGAACAACGAACAACTATAATCGATATCTTGGAGTGCTTTCATATGATGATACATTATTTGTTACACTCGTTGTTGAATCCTATAATCTGAGTCTCGTGACTCCCCTGCCATTGACAGCATTCAAAATCACGCCTTATATTCTGAATCTTGGTGATTCCGTAATCGATAATGTCAGTCTGTATTTGTCCTATTCACTTGATCTCTTCTCGGACGGTCTCGATGACCATGGAAAATATGCTTTAGGAAATCAAGAGCTCTTTGCTTACGGGATATCAGAAGACTATGGCAATTTTTACTTTGGCGTAAACTCAAGCAAAAAGCTTGATGCATTCGAGGTCGGCAATTCCTCTGAAATACCATCGCATATTAGTAATGATAATCTTACAGGTTCTACATCATTCGATGGTTCTGTCGGATTGGGAATGAAATGGCACTTCGGACGAATATATCCAGGTCAGCCAGTGAATGTTACCATTGTTACAGGATTTGGAGAGAATAGGACCATTCTTGATGCATCTATTCAGGATATATGGGCGAGAACGCCTTCTGCAACATTCACAAATCGTGGAGACCTCATTGTAATAAATGCAGATATACCAAGAACTGCACAAGCTGGTGTGACCTACAAATCAAAAGCAATAGTAATGAACGTCGGAGTAGAATCTTCTCCTATCATCGCTGCCATGATTATTGGAGAGGGAGAAAATGATAGCGGTGCGCTATTTGGCACGTATTTTAATTTTGAAGATGTAGAGCCGTTCCATGCCAAGTTAGTAAACACAGAATGGAGCCCAGAAAAAGAAGGACTACATACTGCAGGATGGGTAGTGGCAGGCGAATTAGGTGATGCTGTTGGTTTCATTTCAAGTCCCACACAAGTGTTAACCGAGTCAGCATTGACACTTTCAGATGATTTTCTGCTCAGAGACCTCTTTGTTGTAACTCCAATCACGTCAACATCCGTATTTCCCAAAATAGTGCCATTTGGTCCCTTTGACATTCGTTTTCCTATAGATTTTGGACTATATTCTTTCAGTTTATCCACAACTGTAGATTTAGGAAATCTTACTATCATCCCCCATGGAAATGCAACTGATTGGGGAAATATGTCACTTAATGCTGTTGACTCGGTGAATGGGTTCTACAATTTTTCATTATTCCTACTAGCACCCTTTATCATGATGGATGGGTATCATAAGACAGATTATGTCCTTGAAACGGATCTGGGATGGACAACAAACATCACTTTGGAGAGGACCATTCAATATCCAAGAGCAATGATGTTGATGGATACTTCACACGGTGGAGGGTTCAGCTCATTTTTGGGGGACGGTGATGGATTCAGTCTAGGAGGAGATACAGGGGGAGATGTTGGAGGGTTGCCAAGCTTTCCACTCGCGCAAGATGACTTTGGGGACATCGGTGGAGAAATGGATATTGGAGGAATTGGAGACTTGGGAAACCTAGGGTCTCTCGATGACCTGCTAGAGTCCATAAGGTTGACTACATTCTCAGGATTATCCAATATGAAGAAAATGATGGCAGAAAAGGGATTACAATTACTAGAGACACCAGGCTTGGAATTGGATCTTACACTACTATCCCAATTTTCAGCTGTCTTTATGTTTGCTCCATCAGAGGAATTCAATTCAACTGACAGGAGTATCATGGCAAATTATACAGCAGGAGGAGGAAAGCTCATCCTCTTTGGTGACTATGAAGATAGAGCAAACCTCACTGTGATTAATGGCCTGCTTGAAAAATACGGATATGAGATGCGAGGAAAACATGAGAAAGAAAATACTACTGAGATAGTAACCGATTCAATTCTAGGAACAGGAATGAGCTCCATGTGGCTTGGCGGAGGAACATTCATTGTAAACAATCATTCCTTTAGTAATGTAAATCTCGATGGAAACCCGGTTGTTCTGGTTGATGAGTCAGTGCCAGAGCTAGTTCTATTTGGTTCATCGAGAATATTCATGAATAAACATCTTGTGAAAGAAGATAATGAGATTCTTCTTGGAAACCTGATAGAGTATTTGCTTCTTGATACTCTGACAACTCGAACAAGTCTTTCGGAAAATACAACTAGATATCGTGCAGGTCAGAGTGTATATCTCAATCTAGAGGTCTATGACTATTATGGAGACCCTGTCAATGACCTATTCGTTGCAATAGTGTTCGAGCTGCCCAATGGAAATCAATCATTCTTCATTGCAGGATTTGTTGAAGATGGTCTCTACTCATCGCAATTCACACCAAGCACATGGTCTAAGGCTGGAAAGATAAATGGCATATTCATTATCCTGAGAGATGAATACGCAGGGACATACGCCAGTATTAGTTTTGAGCTATATGAAGATGAGAAACCAATACCTACTGAAGAACCAACAAGTCTGCTCACACTACCCCAAATCGCATTTATTGTATCGATTGGGATGTTTGGAACTACAATCACCCTCCTCGTTCTCAACAAGTATCAGCGTGGGAAAAGGTATAGAATCATAGAGGCAGATACAACGTTGACACAGGATATTGATAATTCATTCAATATGTTACTAGCGACTTTCGTCCAAATGGAAGATTTAATCTCAAGAGAAGATATGGACCGTATTCAGAAAGTGGAAGCACTTCGCACATTGATGGTCAGCTTGGAGAAGGCTCGGAAAGAGTTTGAGAATATCAGTGACAAAGTGGGAGGCGTATAATTCTGAGCGAGCATCCTGAACGTGAGATTGACATCTACGATCTAAAAGTTGCCTTTGGGGACTTCTATGCACTAAAAGGTGTCACGTTCTTTGCGAATAAACGCGAGTTCTTAGGGATCATTGGTGCTTCAGGAGCTGGAAAGACTACTGTTCTCAGAGTTCTCACTGGTCAGATTGCTCCAACTGACGGTAGTGCCTATGTAGGCGGTTATGATGTAACAAAGAAGAGTGACCTCATCAGTCTGCTTGTGGGCTACGTTCCGCAACTCGAACATCTCAGTCTGTACTATGACTTCTCAGCACTTCAGAACGCACAGTTCTTTGGACGTCTATTTGGTATTAAACCAAAAGAGATTGAAAAACGTGCGAGAAACATTCTCGAGATTCTTGGATTCGATGAAGACTTGATGACCAAAGATGTAGACAAGCTTAGTGGTGGTGAACGGAAACGTGTGTCCATTAGTCTGGGGATGATACACAATCCGCCAGTATTGCTTCTTGATGAACCGACAACTGGATTGGACGCGCATCTCAGACACGAAACTCTCAATTATCTCAAAGAGCTGAATTATGAGCTCGGCACGACAATGGTGATTATCTCGCATGATTTAGAAATCGTAGACTACTGTACCAGAGTGACCCTGTTGGAGGATGGACTGGTCAGTCAGTTTGGTTCACCACAGGATCTGATTTCAACACTCCCCGGAAAGGGAGAGAGTCTACGTTTAGTCATGCCGAACATGTCACCCGCAATTGTTGAGAGAATTGCAAAACTCCCAGGTGTTAAATATATGGCCAGGTCTGGTCGAAACGCGATGAAGCTTTTCATTGATAAACCTCGAGAAAATATGCTTCCAATAATGAGGGAACTCAATGAGATGAAATTACCATTTGAAGAGGTTGCTCTCACTGAAGCAGACTTCTTTGACTTTTTCCAAGTAAAACCTTGGAAGAAAGAACAAGTTGAGGTGGCGACATGAAGCCGTATCAAATACTATTAGCAGTAGCCGTTGTTTGTGTTGTATTGAGCCTGCAGACACCATTTGCTGGAGATAGCATGCAGGGGAGTCCTGTCGAAATTGAAGGGGACACTATGGCTGTTGCTGACCTTCTGCCATTTGAAACAGCTCTTGTATGGGAAGAGAATACAGGTTCTGAAATTGTTGATATCGTGGTTGCCAATTTTGATACTGATGCCCGTGATGAGATTGCAGTTATTACCGCAAATGGCACACTCATTGTTTTTGATGATAATAATACCAGATTACTAGTGAAAGATTTGGAGGCGACTCCCTATGATATTGAGAGCATTGCAGCAAACGCTGGGTCAGCTCTAGAGATACTTGTTAGCACCAGCAAAGGTGCGTCTGTCTACACTACTGTTGGGACCCTAGTGACGAATGTCACACTCCCAGACGATGTTCGAGTGGCACGCGCAGCTGACTTGAATGCTGACAACATAGACGAATTGATTCTCGGTTGTGACGACTGGAACGTGTACGCGTATTATGTCAATGGCACACAAGCGTGGATGTGGAGAAGCAATGCACCAGTACGCTTGCTTGAAACTGCCGATGCAGATTCTGACACATTTGATGAGATATGGTGTGCTTCAACGCAAAGAAATGTTACGTATTTAGAGGAAGATGGGAATAAGACATTCTCCAAACTGGCAAGTGCGACGGTCAATGCAGTCGAGATTGCAGACCTCACAAACACCGGAAATCCTCAGCTCATTTACGGAGATGCCAATGGGAATATCCTATCCTATCTCTATCTTGACATACTGGTTGACTCTATCACCACTCCAAATGGCGTGACTGCATTATACGGTGATGATCTTATTACAGGTGGAACACTGGAATTGGCTGTAGGCACAACCATAGGACAGGTTCGCATCTATAATAGCACCCTCGATTTGCAATGGAACAAATCAATCACTAACCAAGTTTCCAGTATCGCGATGGCAAATGTTGCTGGTTCAACGGATAGCCATGTCATAGCAACAGCAGGAAGTACTGTCACATTATTCAATGCAACCGGATATAGAATCACAGAGAGCACATTGGTTGGAACACTCACAGCCCTAGACACCGGAGACCTTGATAATAACGGGAATGCAGAATATGCCCTTGGAACCACCACAGGCCAGGTCAGCATCTATGGACTTGATGCTGACAGAGACGGCCTTGCAGATGCACGAGAAACCATTCTGGTAGGTACAGATCCCAATGACCCTGATACTGATAACGACAATCTCGATGATGGTGAAGAGGTTCTCACATACAACACTAATCCATTGAAGGCGGATAGTGATAATGACAAGCTCTCCGACTTCGCTGAAGTTATCACACACAACACAGACCCCAACGACCCTGATTCTGATAACGATTTGTTGACTGACTGGCAAGAGGTCTACCTCGGTACAGACCCTAATGATGCCGATAGCGATAACGATTCTCTCACAGATTATGAGGAGAATAATGTCACAGAAACCAATCCCAATCTTGCTGACACAGATGAAGACGGAATAAATGATGCTCAAGATGACAACGATGGCGATGGACTCACCAACTTCCAAGAAGTTCGACTCACTGAGACCGACCCCAATGAGGTTGATTCTGATAACGATGGCATAGACGATTATAATGATGACGAAGATGCTGATGACCTCAAGAACTGGAAGGAGATATCCGTAGGCTCTGATCCACTCGACCCAGACTCTGATGATGACCAACTACTTGACGGAGCAGAGGTGAAGATACACAAGACCTCGCCGATTGACAGTGATACTGATGATGACGATCTGACAGACTATGAAGAGGTCGTGATTGTAGGTTCGGATCCAAGAAAAGCTGACACGGATGAAGACGGTCTTGATGACTATGAAGAATATTACACATATGGGACAAATGTATCAGACAGTGATACTGACCATGATGGTCTCAATGATTTTGCGGAGATAAACACCTATTCCACAAATGCCACGGACCCTGATACTGATGCAGATGGCCTGACTGATGGTGAAGAGGTTAATATCTATAGTACAGATCCCAATTCTAATGATACTGATTTGGATGGCTTGACCGATTTTGAAGAAGTAGACACCTGGAATACAGATCCAAATCTCTCCGACACTGATGGAGATACTCTAGGTGATGGGCTAGAGGTAAACACATACTTGACCAATGCAACATCAAAGGACACAGACAATGATGGCGTGTTCGACCAGCATGAGATACAGTACTGGAATGCCACAGTTGCAAAGAATGCAACCTTCTTCGAGGCCGGAAAATTAGACTATGATGCAGATCCAGATGGTGACAATCTGACCAACGGGGAAGAGATCTACTGGACCAAGACAGACCCAACAAAAGATGATTCAGATCTTGATGGAATTACTGATGACGATGAGGACTCGGATTTAGATGGTCTGACGAATTTATTCGAACTCCGTACCTCATTCACGTTACCAAGAGACCCCGACAGTGATGATGATGGTCTCAAAGATGGAGATGAATGGTATATCACAGGAACTGACCCAAATGACGAAGATAGTGATGACGACTCCATTTCAGACTATGATGAAGATTCTGATGATGATGGTCTCAGCGACGGAATTGAATTGTATATAACTCAAACCTTGACTAACGACACTGATAGTGACAACGACTCCATATCGGATTATTATGATGATGAAGATGGGGATCAGCTACCAAACTGGTTTGAAGTTGAAATGACAGGAACTGACCCTCTCTATAATGATACGGATGATAATGGAGTCTTCGATTGGGAAGAAGACCCAGATAATGATGATCTCAACAATCTAGAAGAGCTGAATGCAGGAACTGACCCTCTAAATCCCGATTCCGACAATGATCAGCTTACAGATGGAGAAGAAGTAAATGAAGTTCTCACAGACCCCAACGATAGTGATAGCGATGACGATGGGATACTCGATGGTGAGGATGATCAAGACAATGACGGGTTGACTAATCTTGAAGAGATTCGTGAGTATGGGACCGATCCAAATCTAAGAGATACAGATGGAGATATGCTTAGAGATGGATTAGAAATTGAGATGGGCTTGAATGCCACGAATGTTGATACTGATGCTGATGGGTTGTATGACGGATTCTTTGATGCAAACTCTAACGGATACTGGGATTCTGGAGAACCTGGTGAAGATATCAATCGAAATGGGATTGTTGATCAATATGAAACAGACCCATTAAACAATGACACCGACTCTGATGGATTGTGTGATGGTGATGAATGGAGTAATAATTCAAATCCTCTGAAACAGGACACTGACGAAGATGGGCTATTGGATGGGGAAGAGGTCAATGAATACGGAACAAATCCAACGGTTAGCGACACGGATGGGGATTTGTTGAACGACTTCATTGAAGTGAATGAGACTGGCACGGACCCGTTAGATCCCACAACATACGGTTCCATATCAGACTATGATTACGATTCAGATGAAGATGGTCTCTCCAATGGGGATGAAGTGGATATTTATGATACATCGCCAGGTGATGGAGACACCGATGATGATGGAATCTGGGATGGCGATGAAGTTAATACTTATGATACAGACCCACTCAAAGCAGATACCGATAGTGATGGACTCACTGACTATGAGGAGTTGTTCATCTACTCGACAGACCCACGAGTGAAAGATTCAGACGGAGATGGACTCTACGATGGTTTTGAAGTAAATGAGATTGGTACAGACCCAGCAGATCCAACAACATATGGAGACACTTCAGACTACGATTATGATTCAGATGGAGATGGCCTATCCAATGGTCTTGAGGTATATGCATATTATACAAACGCTACGAATGTAGATACCGATAATGATGGGTTATTGGATGGTTTCGAAGTGTACACTTCTGGCACTTCGCCTATAGACATGGATACTGACGATGACGGCTTATCAGATTATGACGAGTATTATGTTCACAACACAGACCCTACAGGTTCTGATTCTGATGCGGATGATCTATCTGATTACTATGAGATCTATGTTTCCGAAACAGACCCGACAAATTGGGACTCTGATGGTGACCTGCTTTCAGATGGTGAGGAAGTGAATGATTATGGCACCGACCCAAACCTGTTGGATTCTGATAATGATCAGATTAGTGATAGGAAGGAGATTGATCTTGGAACAGACCCACTAAACAATGATACAGACTCAGATGGACTCTCTGATTGGGAAGAATGGAAGATATTCGGAACAGACCCTTTGGAAGCTGATGGTGATGAGGACGGTTTAAATGACAAGGAGGAACTAGAGAATAATACAGACCCTGACAATCCAGACTCGGACTTTGACAATCTCTCAGATGGCGATGAGGTTAATATCTATGGAACAAACCCATTAGACGAAGACTCTGACAATGATGGGATAGCTGACAATGATGAGATTGTAAACAGTCATACTGACCCCAATGTTGCAGATAGTGATGGTGATGGAATCGATGATGCTGATGATGATGAAGATGGCGATGGTATATCCAATTTCTTAGAGATATATCAATATGAAACGAACTGCACCCTGATTGATACAGATGGCGACTTCTTATCAGACTACTATGAGATTTTCACTAGTGAAACTGACCCAAGAAAATCAGACACGGATGATGACGGAATTGATGACTGGGACGAGTTATTCTATTACTTTAGTGATCCTAATGACAGAGACACCGATGATGATGGCTTACAGGATGGAGAAGAGGCACGTATTTTTCACACACTTCTAAACTCAAGTGATACAGATGGGGATTCTCTATCTGACTATGATGAGATAAAGGTCTTTGAAACAGATCCACTTCGTGCAGACACGGATGAAGATGGGCTTAGTGATGGAGAAGAATTAAACATCTACAATACAGATCCATTATTGGAAGATACAGATGCAGACAAATTGACCGATGCGCAAGAGATAGCGATTGGTACTAATCCAAGAGAAAAAGACACAGATGAGGATGGTCTAACTGACTATCAGGAGAATAATCAAACGCTTACAGACCCACTTGTGTATGATTCTGTTGTATCAGGAATAGCGGATGCTGATGTAGACATTGACCAAGATGGGTTAACTAACAAACAAGAAATTACTCTGACAATGACAGACCCACGGGTGAAAGATACAAATGGAGATGGCAAAGATGACGGTGAGGATGATGAAGACCGAGACCTCCTGACCAATTACGAAGAATGTTGGCTTACAAAGACAGATCCACGCAACAAAGATACTGATGAGGACGGTATTTCAGATCTCAATGATGATGAAGATAATGACGGCCTGACGAATGGTGAAGAAGTCCATGGGGTATTCGGCTATGTCACAGATCCATTAGATGATGACACGGATTCTGACGGCCTTACAGACTTTGAGGAGATTGACGAATACGGTACGAACCCACTTGATGACGATACAGATTCAGACTTACTGCTTGATGGTGAGGAGATCAATGAGTGGGGTTCGGACCCATTATTGAATGACACAGACTCAGATTTACTGACTGATTATCAGGAGGTGTATCTTACTGAAACCGACCCAACTCAACAACGGACCTATGACGGTATCCTTGACTCGGAATATGACTCGGATGACGATGGACTTACGAACTACGAAGAACTCTATGTATATGGTACTACAGCGTTAGACCCAGACTCAGACGACGATAATCTTGAGGATGGCACAGAAATTGAGATTGGGACGGATCCGTTGAATGAAGATTCAGATGGTGACTTGCTAGAAGATGGGCTGGAATACTTCACCTATGGTACTAACCCGCTATCTGAAGACTCAGACAACGATGGACTTACAGATTCCCAAGAGATAGGAATATTTGGGACAGATCCTAATGTTGCAGATACAGATGAAGATAGACTGACTGACTATGAAGAAGCTGTAATCTATGGTACAGACCCATTAGACCCAGATTCGGACAATGATGAAGTCACAGACTATGATGAAGTGATAACATGGGGTATCGATCCATACAATTCTGATTCGGATAATGATTCACTGTCCGACTACTTTGAGATTATGAACTACGGTTTATTGGAATGCCATCCAGGATTGAATGACACAGACAATGATGGATTATTGGATGGTGAAGAAGTTAATATTTACAAGACCAGTCCGAGCAATGTCGATAGCGATGCTGACGGCTGGGACGACTACTATGAAGTAATGGTTTCAGGTACGGACCCAACTCTAATGGACACTGATGCAGATGGCCTTATAGACTCGATAGATTTCGACCCAAATATTCATGCAGCAATACCTACAGGCATCATTATTGTCATTGCGTTCATCGCAGCGGCGTTTGTGAAGCGATATCGCGATGAAGAACGAGCAAAGCTTCCGGTTACCACAGCCGAACCAGCAAGTCCAGGACTTGAGGTAGGAATGGACGTCGTGGTGGAATACAAGATACGTGAGGGCAAGGTTGTCTTTGGAGTTGTGGTCCGCAATGAATCAACAAATCCAATGAACAATGTTCAGGTCATCTTAGGTATTCCAGACCTCACTGATAGCATAAAGAGTCAGAACATAGGAAATATTGAGGTAGGCAGAGTGAGTGTTGTAGAAATTGAATTCGAACTCCCACCAGGAGCTGAAGGCGAATTGGTTGGAATGCTGGAGTATGACAACATCCAAGGAGAACACAAAACAGTAAACCTAAGACCAGTCAGGATAGTAGCATAGGTAACTCAGATGTGTCATCATAGAATACTCCTAGGGAGTAATTATGTGAAATTCTCATGAATAAAAAGACATTTTTATGAGGAGTCTGACCATAACAACAGATACGAGTAGGGAGCAAAAGGAGTTGGAGAATCAGGACCTCCTAGCCACCATTGGACGTCAATTAGACGAACTAGAAGTTTCAACAGAGATTCAACCTGAAGAGGTCAAACCACTTACAGTGCCATCAAAAGCGCGACGTGAATTGGATAATTTAGAGATAGAGCTCAAAGAAACCCTCAGAACCTTCTCTGACGACGTGCGACTTCCAATCCTATTGCTTCGTATTGCAAATCTACATCTCAGAGAGGCAAAGTTTAGCAAAGCAATCCTAGCTTATGAGCTGTGTCTGAATGTGTATAGTGAGAACATCATTGCATGGATTCAGATGGGACTTGCATATTATCTTGGTGGAGAATATGAAGATGCAATCAAATGTTTCAATTCTGCACTCGGATTGGAAGATAAAAATACGGATGCATTGGTCTATAGAGGACTCTCACGTCTGAAGCTTAACAAACCTGATGCTGCGAAGAAAGATTTTGAGAGAGCACTCGCTCTTGAAAAGAGTAAACCAAGAGCACTCTTGGGCATGGGACTCTATTTCAAGGAGATAGGACACTTGCAAAGTGCCTTAGTCTGGATGACCAGGGCCCACAATGTAGATGTCGCAAGAATCGCACCCTATCTAGAACTTGGAAGACTGCATATTGAAATGGAACAACTAGATCTAGCTCAGGAGGTCTTAGAGAAAGGTCTGACGATTAGAAAGGAGCAGCCATACATCCTCGCATCTCTAGGCAACGTCTTTATTGAGAAAGGAGACCTGAAAAAGGCACTGGAGTACTATACACAAGCTGCGAGTATCAAATTCGATGATCCTGAGATATGGATAAAGAAAGGAGATATTCATCGAAAACAGAAGTCACTAGAAGAGGCATTGACATCTTATGAGAAAGCGATTCATGCTAATCCCGAACATATAGACGGTTGGATACGAAGTGGACAAGTTGTGACGATGCAGGGAGACGATGACCTTGCATTGGAGTATTATAATACTGCACTTGCCTTGAAACCTGAGAGAGCGGATGCAGGTTTCCTCAGAGGTCTGATTTATCTCAAAAGAGAGCAGTACGAAGATGCAATTTCTGATTTTGACGATGCTTTCGCTCATGAGTCTGATAACCCGGAGTATCTCTATCATAGGGGCATTGCATTAGAGAAACTGGGGAGAAAGGATGAAGCTAAACGAACATATCAGATAGCAAGGTTTCTATTCGAGGAGAACAACAATTCTAATAGAGCTGCAGAATGTAGTGCTAGGATTCGACGACTATAGGAAACAATTTGCAAAACAGTTATTGCATTTGATTATTCACAGCAAAATTCGTAAATAAAATCCAACTGAAACACTAGAGACTAGTTTAATAGGAAATCAATTGGAAATTTGAAAAGGCATGAGAAAATATGAGTGAGAATAGCCGACCAAAGAAAGATGCAGCTAAGACAAAATGGCGTGAATTCTTAGGGTCTACGACATTCGTAGATTCTAGAAATCTGGCGAAATATGTTGGTTGTGAACGACTTTTTTTGAAATTTGAAGGAGGCAATCCAACCGGAACTCAGAAGGATAGAATTGCTCTTGCCATAATAGACCAAGCTAAGGCAGTTGGCGCCACTGCTGTGACCACAGCTACATGTGGTAATTTTGGTGCAGCTTTGGCATGGGCAGCAAGAATATACGAGATTCCTGCTCATATCTACATACCTGAAGGTTACCATGTACCAAAGGATAGAATGCGTCGGATAAAGGAAGCAGGAGCGATACTTCACTTTGAATCAGGACAATATGAAGACTTAGTGGTGTATTCAAGTGAAGCTGCACAAGAGAATGAATGGTTTAACGCAAATCCAGGTGTGAATGGCGTAAAAGAGATCTCATTGGAAGCTTATAGCGAAATCGCTAACGAGATCTACAGAGATATTCGGAGAGCACCAAATTACATCTTTTGCCCAGTTGGAAATGGTACTACACTAGCAGGAATCCATCTAGGATTCAAACGACTAGCAGAAGCAGGCAAGATTCAAGAAGTACCGCGGATGGTTGCTACTAGTACTAGACGTGGTAACCCCATAGTAAAATCCTACAAAATGAAGTCCTATGTGGTTGTAGACCTTCGCCGTGATGAGGTAAAGGAAACTAAGATCAATGAGCCTCTAACAAATTGGCATTCCTATGATGGACAAGAAGCTCTTGATGCAATCTATGAGTCAAATGGGTTTGCAGACTACGCTTCAGAAACAAAGATGATGGAATTTGCCAAACTTCTAAGACAAGAAGAAGGACTCTATGTATTGCCAGCTGCAGCAAGTACATTGGCTGTGATGAATGATCTTGCTGATAGTAAGGTCACTGTCAAGGGTACATTCTGTGCAATACTAACAGGTAGATACTTCGAATAGAGCTCAAAATGCATAAACTGTCATAATACCCGTACCATTCGCAAGTTTCCATCTTCCATTCGTTCCAGTACTTTGAAACCAAGTCTCTCGTAAAACCGCTTTAGTGGAATTCCACGTTCATTGACTTCTTCAGTGTCTAAGAGGATCTGCTTGTACCCTTTGGATTTAGCCCAGTTGACCAAAGACCACATGATTGTCTTTCCAATACCTTCTCCCGTCACCCGCACTGCAATCGTATCGAGATAGAATGCATCCTCTAAATCATAAGAAGTATATCCCAATACGACTGCAAAGGGAGAACCATCTACAAAGATGAAAAAGAATAAGAGACCTTCTTGCTCAGTTCTTCTCTCCAGCTCATCAGGAGTATATCTCAGCTCAGAGCGAAATGCAGCTTGTTCAATATCACAAAACCATTGGTACGTTTCACGAAAACCTCCTGAATAGAACTCCATTGATATCTTACTGCAGGTATCTTCTTCGATTTTGTTACGAAGCGTACGCCATATGTGTTCTTGCGAAGTCATTTGATATGCTCCTACTCTCTATAACCCATAGCGACTTCTTGCAGAGTCAAGTAAACGATGTATGAGTGTATTATATGTGTAACCACCTTGTATAGCCATATAGGGGTAAAAAGAGATATCCTTGTTTTCCAGGTCAAAATCCATTCCAGGTAGTGGATTTATCTCCAGAAAGTAAAGATTTCCATCTTCGTCCATTCTGTAGTCGACTCTGGCAAAATCAGGAACCATGAGATGTTTACAGATATCAATTGTAATTCGTTCCAGTTCAGCTCGAATCACTTCCGATATCTTTGCAGGACAGATATAATGGTCCAGTTCCTCGTAAATTGTCTTTGCACGTTGACCAAAAACTCCACCCACTTCATGAGGTAGAGTTGAAAAATCAACCTCGAGAACGGGAAATACTTCGAAACCCCCATCAGTTTTGCCAAGCACGCCAACACTAAACTCACGTCCTTGGATAAATTGCTCTAGAAGGATCCCTTGTTCGTATTCATCGAGCATTTGTTTGAGTTTCTCTGCAAGTTGTTCTTTGTTATGTACAACATTGTCTTCATTGATGCCTATGGAAGATCCTTCCTCATTTGGTTTCAGAATGAAGGGGTATTTCAAAGATATATCCAGAGCCTCTTCCAATGTTGTACAAATATGGAAGTCAGGAGTTGGAATTCCGTGATATGCTAGTATCTTCTTTGTCCACCCTTTATTAAGACAGACAGCAGTGGTCAGTACATTGGCACCAACATAGGGAACACCTAGCATTTCAAGAACAGCAGGCACATGAGATTCCCGACTTTCTCCCCGTATTCCTTCAGAACGGTTGAAGACCAAATCAGGCCATACCTCTTTGATGTGCTCGACTACTTTATCATCTGCTTCAATGAATACATACTCATTTCCTGATGACTCTATACCTTGTTTTATGAGTTCAATAGTATGAGGGGGGTCATATTCTACTTCAAATTCTGACCCACTCTTTCGGGTATTCACAATTAGTGCAACGCGCATTTCAATACCAACGGAAATCCATAACAAAATTTGCATAAAACTTTGATACTGTGTCCACATTTTACAATTCAAATGACACAATTTCTTCGCGATATATGGACAACACATCTTCTCGTAGGGATTCAGGCACACTGATTGGCTCATAGATTGAAATAAACCGTTTCCAGAGTTCATCCTCTCGTGCTTTGGCTTCATCATAAAGATCAGACTTTTTGAATTCCTCGATTAATGATCCATGATTTCCCTTCTTTGCCGCGCAATATAAGCCAAATAACTGCTCATCATGTGCAGTCTCCGTATTAGCATATGTTAGTTCAGACCTTCCGCCAAATAAAGTGAAGAATTTTTGATGTCGTGATTCTAGCATGTTCTCCTTAAACCCAACATCTTTTGGATTCATACCACTTGCTGCACAGAGCAAATACATCTTTGCGCATACCGAACAATCATGACACCATCTGTAGTCCCTACCTGATTCGGTTTCTGTAAAACAAGACATCTGATATTTTGCTATCTCTGGATATCTATGAACTAGTATTCGCTGCACCATCATATCCATTAGAGGTTCAATCAAACTACCCGTTCTAACACTACCTCCAGAGAACAATCGTGTCATTTGATCAATATGTATAGTCCACTCATGTGACTGATCAAAGCAAGGATGAATTGTCCATTCTTTTTTTGCATCCATATAGGTTTCTGATGTTGTCTGCTCGTTCCCAAAAAGAATGTATCCACCATTATATGCATAGGCAAAAGGTATGAACTCTAAAGCATATTCAGTGGACTGGAGACCCCAACCGAACTCGGATTTTGGAAGTCCGAGATGAGAATAATCTCTGAGCTTTCCAGTATCGTGATGTAGGATATGGACAGTCTTTCCGAACTCCTTCGCAAACCCTTCTGAAAGTAACCGTTTGTGTTTTTCTTCATAAGTCAAGGATTCTTCAATCACGTAAACAACTTCTGGTTCAAGGCCGAGTTCTGCAGCAACAGCATATGTCAGAAGGCTGTCCTTACCAAAACTCATACCTATAATAGCTCTCTCAGGATTATCCACAGGAGTTGATGAGGGAGTTGTCATAGATCCCTCATTGAAGGCATAAATCGTATTGTAAAAACGTCTAATAGCATCAGATGTATCAGTCTCATCCACGTCGGTGCATGAAGGAATATCTTTTACAAAATTCTCATAGAAATAGGCTTCAAGTATTGGACGAGGTGTGTCGTATTTGATATAGTCATCTTCCAAAACCAAGGGCAGATGCATAGTTGTTGCTAAAGCAAGATTATCACGAAGCGCAAGTTGTGTTTCAGAAGGGAGTCTATTCCATTCTTTGGTGGGATATTCAATAGCATAGTCCTTTTTTCTGAATGTTACGACTATACCTGATGAGAAGTTTTTGCTTTTTATTTCAATCATCTTTCTATTTACTACCTATATGAAGCAGCAGATATTTGCATATCTATTTTGTACTTCAATTAGGTGTAGAATTGCTGACAATGCTTTCATTCGTTTATTAGAACTTCTGGAAGCCCTTTCATCTTCTGAACATCTTGAACCTCTTCACTTATCACTAAATAGCATGTGAGAATCGCAGATTCCTTAGGTTTGAGTACCTTTAGATGCGATATTTGAACCCTTTCAGCTTGCTCACCCCAATTACTGAATTCAAGGCTCTCCTTTCCTTTCAGAGTTGAGATTACACCCAAAACGGTCTTCTCATCTGGGTCTTCAAAAGCAACCCAACTTCTATCCATAGGAGCAACAGCATGCATCTCGTTTTCAGTAGGTTCATATTTTCGTATCCTCCCCTGATGAACTGCGTGTATTATTGGTTGAGAAGATTCACCCGGCTGAGGAAAGCCGTGAAATCCTGAATAGACTGTTTTTGTTATCTTACTTGTATTCGTAAGATTGATACTCGACCTCACAATAGGAATACCGGGAAGTATCATATACTGGACTTTTGCGGTCATTCCTTTGATGCCAGGACTGTGCTTGAATAGACTTTCCAATTCATAACCAATCCATGGGTCATCACGAATCTGTTTAATTGACCATTCCTCTTTTCTTAGGGCTGATTCCCAATCCCATACTCCTGCCCCAACGAAATATGGAGTGACACCAGAATAAAACTTGTCCCACCATAGGAATGGACCATTATCTGGAAATCGATCCAGCAAAACACTAGCTTCATCAATCATTCCAAAGCGAGTCAGTGCGGCTCGATATTCAGGACATACTTCAATTGAATATTCACCACTCTCTAATACATAAGCAGTCATTTCTTCATGTGAGTCTTTTCTCAATATCTCATCGATGTTTTCATCATATGCAATAACTGTAAGTGGAGCCCTTACAATTCTACTCGGAAATTCGATATAGGTTTCGCCACCATAATGCAACCATCCATCAGATTCCTGTTTAACTTGGAACCTAATCTTCTTTGAGAATGACTTCTGAAAACCAATCTCACCGATTTCGAATTTAATTGATGGTTTCCCTTCTACAAGTAGACTCTCTGGAACAGAAATCTCAACACTTGCACTGGTTGGAGATTCGTGTGGAACTTCTATTATAATCTCAACCTCGGACTCGCCTTTTGGAAGAATAATCGGGCTTTCAAGTTTGTATCTCTGCCCTGAAGTATTCACATAAGAAACGTCTAAATCAGGTTTGAACTGAATTGAACCTTTTATCAGAGGTGTTTCACCTGTAAGACGCGCCCAGAGTGCTCGGACTTTTCTCCAAGATCCATCACTCACGAGCATACTGAGAAGCTTTTTCGTGTAACTCTCACCAGGGGTTAAATCGGGTATCTTGTATTCAAACCGAGACATACCCCACTGTCTTCTTGGACTCACTTCTACAAGGTCCTTGGAATCCCATACATATCCTATTAGCATCCCATTTCTATGGCCTTCAATCGCTGTCCACTCTTCATGGTAGTGCTCTGCTTTCTTTGGTAATTGTCTTCCACCAGTCCATTCTCTTGACGTGAATGAATATATTTCACCATTTAGTGGAACATACATCTGTTTGCCATGGACCTGTAGCCATCCGCCAAGTCTTATGCCCAGATTACTATGTGTATAAGGACCAGTATTCTCTACTTTCGTAGTAACATCAATGTGTTCTGTCCCAGCATGAATGCGGTATACTGTAGTCACTTTGAGGCCGAGGCGTTCTTTTGATTCACCTCTCAAGATGATTTCAGAATATCGTTCAGAGGATTGAAGATCTATGTCATACTGCATCCTATCCCATTCGCTTCCATTCGATGGAAAGGGATATCCAATGTCCGGAAGCAGGCACCATCCACTTATGTAAGAGTCGAGAATTTTCGACTCAATTCTCGTGAACATATTGGGGACATACTTTGACATGATGGCACGGAAACTCTCACTCTCTAGGATGTACTCATCCTCAACCCCTTCGAATGCGTGGGAACCAGATATCCCAATCACAGGTATGTTGAGTGGTTTTTCCACTATCTTTGTCCTCTGGTCTTCTGATATTGAATAGATTGAGATGTTGCTCTCTAAAAGCTTAGATTTCGAAGAAGAGTCAGATTCCACCGTGAAAGCAATTTCAGTCCCACTATTCTCATTTATTGATACCTCCTCCTCAATAGGTTTGGAGATTCCATCTTTGGAGTGTGTAATCACTATTACTCCATTGAAAGTTGACTGCATGTTGTTCTCAAGAGATATACGGATCTCTTTTGATTCACCTGGAGTTAATGAAGGATGTTTTGGAAATGTACTGACTTTCACAGCATGATTTGGAATTAGACCGCTGAATAGTGAGAACGATTTACCATTCAAAACTACAGACCACTCAACTTGACTGGTTGCTTTTTCATCAGCTAAACGAAGACGATCAAGATGTCTTACACCAAAGGGGATTGAATATGTCCCAGTAATCACATGTTTCTCTCCCTTTGGAACCCTACCACTCAAAGCACCTCCAATTGATAATCTGATATCATCTGATGTGTTTGTTGTGACCGTGTACGAAACATCATCTGTGGTGTTGTTCGATATTTGAAGTTCAACCGGAACTTCACCAATACCAATATACCCAGTATGAATCTTTGGCCGTACATTTACTGCAATCCGTTCATCGTCAAGAAACTTTTCAAAACCACAAATACCCTTAGCTTCTCTATCAATAACAACATCCAGATGATCACCGTTTTCTCCTTCGAAATGATATTTGAAAATACCAATCCCATCTTCAACGACATCATCAATTTCTTGTTTGATTTCTCGTTTTAGTGAATCATACCAGTAATACTTCTCGAAGAAGTCCTGAAACAACTCACAGTTCAGTATACTTGGTATGTGTGATTCCATCAGCACTCTAGTGCCTGGCACCCAATTGTAGCCTACTCTTTTGTACAGAGGCATTGCTTTTAGATTGCCTCCCCAAGTATGCAAGTCTAAACGTCGCTTTCCAGCCACAGCTGCTGTTTCTGCAGCTTCTATGAGGAGTGCCTTTCCAAACCCTTGACCTTGGTATGCTGGATCAACTCCAAGTAATCCAACGTATGCAGATTCTTCATTCATGAAACCATCCGCGACATTACAATGACCCACGATTTTCTCTTCAGTATGTGCAACAATGATTCGAATATTCTTGGTCTTCTTTAGGTCTTCTAGGACACGATCTGCTGTGTATGGATTTCCATGGGTGAACCCGCCAGGCCAAGAGCCTGAGTCATCAAAGGAATTGAAGCATGCTGCTAATTTTGCTGCATCTTCTTTTGTCGCTTTGAAATCTCGTACTTTGTCCTTTACATACTCTTGAGTCATTGCTAACGTCTCCTAGAATAAAAGACAAGTTGTGCCCTCTTAGAATTAATATAAAATTTCGCTACACCGCCATTAGAATAAAAGAACTTTAGACATTAAGGATGAAGTCTATTTACTTGCCAACACGACTCTTTGACATTCTTCAATATAACCTTGCATTCTCTTGAGTTTCTTATCAATGGATTCGGAACCAGCATGAATTGAAGTTTCGATTCGTTGCTGAATCTTATCAATATGCTTGTCAATTTGTTCAACTCTGCTTTCAAATCCCTTCTCAACTGCTAGTTCTCTAGCAATTGCAAAATTTTCAAGACCCTTCAGGAATTGTTGATTCTCGACATCTAAGAATCCTTTCAGTGTAAGAAGTTGAACTTGAGCTCCGATTGAGTTGTGTTTTCTAGCAATTTCTAAGGTTTGATCCAATCGGGTTTCCATCATTTCCAGATACTCATCTTCTTGAGTCAATCTATAGGTCTGTAGTTCCAGCTCTACAAGTTGGATCATAGAGAGAAGTTGATATTCAAATACTGCTCCGCGTTGTGATATCTCTAGACAGTTTGTGAATTCGGATCTAGCAGTATGTAGGTTTCCTCTCTTCTGAGCCAAGAGTCCGGAATAGAATGCACATATACTGGTTGCATAATCCGAACCAAGATTCATCTGAACATCCCACATTTTCTCAACAAATTCTTGGCTCTCCTCAAATCTTTTTGTATTAGCTAGAATGCCTGACATAAGTCCTGTAATCTCCACATATACCAGATCGAAGGTACGTAGTTCTTCGAATATCTCAACAGCAGTTCTGACTCGCCTTTCTGCTTCTTCGAAATCTTTCTTTGCTAATGCGACTGCACCCAAATTTCCCCAACAAAGTGCTTGTCCATAAGGGTCCCCCAGTTCTTTATCTTTCTCAAGAGATATCTGGTATAATCGTTCTGCTTCTTCATAGTCACCGCGGAAGCGATGTACTTCTCCTAAATTGTTAAGAACTGCGCCTTCACCGACCAAATCATTCAATTCTCGATGCATTGTCAATGCTTGAGTATAGAATTCCAAACCTTGTTCATAGTCCCCACGTTCTGTAAAGGAGACACCCAGATTATTCATAGTACGGGCGATCCCTTCACGGTTTCCCACCTCTCTGAAAAACTCTAGTGCTTGCCTATAATGACTCTCAGCTTCTTTCGGAAATCCTTGGTCAATGAGAACATTACCCAAGTAACGTACAGCCTCTCCACCAAGGGATTTGAAGTCGTGTTTCACTCCAAGATTCTTTGCCAGCTCAAGAGCACTCTGTGCTGATTCATACTTACCTCGATGCCAGTGGAGTTGACCAAGACATACAAGAGATTCAATATACAAGGGAGAATTCTCTGGTTCTTCAGCAATGATTTGATTTAGACTCTCAAGTGCTCTATCATACTCTCCAGTAAGAATATCATTTTTAGCCTGTTCAAGCTGTTTAGAGAGTCCTGGATTCATCGTTATCACAGTATGATGTACAACCACTTGAAAGTTGTGTGCAGTGTGTTATTTTTTCTTATGTGTATTGAACTTAATGAATCTATATGATTCTGTAGATATATTTCTAGGTGTGACAAAGTCGTCCTTAAAAATAGTAGAAGGCAGCGGTCATGATAACCACTGCTCCTTAATTTAATCCCTACGTCTACAGACCATCACAAGTCCAATGACGACCACTGCAATTATGCCGAGTATCACAATTCCACCAAGCCCGTCACCATCAGTTGGTGGTATCCCAGTATCAGTTGTTGATGTGGGTTCTTCGATGACATTAGTGTATGCTGTGTAGGTTGGATCTTGTTGAACTCGATATCCATTCCACTCTGGGAATGTTACAGCATACCACCACTGGCTGTCATGGAAAGCTGTTTCAGAATTATCTACAAGTGCTTCCACATCAGAATACGTGTTCCGTATTCGTGGAGATAGGTAGTATGCCATATGTGAGAACAAGAAGGCAGAAATCGGAGCTTGCCATCCCACTAGTGCAAAATCACCTTTCTCTGCGGCTAACAGTGAATTAAGAGCAGTTTCACTCTCAGAGATTGTTGTCCACGGGTCAGTTGATTCATTGATAAGACTATATTCTCGTCCTAGTCCAATATCAAAAGCACGTTCATTACTACTACCTACTTGGATGGTAATATTATCTGTCATTGGTGTTGTGCTTGTTGGTGGTTGTAGCTGGTTGCCGGTCGCATTATTGGCAACACGATAATTGCTTGTAAAGACCGAGAGATAGTGTACCGCACTCACACAGAATGTTTCATTGATCAGATCTCTGGGTTCGGCTTCAAACAGACCAAGCCATTTTGCTCGTGTGACCTGTCCGATTGTATACAGAGTTTCAGCATGAACCTGACCTGTTTCTGTATCTATGTAGACATCGTACTGAACGACAAGTTCGCTTATCAAGCAAGTCAAGATAGGCAATAAGAGAGTTGCAATGAATCCACCAATTGAATCTGTAGCGACAATTCGTACTGACATGTTTGTATACCGCATCCCGAAGCGATAGTGATTATCTCCAATCTTCGAGACAGGGATTGCTTCCACTCCAGGTGTTACATCATTCCATGGTACACCTGTTGACATTGGAACACATATCCATGTATCTTCATTCCCAACATCAGGTAAGTTATTGCCACCAAAACTCTCATTGTGAACTAGTAGGAATGCGAAAATAGCTCCAATGAAGACTTCTTGATCTTCAGGGGTAGTGTAGTGCATTCCAAACAATTGGTATGGGAGTTGGAACTCTTTGCTATCATTGGTCACGATTTTGTTGAAAGCTAACAGGAATGCCTGGAAATCATCTACTCCAACATAGGATGCAGTGAATGATGCATTTCCTTTCTGTGTAGCCACTTCAATCGAATCATTAGTCCAATATTCTTCTGTGAAGGTATGACCAAATATTTCAGCTTCATCACCGGGTTCATACCCAGAAGCGAGTGGTATCGCTGCTAGCGGCAGCAGCAGTAGCATCACGACCCAGCAAGTAAATACCAGTTTTTTCCACGCGTGCAATGTATAATCCTCACATCATATGGGTTGGTGGCGTATTAAAACAAATGTAGGATTCATCCATTAGGATTTGGGCTGTTTATATCTGCATAAGATGACGAAAGTATGGAGCAATTCCTGTTGATTCATGTGTCTCAGTGATGATCTCCCAATTCGTCTTGTGATAGTGTGTCTTGCTGTGAATTGCTCCACTATTTTAGCTCAACCAATGCATGTTTATAAGCAAAAAGACAGGAAAGCATCTCACCTGAAGGGAGTAGAGTGGATGATTCAACAAGTGAGAGGAACCATAACAAACATTGAGCAGTATCCGGACTATTCAATTCTTACTGTGAAGACCGATACTGGAGACCTTGTCTTCATACGTTACTCTCAGGGTACTGTAGGCTACTCACCAATTTTGGGTGAACGTTACGAGATTAGTTACAGAGTAGTAGAGAATACACTTGTAGCATTGGAGGTCGCAAAGCCATTTACTCCCACATATTCTTCACAGAGAATGGAAGGTCCTGAATTAGTTGGAGAATTCACAGGTGCCGAGAGTGATACCGATTACGAGAGAAGAATGAGAAGTGAAGGAGTAAGACCAACAGGCATCTCATTCATTGTTGTAATCTTCATTCTAGGGGGACTATTTCTCGGTCTAATTGGCTCACTCTTTTTGCTACTACCAGCATTTTTGGGCCATATCGGAATCTTATTCGTTTCAGCTGCTGGCATTGCAGGGGTTCTATCATATGGTCTCTGGCAATACAAGTCGTGGGCACGCCTGGGTGCCATTATTGCCGGAGCCTTGATCAGCCTGACAATAGTCGGTGCAATCCTTGGAATACCGATTATCATCTATATGCTACAAGACAAAATCAAAGAACTCTACACAGAATGATTACTGATTTTCATAGTATTCTAAGAAAAAGTCGCTCTGAAGCCAAGGGTTGAGGGCAGCTACAAAAATCCAGGACAAAGATGGACACGTTGTGAAGTAGCTTATATCCTTCGATACGAAATGCTATCATAGGTCATCTCACACCTGTATGCTGACCCCACGTAGTTCCGTTCCAGTGCCGGTCTTGGACAGACAAAGCTCCGGTGTCCAGATTTGTCTAGCTCACAATGAACGGTAATTGGCGTTATGCGAAAAGAACTTCAATAGTTCTAGAACTGCCCAGACTATGATTCGGGTAAGAGAAGCACGAAATGAAGATCGAGAGTCTGCTATTCGTGTCTTATGGAAAGCATTTGAATCCACTCAGTCATTTGAGGATATTCTCAAACAAGAATGGATTAAGAGATGGCATCAGCCGGAGGATAATGACTGGGCATATGTTGCTGTTGACAGCGACAAAGTAGTTGCGAACCTTTGTTTCTTCAAGACTGATAGAAACATAATCAGAGGTCGGCCAATCCCTTTTGCAGGAGTCTGGGCTGTTGCAACAGACCCAGCGTATCGTAGAAAGGGTATAGTGAGAGATCTATTCCAACATGTATTCCCAATAATGAGAAACCTCGAAATACCTCTGACAATTCTTGATCCATTCAACAGACCATTTTATGAAAAGTTTGGATATGCTTTAGCAGAGAGAAGAACCAAACATGTTTTCAAACAGAATGCACTTAGAGCCGTGACCCCATCCGGTAGAATCACTTCTCGAGAAATCACGAATGAAAAGGATGTTGACAAAATACTTGAAGTAGAGAAAACAATGGCACGCTTTGGATCCAGATTCTTCCAATTCCGGAGAGAATATGTGAGGATGATAAAAGAGAATCACTTCTATCTCCTGGAAAAAGGACCAAAACCTGTCGGAACTGTCAAGTTCTGGTTCGATAAGGCAGAGAGAGGTTTCAAACTAATTGCAGGTATTCTTCGATATACTACTGATGAAGCACTGCCATCAATAATCGAACTAGTAAGAAACCATGGAGTAAATGCAAAAGAAATCTCATTATGGGCAGATACGGAAACTCCCGTCAGACATTTCATTGATGACATCCATAAAACGGATTCGTTCCAGATAGGCTCGATGATGATGCGTGTTATCGATTTCGAATCATATTGCAGGTCTATTTCAGTTCCAAAAGATGCCACAGAAACAGTTACTATCGAACTAAAGGACAATATGTGTGAATGGAATAATGGGGTCTATGCTATAACTCCCAACGGTGAGTCACTTGATGTAGTAAGAAATAGTAGTGATGCCGAAATAATTCTTGATGCATTGCAACTATCAAAGGTTATTGCTGGGCAAGTACCGCCCATAATGCTGGAACAGTTCAATGAGATATCATGCAGTAAAGAAACCGCACGAAATTTGGAAGCCATATTCCCGTCCGATAATTTCGTGTCCTACTGTAGATTTTGAACCTGTCAAATTATGGTTCGAGCGCTGGCAAGTCTTAATACGAACCAATGCTTTGGTTACTGCGACTGTTTAGAATGAGTGAACATGCAATGGCACATCAAGATGATATGATACCGAAAGAAGAAGCAGAGAAGGGCACTAAGGGGGCATTATCAAGACTTGCTCTACTCCATCTCTCCTATGCAAAGATATTGGTAGATGCGTTTGGTGAAGAAAAGGGCAAGGACATGATTGCCAAAGCGATAATTGACTATGGACAGCGGATACATGAACGGGTTGAAAAAGGATTGCCAGACTTACCGAGTTTTGGCCTATATGATGATTATGGCATAAATGAAGAGGGGAAACAGTTTGCACACGGTTGCACATTAGCAAAGGTGTTCAAAGAACAGAATGCACTCGACCTTGGTCACATGTATTGTTATGTAGATGCTGCAAAGATGATGGCTATGGAACTTGGTGGAAAAACGATTCATGAAAAATGTGAAGCATGTGGTGATGATGAGTGCATTCTGGTTATAGTACAGACTACAGAGGAAGAACGAGAAGCTTTTGCTAATAAAACAGGAGATTGGAGAGAGGTCGATCCCAGGCTCTTTAAATTCAAATAGATGTAAGACCAACCATTCAATTGCCACATCTATTAGCAAGATTCACCTTCAAGAATTGAAGTACTCGATTGAGAATTCTTATATTAATTCAGGAAGTAATCAAGACAAGAAGTCAATTCTTAGGAGTTTCGTATTGCCCATGAAAGAGATAATACTGGAGAAGCTCCTCACCTCTTTCTTTATTCTTTCCTACGCCTTCTCTTGGATAATCCGGATTCCATTACTCATCGTATATTT
This sequence comes from uncultured archaeon, assembly GCA_964610875.1. Lineage (GTDB taxonomy): Archaea > Asgardarchaeota > Thorarchaeia > Thorarchaeales > Thorarchaeaceae > CAZSWP01. The sequence continues at coordinate 103,030 of CAZSWP010000002.1, forward strand.
TCAAGATCCAGTTTCATTCCAAATGTCGTCGTTTCTACTCATTGGATTCTTGTGGTTGTCGTCATTCTCATTTTTGGAAAAGAATGATTATCTAGGAAACCCGATATTGATGAGGTGCATTAAAAAGGAATGACTAATTGCAGATGAGATTGCTATGACATCAGAAGATGCTTCCAATCAAAATACAACTGATAACAATGAGGACACAAGTCTTCTTCGTCGCTTGGAGGAAGAGCTTGTTCTCACAGGCCGCTATAAGATAGCCAGGCTCTATGTCACCGAAGAGGTCTTTGATGCAATATTACCTATTTTGGGTATCATCTTAGCCGGGTACATCGCAGCACATATGCAGGAACTGTTTATTGTATTTGAGACAACGCTTCTTGCGGCAGTGGGAGCTAGCATCGCCCACCTCATCTCAGGAATGTCAGGCACATATCTTGTAGAGCATGCAGAAGGAAAACAATTGATTGAGGAGATGATGAAATCTAAAGACGCGCACTTGAGTCGTTCTATAATCATCACCGCAGAACATGAAACGACAATGCTTCTTTCAATACTTAAGGGAGCAGTCCCTGCCGGGAGTGTGATACTGGTCATAAGCCCGATGTTCTTTGCCTTATTTGGTCTCATCGATTATATCCGCTCATTCATTCTTTCGGCAATGATTGGTCTGGGAATTCTGTTCCTTCTCGGTGTGTTCCTTGGCAAGATCTCAAAGACAAATGTCTGGGTAAGCGGTCTCAAGACACTCTTTGCAGGCCTTTTAATGTGCTCCATTCTGATTGTAATCTCTCTGCTGACAGGCGCTTGATGCATGGATTATTAGATTGATTCATCGTTGAAAACAGAATAAATTCCGAAATAACACCTCAATGTTTGGTAAGCGTAGCTACGTTTGATATTTATCAAAATACTTATAAGCAAATACAGCTATGTTTGATATATGTCAAACATCAAGCGTTCGGCGCTTGCGACTCGATAAGGTGTTAACAACAATGTCAACCAACCAACCCACAACCGACTTCAATACTATCTTTGAAGACCTCAAGACAAGTGTCAAGCTGGCAAAGGATAACATTCTGAGTTATGCTCTTGCCCACATCGGCATGGGTTTTGCACTCATCTTCATACTAGCAATAGTTGCGATTCCGGTGTTAGCTTTTGTAATCTTATCAGGACCAGTTATCTGGACTTCGATTGCAGATATCGTGATGGCTGGACCTGATTCTAGCAGGTTCTTACTTGGTGGCGCGTTTGGCCTTCTGTTTGTTCCATTCTTTGCTGTCGTTTACACATTGAACGGCGCACTCTTTGGAATGAGCAAGGAGGTCATAGAGCAGGGTAAGACCAAGGCTGAAACTTCATTCTCATTTCTATCTGGCAAGTTCCTCCCATTGATGGGTGCAGGCATTCTCCTCACACTGATCATTATTGCACCACAGGCACTTGTCTGGTACGTGGTATCATACCTGAACGGATGGACTATTCCTCTTCTCTACTCCCAGATACTGATTGTATTCACATATGTCTACTCTAACATAACTTCCGGATTCTGCGCTATGGTACTACCAGCCATCGTGAATGGAGCTGGCGTCCAAGATGCATTCAAGGAATCATTCCGCCTAGCCATTGATAGATTCGATAGAGTCTTTGGTGTCTTAATCGGCATTAACATTGTATTCTTTGCGCTCTTTGGACCAATAATGGTACTCGGTCTCCTAGTCCCATTTGCCTGGTCTACCCTAGTCCTCGCACCTGCAGTAGCAGTGATTGCACTATGGACGGTCATCGCAGTGATCTTGACTGGTCTACTCTTCATTCCAGCAGCATACATTGTCTGGATGAAGGTCTACCATGAGTTGACTGGCAAACCAGTCTATGAAGGTGAACCAGTCGAGGTACCGATGGTCTGAAATACCACCACCACCTGAGAGTGTCACTGTCGGAAGACGGGGGCACTCTCAAACCCCTCTTTATGGTGAACAAAATGTCGATGAAAAGTACCAACATGAGAGTTCTGCTGGAAGACGTAAAGGTCAGCTTCAAGTTTGCTGTGAAAAATATTCTCTCTTTCATTCTTGCAATGATAGGCGTAGCGATTGTTACAGTAATACTGATTCTAGTAGTAGCAGCAATTATCGTACCAATATTCATAGCTGTGCTTGGATTCCCCGGAATGATCGAGCTCTTTACTCAATGGGCAGTAACTTTTGAAACAGCAACGGGACTTGCAATAGTTGGAATGTCTATCTTATTCATTACACCTTTTGCAGCACCATTCATGGCTTCATTTGGAGCCCTCTTTGGAATGGCCCGTGAGATTGTGGAAAGTGAAGGAACACACGCTTCAGGAGTGTTCACTTGGTACAAGAACAAGTTTCTCTCTCTTCTCGGAGGAGGAGTTATCCAATTCCTTGTGGCAATTTTACCAATTGCAGTTGTAGTAGCTATAGTAGCACCGTTTAGTATAAGTTTCACAACCACAGACCTCTATCACGGTATTGCTTTCCTTGTTGTGATTATTGTCTATTGGACCATTGCAATGGGAGCATTATCAATGATTTTTCCAGCAATAATTGACGGTAATTCGGTCATCGACTCACTGAAGATTTCAATTACCTATAGTAAGAACTACTTCGACCGCGTCTATTCTGTCTGGATAGCATTCATCGGAATAATAGTTGCCTTACTTATTCCGATTATCGCAGCACCAATGAATCTATTCATGACTGGAACCAACTTTATCCCCGGAGCTGCATGGGGACTCTATACAGCAATTACGATGATTATGATGATAATAGTCGTGTTCCCTGCAATGGTAATTGGAATGTCGAGAATCTATCTGATTCTATCAGGTGAAGAAATACTGGTTCAAGAAGAAACACATCCAGACATCAGCTTTGTTGGGGGTATCTAACAGGTGGCAATAGAAAGCAAAGTCGAGCCCATGAAGGACCTTGAAATCATCTCGGATCCTAAGACCATCAAGGTCTTGTTTGAGTCAACCCGGGCTGCGATTGTATTCAAATATCTAATAAATGGCTCAATGACTGTCAAGCAATTGGCAGATGCATTAGATAAGAATCCTGGTACGATACTACATCACATTGACAAGCTGAAAGCCGCTGGTCTCGTGGTGCAAGAACGTACCGAAGCTACACGAACTGGTATTGTACAACGATACTACCGTGCCTCGGCACGAGAATATCGTTTGGGTATCAGTGGAATGATGCAGACTGATGGTGGAGTGGCTCAGTTTGCTAAGAATCGTCTGATCTCCATGATAAATAGTCTGTCCGTCTATGGAATTGAGATTCCTGAATCTCAGATGGATGAAGCAATGGAGCTACTCAGGCAGTTAATTGAGAGGGAAAATACAGTGAGCTCAAGTCTTCCGATATTAGATGAAGTGAAGTATCATACGTTGTCACCCTCAGTACGTAACGATGCGTCGCGGATCATGCGTCGATATGCACTCGAAAACGATTCGCAATACCAGGAACTACGCTCACAGTGGCACGAGTTCCTGAATCGCTATAACAAAGGTGTATCTAACTAATGAGTAATTATGAACGTAACAATACAATGGTTGCATGTATCATCGCCGCTATTATAGTAGGCGCAGTTGGCGTAGGATCTATTGCAATGTTGGGCATAAACAATTGGGCACCCACATGGAACCTCGGTGATTGGAACCCTGGTGATTGGAACATTGGAGAATGGGAAAACACTACAACCTATGAGTTCTCAAGAACCGAATCATCGATGCCAGATGAAGTTGCAATAGGACTAGAGATTTCGACAGGGGGCTTTGATATTATCTTCACTGATGACCCCGATCTCGTTTATGAGATTGCCATGGTTGTGCCTAATAGAACTGTTGAACAACACGGCGTACCGACTGTGAACTACGTTGATGAAACTGTCACACTGGCTTACACAACAGCACTAGTGAACGTGACTCTTGGAAATGGTACAATTTATGCACTTGACATTGATACGACCACCGGAGGAGTATCACTAGTTCTATCATCACCAGGTCAAGTTTCAGACGTTGACGTTGATGTCACTACTGGTGGCATTGAATGTGTCATTACCGACGACGTGGTCTTTGATGGCAATGTCAGTATAGACCTCACTGCGACTACTGGTGGTATAGACCTCACTGTAGGTCTTCCAACAGGCATTGGAGGAAGGTTAACAACAAGTGTGAGTACCGGCCCTGTTGATGTGACCACCACGACATGGACAGAAGTAACAGTTGACGAAGTTTATGAAACTTCGGACTATGATACTGCCACACAAGTAGTACAAATAGCGGCAAGCACCACTACTGGTGGTATTCAAGCAGTCTTGTCCTAGAAGTACACAGTGGAGGATGGTTCCTCCACATCTCTCTTTTTTAATACACAACAATCGAACTAGATTGTCTTCTTTAGTTCAGATAGCAATCTATCAGCCTGTTTTGGTCCAAGTTCCCAGAATTGTGGATCAGTCAAGTCATGACCAAATTCTGCAATTTGTTCACGAGGACTTTTACTTCCACCACTACTAAGGAGTTTCTTAAACCGTAGATTGAAATCACCCTCTCCACTCTTGTACTCTTCATAGATCGCATATACCAGCATCTGTGCGAACGAGTAGGGATAATTATAGAACCTATAGTTTGCAAAGAAGAAGTGGGGTATCCGAGCCCACTCATATTCCATGCATTCAGACCACTCTACTGCATCGCCGAATATCCGGTCTCTACTCTTTCTCCAGAGGTCACAGGCTATTTCAGAATCGATGTGATCCCCACGTTCTATGACTTTGTATAGCTCCTTCTCAAATAGAGCTCTCATTCCTACGTAGTAGACAGTGTAGTAGAAGTCACCAAGTGTGTGAGAGAGTACTTCAAATCGTTGTTCGTCATTCTCTGACATTCCTAGCATCTTATCTGTTAGGAGTAATTCACCAAATATACTACCGGTTTCTGCCATACACATCCCTGCAGAATAGTTCAAGGGTGTCTGAGAGTTGTATATTAGATGACCCTGAGCTGCATGCCCATTCTCATGCGCCAAAGTGAAAACATCGCCAAGCGTTTCTGCATAAGTCATCATAATGAAGGATTTCTTGGCACTAGGCCAACCTGCACAAAATGCAGTGTTTGCCTTTCCAACTCTGGATAAGGCATCAATTCGGGAGTCTTCAAACATGCTCTTTACAACCATTCCCATTTCTTCATCAAAGGATGCAAAGGAATCAATTACGATCTTTCTAGCATCAGCATACTTGAAACTCCACACAGACTCTGCCACCCATGGTGCTATTACATCAGATCCTTTGAGTTTTTCAAGATCCATGTATTTAGCTTTTAATTTGAGGAAATCTTGGTATATCTTCGATGTGGATTCAATTGCTTCTAGAAGGGATTCAATTGTAGCCTCGTCAACATCCTGAGCAAGTAGACTTTGGGTCATTGTTGAGGGCATTCCCCGCCTTTCTGTCATTTCAACGTGATCAGCGCAGATTCCATGAAGTGCTGTAGCGTGAATCAGTTTAGCATCGGAGTAGCTTTTGTAGAGTGTTCTTGAGGCCATTTCCCGGACCGGTCGTTTTGTGTCCTGCCTCATCGAACTCAACACTGGAAGAGGTACTTCTCTTTTCTCCCCATCCACTTCAATTTCAAAGACTCGGGAAGAAACCCAAGACTCTTGGAGTTTTGATAGAAGAGATATTCCATTGACATCTTTCGCTGCAATAAGTCGTTCTTCAACCTCTGAAAGGCGATATGGAGCGGATTTCCTAATCTTCTCAAGGTAATGCTGGTAATTACTTAGTTTTGAGTCATTGATTAGTTCAGGTCGTTCAAGTAAGACCTCACCTAACTTGATGCTGAAAACAGTGTTGGCTGCACTGATTCTGCTAGCTGCTTTGTCAGCCCAACTTTTCAACTGTGCATTCTCTTTGTCGGTAGTTCCTACAGTATAACGTAGATTGCAATAAGATAAAACATCTCTCACTTCTACATTCAGTTTTTCATGCTCTTGGAGTATCTTAGCAAGGTCTTCTGATGATATAGATGCCAACTGTTTGATATCATGTTGAAGCTTTTCTTCGACTTCCTTGGAAAAATACACAAGTTTCTCTTTGACCTCTGGTGCCGAGATTCCTTGCACCATAGGAGCAACATTCCATTCCATTTCACCTTGACTCATTGTAATGACCTGTTTCTCGGCAAAATCTCAATATGTTAAAAGGGCTCTCTTTGTTACAAGAACGTGGTTTGATATTTCATCTAATCTATATTGATGGATTCGTCTAGGATTCAGCAATAGAATTTACCAGACAGCGTGAGTTATAACGAAACCAATTTTTGATGAAACAGGATGAAAGCCAGCAAATCAGACCTTCATGTACATACAACTTATTCGGATGGTCTCTCTTCAGTACGAGAAGTTATCGAACGAGCAGCCACCATGAATTTGGACGCAATAGCGTTGACCGATCATTTCTGGCCATCAATAGGAAGTAGAAGGGGAGGAGCTGGGTTAATTGAGGAACGGAGAAGAGAAATCAACGAGCTCCGTGCCGCATATCCGAATCTGAGAATCCTTGACGGAGCAGAAGTTGACCTCTACACAGATGGTTCTCATGCTCCTGTTTCGGGAGGATTGGATCAATTTGATATCATAATTGGTTCATTTCATCTTAGATGTGATTCAACACAGTGGGCACATGGAATCGAATCTGTGCTGAATAATCTCCATTTTGATATTCTAGGACACTGGGATGGTTATTTGTCGTACTATAGACAAGAGGATGGAGAGAGAGTTGCACAACTTCTAGCAGAAAAGAATGTAGCAATAGAGATCAGTCATAGATATCCAACTGAACACATAAGATTCCTGGAAGCAGCTAGAGATGCTGGATGTAAATTCACTTTAGGAAGTGATGCTCATCATGTTTCATCTGTTGGGGACCTCTCAGTTGAGCTAAGTGAAGCTAAAGCTCTTGGTCTTACTTTGCTTGACATAGCGTGAGATGGATGACATAGTGGAGCTGCATACCATAATTGAAACTGACAGTACACTATCTGCTATTGAGTCACTGGTCCGTTGCGGACGCGTTCTAGGATTGTCCAGCTTTTTGGCAGTTGTTAACAACCCTTTTCTCCTTGAGAGATTCTCACTGCTATGTCTAACAAACCATCAACAATTTCATCGAGTAGGTTTGATTCATCATCGGACATTGATCATTTAAATGACTAATACTGGACAAAAGTAATTCTCAGGACGTATGATTTTTGTGTATTAATCTATCATTATTGACATTGTATAAGAAAAAAAGGAGTCCAGTGAGATGGAAAAGCACTTGATTTTTTCTGAGGAGTGGTTGTGTTCGTATAAGGAATTACTCGATGTTAATGAGCGGTACAAAGAGGTGGCAAGCGATTGGGAAGGAGATTTCATCTTTGAAATAACTCCAGATTATGATTCCATAGAAGAACCAATTCGGCTTTATATCGACCTCTGGCATGGACGGATTAGAGATATCTGGGTTGCTAAGGGGGATGAAAAACCAGATTTTGTATATTCAGGGTTTCTTGAGAATTGGAAGAAACTGATCGCGAAGAAAATCGGTCCCATAAGAGCCCTAATGTCAAGAAAATTCAAGCTTCAAGGGTCGTATAGTAAAGTGGTCAGATATATAGCAGCGGCACAAGAACTTGTTGACACTGCAGCAAGAGTTCCGACAAGGTTCCCTGACGAGTAAGTTTCTTTCAGACATCCAGAAGGCTTTTCTCTCACGGAGTCCACTGAAGTCAAGTAATTCAAAAGGAGAAAATCGGAGATGAGTGATAAACTAGTTTTTCCTTCGCCCGAATGGATAGCAAAATATTCAGAATTGTTGAATGATAATGATGATTACAAAGACGCCGCCAAGACATGGGAAGGCGATTTTGTCTTTGAGGTTGAAGCAGACGGAAAAGTGGTAAAAGAACCAATTAGATTCTATCTAGACCTCTGGCATGGAGATTGCCGTGAAGCCAGAATGGCAACGCCAGATGATAATCCTGAATTCATCTACAAAGGACCTTACAAGAATTGGAAATTGTTACTTGATGGAAAGATAGACCCGATAAAAGGCCTGATGTCTCGTAAGTTTGCACTAGGTCAAGGGGATATGGGGAAGATTATGCGTGCGACGAAGGCTGCAGCCGAACTTGTAGCCACAGCAGCAAAAGTACCAACCAAATTTCTGGACGAATAGAACTGAGTTAAGCAAAATGGCACAGTTAGACACAGAACTACTTGATATCTTAGATATTGAACATCCCATTATTCAGGGTGGAATGGGTTTCGTACAGCTCCCAGAATTCCAGACAGACCTAGACATCAGTGTATAGGCACTTATATACTCCTGACAAGAACAACTTGGTGAGGGTGTATTGACACACGAACGTGCTCTCACAAAGCCATTCCCAGTACCGCTCCTGGGAGGACAATGCTCTGGTGTCCAGAATTGTCCAGCTTACAATGAACGGTCCATACAAGACAGAATCGTTGGCAATAGCAGTAGCTAATGCAGGAGCCCTTGGAGCCATCAGTAGTATAGGGATGGCTGCGACTCTACTTCCTGAAGCTGCTCCAATAGACGCACAGAGATTATTTGGAGATGACCCACCCATAATCATCCTTGAGAAATCAATCGAAGCTGTAACTAAAGGAGTGAAAGGAAGGGGAGGAATATTTGGAGTCAATGTGCCTGTCGCATCGGAGTTCATTCTTGCCTCAGAAATGTTCGTTAAACAGACTATAGAGTCAATTCAATCGGATTCGGATATTGAACGGAGTCTAAGGGTTCTTATCACGTCTGCAGGAAATCCTACACCATGGAGCAAAGTCAAGAAATATGGATTGATTTGGATTCATGTTGTGCCATCAGTATATCATGCGAAAAAAGCCGAAAAAGCAGGGGCGGACATAATCGTCGCATCTGGACATGAAGGTGGTGCGCATATTTCATGGGACCCTGTCCATTCAATGGTATTGGTACCAGCAGTTGCCAAAGCTGTTGATGTTCCAGTGGTTGCGGCAGGGGGATTTTGTGATGGTGCGACTCTCGCCGCAGCACTTTGCCTTGGAGCTGTTGGAGTACAGATGGGAACTAGATTCATTGCAACACAAGAGAGTGACTTTGAACCCATTTGGAAGGAAGCCATCCTGAAAAGAGAGGAGAGGGAAACACTTGCTGGTAGAGGTCTCTTTGGACCTATGAGATTTGTCAGAAATAAAAGAGCTGAACAAATTGTTGAGAAAACGTTGGAAGATGTCCCAAGATTCTATCTCGGGGAACCTGTCGAATCTAATGAAGCTATTTTGAATCTTGAGAGAGAAGGATTTGATGACCTAATTGATGCCAAGGATGAAACAGCCTTGATGTTTGGTGGAGAATGTGTAGGTAGAATTACTGATTTACCAACTGTACAAAATCTTGTTGAAAGCATCATTTCCGAGGCTTCTTTCGTTTTACAATCCATGCCCAAGCATGTAAAATGAAACTTTTTTAGAAATACAGCAGAAATAAGAGGAAGAACGGGGATTGGTTCTAGCTGTAGGTAGTGTACCTCTGTATGGATGTGATTTGAAGTGGTCTGGTGGTTTTCAGTACCAAGAGTAGCATTTGGTGAAGATGCCCTGAGTGAATTAGAACAGTTAGTCGGAGAACGAGCTCTGATTATCACTGACAAAGTGATAGAAGGTCTAGGTTATCCAGCACGTGTGAAAGAAGTTCTCACCGACAGTGGGTGGGAAGCTGAAATATGGAATGATGTAGAACCCGATCCGAAGGTTTCTACCGCAAGAGCAGCCGCGAAAGAAATGGAGTCTTTGAAAGCTGATTGGATAATTGCAGTTGGAGGAGGAAGTGTGATGGACACAGCTAAAGCTGCCTGGGTGCTTTACGCTAATCCAGAGATGGAACTGGAAAAACTGACTCCTTTTGAACAACTAGGATTGCGAGAGAAAGCCAAACTTATCTGTATTCCAACGACTGCTGGTACGGGTTCTGAAGCAACTCGTGCAATTGTTATCAGAGAAGATGAGAGTGGAAGGAAGTTTGCCACAATAAATCCAGAGTTGACTGCGGATTTGGCAATACTTGAGCCAGAGTTTGTTAAAGACCTACCCAAAGAACTCACTATGTACACAGGAATGGACGCGCTCACTCACGCAGTTGAGGCTTACATCTCCATGTGGAAAAACGACTTTTCTGACGCTTGTTCATTGAAATCAATCAAGATGATATTTGAGTGGCTTCCAAAATCGCTTTCAGACTTGGAAGACCTGGAAGCGAGGGAGAAGATGCTGGTTGCTGCTAATCTGGCAGGTATGTCATTCAGCAACTCACAGGTATGCATAGCACACTCACTTGGGCATAGTATGGGCTCCGTACTCCGTGTACAACATGGGCTCGCTGTGGGACTCTCACTTCCTTATACAATAGAATACAATGCACATGATACACCTGAAGCAATCAAATACTTCTCCGAGCTAGCATGGTTACTGGATATTGAAGGAGAGGAAGGAGAAAATCTTGCACGTGCATTAGCTGAGATGATTAGAGAGTTTCAGACATCCATTGGATTCCCAACCGACCTTCAAAAAGCCGGTGTTTCGAAGAAGGCCTTTGATAGTGGGTTAGAAACACTTGTTGAGTATGCCATGATGGACTCGAGCATAACAATGACCCCAAGAAACATCGACAGCGACGGCATTCGCAAAATGTATCAATACATGTTTGATGGCAAAAGGATAGATTTCTAGGAGGATACCGTAAGTGTATGGATATCGTGGCAAAATTCTGAGGGTTGATCTTACAGATGGGAGTATATCTCATCTTGATATTGATACAGAACTCGCAAAGAAATTCCTAGGAGGAGCAGGATACGCAACACGACTGCTCTATGATATGGTTGGACCTGAAACGGACCCACTAAGTCCTGAGAATCCATTGATCATGATGAATGGACCATTTTGTGGAACTATGGTTCCAACAGGGAGCAAGACTTCACTCTGCAGTAAATCGCCATATACTGGGATTCTGGGTTATAGTACTTTTGGAGGTCATCTGGGTGCAGATCTTCGGTTTGCTGGATATGATGGATTGATTGTGGAAGGTGCATCTAAGACACCAGTATATATTCTAGTTGAAGACGACAAACTCACCATAAAAGACGCAGAACACATTTGGGGAAAGGACACACAAGAAACCTGGGATATAGTACGAACTGAAACAGGACATCGAAACGCAGGAGTGGCAAGGATTGGAATTGCTGGAGAAAACCTTGTCAAATTTGCTAGTGTCATTGTAGACCATCAACGAGCAGCGGGAAGAACAGGATTAGGCGCTGTGATGGGTTCGAAGAAGCTCAAAGCGATTGTGGCGAAAGGTTCAGATCGGAAGATTCCCGTTGCTAATCCAGAGGGCTTACAATCACTTTGTAGGGCATTGAATGAAGACAAAAAGGATGATCCCACATTCAAGATGTATAGCGATCTTGGTACTGCAGGATTCGTTGACATGGCTACACTGATGTATGGTTCACTACCATCGGGATATTACACTGTGAGTGAATTTGATGCCTATGAGATTAGTGGTACAACACTCCGGGAGAGATACCTCACAGGAAAGAAAGCATGTTTCAGGTGTCCCATTGGTTGTGGACGGGATATTGAGATAAAAGAAGGAAAGTATGCTACAGGTAAATTCGCAGGACCCGAGCTCGAAGTCACAGGTACCATGGGAACACTGATACTTAACAACAATCTCGAAGCGTTAGCATTTGCCAGTCAGAAACTCGACCTACTCGGAATGGATACAATCTCAGCAGGCACAACAGTCGCGTTTGCATATTATCTCTTTCAGGAAGGAAAAATACAAAGTGAAGATTTAGATGGGATTGAACCAGAATGGGGAGATATTGACGCTGCGCTAGAATTGCTCGATAAGATGGCAAATCGAGAGGGAATAGGAGATGTCCTGGCAGAGGGGAGTGCTTTCTTTGGAAAGCACTTTGGAGTAGAAAATCTGGCAGCACAAGTTAATGGATTAGAGATGCCAATGCACGACCCAAGAGCATTCTCTGGCATGGCCATTGGATACATGACTTCACCACGGGGAGCTTGCCACATGAGCGCCGATATGTATAATGTGCAGATGGGTCAAACCAATGAAGCCTTTGGTATTGAGAGTGAGGACAGATTTGCCAATGAAGCTGAGATAGCAGCGAAATTGCAAAACTTCAGATGCATTACGAATTCAGCTTTAATTTGTAATTTCTATCCCATATTTGCTGATGAGTTTCTGGAATTATTGAATCTAACAACGGGTTGGGATTACTCTTTAGAGTATCTGGAAAAGACCGGAGAGAGAATATTCACATTAATGAGGCTATTTAATATAAAAATGGGGTATAATCCTGAGAACGAACGTCTGCCTGATATCGTTCTGAAACCTATGGAAGGAGCTACAGAGGGACATGTCCCAGACACAGAAGCACAACTAGAAACTTGGTATAATTTCAGAGGTTGGGATAGAAAAACTGGTACGCCTACAGAGAAGCATCTACAAGAACTTGGTCTTGAGTCCTTGTAATCCGATCATATTCCGATCTTGAGGCCACTCACAACTTCCTTCAGCAAATCATAGAAGACAGTAACACTGGATATTTTCACTCGTTCATCAGGGGAGTGAGCATTCTCCATGTCAGGACCTATAGAAACCATTTGAATGCCAGGTATCTTTGCACCTATTATACCACATTCGAGGCCAGCATGAATTGCTTCCACCTTTACTTCCTTGCCAAGTACATCTTCATACTTCTTCTTAACAAATCCTAGTAGTTCACTTTGAGGGTCAGGTGACCACCCAGGATATGCCTTTTTGATTTGAACCTGCCACTCATATTCTTCTCCAACAAGCTGAAGAGAACTTCTAAAGTTCTCAAGCTCAGTGTCTACACTGCTACGAGTAGACATCTGCAGTTTCAGTTCATTTTCATCTATGGTAATTACTGCAACATTATGGGAAGTTTCAACAAGACCCTCTACGCTGGGGGAGAAACTCACAGGACCATTATGGAGTACTTGTATTGTTTCAATTATTCGCCTTGATTCTTCAAATGGGAGGAGAGGAGATGATCCTACTTCTGACCATTCAATGGTAATATCTGGTTCGAGTATTTCACCATCAACATTCTTTCTGAGATAGTACTTGAGAATTTTATCTCTCTCATTCTGTAGAGTTTCTTTTGCTTTTTCGACATTCTCCCTCGAAATTCCCACAATTGCTTCTGAACTCCTAGGTATGGCATTTCTCTTACTTCCACCAGTCCATGAAGCTAAAGATGGTTTTAGATGAAGGATAGAGGATAATAATCGTGCGAGTAGTTTGTTTGCGTTGCCGCGATGTTTGTGTATGTCAACCCCGGAGTGTCCACCGTGAAGGC
>CAZSWP010000002.1:116540-142492 GCA_964610875.1 uncultured archaeon
CATCAATCCTCATGTTCAGGAATATATTGTTATTAGGAGAATCGGTTTTCATCTCCTTCACAAAGAGTGTGTCCCCACCACCTGCAGACCCGATTGTAATAACACCCAATTCCTCAGAATCTATGTTGATCATAAGCTTGCTCTCTATCCCCAATTTTTCCACATCTAATGCAAATGCTCCTGTCAAACCGGTCTCTTCATCCACTGTAGCCAGTACTTCGAGTGGCCCATGAGATACTTCAGGATCGAATAAGAGAGCAAGTGCAAGAGCCATTCCCATTCCATTGTCTGCACCAAGTGTTGTCTTATCTGCTGTGACCCATTCACCATTTTCTTCAATCATGACCGGAATCGGCAAATTATCGAAATCAAATCCATCCGCCCTGTCAGTTTCACAGACCATATCGAGATGACCTTGAAACAAGAGTGAAGGTCTGTCTTCGCATCCTGGAGATGCTGATTTCTTGACCAGAATATTTCCAATATCGTCCTCATTGATCGATAGGGAGATGCCGTATTTGTTAGCTTCTTCAATCAACCACTCCTTCAGAACTTTCCGAATCTTCTCTTCTTTCTTAGATTCACGGGGAGTATTTATGAAAACGTGTTCGAAGATTTGCCAGACAATTTTGGGTTCAAGCTCTTCCAAAACCATGGGTTATCACTAGGTCTAGGGGATACATGAGCATCACATAAGCATTCAGATAACACTCGAACAACAGTGCTATATCTTGGTTTGTCATCTGATATCTCTTGGTGTTGTCAGATGGTTTTTGACCCAGATATCACTCTCTGGTTTAGAGACGCCCTGCCTTGGGCAGGAGAATTTTTCAGGATAATAACGGAACTCGGTGGAGAACTGTTCTATATTGCTTTGATTCTAACAGGATTTTGGGCATTCAAGAAAAGAGGATCACTTGTGACTGCATTTGTCTTGATATTCTCTCTGCTCTCAAATTATTGGCTGAAGACACTAATTGCTAATCCACGACCTCCTGAGAGCTATTGGTATGAAGGCTATGAGGCTGCCAATTATAGCACTCCTAGTGGACATGCACAAAACTCAGCTACACTGTTTGGATGGTTTGCTATCAAAATCAGAACATCCTGGATGATACTACTATCTATTATTCTAACAATACTGATAGGTCTCTCTAGAGTATACCTTGGTGTTCACTATTTTGGTGATGTCTTATTGGGATGGAGTATCGGCTTTGCAACTGTGTTAGTACTCGGATATTTTGAAGAACCAATTAGGAGAAAAATGGGAGAATACAACGAACTGTATTTCTATGTGTTCCTTGTTATCATCGCAGTTGCAGGACTGCTGATTTCATCATTCTTATTCGATTTACCACCAGGCGATAATTTTGGTTCCTATGCAGGATTGTTGATCGGACTCGCAGTCGCGCTCCCATTAGAAAAGCAATACGTTGACTTCGATGTTGAAGTGGCCGACGGGAAGAAATGGAAACTTGTGCTTCGGGTGATTCTTGGTCTGATTATTGTCATATCCGTAATGATGGGATTATCTCCAATAATGCCAACAGAAGATGTATTGCTCAGGACTCTTCGATATGCGCTTGCTGTGATTACTGGGATTTTCATCTGGCCATTCATATTCAAGCGTGCAAATCTATGATTATCACAACGGTATCTTCTTGTATTCATCAGTGACGAGTTTCCATAATTGATCAGGATTATCAGATGAAATAGTGGTTCCTTTGTTTGCCAAATAGGACCAACCAAATATAGAATCCACACCCAAATCTCTGTAGATGGGAATCAAGGAAGATACATCTTTTTCTGCACCAGCAGGGAGGCGGAACATCTGTAGCCAGAGTTGACTTTTCTTCCCATATTGCTTAGCAGTATCCACTGTCCTTTGTGCAGCATCAAGAGCCCACTGACGGTCCTTACCAAAGACATGATAATACGGATCAGTTGAGAATACATCTAGAGACCTCAATGATGCAATCTTACTCCAATCAGGTGTCCCAAGACCAAGGAGCTTTGTAGGGATTGTACATATAACAACCTCAGTAGAAGACTTGGCGGATTTAACAGTGTTACACATGTCTTCAAGGAATTCTAACATGCATTTTTCACGAAAATATTGAATATCTTCATTGTACTCCATTGGCATCTTTTTATTCATCATTTCTCTGAACTTTTGCTGGCAGGTGTCACAGACACAGGTGAACTCAGATTTATCAAATAAGGGGTAATAGTGTGGTTCATCGATGAAAATACTATCAACTCTGGTTTCTTGTACAATTCGTTTCACTCTTTGAGAGAGATAGTCAACGAATTCAGGTCTGTTAATACATGCTGCTGGTACACATTCTTTGGAACTAGCAGTAATCTGTCGAAATTTGTAGTTTTGATGCAGAAAAATTGAAGGAGGTTCACCACCGAATACGCCACCGAGAGCCCAGAAATTGAAGTATACTTTGAGCCCAATATCCTTCGCCTCTGCAATGATATCCATTAGATTGGGATACCAATACTCAAGATCATTTTCTGAAGCTGCAATTAGTATTGCATTACAATTATTATGAACCATGTCTTCAAAATCCAAGCGTGCATGCCTTGGTTGTTTGGAGTGGTGCCAAGCAAATCCGAGTTCCATTTCTATACCGTTCATTGTAAGTTGGACAAATCTGGACACCAAAGCTTTGTCCTCCCAGAGGACGGTACTGGGACTGGCTTTGCGAGGGTAAGATCGTGTGTCAAGACACCCTCACTAAAATATCCTTACCGGTCCTATATAAGCACCTACACAACAATGTCAAGGTTTGTCCTGATTATTAGTATCTGTTCGCGACCCTTTTTTGATACAATCAGGCTATCTGATGAATCAATCGGAAGTAAGAGAAGTTTCTCGACAGATTCAATAGTAAGGCGGCAATCCATCAGCATTGGTGAGTTTCAATGTCAGAGAGATATAGTACACCACTAGCCAGCCCGTTATATCCAGCACCCCCATATTTCTATGAGAATGCGGAGATTTTCTTAGCTCTCTTTTATCCAAAAGAGGGCGTACTTGAGAAGTTAATTCCAGCGCCCATGAAACCACCCCAGATGCCATTGGCAGGGTTGATGTTTGGAAAGCAACCCTGCAAGCAAACAGGGATGTTCATGGAATCAGCAGTGTTGGTTCAATGTATGTTCGACAACCCCGATACAGGAGAAGAAGAGGTTGGTGTTCATTTCTCTCACAATTATGTTGATACAGACGTAGCACTTGTATCAGGGAGAGAGATTTGGGGCTATCCTCGTAAACTTGCAGATATATCGATGGAATGGAAAGGTGATACACTCACAGCTGAAACAAAACGTGATGATACAGTTCTTTTACGAGCAGAGTGTCTTTTCGACGATGAGGGAGCATGGATTGACAGCGGTCCGAACATCAATGTGAAACTGATTCCCAGTGTGACAGGAGATGGGCACGACATAGCAGTGCTAAATGCAGCTCATTTGGCATATGATATTAAAGAAGGGAGATCAGGAGAAGTGAATCTGGTTATCAATAGTGGGCCACAAGACAATCTAGAAATGGTAGAGATTGAATCCACTATGATTGGTCTGTTTTTCGACTGTGATATTACTGTACCTGTCGGAAAGGCTATTGCAAAGCTTGAATGAGGACTAGAGATATTCAGTAGCCTCGATCGTAGCAAGAGTAATTCCAGCACTCTTTGTATAATGTCGAAATAGGACCCATGATATCAAGATGAATACAGGCAAACCCATGTATGCATAAATTGGATTCAAGAGACCCGCAACAACTATTCCGAGTGTCCCACCAGCACCAAATATCATCGGGACAAATTGTGCCCGGAGCATAGACCATCCTCTGATAGGCATTTGAATTGAAGAACCACGTTGTCTTGTAATCATCCTATCAGCTCTAAAATCGCCGCCAATAGCTGCCGCGTTCGCTGAAATCGCTCCTGATGCTAATGTCAAAAAGGGCATCGCCAGAAACACCGCAGGTAATAGAGGCCAAAATGACCAATTCAACACAAGAATCACTATAGACATAATGACAGTAATTGCGATACTGAACGGAAGTGCACTATACACCTTACCTTTAATGTAATCCTGCATATTCGCAGCAGCTAATTGCAGATTCAGTAGATTTTTCCCCTCATACACCGTTTCGTAACCAGCAAAATAGAGGCCATAAGAGTTCACAAAAAGGACGAGTGCTAGTACTAGCATGATAGGTAGGAAATCTAGGAACATTTCTCCAATAGTGAATACAGGAAGAAGAATCCAGATTATGAATCGTAACGGACCTAAGAGATAATTTGTAAGAACTCTGGCTTCTCGCTTCACCGAAGAGATATTGTACCATATGGATGTACTTACTGTTGGATTGAATCGAACACCGGGAAAAGGTTGTGGGTCCCAGACATCATGATCAATCACAATCTCCTCTTTTGATGACCGTTTTGATTCTACTGCTAACCAACCACTATAGTGAGCTTCTTCACTTACTACACCATTTGCATATACAAGAAGAATTCCTAACATAACATAGACGAAAGGCATGATAATTTGAAATGGTGTGAAAGGAAGACCTACCAATACACCTAGTGACAATACACTGACGGTATAACCGGGAGTGAGCTCAGAAGAGAACCCTAATGTTCTAGCAATTTGGAATAATGAATCAAAGATGCCTACACCACCGTCACTAAGATAGAAAGATGCATACCATAGAGAACCACCGATAATTCCAGCAGCAGTAATTATTGTGTATCCTACTTGTTTGAGAAGTCTTCTTCCTGCAACCAATCGAGCGGCACCTAGACCAATTAAACCGCCCAATGATACTCCGATTGTTACTAGAGTTAGCATAAGACCAACAAACAACGGAACTGAGAGGAATGCTAGTGGATATGGGGAAATGATACTAAACCCAATAAATATAGGAGTGCCAATTGCCAGCCAAAGCATTGAACTGTAGAGAATAATGATGATAATCTTCTCTAAGAACAACGTGCGGAGGGGAATGGGCATTATCATCATGTATTCCATTCTCTTACTATTGCCAACTGTGGTGACAGATACCATTACAGAGCCGATGAATGAGAACAACATGAGTGCGTTGAATATTGTTGCACCTAAGCCAGGGTCATTGAAGATAACATCCACAACCAACGGCCAGATGAAAGGACCAATTAGTGTTATCACCCAAATGATGACAATTCCAACGATGATCAATCCAATTGGAAGAAGAAATCGTCGGAGGAAGTGTTTCTGTGTGCTTCGTTTACCTGATACTCGTCTTAATCGGAGTGATTCACCAATGTCCTGTTTCAGAAGGAAAGTCAGGTCTGACAATGTCACTTCAGTTCACCTGGATCCTCGACATCGCCAAGATATTGTGCAATTAATTGCATGTCTGGTCCACCAGTGAGCTCGAGAAATATCTCTTCAAGTGATGCTTGTCCCATTGCTTGCGTACGCAACTTCTCCATTGTGCCCTCAGCGATCATCTTGCCTTTGTTTATGATTCCAATGCTATCGCACATCTGTTCAGCAATCTCAAGAATGTGCGTTGACATGAGTACAGATACTCCTTTGGATTTCAATCCGTTAATGATCTCCTTTATGGTAGCTGCTCCACGTGGATCAATACCAGCCTGGACTTCATCAAGAATCAAAACTCGTGGGTTATGGATCAGAGCTGCAACAATGCCAATCTTTCGAGACATTCCCTTGGAATACGTTTCAATTAGATCGTCACTGGCATCCTTTATGTCAAGAAGTGTTAGGAGTTCATCAATCTCATCTTCTCTATCCTGACCACGTTCAATTCCCCAAATATCAGCAACATAGTTGACATACTCCCATCCTGTGAGTCGCTCTGGTAGAACAGGTTCTTCTGGAACGAAACCCATCACTCGTTTCGCTGCCACCATTTCCTCACGAATATCATTACCCATAATACGAGCAGTGCCATCAGTGGGTCTGAGTAGTCCAAGAAGCAGTCTCATCGTTGTGGACTTTCCTGAACCATTTGGACCTAAGAGCCCATAGATTTCACCAGGACGGACTGTAAATGATAAATCATCAACAGCTGTGAATTCATTGAATTTCTTTGTAAGGGACAACGCCTCAATCATGGAATCTCAAAAGTCATTTTTTGTTATTCACATAAATGGTTTGAGTTTTGGGTTATTAGTTTAGAGATTCTATCACTATTTCAAAAACATAAAAAGTAGGATGAAATGTAAAACAGGCATATGTAAAGGAGCATTTCTTTATGACTACGCGAACTTCCTCGGATGATGTGAAAGGGACAAAAAGAGAGTCTCCAGAATTCGTAAGGACCAGTCTTGCAGCCGCAATGACTATGAACAAAGTCCCAGGAAAATTCTATCGCGATGCCCAGCTCTACTGCATCAATCTACTTCTGACTTATGATGAAGGATGTCATGCGAAGTGTGCATATTGCGGCCTTGCCAAGTCTAGAGAGATAGACTCTGACTGGGTCGATAATAGTTTCATTCGTGTGGATTGGCCAATATTTTCTATAGAGGATGTTAAGCAGGCACTCTCAGATGACACATGTCCACATGTTGAGCGTGTATGTGTTTCAATGATTACAATTGGTCGTGCTAGAGAGGATTGTCTTGATGTGGTATCCGAACTTCGAGAAGTCATACCTCATATTTCCGTGTTAATAACTCCAACCATCTTAGACAAAGGTTGGTTAATTAAAGCCAAAGAAGCGGGAGCAGACAAAGTAGGTATTGCTGTGGATGCAGCGACCCCTGAATTATTCAAAACATTAAGAGGTATGGGAGTCCGTGGACCCCATAAATGGGAGAAGTACTGGCAGACTGTCGATGAGTCTGTTGAAATCTTTGGAGCGGGTAATGTTGGGATTCATCTGATTGTTGGAATTGGAGAAACAGAAAAGGAAATGGTTGAAACAATACAGCATGCTCAGGACAGAGGTGCAGACACACATCTCTTTTCCTTTTTCCCTGAGGAGGGCTCGGATATGGAAAATCACCCACAACCTCCTTTGGGACAGTATCGCAGAATTCAGGCTGCACGATATCTGATCAACAAAGGGCTCTCCACAGATGAAAAAATGAGGTTCAATGATACTGACCAAATTACAGATTTTGGTGTCAGTGAAGAAGTCTATAATCAAATGATGACAGAAGGAAAAGCATTCATGACATCTGGTTGCCGTGGCACAACTATGGATAATGCCTGCAACAGACCTTTTGGAAATTGTACACCATATCAGGCATTCATTGGTCATTGGAGGAATTTCCCTCTCATTCCTCAAGAAGAGGATATGAAGAAGGTTGCAAGCCAGATACAGGATTACTCATTGATCTATCAGATGGACGATGACTATTTTGATGATGAATGAAGAGTTTCTCGCGCATTGCTTCAAGGCGTCTGATCAGGATTTATCTCAGCTATTTAATGATGCCTTTCTAGTTTCAAGAAAACATTTCTCAGATGAGATAGTCTTCTATACTCCAGGAATGGTCCACTATCAGACAGAGTTTCATGAGGCAACAGACCCATACAGATTTCCTAGTATTTCGATTACCGGAAATTCCTGTGCAATCGGTTGTGAACACTGCAATGGTAAACTCCTGGAAACTATGATACATGCAACCACTCCGGAAAAACTCTGGAGCACTTGCGAAGAGATTGTCAGAAAGGGAGGTTCTGGCTGCCTAATAAGTGGAGGTTCGACTTCGAGAGGAAACACTCCACTTAGAGAGTTCTTACCAACAATAAAGAGAATTAAATCAGACTTAGACCTCGATGTTGTTGTTCATACAGGGATCGTATATCCTGAGATTGCTGAAGGCTTGGGTAAAGCAGGCATTGATGGAGCCATGCTTGATATAATTGGCTCTGAACAAGTTATGAAAGATATATACCATCTTGACATGCCAATTACCATCTTCGAGGATTCTATGGCACTTCTAAAGGAGTATGATGTGCCGATGATGCCACACATCATTGCTGGTCTTCATTATGGAAAACTGAATGGCGAGGATGAAGCAATCCGAATGATTGCAAAATATGATCCCGATTCTGTGGTTATCGTAGCCTTCATGCCACTTGATGAAACACCTATGGAAAACACAACTCCTGCAACACCAATTGAGATAACAAGAGTGATTCTAGGTGCAAGATTATACATTAGGACTTGCCCGGTAGTTCTTGGCTGTGCCCGACCACTAGGAACGCATCGTAGACAACTGGATAGACTCGCTATTGATGCAGGAGTGAATGCAATTGCATATCCAACCGATGAAGGATATGCCTATGCAGAGGAAAGAAACCTATCAATTACGTTCTCAAACCAATGTTGCTCGTTAATAACAAAAAGACTGTGATAACATGAATAACACTGACTCAAAAAAATGGCGAATGCTCGATACAGGAGTTCTAACTGCTGCACAGAATATGGCATTAGATGATGTCATCCTTGAGTGTCGTGCACGTGAGAACACCCCAAATACTGTAAGATTCCTGCAATTTAGCCCTACTACAACATTGGTGGGATACAATCAAGCAGTGGAACAAGAAATCAGGATTGACTACTGTGAGAAACATGGTATAGATATCAACCGAAGGCTCACTGGAGGTGGGGCTATCCTCTTTACACCAACATGTTTAGGATGGGAAGTTTTTGCTGATAAATCAGTGTCGCGAATCAAGGATCTAAGAACTGATCTCGATAATCTTGCAAGACTCATCTGCGAGGGAACTGTGAAGGGACTTAGAAAATTAGGATTGGAAGCAGAGTATAGAGCCAAGAATGACATCGAAGTCAATGGAAGAAAAATTTCAGGAACGGGAGGCACCCAGCGAGGGAACTCTTTCATGTATCAAGGAACACTTCTGATTGATTTTGAAATTGAAACTATGCTGAAAGCTCTGAGAATCCCGGTGGAGAAGCTAAAAGACAAAGAGATTGAAAGTGTAAAAGAGAGGGTAACATCTCTAAAGTGGGAATTAGGATATGTACCACCTTTGACTGACATTAAACAAGCAATAGCTGATGGATTTCAAGAAGTTCTTGATATGGAACTGGAAAAGCAGGAACTCTATCTAATAGAGACCGAGATGTTTGATGAAAAGCTCCCTGCCTTTGAATCAAATGATTGGATATACATGGTCAGGAGACCTCTTGATTCCGCAGGACTTGTGAGCACTATGAGAAAGACACCAGGAGGGCTTGTACGAGCATCAATTTCATTGGATATTCCAGGAAATTACATCGTTAGTTCGTTCATCACAGGCGATTTTCAAGTATTTCCGCAGAGAACAATCATGGACCTAGAAGCTACTCTAAAGAATTCGGACGCGAGTTATTCATCAATTCGTGAAACGGTGATGGACTTCTTTGATTCAACAGGTGCCAAGATTTTTGGAATATCACCCGAAACTGTTGCAGACATTATTGTAGAGGCGATCAAGAAGAAGGCATTCGTGGATTTTGGCTTTACACTTGATGATTCTAATCAACTAATGACTGTGAATTTCCTACCAGATGAGTTAGAAGGACAACACTTCGACTTTATTTTGCTACCATACTGTGCAAAACTTGTGGGATGTGACTATCGTTTTGTTGAAGGTTGTTCAATTTGTGGAGGTTGTACAACTAGTGATGTCTATGAAAGAATAACCGAGTTGAATATCCCAGTCAGAACTATACAGAACTTTGAAGATCTTGTGGAAACTGTTGAGGAGTTCAAAGAGAGAGGAGCACGAGGTTATGTTGGTTCCTGCTGTGATGCATTTTACAGCAAGCAT
This sequence comes from uncultured archaeon, assembly GCA_964610875.1. GTDB lineage: Archaea > Asgardarchaeota > Thorarchaeia > Thorarchaeales > Thorarchaeaceae > CAZSWP01. The sequence goes on from CAZSWP010000002.1 coordinate 126,363, forward strand.
TACGAGGATTTTGTGGACATGGAACTTCCAGCATTTCTTATTGATGTTGACGATTCAACATGTTATGACCTAGGAGAAGAAAAGCAAGGATATGAGGGAGATTTTGAGGGGCAGACAACTCTCAAAGTGGACCTGATGTTACAAGTCATTGAAACGTTGAAGAACATGGGTATTCTTCATAGTGAGGTGGTCAAACATCACTGAATATGATGTAGTCGTTGTCGGCGGAGGACCATCAGGCGCAGCTACCTCGCTGCTCTTAGCAAGGGAAGGACTAGAAGTAATCTTGCTTGAGAAGGGAGCTAAGAAGAAACACAAGCCATGTGGGGGAGTCCTTCCTTCAGTTGCTCCTGATACGATTCAGGACATACTAGAAGAGGACATTCCAGAGCACGTCTTTGAAGTGCCAAAAGAACTTGGACTTTATTATATTCCACCAAGTGGTGTGAAGAATGGAGGAGCAGTTCATAACTACTCAATTCATAACATTGATAGAGATCGCTTTGACTTTTGGTTGAGAGAACTAGCGGAGGAGTCAGGAGTAGAGATCAGATACGAAACGAAAGTGAATTCCGTTTCGATTGATGGTGAAAAAATCAGATTATCAGTTGCCAATGATAAATCGGGAGTTACTGGTCAAATACTAGTTGGTGCAGATGGCGTGAGATCAACAGTTCGGAGAGCTGTATTTCCAAAGCTAGATGCACCGATAATGGTCGTGGGTCAAGAAGAATGGATTGCTTCGGGAGATTTTGGAGAGTTCTTCTATGGTTTTCTTCATGACGACTATTCAATATCATACGGATACTTGATTCCAAAGCAAGATAGTTTACTCATCGGTCTTGGAGTTGAACCGAACAAAAGACCAAACTATAGAGAAGCTCTTGACATATTTCAGTCAATGTTGGCAAAGGAATTCTCATTCAAACCGGAGAGAAAGTTACAGAGAGAGGTATGGTCAATTCCATTCGGGTTCTTCTGTCCAGGAAAAGACAATGTTGTTCTTGTGGGCGATGCTGCTGGTCTTTGCAATCCTTTGTCAGGAGAAGGAATAAGACTTGCAATTGAATCCGCAGAGTCTGCGTCTATTTCTATTTCTAAAGGAAATCAATCAAAACTCATAGATTGGTATAAACGTGAAATAGATGGTTTGGCCTATATGGTAGATAAGCTCAATGATTTTGTAAGGAGTCTAGACAATAAAAAGAGAGAAGAGTTTGTTTCAGAAGAGCTATCTAGAGGTTTTTGACAGGAAGAGATATAGACATTAGCAAAATCCTCTCAGGTCGGATTCATTATGAGAGAGAAATGGCGGTTACTTGATTTAGGACCGTTGATTCTCTTGATTCTCAGATTATTTACGATATGGTAGCTCAGGGAATCACTGAAGGCGAATCAGAAAATACGATTATTATCTGCTGGCCCGAATCACCAATAGTTTGCCTAGGTTACTTTCAAGAGAGCGATAAGGATGTTGATCTAGAGTTCTGCAGAGTGAACAACATTCCTGTGACCCGAAGGGTAATTGGAGGGGGTGGCGTCTATCTTGATGATGGACAGCTTTTCTATCAAATCATAAGTCGGATAGACAGCCCGATAACACCAAAACCTATCGATGCATACTATCGCAAGTTCTTAGAGGCTCCAGTACAAGCCTATAGAAATCTTGGAATTGATGCTGAATTCAAACCGGTGAATGATATTCAAGCTCAGGGCAAGAAGATCTCAGGTAATGGTGCAGGGGATGTTGGTAATGCACGAATCCTTACTGGAAATCTCATCTTTGACTTCAATTTTGATATGATGGTCAAGATATTGAAAGTTCCAAGTGAAAAATTCAGAGATAAGGTGTACCAGAGTCTAAGAGAGAGATTGTCTACAATTCAACTACTTACTGGAGAGCTTCCTGATAGAATGGAAGTAAAAGATGACCTGATTCGTCTCTATGAGGAAACTCTTGATATTGAACTCAAAAAAGGTACACTGACAACATGGGAAAAATGCCGCTTGAGTGAACTACGTCCAAAATACCTTTCAGATGAATGGCTTCATTGGAGGAGTGGTGGACGTATAGACGCAAGGACCGTTAGGGTTTCTGCAACAACTACAGTTGGTACAGCTAACTATAAAGCACCAGGTGGATTGATTCGAGTGACACAGGTAGTCGAAGAGATGAAGATCAAAGAGATTGTGATTAGTGGAGATTTCTTCATGCTTCCTAGTGATGCCATACGAAAACTCGAGATGGACCTCATTGGAGCAGATGTAGAAAATGATGAAATCATCAACAGAATCAAGTCTTCTTATGGTGAGTATGATATCGATTCACCAGGGGTCACACCAGAAGACTTTGAAGAAGCAATCAATCTTTCATTAGAACAGAAATAGGATATGGATACCACATCCAGTGAAAATCAGAGTTGCGGAAAAAGATGACGCTGAGTGCATAGCTCTTGTCCATAATGCAGCATTTGAGGAGTTTGAGGACGAATCTTTTGTATCACAAAGGATTAGCAAACAAATCGTGAGTTCATGGTTTGAAAGAGATGATGAAGAATCACTAATTCTTGTGGCCGAAATCGAATCTCAATGTTGAGAGATGCATCAAAATTAACACAAAATGAACTGAGCACGAACAACATGTGCAGAAATATTGCTGAAAGAATACCACTCTTCTTAGCGTACATCAAATATCCTCAATCGACCTCCAATATAAATCCTAGTGAGAAATCATACTATTCTACTGAGAACAACCAGAATTATCAAAAGACAGTACTGGAGCTATCACTATTGACATTACTAGAATTTGAAAAGCTTTGCAGAGGAAGATTTGACTTTGGAAAAGGGATTTAGTGTTAAAGCACCGGGGAGACTCTGTCTTTTTGGAGAACATAGTGATTATATTGGTCTCAATGTAATACCTGCAGCCCTCGATCAATCCATCTCCATATCAGCACATCCGAGGACCGATGATGTTATCCATATCCTCTATCCAAATATCTCTCAAAAGGATGAGTTCAACAGTGGAGAGAAAGTCAAGTACAGGCATAAGCGAGATTATCTAAGGAGTGCATATAATCGGATTCTTAGTCTAGGGGGAGAAATCAGTAGAGGATGGAACTTAGAAGTGAGTGGTGATATCCCAATTGCTGCAGGTCTCTCATCATCTTCAGCACTCTCGGTTGCAGCAGTCAAATCCTTCTCGTTTATCTCAGGTATAGAAATGAGTAGAATGGAACTTGTGAAACAAGCATTCACAGCAGAGGTGCTTGAATTCGGAGAGAGCGGCGGGATGCAGGATCATTTAGCCTCCGTTTTTGGAGGTGTAATTCATCTGGACTTTAGTCAAGATTTAATCGTCACAGAACTTCCTGCGAGAATAATGGGAATTGTGATCGGTGACTCTGAAGAGAAAAAGAAGGATACAGTAGGTGATATTAGAAAAATCAGAACCGCTGCTGAAGAAGGTTTCCAAATACTCTCAGAACTGATTGAAGGTTTCAATCGTTCCACAACACCACTGGACTCAGTTCTTGATTACATTGAATCACTACCGTCTAGTTGTAGTGAAACAACTGAAACGGTTCTTAGGAACAGAGACCTCACAAACAAAGCATTGGGTGTTTTATTACAAGCAAATCCCGACCTGAGAACAGTTGGAAATATGTTGAATGACCATCATAGATTACTTAGGGATGGCCTACATAGATCTACAAAGAAAATTGAGAGATTGATTTCAGCCTCCATTGGTGCAGGTGCGCTAGGGTGTAAAATCAATGGAAGTGGAGGTGGCGGCACAATGATGGCGCTTGCTCCAGGACATGAAAAAGAAGTAGCTAAAACAATAGAAAATGTGGGAGGTACACCATATATCGTTGAGATAGGCCAGGGGATATCCCTGACCATCTCAAAATAGTTTCACTCTTTTTCTTGGAGCTCTTTCATTCTTCGTTCTACAATCGCAAGGACCTCTTCTTTCATCTTCTTACCTTCTGTGATAAGACGTTCAACTTCCTTAGCGGTTGCTTCAACGAATTCCTTGTCTTCGATGTTGCCAAGATTGATTCGCACATTGAGTGCTGCGCCTTCAATTGCAGCCATTAGTGCATGAGCAGCAACACCGGCATCGGTTATTGCATTTTGATTACCCTTCTCAGCAGCCACTTTTGCGTGAGTGAGAGCTTCATAAGAGTGTTGCATTGTACTCAACGGAATTTTTGCAGCTTCAATTGTTGCTTTTTCAATCTTCTCAGCTTTCTCTTTCTTCTGAGCGTCTGTATCTTCAGGTAGTTTGAACAGATCCATTACGACATCAAACGCTTCCGAGTCGGTTTCAACAAGACCCATGAGAATACCACGGTCATTTTCACATGCATGACGGTGTTCTAACATTTCCTCCTTTATTGTAACAAATCTTCGGCCAGAGAGTGAAAGGCCAGTTACCATACAGACTAATGCTGCACCGAATGAACCAATTGCTGCAGCAACACTTCCTCCTCCAGGAGTAGCGCGAGCTCGCCTAATTTGATTGCCAAATTCAATCACTGACATCTCAGTGAAGGATTTCTTGGTTGGGTCTTCTGATCCACCAAGATAATAGAGGTCGAGAATCATGCTCTCGTCTAATTTCTCAGGTTGTAGATAGTATTTCAAAGCATCAATCAAAGTGAACAGTGGAACCATTCCGACAATCTCTGTTTCTACAACAGTTGCTCCAAATCTTCGTGCTTCATTCTTCACAACCTCTAAGACTTGATGTATCTTAGTTCGCTTTGGATGAACAAGGTTGAGGGACACCTGAGCACAGTTCTTATCAGGTAAAGGTAGACCAATGCCTTGTACGTACACAAAACCTCCAGTTGTGGCACGGACAGCGTCTGCACAGACTTTGGCTACATTGACATCATCAGTACTTAGGTTGAAATTGATGGCAATTAGAAAATTACGGGCACCAGTTGCAGTAGCACCAGCAGTTGGATTGATTTTCTTTGGACCATAATCTGGGTCTTTTTCTGGATCTTTGCCAATTAGATCCTTTAGACCTTCAAACTCACCCTCACGGATATTGGGAAGGTCAACGCGTTCAGGACGAGTTGCAGATTTGGCATAGAGATAGACTGGTACATTGCACTTGTTGGAAAACTCCTCAGCGAATTCCTTTGAGAGTTCAATGCACTCTCCAATAGTAGTTCCGTGTAGAGGAATGAATGGTACTACATCAACAGCTCCCATTCTTGGATGCTGTCCTTTGTGTTTTGTCAAATCAATTTTCTCTACAGCGAGTTCGGCTGCTTTCAAAGCAGCTTCTTTTACCTTCTGAGGCTCACCGATGAAGGTGAAAACAGACCTATTGTGATCTGGATCAAATTCAACATCAAGCAGTCTGACACCTTCAACGCTCTTTATAGCTTCAGCAAGCGCATCAATGATTTTCTTATCTCGTCCTTCTGAAAAGTTGGGTACACATTCAATAATCTTCACTCGACCCACCAAGCTGGGTTCGGAGCTGGGATACTGAAAAGGATTTGGGAATGTGTCAAAGACGCATTATTCGCCTACAACTTGGATGACAAAGGCATCAAGTACATTCTTCAAAAGCATCGCAATCGTCATTGGTCCGACACCACCTGGTGCAGGAGTTATGCAATATGCCTTCTTCTTGATCTCCTCAAAGTCCGCATCACCATGAGGTGTAGACACATCGATTACCACAGCACCCTCTTTCACCATGTCTGCCTTTATGAAGAAGGGGTCATTTTCCTTTGTGCGTTTCCCAATGGCGGTGACTAGAACATCAGCTTGTTTTGTAAATAATGCCAAGTCATCAGTTCGTGAATGGCAAACAGTAACAGTAGCATTACGATTAAGAAGCATGAATATCAATGGCTTGCCAACAATGGTTGAACGGTTTACTATTACTGCGTGCTTTCCGGACAAATCATCCATTCCAATTGCATCAAGCATCTTGACAATGCCATGTGGTGTGGCTGCACTGAGCTCCTCATCACCATGAAAGAGTCGATATATGTTCCTAGGTGAGAAGCCATCAACATCTTTCAATGGGTCAATCGCATCGATTACCTTCTTCTCGTCAATCTTTCGTGGCAGAGGTAATTGAACCAAGATTCCATGTACAGAATCGTCATTGTTAAGTTCGTCAATCAGAGCAAGCAAATCGGCCTCTTTGGTTTTCTCTGACAAAGCGTGATGATCTGATAAAATACCAACCTTTTCACATGCCTTGCGTTTCATTCGAACATACATCTCAGAGCCGGAATCATTGCCCACGATGATAGTTGCAAGCTTGGGATACACTTTCTGTAGATTACTTAATACACCAACCTTCTCTTTCACTTCAGCACGTATGCGCTTTGCTAATCGTTTTCCCTTCAACACATGGTCTTCGCATATCGGTTTGCCAGTCATTTCAATCACTTCTTAAAATACACCACTAATATTGCCATTCTCATCAACATCCATTCCCCACGCTGCAGGTTCTTCGGGTAGACCAGGCATCAACCTGATATCGCCCATATACATCACAATAAACCCAGCACCAGCACTTACATCAGCACCATTCACTTCACATTCAAATCCAGTCGGTCGTCCCTTTAATGCAGGATTATCTGACAAGCTAAACTGAGTCTTTGCAACACAAATTGGTAGATTACCATAGCCCCTCTTCTCAAGCGAGCGGATTCTTCCCCTAGCACCAGTGGTATAGTCAACACCATTAGCACCATAGATTTGTGTCGCTAGTTTAGTCAGTTTTGTTTTAAGAGAATCATCTACATCATAAGTATAGTTCATCGCACACTTCTGTTCATTCTCTACAGAGTCTATCACAGCTCGCCCCAGGTCTAATCCACCTTCGCTACCCTTGGCAAACACTTCAGAGACCTCCATCCTCCATCCTTTCTGTTTGCAGAAAGCACGAAGTTGATCAATCTCCTCGTTCGTGTCACCATTGAATCTATTGAGAGTAACAACTGCAGGACAACCGAATAACTCGAGATTCTCCATATGTTTCTCTAGATTTGGAAACCCGAGTTCTAGATTTCCCTCGCCATGGTCCTTCAATGCACGAATGGTAGTGACGACAACAGTTGTATCAACCACCAAGTCACCTGCTCGTGAAACTATATTGAAGAACTTCTCAGCGCCCAGATCGGCACCAAATCCTGCTTCAATGACAACATAATCAAACAATTTCAATGCAAGGTCAGTACCAATGACTGAACTGGTGCCATGGGCAATGTTGGCAAAAGGTCCGGTATGAATGATTGCAGGTGTGCCCTCACTTGTCTGCACAAGATTTGGTTTGATGGCATCACGAAGTAAAACAGCCATGGCTCCTTCAGCCTGTAGGTCTCTCGCGAACATCTCCTTTAAACTTGAGGTTCGTGCGACCAGGATATCGCCCAGTCGTTTCTTCAAATCCTGATATCCCGTGGTCAATGCCAGTATTGCCATTACTTCAGACGCAGCTGTGATGACGAAGGTGTCTTCTCTTGGAAATCCATCCCAGCGTCCCCCAAGACCAACTATTACTTTTCTCAATGCACGGTCGTTCATATCCAAACATCTTGGCCAGTATACACGGCGGACGTCAATCTCTGGGTCCTTATCCCTGTGGATATGATTGTCAACGATTGCACTAAGGATATTATTTGCAGATGTTATAGCAGGAAAATCAGATGTGAACAAAAGATTGATTTTCTCAAAAGGTAGGACCTGTGACTTCCCACCACCTGCTGCACCACCTTTCACGCCAAAAACAGGACCAAGTGAGGGTTCTCGTAAGCATACAACAGTTTTCTTTCCAAGAGCATTCAGTGCCATTGAAAGACCAATGGAATTCGTTGTCTTTCCTTCACCTGCTGCTGTAGGACTTGTAGCTGTTACAAGAATCAGTTTGCCCTTGCGTTCACCAAGCTCCTTTCTGATGTTCAGGTCAATCTTTGTAATGTACTTCCCATATGTTTCGAGATAGTCGTCAGATATCCCATAGTCTACTGCTACATCTCTTATCAGTTTCATTGACGGCACCTGTAACTAGTTGCTCTTGGTTAATACCTATATAACACTAGAATTCTTGGTCATTGATAAACACTGCTCTTTCTGGTTCGGAGGATTATTGTGTTTATGTTTCAGATAGAGCCAAACCAATTGGTTGTATTATAATTCAAGAGTACGATGTATGATTAAGGATGCGACGTGAAATCGGACTTGTTCTAGCAATATTTATTGCACCACCAAGGAACTCATTCTCATCTGCACTTACGAACTTGTGTTGAAATCCTACGCATAGTTGTCTTAGTGATAATGAAGAGGAAGTCATCATGAAGAAACTCTAATGTCAAAGAAAACATCAAAGGTTCTGAGGTCTTCTAGAGAGAAGAAAAGACCAACTTCAACTGAAGTCCAAAAGAACATAAGTCGGAATGCCGTTTCCATTATTTGGTTGATTGAAATGATGGAGAAGCTTCCCCTTGAGGCACTTCCTGACGCATTACCAGATGCGATTGATGTTGAAAAATATGTCATTTGCACTTACTATGTTGGGTTACCCCCATTTATGGATGCAAAGGAAGTTGCGTATGTTGCTGCAATTGAGCAAAGTACGGGTACTTGGATTCCTGTCCCGGGCGAAACTACGGATGTGAGAAAACGTCATGTCGCTAAGGTCACTGGAGTCTATGAGGTACCTCAGTATGAATATAGTACTCCAAAAGATTTGGAACGACGAGAGTATATCATTCAGATTGCATTTCCATGGGAGAATTTTGGGACTCAGATACCCATGTTACTGAGCACAGTCATAGGAAACATCTCTCTTGGTGGCAGAATCAAGTGTCTGGATATGAGATTTCCAAAAAGTTGGCTCAAAGGATTCAAAGGCCCCAAGTTCGGAATCAAGGGAATACGCAAAATGCTTGGGGTTAAGAAACGACCTCTCATCAATAATATGATCAAGCCATGTGTCTATACTTCTGCAAAGATGGGTGCTGACTTGGCTTATCAAGCGGCAGTAGGAGGAGCAGACATCATCAAGGACGATGAACTCCTCGCTGATCCTCATTTCAATACATTAAAAGAACGTATTCCACTCTTTATGGAAGCACTGGACAAAGCAGATTCTGAAAAAGGAGAGAAAACACTCTATACAGCCAATATCACTGATAGAGTACCTAAACTATTTGAGAATGCAGATTTGGCTCAGGAACTTGGAGCAAATGCTTTGATGATTAATATCTTCGCAGTGGGATATTCTGCATTTCGACATGTCTGTGAAGACCCCTCAGTCAAAGTTCCTATTCTCTGCCATATGGATATCATGGGTGCTATGTCATACTCTCCAATCACAGGAATAGGTACTAACATTGTCATCGGAAAGCTACCAAGAATTTGTGGTTCAGACATAACTGTATTTCCTGCGCCGTATGGAAAGGCACCAATCCTGAAAGAGAGATATCTAGGAATGGCTCATGACATGGTTATGCCATTACATAATATCGACCAGAGCTGGCCAATGCCAAGTGGAGGCATATCTCAAGGCATGGTTGAAGAAGTTGTTGATGATTTGGGAACAGATATTGTAATTGGCTCAGGAGGTGCTATTCATGCACATCCTGATGGACCTAAAGCCGGAGCAATGGCATTTCGACAAGCGATAGATGCAAAGATGCAAGGAATCCCAGTGAGTAGGTATGCAAAGGAACATGATGAACTCAAGAAAGCGATGGATTCATGGGGTTCCGGTAGAACTGGGTTTGATCTATAGGATGTCGTGGAAGAGGCAGAAACAAGGGAGAAACGAGTCTTACGAGTGATGATAAGGTTCAACAACAGATAACCTAATGCTTATTCATCTTCTTCCAGAGGCTCTTGTTTCTTTTGTAGTATTCTTTCAAGAGATCGAATTGCTCATCATAAACATCTGAATTGAGTGGGTCTGGTTCAAATACTCGTTCCACTTGAATTCTCGATGCTGCAGACTCAAAGTCATTGATCTCGCCTAGTCCTACAAAGGCGACCATTGAAACACCCACACTTCCAGCTTCTAGAGGGTTGATCATTCTATAGAGAGGTTTCTGAAGCACATCAGCATAGATTTGAGACCAGATGTCCGAGTTCGCACACCCCCCAATCAAATGTACTTTCGATACATAGCCAAGCATCTTTCCTTTCTCAATGCCCTCCATCATCCAACGAGTGTGATACGCAACACCTTCAAGCACTGCTCGAACCATATGTCGCTTCTCATGAGATAGTGAGAGATTGAAATAACCACCTCTAACATTATGGTCATCAAGAGGACTTCGTTCTCCAAACATCCAAGGGGCGAATAATAAACCATCACTACCAGGAGGAGCACGTTCAGCTATGGGATCAAGTGTTGTATACGGGTTTCGCTCCCCCTCAACACAATCCTTGCATGCCTCAGTGGCATAATCACGAACGTTCTGACATAAATCACAATGCCAATGCTCCTTCACATGTTTTAGACAGGCACCTGCACTCTCTTGTTCTGCCACTAAGAAATACTTGCCAGGAATGGCGCTCCTAATCGAACCGGTGTATGTGAAGATGTCAAGTTTTCTATCTCTCACATGAGCACCTAACCAAGCGCTAGACCCAGCATAAAGATGAACCTCTTTTTCTCTTACAGCACCCGAACCAACACCAGCTGCGGTCATATCCCCACACCCATTGACAACTTGAACAGAAGTTGCAAGACCTAAATCCGCAGCAGCCTCAGGTGTCAGAGACCCTATCACCTCAGTAGAGGGAGCAAGTTCAGGCAGTTTGTCTTCATCTAAATCAATCCAGTTAAGGATAGTACTGGACCACTCATTTTTACCCTTTCTCGTGTCCATAAACCATGTGAGATTCGCACAGTCCCATGAGGTGACATATTCACCTGTGGTCTTATGAATGAGAAAATCCTTACAATCAAGAAACTTGTGGGTCTTTTGGAATATTTGGGGTCGTTCCTCCATCACCCATACTATTTTACCAATGATATCTTTGCCTGAAGGAATACCACCAGTGATACGAAGCATTCTCAGCATCTTGAGAGGATTGGAAACTACAGCCTTGTTCTGATAAGCTGCTCGTGTATCCATCCATATCATACAGTTCATCAGTGGGTTTCCATCCTTGTCTACAGGAAGCGTTCCCATCATCTGCGTTGAGAAAGTAACAGCTAGTACAGAGCTAGGATCAACAGCAGCTTCACGAATTACAGCTTTTGATGTATTAGAGATAGATTGCCACCAATGTTCAACAGGGTCTTGCTCTGCCCAACCGGAATTGGGATAGATAACTGGATACTTTGATTCAGCAGATGCTTTTATCCGCCCATTTATGTCCACAAGGGAGGCTTTGTTTCCCCCGGTCCCGACATCGTGGGCAAGCACATAGCCCGTCATTTTTACACATCCATTCCAAGCTACTGTATGTACAGTTTGCGAGAGAAATAACTTTCGGATTTTTGAGGGCGTTGCAGAATGATGATTCTTACTAGGACTATAGATCAATTGTTTCAATATTCCCTTCATGATCAATTGATTCTATGATCAATGGAGAGTCACCACCTGTTGCAGACTCCAATTTGAGGACATTTCTCATCACATCTAGGAATTCAAGTGGTTGTAAACAAGCTTCTGGTGGAAGAACACCTTTGCCATAGACCTTTCCTCGTTGCATAAGAAGTGCGCCTATTGCCGCAGGAATACCAGTACCTTCTCCCATAGACAGACCTTCTGAAGCAAGTGAGAAATCAAAACGGTGTGGTTTCCCCTCGACTTTTCCTTTCATAGTAATCTTGAGGCAACCACGTTGAGTGCCAAAGTTCGTTTCTTCTAGTATCTTGTCTCTCTTACTCAGAATGTAGGCAATTGTGAAATCAAGAGGTACAACTTGTTGTCCATTGACCTCAATGGGTTCCTCATCAACTAATCCGGCTTTAACAACTTGTTGAATCAGACTATAGTATTCATTAGGCAAGACACAACCAAGATTTGTGACTCTTTTGCATTCAATGTAATTTGGTAGTGTAATTGTTTCAGGATGAGGATATGGATAACAACGATGTGTTCCGACACAGTGAAAATCAACATCCTCCTCTAAAGCTCTTCCGCTTTCTTCGAAATAGCGAACTGTTGTGAACTGGCCATCTAGATACATGGGGATGTCTGCGAGCATACTATGAACTCTATGAGCTACAACAGCTGCACCCTCTGTGGGCTCGCCTCCATGCGCATGCAGAATATCTATCACTTCAACCTCATCTAACATATGGTCTGCACAGAATTTCGCGAGTAGATTTGCTACACCCGGAGAGCTACCCATTCCGGTTAATGCGGTGATATCTGCTTTCTTTGCTGCATCGTCCATATCAAGAAGTAAGCAGGTAGCATCAAAGTCGTCACAAACATCAACATAATTTATCCCAGACTCAATTACTGCCTTGAGGATGATGGGTCCGAGTCTGTAGAAAGGCCCACTGCAGTTCAATACCACATCTGCACCCATTATGACTTTCTTGATCTCATCAGGGTCTGTGGCATCCACCTTAACAGCGGAACACGTGTCTACGGATATTTCTGCAGCCCTATGGATCGCCTTCTCCTCATCAATATCGGCAATCACAATCTCATCAAAATCATCGAAGGCAGCAAGGGTTTTTACAGCTACGCTACCAACAGTACCACAGCCACCTAATACCACAACTCGGGACATGAGCATATGAGAGTACTACCAGATATTTAGGTGTGTCGAGCTTTTGGATGAGTATGTGCTATGAAATAAAGCAATCTTTAGCGACTCTTCCGGACTTATCGAAGGTGACTCCTTCCATCTCCAAGAAGGCTCTTTTCATTTCAGTGCCTCCTTGAAACCCTCCAATCGACCGGTCAGATTTTACAGTCCGATGACAGGGTACAATAATGGCAAATGGATTACGTGCCAACGCAGAACCTACAGCCCGAACTGCATTACTATTCACTTTTCTGGCTAACCACGAGTATGAGGCGGTTTTACCTCGTGGAATTGTACACTCAGATTCTAGTACTCTTAGTTGAAAATCACTGCAGATGGTTTTGTCAACCATATCCATTGAGAAATCGACTACTTCACCATTAAAGAACTGAGAGAACTTCTTTGAGAGTTGAGAGAAAATAGTACTATCGCATTTCGCAGAAGGGGCATGTGTTCTTATTCTTAAAAGCAACTTATCTTTTGACATTGGCAGAATTGTTCTTGATACCTTTCCCTTAGAAATGTCTACTATGAAAGCAAAATGGCCATAGCTCGTATGTATTGTAGCATACTTGTAGTCCAAATGCATCACACTCTCAATTCTTAGACCGATATGATATTGAGAAGACACTTAATATCTATGTACATTCTTAAATACAAAAATGGTATTCTATCGTTTGGAAAAGATTTAGCTCAAGAAAACAAATGTGTCCATTACGGCACCACTGAGGTTTCGACCATCTATTGTCCCGATGGTCACAATGTGTATGATTCATGCCATTCCAATAATGCGCTCTATTTTTGAAATAATTGCTAAGAGTGAAATAAGTACAGAACCCAAAGAAATCGTAGAATCTATTTTTGTGTATCTTTCATTTAGCTTCGGTGGTCCAAAACATCATAGTCTTGTTCCAGCTGCGCTTCTCATTGCAATGAAGAATAGAGGAATTAAAAGAAAGAATGGAAACACAATAACAACGAAAGATGTTCTGAAAGGTATAAGACGTGGGTCAAAAACCCCAGGAGGCTTCTGCGGACATGCAGGAAATTGCGGTGCATGTGTTGGAGCAGGCATTGCCACTGCTATCTATCATGGTTCCACACCAATAAACGGGTGAAGAGCGAAAGGAGTCACACCAAACAACAATCAAAGCGTTAGAGATGGTTGTTGATGGCCTTGTGAGGTGTTGTAAAAGGTCTACCTTCTATGGAATCAAAGCCTCTATTGAGATATTAGATGACACTCATGGAATTCATCTAGGTAAGACACCGACTTCAGTTCCTGTAAGAATTTAGAATTGAATCGAAACTGTGCTAAAGAAAGATGTATCTTTTTCAAAACACACGCCTGGTATTATCCATTGATTCTATTCGATTGCTATCCTATCTCCAATTTTAAAATTCATTTCATCTACAGCACTCGCGTTTCTTGCAGATATCTCAAGAGTACCACAACTTCCTGTCACAAGAAATATCCCTGATTCAGGCCCAGCTGAATAATGTGGATACCATTCGATCTTCCATCTTAGGTCATCTGTAAGAATGAGGTACTCCTTTTTTCTAGAAGGAGGGATATTAGTAATAATATTACCAAATCTATCAATTCTGACTATCTCACCTTCACGCCCATCCTGATGAAAGTAGAGCTTCACACTCAACTTGGGTTTGAATCCACCTAGTATTTTGCTAGCCTGTTTTGTTTCAAGAAATCCAGCCATACGAGCGAAGACATCACGTCCATGAAAGGTCTGAGAAGCTGAATCTTCAATATTGATACTGGATACACTTACAACACCATCATCCTCTACAGCTGGAAAGAGTAGCCCGTTGTCGGGTCCTATGAACGCGTAATTCTTTGTTGTCACCATTACTGCATCCCGTTCAGAGCCAACTCCAGGATCAACGACTGCAACAAAGATGGTTCTTTTCGGGAAAAAACTGTAATTGTTCAGTAATACCCAAGCACCTTCACGTACAGATTGTGCCGAGATTGAGTGTGTCAAATCAACGATTTTTGCATCAGGAACCAACGAGAGAATGACACCCTTCATAACACCAACATACTCTGACTCTCCAAAGTCGCTCAAGAGCACAATCATGACAACTGACCTCACATCTCATTCTATTTTGATCATTCGTATCTCATTATAATCTGTTATTACACGAATATATCCTCGTAAAATGTCATCAACTTCAGGGTCACCAGTGTCAACCTTGATGGTACCACCATCAATACCTCGTAGCTTTGCAGGAGTGCTGATGACAATGATGTGTTGCCTGCCAACCTTCTCAATCACCTTAGGGCTAATCTGTTGATTGCCACGACCGAAGAGCATCCCTTGATGGCCAATAGGTGACACGATTATCCAAGCCCTATCAAAATCTGAGATGATATCCAGAATCTCATTCTCGTTGACATCGTTATGCACATCTTTCTTTGAATAAATATCAACACCAAGAGTTGTCTTCTCCATTTCAAGTAGTTGAGCAACTGTCTTGGTAGTAGTACCAGGTCCAAGAATATAGAACCCATCATCTTTCATGTCTTCAATCACATAGCGAGCAATGGCCTCTTGTGCTTCATGTTCGTTGACGGTCTCAGGACTCGCCTGTTTTGCTCCTTGAAACCGTGCAGGCACAGAGGGCCCCTTCAAGTAACCATAGAGCTGAATGATAAACCGGTCCTCTCGAAATGCTTCTTCATCGGCATCCATGATTTCAAACTCAGTAGCACGAGCAGAACCCTGAATCATCAGTCGAATTACCTCAGCAGCATCCCGTGGGTTTACAACAAAGATGCCACTATACATCTTTACTCCAGAAGGTACGCCAAGAACTAACAGATCTGAGAGATTCTTTTCCTCAATGGCATCCAGAATATCACGAGCAGTACCATCACCACCAACAAACACCACTACTTCAGCTCCGGCATCATGAAGGCTCCAGATACACTTCTTAGTATCTGTAGCAGTTGTTGTTTCTCCAATGTCAACATCGATAACAGCAAAATCGAGACCACAAGCTGACACAATATCCAGACCCATAGGTCCGGGACATGTTATCAGTTCTAGGTTTTTGATGACACCGGTTTTTAACATGTCCTGTAATGCAAGAAGGAAGTTTTTCGTTCGTTCCTCGGAAACAGGTTCTGCACCTAGTTTACGAGCCTTCTCGACTACTCCATCAGTCCCTTTGAGACCTACCCTACCACCCATTCCTGCTATGGGGTTGATGAGAAGACCAACTTTCAATGTCTGCCAAACTCCGTTCTGTGAAGCTGCCAAAGGGTACTATAGAGATTCCGCTATGGTGATTCTTCTTCGTCTTTCACTTCTTTCACGTCTTTCACTTCTTTCACTTCTTTC
>CAZSWP010000002.1:142592-159104 GCA_964610875.1 uncultured archaeon
TCTTTCACTTCTTTCACTTCTTTCTTCTTCCCGATTTTCAATGCATCGACTTCTGCTGCAGATTGAATCCAGAAGGCGACACGTACTAGAACTTCTTCAAGAAACCGCTCTCTGTCGTCGGGTTTTGCATCTTCAGGCCATTTGTTCTTCCTATAATCCTGGAAGTTCTTGAAGACACGTCCATACTTTGTCGTCATGGGAATCTCTACAATCTTATCACAGATAGTAGAGAGTGAGCGGATGAGTAGCACATAATCGAGATCCAACCGAATCAGCCACTTTGCTATGGCTTTGAAGAATGCGCGAGAGTCAGTGCCTTCCCATCCAATGGTCTTCAGACCCTCGCGGTCTTTTCCTTCCACTCGCTCACTATAGAATTCACAGTCCTTGTCATAGGTACATTTGGCTCTGGCGTATATCTTCTTCTTTGCATGCCAGACAATTACCTCATGTTCACCTTTGGTCTGCATCATCACTTTATGTTTCCCTGCTGGAAAAGACACCTCTACCACACCGGGTTCTTTCCCACTCTTCGTGTTTCTGAAATAGAGTTCGAGTGCCCATGCGATTCCAGGGATGGTGTTGACTGGGTATAGCTCATCAGTATCAGGCATTGTGTGTTACTACAAGACAGACCTAGTTTTCACTCTTATGCATGATGAAAATACATTAGAAATGAACTAGATTGGGCTATTCTTTGCGTCGGTTCTCGACTAGAACAGTACCGAGCTCCTCAAAGATGTCTACTATTCCTTCACCAGTCTTTGCTGATGACTCCATGTAGGGCATTTCGTGACTATCTGCAAATGCTTTGCCTTCTGCGGGTTCCACGACACGGTCTGGCAAATCGGTCTTGTTGGCTACTAAGACGAGGGGGATCTTTCTACCAACCGCCTTCTCTAATTCTTCCAACCATTCTTCAAGCACAATGAAGGTACGACGTCGGGTCACATCAAAGACGATTATTCCACCACTGGAACCACGATAGTACATGGGTCGTAGGATTTGAAATCGGCTTTGGCCAGCCACATCCCATATCTGCAGTTTTACAGTGTTGCGTGAACCATCATCATTCTGAATATCGATGTTCTTGACTGCGAATTGACTCCCAATCGTGGTCTTGTAGTCTGTACGGAAAAAGCCATGCGAGAAACGCGTAACAATAGCAGTCTTCCCCACTGCACCTTCGCCTAAAACCACGATTTTGAAAAGATAGTCGTATTGGCTACTCAAAGTAATATCCTCCAGTGAATATCGTCATGTTCCTCTAGTCAATTTGCATATCGCAACACGGGTTTATCCTTTTTCATTCTATGAATCATGAAGTGTTGGATAATGTTCAGAGCGATTAGGTTCTACCGCACTAATAAGGTTTCGTTCGACTTAAGCAGATGACCACTCCGAGCCTTACCGATATAATGTGAGTAGAAAAATGAAGAACACGATTCGCAGTACAGGCCATTTTGGAATCAGTGAATTCTTGCTCAGTATAAAAAAGGAAGCAAATTCCTGGAAAACCGCTTCCACGTTCTTCGCTGTACCATATTATGCTTTAGAGTGAATTTACTAGGTGTGATATTGATAACTTTCTCATTTGTTTCTTGTATGGGATTAGGTGTGGTCGGTGTCTACATACTCCTGCTTTTGATAGCTGTAGGAGCTATATGTGTGACTCAGAAAACTGACATTCCATAGCACGACCCGATATATTGGCAGGCCAGAAATTCAACTTGGATAAAAATTGCAATCTAGTTTGACCTTTCCACCCAATCAACAAATTTGGCGAGTATTGCATTGAAAGTGTCCGATTCCTCAACCATAGGTGAATGGTCAGCGCCTTTTACCATGGCATATTCAGCGCGGGGTAATGCCAGCTCCAATTGCAAAGCAACCTCAGGGGTTATGACATCATCATCTTCTCCTACTATTACTAGTGCCGGGGCAGTGATCTCACTCAATCTGTCAGTTATTTCAAACGAATCACAGGCTTTCAAATCGCTGAGTATTGTTCGCCCTTGGAATTTTGTGACTCCTTCTTTGAAGTCGGCTAGTGAGAAGGTCTTGAAGTCCTCATCTAGCTCGTCAATCTCATACTTTGGCTCATGGTTTTCAAATGCTTCAATTATCAGACCGCTGATCAGTTTGGAGAGGTCGAGGTCAGAAGAAGTGTCAGCAAGGACTAAAGCGGTCGGCGTGGGAGCATCATCCATCAAGCAATAACACATTACTACACCACCACCCATTGAATGCCCTGCCAGAATGAATTCATCAAGACCAAGATTTTCAATCAGCGATTTTAGTTCTAGTGCAAACCTTTTGATACTTGGCTCTTGATCGCAACTCTCGGATCTCCCATGACCTGATAGATCGATAGCAATGACTCTATTCCTCTTTTTGAATTTGATTATCTGTAGAGTCCATATAATATGTGATGATCCTGCACCATGAACAAAGACTATTGGAAGTCCTTTGGTTTTATCAACCCTATCATCATAATCTACATAGTGGATTTGTTGACCACCGTATTGAAAGAAGGGCATCTTACTTCAACCTCGTAATGATTGGCTCTCTACAATCGCACATATATCAGTATTCTAAGTATCTTTGTAGTAGTTACCTTTTTGTTGCCCCCATATATGATTCGGATGTGAAACACATGACAAGTGGTCTCTTTGGAACAACAGGAGTTCGAAAAGTCTACGGGACTGAATTTGATATAGAGATGGCTATGCGCTTGGGAAAGGCATTTGGTACGTATCTGGGTGATGGAAAGATAATCATCGCAAGAGACGCTCGAACTACTGGGGAAATGGTAGTGGATGCATTGACTTCAGGACTGCTCTCAACTGGGATTGATGTTGTAAAAGCAGGAATCATTCCCACTCCAACCCTAGCTTTCCTGACAAAAAAAATAGGTTTTGACGCCGGTCTGATGGTCACAGCGTCCCATAATCCTCCCGAATATACTGGAGTCAAGTTCTGGAATAAAGACTCAATGGGATTCACACAAGACATAGAAAAGAAACTTGAAGAAACCTACTTTGCTAATGAGTTCAAAAATGCTCCATGGGACAAGCTGGGTTCAGTAAGTGAACTAAGCAATCCTGCTGAAATACACATAGATTCACTTCTTGCACACTGTGATGCGGAATCTATCAAGGAGAAGAAATTCAAAGTTATCATTGATCCGGGTAATGGAGCAGCATGTGTCCTCACCCCATATTTGGCACAGAAACTTGGTTGTTCAGTCATTACCATCAATGGTCAACTTGATGGTCACTTTCCAGGGAGACCATCTGAGCCTGAAGAAACTACATTAGGTGACCTAATTAGAATGGTCAAAGAAATTGGTGCAGATCTGGGTGTTGCTCATGATGGAGATGCAGACAGAGTCGTCTTTGTGACAAAATCTGGTGAAGTTATCCGTGGGGATAGAACAATCGCACTTCTTGCGATACATGCCATGGCTCAATCTGAAAACAAGGTTGTTGTCACCACTGTGGACAGTTCAAGAGCATTGGATGAGAGCATAGAGAAACATGGAGGTAAAACAGAAAGAACACCAGTTGGAGATATTCAGGTCGCTGTTAAGGTGAAGGAACTAGGTGCGATACATGGGGGAGAGGCATGTGGTGTTTTCATCTTTCCTGAGTATCATCTTGCACCAGACCCATTCCTTGCCTTTTGCCGCGTACTGGAAATAATGGCAAAAACAGGCAAGTCATTTGATGAATTGATATCCAATATCCCAATATATCCTCTAAAGAAGTCCAAGATCAAAGTTCCAAACGAGTATAAACAATCAGTGATGGAAAAACTTGCAGAGGAGCTTCCAAAATCACTCACTGGTGTAAAAGAGGTTCTCACTGTGGACGGTATCGGTCTATTCTTAGAGAACGGATGGGTTTTAGTCCGCCCATCAGGAACAGAACCAGTCATTAGAATCACCTGTGAGGGACAATCAGAAAATGAGGTGATTGGCATCCTAGAGAGCACTCAGACTATAGTGGAAAGAGTTGTAGAAACGTTGCGATAGGAAAATGTCTACCATTACGATGCAAGCAATGTTTATAGCAGTATTACGAGAAATCCAATCTATAAGAGGCCTCTCTAATGAATGACAAAGATGATGAACTAGGTATCATGGCTGATTTCAAATGGGCACTGAAAGACCCCACTGAAGAAAAGCTGAGAGAGCTTGGTGAAGTTGTTAGTATAATCACAACCAAGCTGATAGATGCCTTTGGAAAACTGGAGAGGAGATTAGATGAATTCGAATCCAGTTTAGGTGGTTTGGAAACGAAGGTCAGTAGTCTTGATTCTAAGGTTGCAAGAGGCGTTTCACCAGCGCCAGGAGATGCAGATCCATCACCAGCTGCAGCCGCAGCAGGAACCGGTATGGCTTCGGCACCAATGGCTTCAGCACCGAAACCAAAACCTGCAGGTGCAGGTGGCGGTATGAGCATGATGGGTGAATTGAAAGCGTTGTTAGCCGCAAGAAGGGTAAAATCAGAAACACCAAGCGAGTCGGAATAGTCTATTCAGATTAGCCGTTGAACACTGTTTTCAGGATAAAAGGGTCCTGCATGTTCAGGATATTTTATAGTAAA
This sequence comes from uncultured archaeon, assembly GCA_964610875.1. Lineage (GTDB taxonomy): Archaea > Asgardarchaeota > Thorarchaeia > Thorarchaeales > Thorarchaeaceae > CAZSWP01. Next base: position 147,203 of record CAZSWP010000002.1, read on the forward strand.
AGCTTCTGCACGTTCACAATTAGCTTGTACACCACGTAGTTTGGTTCTGGCATCATAGAGCCGAAAATAGAACCCTTCTGCTTTCCCCGTCTGAGAATGATGTGCTTTTAGGGCGTCATTAGCAGTTTTGTAGGTCTTGGATATGTCAACCATTATTTGTGGATAGGAATGTAGAGAATTGACTTCCATATGATAAATTCGCTCAACACGATGAGCATTATCATAGATTGTAACATGTGATGCCCATTCAACTGCTTCGTCAACCAAACGAGAACAAGTAACATGATTCCGATTGTAATCGAGGGGGGAATGCGTGATTACTATGATCGGTCTCGCCTTTAGAATGACCTCAGTGATATCCTTGATGAGTGATTCACCCACCTCAAAATCACCCCTCTCGAACCAGTAGACATTGCGTACACCTAGAATACTACATGCTTTTTCAAGCTCGACGCTTCTTCGAGAGCTAGAAGTGAGACTAAGTACATCAACAGGAATTCCAAATTCTACATGTTTTCTTATTGTTCCTCCAGCACCCAAGCACTCATCATCAGGATGAGCTCCAATCACAAGTATTGATGATTCTTCGTTTCGAGGCATACAAATCCTTAGACCTCGGTTTCTAATCAAGCTTTGGCGCACTCACGATTGTTCAGACCAGTTGCCTTAAAGGTCAAAAATACACTTAATTTTGCAAGGTTGACCAGCTTGAGAATCGGAGTAAATCTCTACCCTTCAGTAGGTGGATCTGGACACTTAGCCACAAGACTTGGACAGAAACTTGCATCAAAAGGTCATATCATTCATTTCATCAGTTACGAAAGACCGTTTTCCTTAATGTGGGAACAGACAAGAGGTGTCTACGTTGACCTCGTAGACAGATTTGACTATCCTTTATTCAAAGCAACGGGACCACCATACACAATGGCTCTAGCATCTAAGATAATCAAAGTCATTCATGATTCCAAACTGGATCTCATTCACGCACACTACGCAATTCCACATGCAATGTCAGCTTATATGGCAAGAGAAATTACAAAGACACCATATGTCGTTACACTTCATGGTTCAGATGTACATACTTTGGGATTGGACCCAGCATATGAACCAATTGTGAGACACACTGTTGAGAAAGCTGATGCAGTCACCGCAGTATCTGAGTTCCTTAAGAGGAAAGCACAGGATGAACTGGGGATTGAAAGAGAGATTCATGTAATTCCCAATTTCATTGATGTCGAAAAATTCACCGAGCTTAAAGGAGTGCGACTGACCGTAGAAAGTGGATGTGTGTCATTACGTAGTACTGCAGAGGCAAAAGAGCTTCATCCTAAAGAAAAGATACTCCTCCATGCATCAAACTTCCGTAAGGTCAAGCGTGTAGTAGAACTAGTTGAGATAATGAGAATTGTTGCTGATCATCATCCAGAAACAAGACTGATCATAGCAGGTGATGGACCTACAAGGATAGAGGTGGAGAGAAAAATCGAAGAACTTGACCTCTGTAACAACATCCACCTGTTAGGTATCAAGAGTAATATGCAGGAGATTATGTGCTCTGCAGATATCTTTCTATTGAATTCCACACTGGAAGGAATGCCACTAGTACTACTAGAAGCAATGTCCTGCAAATTGCCCGTCATAACAACACCAGCTGGAGGAATACCAGAACTAGTGCGTCCCGGAATCGATGGGTTTGTAACTAAGGGATTTGAACAGGAGGAGTTTGCTCAAGCTGTGATAGATCTTCTTTCGGATGAATCAATGCGAAAGAAATATGGAATTGCTGGTCGAAAACGAGTGGAAGAATCATTCTCAGCGGATATGATCGTTCAGAAGTATGAGAAGGTATTCGAAGAGGCCCTGAAATAGAAGGTGAGTGAATTTCATTGAATCCAAGTATCTTGGAAGTCTATAATCAATTCATTTGGGAAAATAAGTATTCACAACTTGCACACGAACTCTACAATAGTCCTCCTGTCATGTTCAATGACCTAAGAGGAAGAGTTCCAGATGTGATGGACGCTTACAGGAAAACAGGATGGTTTGATGATTCACATACAAAAAAGATGAGGGATATTCTTCGAAGGATCAACCGTGAGATAGGTTGCTTGACACCAGAAGTAAGCAAAAACATTGAGAAACTGCATAACGGAGCTGTTGAGGCAGCTCACCAGAGTGTTGTGTTAGGTGGACCATGTTATATCCTTAACAAAGCAGCAACTGCAGAGAGGTTTGCTACTTTAAATTCGACAGAGGAAAATCCACTTGCCCCCTTCTTCTGTGTAGCAGATTATGATATTGTACAAAATGAACTCACTCATATGAGAACTCCAAATATGGGATCGGGAGGCAATCTTGTCAGTATACCAATACCACAAGGGTATGAACATTCACCAGTGAGTTTTCTTCCCCTACCTGACTATTCATGGTATGAAAGTGCAGAAGAGAGTATTCGTAATGAATATCGCCCGTTGTTCAAAGTACTTGATGGAACAGCAAGGACGCTGATGGAGGAACGTCTGGAATCCATATTATCAATTATCCGATCAGCATACATAACAACTGGTACTCTTGGTGACTGGGCGATACGCATTCTTGGGCATCTCTTCAATGTCATAGGACATCTAGGACTACCTATCCTACCAGCCTCGAATTTAGAAGTGAGAGAAATCTGGTGTAAAGGTATGGAGATGTTGTTGGCTGAAGAAAACAGAGATGCATTCTTACAAGCTCATAACAAAGCAACTCAGACAATCCTCGATAACGGATTTTCAACTGGGACTGGAGCTCGAGATGATAGTCATGTGCCATTCTTCTACGAGTGTTCCAAAGATGCATGCAAACGAGCGAGAATAGAACTCAGATACGAAAAGATAGCTAGCAAAGCAGTACTCAGAGGAAAATGTCCTAACTGTAATGAAGAGATAGAAATCGAAGTGGATGCACGGTCTCCAGACCTTTCAGAGCATGCCGTGTTTCTCTCTCCAAGAGTCGATACAAGACAGATGGTAATTGACACATCACTTCCTATCATCACACATGTAGGTGGACCTGGTGAGACTGCGTACTATGCACAGGTGATTCCTGTTGCTAGAGCTATGAAACATCCTTTCCCACTTTTTGTTAGATATCCAAGAGTCTTTTTCAATACACCATGGAATGAAGACCTAGCCAACACTCTGAAAGAACAAGACCTACTTGTACTACACAGGTCTGAGATGTTTAAACTCATAGGTAAGGTTTCAAAATTCAGAAGGAAGTCTCGTTTTGATAAGATGAATGACGCAATGGCAGATTTAGAACAGTTCATTCACACTTCTAGAATTCAACTCAATGAGAGACTTTCTGATATATCCAAATCAATTGAGGCTTCAGAAGGAAAAGTTGACGATGACACTCTAGAACTCAAGTTCGATCTAGAAACATACCTTTCATGGGTATATGGACAATATGCTGAAGAAAAACACGCACAGGAATCATCTTGGGCATGGATTGAGTGGGCATTGAATGCAGGACTTGGAGACCTCTTTGGCCCCTATGAGAGAGCATATGTTCCAGAGATGAAGAATGGTGGCACCATGTTTGTGAATTTTGTACTTTGATGAGTGGCACCGGTGAGTTCCGGTACCACTTATGAGTGTACAGGTTACAGTTCCTTAGATAGTAGCTTCCCTAAGCGTTCTATTCCTTCTGTAATATTATCAGGTTCAGCCCATGAAAATCCAAGTCGCATTGTATTTGGCTCAATCTCACTGGAAACGAGACCATTTCCACTGTTGGGGTCTAATCTATAACCTGTAATTGGATAGAATGGACCACCTGGTACATACAGGAGGTCATTAGGTAGTGCAGTTTCCATCATGAACTTCTTGCTATCAAAGTCCTTCTTATCACTCTCCCACCAGATGAAGAAACCTCCAGTGGGATCAGTTCTTGTTCCTGCAGGAAAGTGCTCATCAATTCCTTTTGCCATAGCTTCGTAGCGTTCCTTGTATAATGGAATTGCACGCTTCATAGCTTCATCAATATAGTTTGCATAATAAATATCAAGAATGCGTTGAACAAGACTGGATGTGCATAAGTCCAAGTATCCTTTAACCTTCAAAACCTGTTCTTTGACACTTGCGGGAAGAACCGAGTATCCAACTCGAAGAACGGCAGCCTCCTTACTTGTTGTACCCAAATATGCGACTCTAAGATTATCCTTGTCTAATGTTTTGATGGGGCGTGGATTCTTCTTGAATTGAATTTCAGCATATGCCGAATCTTCAAGTAACAAGATGTTATGATTCTCACATATATCAAAGAGTGCTTGTCTCCTGTTTTGAGGTAATGTAGTGCCTTTTGGATTGTCGGAGTCAGGAACAACATACAATAGATCAGGAATCTTTCCAAAGTTCATCTTTGAAGCAAGAATTGCTTTTTCCACATATTCAGGAATGATTCCATCCAAGTCTGTGGGAATTATGATTACACGTGCGCCCAATTTGACTGCGGGTCCTAAGAAGCCCAGGTAAGCAGGAGATGGAGTGATGATTACATCACCTGGATCGATCAGAGTGTCAAGAATTGCATATAGTGCCTGCTGAGACCCATTAGTAATTGAAACATTCTCCCACTCGTCTTTGCAATCTATTGGTATTCCTCTGACATCACAAAGCCGTTTTGCTAGAGTCTTCAGAAACCATGGCTCACCACCAGTACGTCCATAGTTCAAGTCATTGAGAGCTTGTTTGGGATCTTTGTGGTAGACTTCGCCAAGCTCAGACAGTATCTTACCAAATATCTCTGTGGGAATTATTCCAGGTTTTCCACCAGCAAAGTAGTAGTTGACTTGGTATTTCAGCAATGCACGAATCTGAGACTCCTCAATGAAGGATGTCCAGCTAGAAAAACTATAACCATCTTTATTTGCCATCAGTACTCGCTCCAACCAAGAGTGATATGATAGGACAAGCTATGTATCTTGCTTGACATGTACAACATTGTACATCCATATAAGGGAAGTCCATAATAGACCTTTATCCTTTTCTGAGTGTGCACATGTTTTGTAGTATTATTGAGAGCCATAATGTACAAATATGTACGACATGAGTATCTGAATTACTGTGTCTGTGCTGCAATCTCTTGTGCTAACGCCTTCGGGTCTTCTGCATTAATAATTGAACGTGCAACTATCACAAACGAAGCACCAGCATCGATTGCCTCCTTTGCACTGCCACCTTGAGCTCCAATGCCAGGACTGATGATGGGAATGTTGTCACCAAGAACTTTGCGAATCTCACGAATCTTATCAATGTAGGTTGCACCAACAATCACTCCATCAACATCCCACATCTTTGCACGATCAGCAAAATAATGATACATTGGCTTGAGATTTTTTCCCTTCTTATCGGGTGAAACGTATAATCCGTAGCCTTCATGAGAAGCTGGGTGTGACATATAACAAAGAGTAATTATTCCTCGGTCCCGACTTCTTGCGAGCTTGAAGACTGAGTCTAATCCGCTTTCCCATCCAACAAATGGATTCACAATAAGCGCATCAAATCCTGCATCGAAATAATACCTTGCTATGTGCTCATTCGTGTTACCAATATCATTCAGTTTGCAATCCATTATTGCAGTCAGACCGATGTCGTGGATGTGTTCTACAAGACGCTCTATACCATTAAAGAGACCAAGTGGTAATGCGAGCTGACGGTTGAACTTGAATGCAACTACATAATCTGCGGTTGCATCTATTATATCTCGGGCTTTATTCTCGAGTTTTTCTACCTCCGCATCCCTGTCAAGACCTTCAACTTTGATCATACTTGTCGTCAGGTCAAGACCGACAATCAATTTACTCTTTCTGACAAAGCTGGCTGCTGAGAGTTTTCTGCGATACATAGTCCTACACTCCTAGAACCACATAATATGAATGTAGACCATACTTATATGAAGTATGGCAATTTTCTCCACGGCGAGATAAGTGAGTCCTGAATGGTTGCACACAAGAGTTGTCGTAGTGGTTCTGGCAATTCTGGGACCAATCTATTTCCTACTTCTTATGCTTTTTTTGCCATTTAGGATAGAACCCTTTACCGACCCGGTTCTGAATCTACTATTTCATCACATAGTAGTACCAATCATCTTCTCAGCTCCTTGGGTAGGCGGCATTTACTATACTAGATATCGACTTGCTAATACTGTTCAGCTCATGCAAGAAACAACCACTACAGTACCCCTACGCTGGAGAATATTCTATGGTATCAACGCAGCCTTCGTTATGACCTTCTTTGTCTTACCTATGATCATTGCACCTATTGCAATAATTGGAGGACTCGTTGTAGCAGGACGTGTCTTCTATACCATAGGAATAGGCAAGTTTGGAAATAGAAGAGGAGCATCTATTCTTGGAGGCTTAGCAGCTATTGCACTCTGTATTTTACCCGGCTATATCATGCTACAGTTCATACCGAACTATCTCTTGGTCTGGGAGGGTATTCTAGGAGCATGGAGTTCCTTCTGGTTTACAGTAGTATATGGAATTGCACAATGTCTGGTAAATGCACTCAGTTTTGGTGCACCGGTCTATTTCCTGTACTTCGCTGCGAAGGAGTATGACCGAGGAGTGTACGGAGTAACATACTCTGAAACACCTACGAATTGGATTCGTTTTGGGGAACTCATTCTCTTCCTGATATTCGTATACATCTACCTTCCGCCAGTGCCATTAGTTGAGGGTATTACTATACCGTTCCTCAATCTTGCATGGTTATTTACTTCATATGTCAATTGGATATCACTCGGAATAGTGGTACTAATGATCCTCATCCGTAGGATTGTGGGAGTCAAGAATGATACTACTCTGGGAGGTCCATTGAACATAGCAATTGTAGGCATGTTTCTGATAGTGGAACTCTTCTTCAAAACCGATTTATTGATAGTCACTCTTGTCATTTGGCTTGCTTTCCTCCTATTCTCGGGTGTACTTGTTGCCAACTATCTGAGGGCATCACCAAGGGAGTTGTACTGATGAAATATCGTAATCCAAAACCAACAATCGACATGACTGTAATAAGAGATGATGAGATTCTCCTTGTAAAAAGAGCTCGTGAACCTTTCAACGGTTCGTGGGTATTTCCAGGAGGATTCATTGATTATGGTGAAACTGCAGAAGCAGCCGCTGTCCGTGAGGTCATGGAAGAAACTGGCATAGAGGCAGAAGTGGTTGGGATTCTTGGAGTATATAGTGCACCTGACCGAGACCCACGAGAACATCATGTAAATACCGTTTTCATTGGCAGATACATCAGCGGTGAAGCAAAGGGAGGCGACGATGCCGCGGATGCAGAATGGAGGAAACTAAGTGAGATCGGTCAAGAAGACTTAGCATTCGACCATGGTTTAGCGCTTATGGACCTAAAGGAATGGCTATTAGATAAGACCAAGACATTTTGGTCAACAAAGTCAAGAGAATAGTATACAGATATCAATACTATATGTCGAGTATCTCTAATTTCTCAGAGAGTTTGATGATTGGAAGATGCACAATCATGGGTTCAGATTCGAATGCATCAACAAACTTGAGACTCTCTTTGGGTCTTGCTTTGTATGCAAGAAAATTGCCCTCAGGAGGAGCATCACCTTCAATGTATATCCAAAGAGGTAACCCATACATCTCGTAATAACCATGATTCGAAATCAGTGTCCCGTAGATGTGCTTTCCTTTATGCTCGAAATATAACATACTCGCCGGTCTATCTCTCTGCGACCATGATACTAACATTCTAGCAAGGTCAGTCATTGACGCAATCTTTAGGTTTACTGGGGGACGTATATCTTCCTTGCTCATTTAGACACCAAGCGGAAAATATGGATTCGCCTTATAAGACCATTCATCAACGGTATTACTTCACTGATGCCTGTCTTATTTTATCAGCCATACCTTCCACATCTCGTTGTACAGACCCAACGAAGACAACAAGTAAACATACCAAAGGTCCACTTCTTGCAATTGTGAACGCTGCTCTAATACCATCTTTTCTTAATAGTACAAATGAGAAGTCATCCTCTTCAACAATATCAACAATATCCATTTCTGATTTCTTTAGAACTGCAGCGACTTTCTCAGCAAGTGGAACGGGCTCTGCAACATCGCTCAATAAGACCACAGAGTCACGATGATTTGATTCGTAAGAGAACAAGAATTCATGTGACTTTGGAGCATAGAGGACTTTACGGCGCATAGCTTTCTCAAAAAGATCCTCATCAAGAAATGCAAATTCACGAACTTTCAACGAACTCAAATCGGTATCAAGTTTGACTGATGCGTCAATATGGATCTGTAAAATCCTCTCACTAGTAGTATCAGTTTCTTCGACTGGTTCTACTACTTCACTATGAGGCGATGGTTCATCAGTGACTGTGAATTCTTGCATCTTCTCCTCAAACATGCTTTCAACATACCCCTTCATCCATTCATCCAGTACTTGCCAGTCTTCTTTGCTGAGTTTGATTGGTGGTCGAGGTACATCAGGAAGTGCTTCATCTTCAGGAATAACATCAGGAGTAGTATCGCTTTCATCATGTTCCATTTCTTCTATCTCTTCATCAAAGAGTTCTGTCACATCTTCTTCTGTCCCTAGGAGATGAGCTGCTTCGAATAGGCCTGATAAACGATCAGAACCTCCATGTTGTGACAAGCGGGGTCTCACTTGCATGATGAACCCACGTTTATTCTCAGTTGTTTGATCAAAGATTAGTGCAACACCACGAGGAAGGCTACTGATGAATACTTTGTCTTTGAATTGATCAGGCATCACAGCAGGTGCTCTCTGTTGCAACGCACGTATGTCCGTGTCATGTGATAGTGAATGAGAGAGAATCAAATCAGCCTGTGAGATTGCATCATCTGAAACTGCAGAGGGTTGTTGTGTGCACAAGACCAGACTGCATCCAAATCTACGACCAAGTTTGGCATACCCTATCACGGCATCCTTAGCAGGTGTATTGCCGGACCGTGGGACAAGTGTATGCGCTTCATCAATGATAAGCCATGTTGGAGGAAGCTCTTCACGTGCACTTGAGCCCTCATCGGTCCATGCCATTCTGTAAGTTAGTACTTGTCTACAGAGCATGTTGGTGAGTATTGCCAAGACTGCTTCTGCATCAGAACCCAGAGGCGCAACATCGATTATTGTGATTTGCCCTCCTACTGCAAGGTCTTGAGCACTGGTCCCTCCAGGAAGGAACACACCAAGTCGATTTGCGCGTTTGAGTCGTTGGATCATTGCTGTCCGTGTAGATGCCTGATATAGTTCTTCAATTGTTGGATTATTCTCAATACAATAAACCATATCCTTGATACTGAAATCACGTTTGAGTGGAATTCTATCTCCTGATTCTAGAGAGTATCCTTTTCGAATGGTCTCGATAATCTCCGCAATTAGGTTCTCCATTGCGGTACTTAGTTGACCACCCTTTTCCAACACATATCCCCAATCACTAACAGATAGTTCACGTGGGCTGATTGCTAATGGACGTAGTCGGGACTTCTTTTTCACCTCATCAGGAAGGCCAGCGTAGGTTTTTCGAGGGATATATACATGAGCTGGAAATGCTTTAGGATCGAGACCCCACTTCTTCAATAAATCCGTCTGATCCAAGTTCTCATCAACCATTTGACGAAAAACGTCTACTGTATCAATCATGACGGTGGCTACTTCAATCTCTTGGCGTTCCATTGCAAGAGCAAGCTCCTCAGCAATTATTCCTAGAGTATAGCTCTTACCAGAACCTCTTTTTCCTGCTACTAGTAAAACGTGTGGACTCATGAGATCTAAATGAACAGGCATTCCTGTCAATGAGGTCAAAGCATCTTCTGATTCTTCAGTTACAGCGCCAAGGAGGCCTATTCCACCTTGACGGTATTTTTTATGAAACGATTCCGTTCGACCTAGAATTACACCAAGACTTAGGTCAACGTGTAAATCCAAGGGGTCTGTTACAAGCGGATGATATTGTAGAGAATCCTTGGGTATGAGCTCGACTAAATTCTTAGTGTCTGGCTCTTCGGTTTCATCCGATACATTTGATGGTGGCTGGTTGTCTTCCACTGTAGTCCCTCACTAAAGAGAATTGAGTTTTTTCGGATAAAGCTTTGTAGGCACGCGCCATAGCTCAAAAAGATGATACCATCAAACTCAAAACCACTTGAAAAGGACCAATGAGATATGCCAGAGAGAATCGAAGATGGAGCTCATGTGTTCATATTCCTAGATCATAGACGGAATTGGATAAGACGAGTCAAGAAAGGAGAGCAGTTCCACTCAAACAAGGGTATAATCGAATATGATGATATCATCGGGCGCCCATATGGAATCAAAGTAGAGAGTCATTCAGGAAAAGAGTTCCAAATACATAAACCCAGTCAAAATGATATTCAAATCTCTCTGGGAAGAAATACTCAGATTATCTATCCAAAAGATGCTGCTACAATAATCAATGAAGCGGGAATAGTCAATGGTTCACGTGTTGTGGAATCAGGAACTGGGTCAGGGTCTCTCACATGGATTCTCTCACGGATTGTAGGCGATAAAGGTCATGTGTACACCTACGAGATTAGGGAGGATATGTATAACGGTGCAAAAAGAAACCTTGAGCGTTATGCAAACATGGATCGAATAACCATGTATAATCAAGATATCATGGATGGTATCAAGGAAGAGGATATTGATGCGGCGGTCTTAGACCTAGCAACCCCTTGGCTTGTTGTTAATGAGGTTCATCGTGTATTAAAAACAAGTCACTTCATTGCTAGCTACAGCCCTACGATTGAACAAGTGATGAAGACCTGTAAAGCACTCTCTGAAGAAGGTAAGTGGGGATTGATAAAGACCATAGAAGTGCTACAGCGAGAGATTATGGTTCGAGAAGGAAAGACAAGACCTACAACATGGATGGTCGGGCATACTGGATATATGACCTTTGCAAGATCACTGGCAATTGAAAGTTGAACCTAGAACTAACGTCGTCTTAGAAATACAACAAGTACAAGCAAACAAAAAACTCCACCTACATCTATCAGTACAAAATCCATCCGAATTTCGTTGATGATTATTTCTTTAATCGGTGTATTTGCTGTGAAATTGAAAGATGATAGTAATGATTTTGCAGTATTCATGAGGGGGTATAGATCGGAATTACTTGCTCTTCTATCAATGACATACGGGTTGCCAACAGTTACAAGAAATCTGGTCAAAGTTGGACATTTCTTTAGTGAATGATTGAATAAAGAATGTACATCTGTAGGTCTTTGTATAGCAAAAGATAATCATAGTATTGTGAGGTTGACCAGACACATAGAATAACCTCACAGAGTACGATCCATTACCGTTTATGGAGGTACATCACTCTGGTGTCCAAAAGATATGAGTGCAAGTGTGTATAGTTATTTTTGAAGGACATGATGAATCGAGACAAACTTGTCACTGAGATGACGGTGTCCAAAATGATTCAGGACGACCTGACGAATACATCTTCTTGTGCTGCGAGCACGTATTGAAAATTGTCCATCTGGTCGTCCCTTGTCCTGAAAGTAATAGGATGTACTTTCAATGAAGGATACAACACTTGTTCCTCTAAAGTATTGCGGAATCGATGTTTCCAAGTCAACTCTGGTGTGTGCAGCCATTGGTGACCTGGACGAACACAATCGTCACTTTCTCCCTGGTCAGGCCAACGACCTTGGCCTGGTGGGAGCAGAACCTGTGATGAAGAAGACCTTCTCCAACTCATGGTCCGGTCTCGACAAGATGACCGAGTGGCTGCGGTCCATCGGGGTCTCTGTGGTGGTGATGGAGTCCACCGGGATCTACTGGTGTGCAGCCTACAGCTTTCTTGAAAAGGAAGGGGTCAG
>CAZSWP010000003.1:0-48102 GCA_964610875.1 uncultured archaeon
TCTGTTTTCCAAGACCGTTTGGAGTATTAGCTGAGAAGTGGGGGATTCCTCGAGGGAATAAAACAATTAAGAATTTAGGACTCCATGAGATTATCATCAAAGAAACATTGGAGATGAAGATTCTATACCTGTGTGAGATGGTCCCAGAAGATGGCTGTTTTTCAAGCGGGAAGTTTTCAATAACACGTAATGTTACTGTATACATAGGTCATGGAAACGAATCTTACAGAGAGAGAGGATTTCAAAGCATACTGACATACGAGGAAGTATGCTACATTGAGGAAACAGGAGAATCAATGGCTGAGAGTCAGTCCTTGGGATATGAAGAAGGGGAGAGAATACGAATTGCATTCACTGAATTAGAGAGAAGAGCAGACAAGGGAGATAAAATAGCTGAAATGATAGCAACTAAAATAGACAATACTCCTAGTAGATTATTGAGAAATGAGGTGTTTTCCATACTAAAACCTTTAGGAATAGAGTGTTCTTTTGACCCTACAGAGATTACACTATCGAGAAAAACAGGAAGTGTATCTGTCAAATGGGCTAGCTCTACTTCTACCAAAGAAGACGCAATTAGGTGGGCATTGCTTGCTCCACCAAATCATCATAGGAAATTTTCGAAGGTTTACGAGTTCATTATAAAAAACAAAGATTTCGCATTAGAAATTGCAAATGAGCTGGAGTCTGAGGGGCTTCAGGTGTCGGATAGGTGGAGGGATTTGCTATAATATGACATCTGAAAGAATATTGAAAATAATTGGTAAGAAACTGAAATCGGAAATAGACCAAAAAATACCCCTGAAAGTATTGAAACAGGTCATCTCTGATGAGTTTGAAGGTAAAGATATTGATGAAATAATTGATGAGGGGCTGATTGCATTTCAGTTCAATCTTGTCTTCGATTATCCTCATGATAGATGGAATATGCCGAAATACACTCCTATCTGGCATCTGAAATTATTCTCACCGGAAGAGGAACAACAACTTCGTAATCTTAGTTCTGTTGATTTATCAATAATCAGGATCATACAAATGAAGCGAAGTGATGAGATGTTGGGTATGATGAAAGTTACAGAAGTTATTACTGAACTGGCAAAAATGGGATATAATACAGAGGACAAAGTTAGGATAAGTGTCCCCAACTTCATTAAGAAACACTATGAATACAATGGTGATGAACTAACCAAGTGGTGTTACTTGATTCCTGAGTATGAGAAGACCGAAGAATACAAGCGAGCAGAAGAGGAGATGAATCGGGAGGCGGATGAGAGAGCTGCAAGAAAAGCATTCTACGCAGATGCTTTTGACTTGGCAGATGCTATTTGTGGAATTCTACAGGAACACAAAGACGGTTTCTCAAAAGAGGAGATCAGCAAGAGACTCTCGTGGTACTATCCCAAGGCTCTCGAAAGGGCTTTTGCCATCAACTTGGAGGATGGGAACATCGAACTGGTGAAACTACCTAATGGCACCGAGGTCTATCGTATCGTGGCGAGTGAACTAGATTGATTGGGCTTTATTTTTGATTAAAAGCGTTATGCGTACTCAAAATTAGAATGGTAGCGGGTAAAGGATTCGAACCTTTGATCTCGGGGTTTCCCGAAGCGAAGCCCGTAGGCGGAACCGCCATATGAGCCCCGCGGGATAGATTGCCATTTAGTCAAGCAATATTTTAACTAAATCCTGGCTTCCCCAACCCGCTATTTGAACAAACAGCTGCTTGAATAAGTCACCAAGTTCCTGTTGTGATTCAAAGACTCGCCCTCCAAGTTTTAAAGTTATTCATAAAGCTAACAGAATCAACCTGTCAATCCTGATCATGGGGTCGACAGATGTCTTCCAGCATCAAAGCCCCTCGTGTTTCACGTTCCGCATGGGCATCAGCTTGTGCTTTTCTGTACTCCTCTATCTTCTCATACTCGGGGATTATCCGACACCATTTCACATCAGTGGCACCATGTGACATAATCTATAATATATGCATTTGAGGTAAAAGAGCTATTGATTCAAGCGAGTGATAGATTATACAGGTACTTCTCTAGGAGTGACTATCTGTTCTTCGTCCACCAGTTTGAACCAATCAAATGCAGAGGGATAATCGAAATCAGTATGTCCACGATATTTGCCAATCCATCTCCAGCAGGGCACACCATCCAAAATCTCCAGTTTGTAGAGATTTGCACGCATGAAATTAAAACGGACCTCAAGAAGAGCCCCTGGATCAAGTTGTGCTGCCAATTCATCTATTTCAGCAACAACAAGAGGTTCTCTACCATCAGAGTCAAGCGATCCACCTTGTGAGATGTATTTCCTTGATTTCTCCCCTGTGCGAGTGTCTTGGATGATGATGGCAACATATGGTCTTGTAATCGGGTCATAGTATCTAGGGATGGAAGGATGTCGAATCAATATGTAATCGCTGATTAGCTCCATATTCGAAACTAATTCCTGTCGCAAGGCCGTTCTCTCCACCATAGAACTAGTAAAAACACCATATAAGAGAGCGTTAGACATGTATGTGTAGCCATATTGCACTCTGCCGGCGTTTTATTGAGGAAACTGGCAATCCTATTTCTCCTTTCATAGAATGGAGTATTATGACGGATAAACAACGATTTTGTGCTTCTTTATGGCTTAACAAATGGTCATACTGGATTTGGATGTCGTATCAGCAATAATTTGAGTGAAGTTATTCTGCTATCTCTTCAGCAATGCCAACTATGAGTTTGCGACCTTCAAATAATGCACGCGCCATTTTAGACCTAGCACTGGATAGTAAACGCCAGATAGTTCCTCTGGATACACCCATCCTACTACCTGCTTCCTCTTGGTATAATCCCTCAATGTCAACAAGTCGTAGAACTTCAGCTTCAGCAAGATCGAGGTATATCGGTGGTTGTTTTTCGGAAGGATTTGGAATCAAACTCTCAGCTTTTGGTTTCGTATCTATATTTGGTTGAATTGGAAATCTTCCTCGACCGCCTCTTCTTCGTCTGTGCAATATATATCACCATCCAGTACGTTACAAACTGAAACTATCGGTATTATCTCTTCCGTATGAAATAATAAACTTGTTTCGTAACTTTTGGTTTTGTTTTTACGTATTTCGCCAATAGGAGTGAACACTTATCTCTGAGATAATTCTATTCTTGTATTACATGTAGAGGTCGATATTGATGGGGTTCAGTATTGGTATTATCGGAAAACCTTCTTGTGGCAAGACTTCTTTCACTAATGCTGCATGCATGACCAAGTTCAAGGAGGGTAGCTATCCATTTACAACAATTGAGGCAAATGTGGGAGTGACCCATGTAAGAACTCAGTGTGCTTGTAATGATTTTGATGTAGAAGACAATCCAAAGAACTCCATCTGCATTGATGGGGTCAGACTTGTTCCAGTGAAGCTTATTGATGTTGCAGGGCTTGTACCAGGAGCACATGAGGGAAGAGGAATGGGAAACCAGTTTCTTGACGATTTGAGTCAGGCGGATGTTCTCATTCATATTGTTGATGCCAGTGGGTCTCTTGATGCGGAAGGTCAGGAGATTGACACTGGAAGTTATGATCCAATTGACGATGTCAGATTTCTTGAAGAAGAGCTGACTGAATGGATGTTTAATATTGTGACGAAAGAGTGGCGACGAATTTCTTCACGTGTCCGTGCAGAAGGAGCAAAATTGGATGAACTTCTGCTAGCAAAGCTCTCTGGACTTCAAATCACACGTTCACACATTCTTAGAGCAATAAGAACCTCAGGTCTTACGGCTCAAGCAGCAGACAAGTGGACAGATGATGAGATTCGAAATTTTGTATCAATCTTGCGACATGTTTCGAAACCAATCATCATTGCCGCCAACAAGATTGACCGGGCCAAGGCAGAAGACAATTACTTACGATTACAAAAAACATTCCCCGATTATTTGGTCATCCCAGTCAGTGCATTAGCGGAAAAAGTGTTGAAAGACCTAGAGCAAAAGAAGATTATCAAATATATTCCAGGTGACGATAATTTTGAGATTCTTCAACCAGATAAGTTGAGCGAGAGCGAAATTGCGCAACTGGAAAAAATCAAGACCGATATATTGAAGAAATACAATGGCTCCGGAGTACAGAACATTCTAAATCAAGCAGTCTTCGAGTTTCTGCATATGATTACAGTGTATCCAGTTCATGATGCAAATACATTGACTGATAGTGATGGAAATGTCCTTCCTGATGTATTTCTTGTACCAGAAGGCACTACAGCAAAGGAGTTTGCAGGAGTGATTCATACTGATCTTATGGATTCCTTTATCCATGCTATTGATGCCAGAACGAAGATGAAAGTATCAGAAAAGCATGAATTAAAGGACAGAGATGTCATCAAGATTGTTTCAGCAAAGGGCACCAAATAGATGGCGAAAGCATTTCTGTACCATTGTTCTGAATTTAAGCACCAACAGAAGATAGTACATAGAACTGATAGTACTATGCATGTTTCTGACAGATTTTGCCATGATTTCGCATTGAATCTTTACATCTGAACACACAGGCTTTGACTGTGTGTTTATTATTGAGCAAAACACTGGAGCTGGCGAAATATTGCAGGTGTATAAGACACTGGCAGAAGCAAAGTCTGAAGGATACCATCTTGGTAGACGAGGAGCATTTCCTACTGTCTACAGTCGCGGAAGGTCAGAATTTATTCTGGTCCCCTGTAGAGAGGTACCTCCAGCTGAATCATGGCCTGTTCTAAAGTGGGTAGGTATGTCCTCTAAAGCGGAGCTGTACAATTATGATTGGATTCCTGTGCTTTCGCGCTTGGATAGTATTCATAATGCAAAGTTAGCTTGTGGACTATTCCATCTACTAGGTTATGAGCCCGTCATTGTTGAGTACAGAAACAGAGGGGTGTTTGATATTTTCATCAAGGAGTCATTGATTCCTGATAGCGACCATGTTGTCAAGGTAACAGCCCCGAACTGTTCTGTTCTACACCTGCATGCCACACCTAAGCAGGATTGAGTTCATTCAATCTTGCTACCTAGGCTCCAATATTCACCTGTGGTTGGAAGATAGGTGAATAATGCACTCTTTTCGACATCCATCCTGTTCCGTTCATTGAGAATAGACTCATCCATATGAACTGCAAGAATCTCTGCGATGAATAAATCATGAGCACCGACATTCATAATATTGATAGTCTTACATTCAATATTAATTGGACATTCTTCAATGAGAGGGGCATCAATCTTACTGGCTTGAATAGCAGTCAGATTACACTCTTTGAATTTATCATGGTCCTTTCCCGATTTCGTTCCACAGAATACTGCAGCATCATGTTGGTCACTACTAGGGATATTTACAACAAACACTCCAGCTTGCTTTACTAAATCATAACTATATCGTTCAGGACGAATTCCAAGACCAATACTTGGAGGCTTACTACATATATTCGCAGCCCATGAGAGGGTGATAATATTTGGATGTTTATCGCCTTTAACGCTGAGTAGCACAACTGGGCAAGGCACAAGAGATGTAAAGGGTTTCAATTCTTTCTTCATGTATAACACAAGAGAAGTACTCAGATAAGAAAATGTCGCAGACATCAGATTTAAGTCGGAGCAGCATCCGATTTTGACCATAACTCAAAGAGGGTTTGACAATGTCACGTGTGCTTGTAGCAGATCCAATAGCAGATTCAGCCGTAGCAAAAATCAAAGATGCCGGAATTGAAGTTGTCCTTCGGGATGCAACTAAGGATGGGCCCATTGAAGAACATATCAAGGGTTTTGATGGTGTCATTGTGAGAAGTGCTACTAAAATTACGAAAGAGGTAATTGAGAGTGCAGATCAACTCAAAGTCGTAGTACGAGCTGGAGTTGGTCTTGATAACGTTGACCAAGACGCAGCAAAAGAGAAAGGAGTCAAAGTGCTAAATACTCCAGAAGCACCTACAGTTTCAGTTGCTGAAATGGTATTCTCACACATGTTTGGATTAGCACGAAACATAACTCGTGCGGATAGTTCCATGAAGACTGAGAAATGGGAAAAGAAGAAACTGACTGGCACTGAACTCTGGAATAAGACGCTTGGGATTGTCGGTTTTGGTAGAATTGGCCAAGAAGTTGCAAAGAGGGCCAAAGCCTTAGAGATGGAGGTGCTGGCTTACGATGTCTTAGACATTGATGATATTTGCAAGGAGATGGGAGCTGAACGTACAGAGCTCGACGATCTCTTGACGCGTTCTGATTATGTGACTCTTCATGTTCCACTTCTTCCACAGACCAAGAACATGATTAGTGAGAAACAGTTTGAGATGATGAAAGAAACAGCATTCCTAGTAAACACCGCCCGAGGTGGAGTTGTTGATGAGAAGGCATTAGTCAAGGCACTTGATGAAGGTAAGATTGCAGGTGCTGGTCTTGATGTGTTTGAGGAAGAACCCCCTAGTGATTGGAGTATTATCAAACATCCACTACTAATTGCAACGCCACATATTGCATCATCAACAAGGGAAGCCCAAGACCGTGTTGGTGACCTCACCGCACAGAAGATAATCGATGAACTTGCATAGAAACGACCTTGTATGAACAGAACGCGTGCTATCGTTACATCTTTAAGGATTCAGATATCGATTCAATCGGCCTCAATAGTGTCCTGAGGCCGATACCATTTCCTTTGTGTTGGCGGATACGTCCGCAGGGATGTGGCCCTATTTGGGCTGAACCACAAACAAAGAGAATAATTCACTACAAAGGATGGATTAGACATGTCCGCGTATAAACGAATTGATAAACAGTGGTTAGACGAACAAAAGGAGCGTTCAGAGCTCGTAAGAAGTCGATTGATTGTCTGGAGAAAACAAGGTAGTATTGTGCGCCTTGAGAAACCAACCAGATTAAGTCGTGCTCGTGCTTTAGGGTATAAGGCAAAGCAGGGTTATGTAGTAATTAGAGTAAAGACAGGACGTGGCCCACGTGAAAAGCCTCGTCCAAGAATGGGAAGAAAACCCCGTAGTCTTGGTGTAAGAAAATATACACCCCAAAAATCACGGCGATGGATTGCTGAAGAGCGTGTAGCACGAAAATATCCCAATATGCGTGTATTGAACTCATATTGGGTTGGCTCAGATCATAAGTGGGTATGGCATGAAGTCATACTTGTTGACCCGAACCATCCCTCAATCTATAATGATCCAAAAATAAATTGGATTTGCGATCCTGTTCAAAAAGGACGTGAGAGTCGTGGACTCACTTCAGCAGGAAAACGTAGCCGTGGACTTCGCAAGAAAGGCGAAGGCGCAGAAAAAGTCCGACCCAGTCTAGGTGCCAAGGGCAACACTGGAAAGTAGACATTATGACTGATTCCACTCTGTCATCCGAGATTTTTTTTGATAGAGTGGAAGCTCGGGCATTTTCCCGTGCAACTGAAGTAGTCGAGAGAGTAAGGATTGCATGTTTCAATCTATTCCCGGAAGAACTTCGTAAGAAAATAAAGGTTAGAATTGAAAAGACGGAGGGTCATCTACATGACCCAATCCAAGTGATTCATGCCACTCTGAGTGGAAAAAGGAATTGTGACAAAGCGTTTACTTATCTTCTGGATAATCTGTCTGAGGAGGACCAACGAAACTTGCTTCGTTCTCTTGATATTCGCTTGGATGAGAAGTGTGTGTTCTTTGTTAGAATTGATAAGCAATCAGCCTATCTGAACAACATACATCTTGGCAATAGACCAGATTTAATCAGGATTAGCTATCATATACGTCAATACCCAAGATGTGAAAGAGATAAAGCAAAAGCGATGATTGTCGAACGTATAAGAGATATAGGAGCGCTTGATTGATGCAGCCCATAGATCTCAATGTATGCCCTTCAAACAAAAATGATGTTCATCTTTTCAAGGATATGGCAAAAACACTTGGTTTTACTGGAATAGCAACATCTTTTGACGTCGAACAAACGGAATCGGTTCAGGAAGAGGGTTTCTTTCTTGTTAGAAGAGAAGAGATAGCAACAAAGCAGTTGAATCACCTAAAGAAAATTCTAAATCAAATCAGGAATAGGTCGCTTTTGATTTCTTTATCCTTGGGAGGGATTGATGGTCTTAATTGGGCAGCATCTGATGGTAGAATAGATTTAATCACACTTTACGGAACTTCAGGAAGCAAATCTCTAAGAACTACTACCGCAAAGTTAGCAGCAGAATCAGGTACTTTTCTTGAAGTAGTGGTTGCTCCATTAATCAATGTCATAGGTCTTGTAAGATCGAAAATGCTGAAGTATTATCGAGAAGCAATCAGTATCGCAAAAGCGGTTGAAATGCCCGTTATGATATCTAGTGGTGCTAAGGAGCCTATGCATATGCGAGCACCGATGGCTCTCGTATATATTGGACAAATGTTAGGTCTTGATTTTCAATCCGCTAGAGATGCAGTGTTCAAATTGCCACATGAGTTGCTTGAGAGAAATAAAAGGAAAATCTCTCCAGATATGATTGCACCAGGTGTCGAAGTTGTGAGGAGGAGTGAGAATTGAAAAAGCTACGAAAACGATACTTGCTCTTCAAGTTACATCAGAAGGGAAACCCTGTGACTGAAAAACAGATTGCAAAAGCAATTTGGAAAAATGTTCTTTCACTCTATGGCGAGATTACTACCTCAGAGTGTAGATTGTATATTAACGAATATAACAAAGAAACAGGAATAGGTTTCCTGCAATGTACAGCTCCTCATCTTGATCATGTGATTACTGCAGCATCATTGTTGGGAACGATAGCAGATACAAAGGTTTCATTTGAGCCGAAAAAGACCTCTGGAACTCTCAAAGGTCTACACAGGTAGTATTATTCATGCAACTTCACAGGTACTTCTTCTAATTTCGTATCAGTCAAGTAATAGGCTTTGGACTGCCAAGACCCAGTCTGTTTTGATGCAACTAACCATATAACGGGGTTTAGACGCATATATCTAAGGTCCCTTTCAGAAGGACGTGGGGGAGCTGGATGAGAATGAAAAATACAGACGAGTTCCTCACCCCTATTATCAGCTTCTATCAACAGACGATACTGAGTTTCTGGATTCACCATGAACTCAGTGCTTGATTGTATCTCGTTATCCACGGGTTCAATTCTTTTCACATTGACCTCTGATTCGGTAGAATTTCCGAAGAGTAGTGCCACTGATTCGTAAGGAAGACATTTCTCTGCATGACTGTAAAGAGATTCTAGATTCTTCTTAGATATGGATAATGAGCGTTGCAATAGTTGGTCCTCAGTTTCAGAAAGCTGATTTTACTGTTTCAAGTACAATGCATGTTTCTACTTCCCCAACACCAGGTACTTTGCCCAGCTTTTTCTCAAGAAACAACTTTAGTTGTGTAAGATCATCTACAGTCACTTTTAGCATGACTCCACATGCGCCATCCAAGAAATACGCTTCGTCAACCTCTTCGTATTCTTTTACCTTTTCAGCAATTATAGATGCTTGTTTCATCTGAGCTTTGACTCTGACGATGGCACCAATTTTACGTCCAATCTTAAGTGGGTCGAGTATAACAGTGAATTTCTTGATTATTCCCTCGTTTATTAGGCGTCGCACGCGTCGTCTGATTGTGACCTCAGTACGACCGACTTCATCTGCAATCTCACTGTATGATCTTCGTCCATCTTCTTGGAGCATATCGATTATTTGTTGGTCAATCGGGTCTAGTGGCACAATTGTTCAACCTCAAGGTATTTAGAATACAGCTCAGATTGAGCGGTAACTGTCTCTAGTCGTACATATACCTTACTAAATGGAGCTACCATAGATAAAAGAGTGTACGAACTCGAAAGTGACTATGATGTGATTTATCCCGTGTTACTGCTACAAGATTCTAAGCGTTTCTCCAATTATTGACTCTTCTCTATCACCCATGATAGCAACCAGTTCTATGTGGTCTACTAGCTGTGGTGCACTTCGAATCTTTTCTTCCAGTAATTCTTGGATTTGAAATATTCCAGATGCATTATTCATCGTGACTTCAATTCGGACTTCCCTTTCCTCGCCTTTCTTGATTTTAACACGATCAATTGACATAGCAGATGCAGAATGAATATTCACCCTACCTGCTTCAAAGGGTATTCGTGCTCGTCCTTTTGTCATGTCTAGCGCATCAGCAATACCAACGATTCCTGCCTCTATAGTCTGCGGAGTAATCATTTTGTCATGA
Source organism: uncultured archaeon (assembly GCA_964610875.1). Taxonomy (GTDB): domain Archaea; phylum Asgardarchaeota; class Thorarchaeia; order Thorarchaeales; family Thorarchaeaceae; genus CAZSWP01. The sequence goes on from CAZSWP010000003.1 coordinate 10,197, forward strand.
CTGTATATTGCATGTAGTATGTGTCCTCGAACATGAACCTGTTTGTGAAAATCTTTTGGATACACCTTAGTGAGAATTCTATCTACAATTGGTGCTGCCAGAGTGACCGAGAAAATATGATGGCCCTCACGACTGACTGTCATGCCGATGTCATGCAGATAGCATGCCATTAGAATGATTAGCTGTGCATCCTCCAATGTACCAGTTTCTTCTTGTACGATTGATGGGTGAATACTATCCTTTACTGCATTAAACAACTGGATACCACTTTTAGTTACAATCAGTGAGTGAGTGTGGCCATGATCCGAGTATCCCATCCTGTCAATAGCCATACGATTTGTATCTTCAAGTATAGTCTGTACTTCAACATCTCTCTCAAGGGCGTCAAATGCAATCGTACAGAGTTTATTGCCCTTGAACATTCTTCTTACTCTATCTTTCAATGTCATTCTTGCTTTGTGGCCTTTATACAATGAACTAGGCCCCCTTTTCTTTTTCTTTTCTTTCTACTCTTATTATCAAGATTGGATTGTCCAGTTAAGGTAGTTTCTATATGTCGTTTTCATTTCAAATGCTTATCAGAAGATTCTATTCCATTAGTGACTATGAAACTACAAATTCAAAACAAATGATACTTTTTGGTTGTGTTTCAGTAACTTCCTTATTTTGTAGGGTTCAACGCGTTTTTAGTCTAGGACCTAGCTGATGAAACAAGTTGTTCTTCTGGACTAGACTTTTCTTTTTCCATACCTTTCTTTATTCTCAAATATATAATAGATACAACCACTAGATAACCTACATATCCAGCCACTTCAAGTGCCGAGGGATTTCCATTATAACCAAATAGACTCTTTGCAAGACTTCCAATCAGTCCATTCTCATGAAGCAGAGGATAAGACCCATCAGGGAGTAATGGAGGATTAATATTCCAAATCTCCACCGGACCAATCAGGAGTAGTCCTGCTTCTTGGAGTTCATGAATACCATAGGCAATCATTCCTGCTGCAAATAATACCAAGAGAATGGAGGTCCATTTGAATACAGTGCCAAGACTAAGTCGCATGGAACCGGTATAAAATCCAACTCCAAGGACAATGGCAATTCCGAAACCCAGTGCGATTCCAAGATATGTGATGACACCATCTTGTATCACAAGGGCTATCGTGAAAAGCACAATCTCTACACCCTCTCGTAAAATGAGGGCAAAGGTCAGCATGAGTAGTCCTATTCCCTGTTTCACTCCAACCTCTCGTTCCACGGACTCCTCAATCTCAGTTGCTATTCTTGAACCAGTCTTCCACATCCACAGAATCATGGTAGTTAGAAGAAAAGCAGCTACGAGAACTACAGTCCCTTCAAATATTGCTACAGCTGGCCCTTCAAGAATTCCCCAGACCAGGTACATTACAAATCCAATTCCAAGACTTGTCAGTATAGCAAATATGACTCCAAATAGAACGTATCTCTTCAACTCCATCCGTGATGTCTGACGGAGATAAGTCAGGATTATTGCCAGAATAAGGGCAATCTCTATCCCTTCTCGTAATGAAACAAGTATTGGAGTGATTATCATATCTAAAAAATTAGTAAACTATAGTTAATAATCTTTGGATATGTCCTGCTTTTAGTATACGGAGATGGTTCGGACAGATAAAATTCTGAGATTGTGTACATCATTTGTCCTTCTCTACCACTTCAATATCTTGTACTGATGTTTCTCAAAGCAATCTGAACATACTCGGAACCATAGATCACTCTCTTTATTCTCTATCTTCTTGGCAATAATTTCTCCGTTCTTTATTGGAAGGTTATTCCCACAGAGATTGCATCTATAGACAGCCTCAACACGAAACTGAATCACTCTTGAGGGGCACGTGTAAATTCGTTCATTGCGTTTGGAACTACCCAACTCTCGCATGTCGCCAAGTACTCGTAGAGATTGCAAAAGTGGATACATGCCTACAAAACTCTCCCCACATAATCCTTCAGGTGTGTGCCAGTCAAATGTGAAGACTTTGCCTTTCTTATGATCAGCTCTGCAGTTGCCATCCTTGATGACTTCTACCTTGAAACTGACAGGTTCATGCCATGACTCAAGAAGATGAAGGACTTCATTATTCATTTGTTCAGGGCACCCATATTCAATACAACAGGTTCGCTATTTACTTTACTCATGGTATCGAGTGTATAGAAACCCCGTTCTTGCACTGTTTGTAGGCACATCACAATCGAATCGGATTCGTTCCAATCCTCTTGATATTGTTCACTAAATAATTGCTCTACTGCAGTCTAATGTCTTCTATGAGTAGGATTGTTGTGCGCATACAATATTGGAGTCTATATGTTATCACTAATACCTCTCGCTATTTTCAAGACTTGCCCGTATACCTTGGAGTCCAATCGAAATCCCAAATCAATCATTTGATCAAGAGTTGCAATGAAATCAGAAAAGTTCAGATTCGAATTTGATAAGGCTTGAAGTAGAACTCCTAAAGTACCCAGGCATCGTACGCCTAGGATTTCTGCTGCACTCCGTCCCATTTTATCATCGATAAGAAGAAGGGCATTCTTCTCTTTTGCAAGAAGAATGGCTGTGGCTTCTCCAAAATCAATCCCAGAGCTCTTTGCAATGAGAGCTGCGTCTTTGTTTGTAATATCTATACTTTGAATCCATCCCTCTTTAACAGCTGAGGAAATAACAATTGCATCTGGTGAGTCCTGAAGCCCACAGGTCTCATTGAGGACTTCATGGGGTATCATTATCTCTTGGAACAGTTCCTTTAGAATGGAAATTCTCCCGACCTTTGCTAGATAGATTAGTGGACTTGCATTGCTGACCACTCTATTGCTCCCTGACAAATGCAAGATCACGCTCCAGGTCATCCACATCATACGCGATGGAAATAGATGCTTTGTCAGCCTCCTTCATCATTACTCTTAGTGGTACACCTGCCATAGAGGCAGCCTTCCAGAGAGAAACTCGTTTCTCTCTATATGCCTTCAGTGCCCTCTCCAATAGGAATTGCTGTATTCCGATGGCCAGAGCTCTCCTGATCAACTCCGACCGATCAATATGTTCTTCTTTGGCAATGAGCTCCAGTTTCTTAATCATGTCTTCTGGTAGTCTTGCAGTTACAGTTTCCATCATACGTCGTGTGCATTATATTATTTTGTACACATAAGCCTTTCCTTATTCCGCTCATACTCTATAGTCGTATTGGAGTCTGGTCAATCTTCCCAATCTACTATTTTGTTAGTCATGGCAAAAAGAATGTTCTTTGCCTGGAGAATAATCCAAATTTTCCTCGGCGTGATATTTTACAATCGAATCGGGTTCGGACCAATCTTTGTATTTATGTCATATACAGGAGTTTGGAGATACTCTGTTTCTCAGCAATAGATAGCTGTTCAGGTAGATATCGTTCTTTTGGAATAAGTTTCAGCCGGATGGTATCAAGTTCATGGACGTTTGGATTCTGTATTCGAATGATAGCTGCATTGCTTTCGATAATTCTGTATTCAGATAATGTTTCTTGAACTCTATGAACCACATCCAGAACGCGCTCAACCGTCCGAGGGTTGAGATTGGTCCTCTTGAAAACCTCTAGGACTGAGAGTTCATCCTCAAGAATGAGAGCTTGGGTGACTTCTTCTCATAGACTCCTCAAGAGTTGTACGTCGTTTAGACTTCTCCGCAACATGAAGCAGCTCTCTGACCTGCATCCTCTACTGAAGTCCGCTTTCTCGGGGTCATGGTCTGTCATTCCTTTATCGATTTGACATATACTAGTCTGGACTATCCAAAATAAACTCACAAAGACTATGAAGTCAGTAAGAGGGCTTTCTCTTGTTCCTCTGGAAGCTCTTCTACTTCATCAGGAAAGTACCATTTCTTCAGCAGATATTTGATTATTGTAGAGTCAAGGTCATATATCTCAGGACGCAGTCGCCAGATTATCATATCCTTCTTTGAGATGATGCCTTTAGCTATCTGCTCTTGGAACTTAGTTATGATGTCCAGAGCTCTATCAACCGTCTTCCTGTTCACACCAGCACGTCGAGCCAGTTCTGCCACTGTGAGATCATCTTCAATCTCTAATACGATAAACAAGCGTTCTATCACTTCTTCCACTGAGGTTCGAGATGCTGACTCAAACCTGGCGCTTATCTGTTCAGCACTCATGTCTGGTTCTTTTTTCTTGAAGAACCGTTTCTTGATGTACCACTCACGTATTTCCTCAGGCAGTCTTATCTTATCCAGCCGGTCTCTCATCCAGACAATCTTACCCGCTTTACTCTTCATGACTCTGATCTCATGTGCTGCAAATATCTCTTGCGTATTCATCAAGAAGTCAATCACACGTTCTACTGCACGCCAGTCCACATTTGTGCTATCTGCAATAGCCATGATGGTTATTGGTGACTCTACCACTACTGTATCTAGTATGGACTCAACAGCCTCTTCGAATGTCGTTCTCTTATCATCTGTCATATCCGTCACCATGTCGTTCATTTCCTACTATAACTGTGACACTCTCACTCACTGTCGTAACTGTTAGTCGGTTGACTCGATTTTGGACCACGTGTCTAGCCACATCATTTCTAGCGGAGTTGATTGTACTGACGTGTAGCAGTCTGTCGCGTTCTTATACTCGCTTTAACGTATATATATCTTATCACTACTAATTTTGTTTATATTTTCGCTTATTATATCATTATATTTCTTTATTACGGCAAATATATATAAGGATGTGACAGTTATCATCTTTATGCAACTATCTGAGATTGACCTCATCATCATGGCGTGCATGTACGATGAGGACCGGATAGGTGCACATCATGGCAATGTAGAGAACATCCTTAAATTCTGTACACCGAAAGAGTACCGTGACAGGTACAGAGTCAGTATACTCAAAAAACGTCTTAGAAGACTGGCACGTGCAGGGTATCTTCGTATGAAGAAGGGAAGATTCGAAGCGTATTCTCTGACACAACGGGGAGTCAATATTGCAGAACGCTGGAAACAGGGCTGGACTGTTGATCAAATTAACGATGCCGAGAGGAAAGAGGGTTTTCTCTAGAAATATGGATTTCTGTTTATTCTATACCTGTACTGCATGTGCAATTTGGTCTTTTACAATCTTATCGGGTTTGGGCCAATCTTCCTGATTTCTTCCGCGAACTTGTTGACCTCAGCGGCAAACTTGTCACCCTCAGCCGCACTCACGAAGACCATCTTCACCCTGTCCTTGTTCAGGCCCACCTGGCCAACTAACTCCCTCGCAAACCTCACCCTTCGCTCAGCCCCCAAATTTCCGGTCTTATATGCGCAGTCACCAGGATGGCAACCCACCACCAGCACTCCGTCGGCACCTTCCTGCAGCGCCTTCAAGATGAAGTTGATGTCCAGCCTCGCGGTACACGGCATTCTGATTATCCGCGACGTGATGTCGTACTGTAACTTCATGGTCCCTGCAAGGTCGGATGCTGCGTACATGCATTGCATGCACCCGAAAACTATGATGTTCATGTCTTTAGGAGGCATTTAGAGTTCCACCGCATTCTAGTTTTCGGAGAAGTAACGGCAATATATTCTTTGATGTATGGATAGGGTCGCTGGGAGATTGTACTCCCAGCGCATGCAGTGCCCGACCAGTTCAGGGATTGTGAGATGTTGAGTGAACCTCGCAATCTTTCTGCAACCTCTGCGTTCCACCAGACCCGTGACAGCCATCGCTGGACTCAGGACCATTCACACGTTCCTGATTGACACGAGCCTTGTCAGACTTCATTTGAACATGGTCCATCTGCCTGAACGTGGCTTCTTTCCTCTGCTCAAGTACATCGGACCCACCAGACCTTGGGCTGTCAAGGTGTCCGACGGCAGGAGGTGATTCCGCAGCACTTTCCACGACTGGATCTTTATCACTCATTTTACCCTTGTCGCCAAGAATAAGAAGGTCTTGTTGGACATGGTGAACAGTCGCGGACTCCCCTTCAAGCAAGGCTGGTGACCTCTGAGGGAGTGAGGACTTCTGCTTAGAAACTTCGGCGGTTTTCCTTGCAGCTTTTGGACGTGGCTTCTGCTTAGAAGCATGTAACCAACGCCCTAGTCCTTTGAGCTCATCCTGCAATGCAGGAGTAAGCTTTATTCTTCGTATTGCAATGTTAATGGCGCCATTTCGGTCAGCATTCGTTCGATAACCACAGGTTGGACAGACAAAGAGGTCCTGTTTAGGTCGAGTTCCTCTTCGTCCACATTGACTACATGTAATGCTAGTCCTTCCTTCATACACCGCAAGAAAACGACTCTCGAATCTACCAACGCTCCATCCAAGTTGGGAGAAGTGGTGTTCGAGTTTCTGGATTACCCTGAAGAAAGCCCACCTATGTATCATCTTACGATACTTACGACCACAGCTATACTGTTTGGATGCAATATTCCGAATTCCTTTGGGATTGCCAACAGCAACATAGAGATTGTACTTTTGACTGAGTTCTGTCACATAATCGATAAGATTTGCAACTAGAACACGGTCCCACTCTTCGTTGATGTTAGCCTGTTTGTGTCGTAATATTCGGAGTTTCTTTGCAAGTTTGTCATATGGCAGTCTTTGCTCTCTACGGATTCGCATATCTCTCTGAAGTGAAGAGATACGCTGTTCACATCTCTTGAGATATTCTATCTTCTCTTTCTGATAGAAATACCTGACATGCTGAACACGGTCTTTGGTGAGTGTCACAGCACATGCGGCTTTGCTGATTCCAAGATCAATGCCTACCACAGCTAAGGGTCTTTCCTTCTGGAAACTTTTCTTTGACTCGTTGATTCCTATTGAGAAGACGACCCACCAGCGACATTCATCATCCTTGACTATCTTACATGAATTCATAGTCCCTCTCTCTATCTGTGATAGATGGAAAGGAGAGACCTTGAGAGGAACGGTCAGCTTGTCATGAACTCTTCGACCCTGTCTGACAGAGTCAAGCGAGTCCCTGATTTCAAGCCAGTGTTTGATAGTCAAATCTGGACGATAAACAAGCTGGAACAGCTTTGGAAAGATGTTTCGAGGAATCTTCCGTTTTCGCTTTCCTTCCATATGCAGTGGCGGACTACCACCTTTTCGTAGATAGCTAGTCCACATATTGACTGCAACGTCTCGACATTCTTGTAGTTCATTCACAGAGATATTGGGAAACCTCGCTTTGAAATCATGCGGGACTTCAAGACGACGTCTCTTAGGGTCTTTGTGTCTTAGAGCTGTAAGAGTAAGTCTGTCAAGCTGTACAATATCGATTCGTTTCCACTTATCGCCTTTAACAAGTTGCTTTTGATGTCGTTCAATGACACCAAGATACGCTCTTATGACTCTGGTATCCCGACCTGTGATATGAGAGAGTCTGGTACGCTGTCGTTTTGTCATTCTTTCCCAGTTGATGGGAACCTTGACACTGACAATTGTACCCGAAGAGCGACGCATTCTAAATACACCGAATATAAATTTCCGACCTGTTGCAGGTTCGGTTATAGAGATTCACTCGTTCTATTGTAATGTAGAACAAGTGAAATACTCCACACTATTCTTTCCTGACGGAAAGAATATAAATTTATGACTAAGGGGAACATGGGTAAAGTAATGCGAGCCACTAAAGCTGCATCAGAACTGGTTGCGACCGCTCAAAGAGTCCCTACAAAGTTTCCTGACAAATGAAGAGTTGGCGTACTTGAAGATTAATGAAGCGGATTTGATTCTTGTCGTTTTAGTAATCACTATATTTACTGTACAATTTGTCAATACAATTTATCAAGTATCTCTTGCCTACTTTTTCTTTGCTCTACTATTCTACTCTGTTGGTATTGTGCTAATCATTATGAGTGCATTGAGTGAGGATGAAACAAGAACAAGTTCTGACAATGAGAAATCAGAAATCTTTGAAGAGCCTGACGAACTTAAATCTAAGGAAGTAATAGTGTAGGTCTATGGATACTCTAAAAACTGAGATATGCGATATACTTGGAATTAAACACCCAATTCTACAAGGGGGGATGGGCCCATACAAAACTGAATCACTAGCAACTGCAGTATCCAATGCGGGAGCTCTTGGGATTATCAGTAGTATTGGGATGGCAGCAACACTCTTACCAGATGCAGCACCAGTTGATCCAATTCGTCTTTTCGGCTCTACAGACCCACCTAAAGTACTACTCCAAAGGTCAATAGAAAGAGTTGCCACAGATACAAGGAAATCAAGAGGAATCTTTGGAATCAATATTCCTGTAGCTTCTGAATTTATTCTTGCATCAAAGATGTTCTTTGAGCAGACTGTGGAATCCTGTATAAGTGACTCGGATATTGAGCGAAGGCTAAGAGTCATTGTAACTTCAGCAGGTAATCCAACTCCATGGGCGGAGATCAAAAAACATGGGTTCATCTGGATTCATGTAGTGCCTTCAGTGTACCATGCGAAAAAGGCAGAGAAAGCAGGTGCGGATATTATAGTTGCATCTGGACACGAAGGCGGAGCACATGTTTCCTGGGAACCGGTGCATTCTATGGTTCTGACACCAGCTGTTGTTAATGCTGTCAAAACTCCGGTAGTAGCAGCAGGTGGGTTCTGTGATGGTGCATCATTAGCTGCAGCACTTTGCTTGGGCGCAAAAGGGATCCAAATGGGAACGAGGTTCATTGCAACCAAGGAGAGTGATTTTGAGCCCATCTGGAAAAATGCAATTATCGAGAAAGGAGAACGTCAGACAATTACAGGAAGAGGTCTTTTTGGTCCAATGCGTTTCCTTTTCAATAAGAGAGCTGAATGGATTGTAGAAAGAACACTGGAAGATATGCCAAGGTTCTATCTAGGAGAACCAGTTGAATCCAACGAAGAAGTCTTGGAACTTGAACGCTCTGGGTTTGATGACTTGGTAGATGAGAAAAGTGACACTGCTCTAATGTTTGGTGGAGAATGTGTAGGAAGAATAAATGATATGCCAACAGTTGATGAACTGATCTCAGAGATAGTCAGGGATGCAATTGCAGTCCTTAAAGAAACAAAAAATCAGTACACCTGATGCTAAATATCAACGACCAAGTAGTTCCCCAATTGCACCCATTACAGATTTGATTACTTGCCATTGGAACAGGACAATCAATGGATTCCTGATAAGTAAGCCCCATGGTTTTTGTGATTTGGTAAAAGAACCAAAAACTGCAATGCTTTCCATATTGTCAATTACAATTATTGACATTTGATCAGGATTCCATCCAACAGAAGGTAGGTTGGGTTTTGATAGCACCTCAACCATTCTTTCAAGCAGTACTTCAGAAGTTGGTACCTCATCATTGATAGTCAAGTAATGCTGAAATTCTTGAAACCTTGCGGCATCGAATTTCGTTGTGTACAGTTCTATAAGGACACTGCGTTTCTTTGCAGCTGCGAATGTTGTCCTAAGAGGACTGAGAAGTTTTGGAGACCTTGTTGCAATAAAGACGGATTCCTTTGCCGTACTGATTGCATTAATCAATTCTAGTGTAATTTGGTCAGTTCCCTGAACAGTCCATACTAGTTCTTCGTGAATGCCTTCCCGATCTTCTTCCAAGGTTTCTAGAGCAATCTGAGCCGACCTGCTAGAATGTTCAATTTTCTCAAGTAGGTAAGGAATAGCAATTTTTGGCGGAGAGGGTTTGAACTCAGTAGGGTCGGTACCTTGAATTCTTCTAGCGATTCCTCTTTTCTCCAGTAAGTCAAGGGTCTCATAGACCTTACTTCGTGGCACACCTGATTGTTCTGCAATCTTTCTAGCAGGAGACTGCCCTAGTGCCACAAGAGCTTTGTAAGCTTTTGATTCATTTAGGGTTAGACCAAGGTTAAGTAAATCTACTACTACTGTATCGCTTGCCAATTTTGACACCACATTACCTACAGCTCAATAACTTATGAGTCAATTGTCACTTTAGGAGTAACACAAATAGTTGTTACTTGTTCTTTTGATATCCTTGAGTCTGGATAAAATGGAGAATCAAACTGCGGAATAGCGATTGTCACTACAAAGGTGACATCAAGCCTATATCGGAGTTCACCTATAACTAATCAAAGGTGTTCTACCTGATTGAAATTAAGAACCTCACACACGTCTATGATGGAAAACACAAAGCAGTTGATGACCTATCATTCACTGTAGAAAAAGGTCAGATTGTTGGACTTCTCGGGCCAAATGGTGCAGGCAAATCCACTGTTGTGAAATTGGTTACTGGAATTCTGAAACCAACTGAAGGAAACGTGACTGTTGATTCCCTTGAAGTAACAAAGAATCTACAAGATGTTCGGAAACGATTGGGATTAATGCCTCAAGAAACTGCGCTCTATGAAGATCTGACTGCTCAAGAGACCTTAGAATATCATGCAGTCCTTTATGGTGTAGATAAAGAAATTGCACAGCAGAAGATTTCAGAGATGCTTGAACTCGCAGGTTTAACACATCGAAAAGATGATTTAGTCAAGACATACTCAGGCGGAATGAAACGCAGACTCGCACTTGTAAGGTCAATCCTCCATGATTCGGATTTTCTTATTCTTGATGAAATGAGTTTGGGTGTAGATGTCCAGAGTCGAAACCTAATCTGGGAACAGGTAAAGAAACTCAAGAGTGAAGGGAAAACGATTCTGTTCTGCACTAACTACATGGAAGAAGCCGAAGCCATTGCTGATTACTTATTCATCATCGATCAAGGAAAACTTGTTGCCCAAGGAACACCAAACGAATTGAAACAAGAGTACATTGGAGAATATTTGATCGAGGTCAGCGTTGAAGGATTTCAAGACACTCATGACAAAGACTGGTTAACAAAGAATCTGAGTATGCGTATAAAAAGTCTAACGGAAGAAGAAGGCGGAAGTGTAAAAACAGCATGGATTTGGAGTGAGAAGGGGTATGATGACCTTCCTAGAGCAATAACAAAGTTAACAGATTTAGGACTCGTGGTGAAGCAGGCATCGATGCGGGAGCCGTCTCTTGGTGATGTCTTTCTGACAATTACAGGTTCAAAACTGAGGGATTAGTATGCGTAGAGAGATAGCAGCAGTAGTCAAGAAAGACCTGATACTGGCAAAACGCGATCCACGTTTCATGGGGCCTTCATTTATTGTACCAATAGTTTTTCTTTCCGTTTTCGTTATTATGTCGAGTTCTGTTGGTTCTGGTGGAGAAGCTTTCACGTGTGGACTGGTTGTTGAGGACGATACAGCTTTTGGTGAAGAGATGGCCGGAATAATAGAAAATATGAGGTCAACAACAAATCACACATGGTTCACTACTACACGATACACTCCTGAACAAGCATCACAACTTTTTCAAAATGGTGATCTTATCGCGTATATTTTGATACCAGAAGATTTCGGAGCAAATATATCTGCAGGTCTAGGTGCAAACATTGTGTTGTATGTAAACAATGTGAATGATGATGTTGTGAAGAACTATGTCCACAGAGTAGAAAATGCTGTTTTGTTGTATAATCAAGGAGCAACTTCACCAGATTTCGATCAATCAGAGGCAAAGGTCGCATTAGAAGAAACATTGGTACTTCACGAAACGCCGGGTATACTTGAATACTCTGGAGCGGCCGCAGTGATGCTCTCCCTGATGGCATGCATTTTGACAGGACAAGCGATGAGTACGGCAACTGATTTTGAAACAAAAGCAATCTATGACACAATCAACTCACCAACTTCAAGGATAGCATTGGTTCTTGGAGCGACAATTGCAGCGATTCCCAGAACTCTCGCGGTGCTGATGATAACAATACCAATTATTACAATCATGACAGGGATGACCCCAGTAGGCAATATTTTCATCCTATTTGGCATCCTCATTCTGACTATTATAGGACTAGTACCTATCGGAGAATTAATCGGTCTCATCACAAAGAAACGTGAAACTGCATTACTGTCTGGTGTTTTACTATCTGTAGTAGGTTTCTTTGTTGGAGGAGGACTTGCGCCAGTAGCTCTGATTCCGATAAATTTCAGGGTTTTCTCATTGCTATTTCCCACAACGTACGGACTTGGGATGTGGACACGTATTTTCTTCTATGATACTTTTACAGGTCTTTTAGGAGGGACACTTGCACTTCTTGGGATTTGGATTGTTGGGTCATTTATTGTGGTCCAGCTTATGAAAAGGGAGGTCGAACGAACATGAGTAGCTTTGCTAGAGTGTTATTCTCCTCCTTTATTAAAGAGATGAGAGTATGGAGAAGAAATCCACCCAAGTTAATGTTGGTGGTCCTCTTACCAATAATGTTCTGGATAGGATTCAATGTTATGATGGGAGGAGTATATTCAACTGGTATAGAAGCAGCATTAGTGGTTGAGGAAGATAGTCCAGGATATTACACAAATGGACTAATTGGAGTGCTTGGAGAGCCAGATCCCATCCCACCGAGTCTTCAATTATTCAGGATGGATACAGACCAAGCAAATACGATGTTTGAGAATGGTGATATCCAACTCGTAATCACGATACCTCAAGGTTTCGAGCAAGCCCTGGAGAACAATGAGGCGACATTTATCCACATTCAAGTTGGTAATCTGCATGAGGATATGACTAAAAATCTGCGGATGCCCGTCATTAGAAAACTTGACATCTTTTATCAGACATATCTGGAAAATGATAGTATAGTTGATTTTGATTACGAAACACTCCGTATATACACATATCCTAGATTGGCATACATGTCATGGACTATCGCAATCTATAGCATAATGTTCAGTGCTATGTATATTGCAGGTTCCTCTATGACACAAGAATTTGAACAGAATACGTTTGCAGAAATTGAGATGTCGAACCAATCCCCGACTTCAATCTATACTGGTAAGTTACTAAGTGGATTAACGCTTAGCTACTTAGCTGCACCTGTATTATTGCTCCTTTCGTGGCTTTTAAATGGGACTTGGCCAAATGGTGAATTTCTCATCTTCTTAGCTTTAACGATTCCATTAGCATTATTATCAGCATGTCTTGGTATTATTTTTGGTACGGTCTTCAGAAACTCTGTTTATCTAGTCCCGATAGCAGCATTCGCTTCAATGTTCTATTGGATTATCGCTGGAGGAATCGCACCAGTAAGCATGGTAGGCATAAGTTTTGATATTATAGACTCGTATTCACCGTTTTCAAATGTATACAGATCGCTAGTTCTAATGTTTATCGAATCAGCATACACCTATCTCTTAATGGATTTAGGAGTGATACTCAGCTTTGCATTTGTATTCATGGTTGTATCACCAAGAATTGCTGATAGATTATCAAAGATTGATTTTGCATCTATAATTCAGCGAAGGCGAGAGATGAGAAAAAGTGAAGCAAAATCACAGTGAGAATTTGATAAGTCAAATGAGTTCCTAGGCATTTTTATGTAATCCAGACCTCGGACTATTGAGGTTATCTAAGTAGTACGTGGTCTGTGATTACCGTGATGCGAGATTCACTAGTGGGCTTTGTTACCAGTCCATGGAACAGGATTTCAACCAAAGCTACAGATACTTTTGGGCTGAACCCTGTACCCTGTCCAACTGAGATTGATTATACAACAAAGACAAAGATAGAATCATTTGGAGGATGGATTGAGGGTTCCAAATTCATTTTTACAAAGGAGAGCCTGCGTCGAAGAGTAATACATACTGGTGTTCTTGCAAGAGAGTATATGCACATCCCATTATCAAAGGAAGGATTTGAAAATTCTGTAAAAGAAGACTTTGCTTTTGCTTATGGAGCACTCTGGTTGCCTTTTAGAATGCAAAAGGAATGGTACAAGAAATGGGAGGAATACTGCAAATTTAGAGGTTCCCCAACAACAGGTTTCTTTTCACCATGCGCTGCGTTTCAAATGTTCCAGAGTTTCTCAAGTTCAGCGTATTTCGACAAGTTGCTAACCGAATATATCTTGATGAAGAAGATTGGACTTGTTCTCTCCGAGAATGATTATGTCCTTCACATGCTTGAGCGGATACGAAGATTTTCTGTGCAATTGAATAAGACAGATTTCGGTTTAATTCGACGATTAATTGCAGATCCCGGTGTAAAAAGATCTGAACTTGCAAAGGAAACAAATATATCAACACATTGGGTTTCTCGCAGACTATCATCGCTTCAAAAACACGGTGTTCTGCAGAAGTATTCCGATATCTTCTATCCAGGGATTGGAATGAAACAGTTCATTTTATTGATCAATTCAGAAAAGGAGGATTCAGTTTTTGATTATATCAAGGATTTACCATTCCTTTATTCAGCAAACCGTGTCATTTCTGGTGACTATGATTTAGCTGCAGTTGTTCAAATCCCGGATAATTCTAAGAATCTGACACTAGTACAGTCGTATCTGAAAATCCTTAGCGATCAGGATTTCACTGTACAGACTCATGAAATCAAAGCGGGATTTGGAAATCGATGTTTCGACCATTATTCTACTCAAAGAAATTCATGGGAACTCCCTTGGGAATTATTTGGACCCCATTTGAAAAAAATCTTCGATGAAGGACTCAGCAAAGTAATGACGCCGTATATGAGACCTCATAAACGGGCAGGTTTCAAAATGGAGAGATTAGACCTCCGGATCATCGAAGAATATAATATTGATCACCCCTTAAGGAACATCCGAGAAAAACTTGGCATTAAGTATCAGAATCTCGTACATAGGATAAATCGATTGAAAAAAGAAGGCATAATTCATTCCTAGACTTCTAAAAAATTGTGGACTATAAGTAGTGACTTTCGGTATTTGAGCTTGTGACCTTTGAAGAAAGAAACGCCAGTAGTGATTCTACCAGAATTGGTTGTTATCAATCACAAGAATCTGAGGTTTTGTGGTCACGAAAGCTCGTCGGGAGGACTGACGATTATAGATAATACATTGTATGTTGTGACACAAGCAAATTGTATCAACTGCCCTGTGGCTAAGGTAGTGGTACAGGAAGCCATCGAAGGAAGTCCTATACAATTGGAGATAGTAGATTTGCTTGATATGGACCCTAATTTTGAGTTCGGACTTCTTGAAAATCAAGTGTTCATCTCTTCAACACCAAGCGTCATACTGGAGAATAACGGTGCACTAAGGATGCTCTATTCTGGAACGGTACCTTCTGTTGAAGAACTACGAAAACGGATAGGGGTGAGCTAGATTTGACTGATATTCGACCATCAATCACTGACGAAAGTGAAGATATTCGTGCACGAGAAGGGAAGCTACCAAAGGTTCGCTCAACAGCAGGGACCATGATGTCCTTTGAAGCAGACAGGATAATCACTAGTCTTCTACAGGAAGCTGGACTCTCTGATTCAGATGCCCAGCTTATAGCTATCCGAGTCATGGATCGAATTGTAGCCTCTGGAATCAAGTTTCTATCGGGCCCATTGATTCGTGAGATGTGTAATAGTGTCCTTGCAGAGATGGGACTAGAGAAAGAACGTATCAGGTATACTCGTGTTGGCGTCCCCATGTATGACCTTGATCAGTTAATCAATGCTCCTGCTAATCATACTTCTAATGCTAATCTCATGAGAAATCCAGAAACCATCGCCAAGCTCGTTCATGACCAGGTCATGGAACAACATACCTTTCTATCAATCCCCCCACATCTTGCAGATGCCCATCTTCGTGGTGATATCTACATCAAAGACCGGGAGTATTTTTCTACAAGAGATTATTGTGCTACATGGGACCTCAGACAGGTCCTTAAACTTGGCATCGCGCCTGACGGTCTCGGAGGAATCCATTCAAGCGCAGCAGGTCCTGCAAGACACCTTCATGTCGCAGTGAATCACTCTGCTATCTGGCTTGCTGCAGCTCAGAGCTCCTTTGCTGGTGGCCAGGGATTTTTCTTCTACAACACATTTCTGGCACCTTTCCTCAAAGGACAGCCCTACAAAAAAATCAAACAGGCTGCACAGCAACTCATATTCACACTTACACAACAATATGTTGCTCGAGGTGGACAGGTCATCTTCTCCAGTGTGGATCTTACTCCAGGTATTCCGAAAATCATGAAAAATGTTTCCGCAGTGCTCCCAGGTGGACAAGAAACTGAGGTTACTTATGGGGACTATGAGGACGAGGCTAATCAGTTCTTCAATGCCTTTATGGAAGTGATGCTCGAAGGAGATGCGAAAGGTAAAGGTTTCAACTTTCCAAAGCCTAACATTGTCCTCAGAGAGGAGTTTATGAAACCTGAGTTTGATGAGTCGTGGCATAAAGTTGCCGAACTCACAGCAAAGTTCAGTTCTCCCTATTTTGAGAACTACCTCAACTGGCGTTCTTCAATCGAAGCTGGTTGTAGTAGTTGCTGTTCTCACTTGTGGACTGCTAGCTCTGAAGAAGAGTTGGAGGAGTTTCTGTCAGGCAATATGGTATTTGGCGCATCACAGATGGTGACCCCTAACTTTGGTCGTGCTGCATACATTGGTCGTTCAGACGAGGACCGGTTCTTTGCAAAGCTGGATGATTACATCAGGCTATGTAAAGAGGTTGTCATTGAGAAAAAACATTTCATGGACAAACTCATTGCTTCAGGCTCAGTCCCTTTCTATACACAGCCAAAGCCAAATGGTGATCCACTCATTGAGATGAATAAACGTGAGTTCTTGCTCGGAACCGTTGGCTTTGATGAGATGTGTCAGATCATAACAGGAAATTCTCTTCATGAGAGAGAGGGAACACGTTTTGGCATCAAGGTCCTTAAGCATTTGAAGGAAAGATCTTTGGAGTTTCAAGACGAGACCGGTCTGCACTTTGGTGTGACTCGTACTCCTGCCGAGAGTGCTGCTGGTAGACTTGCTGCTAAGGATTATCGTGCATATTCTGGCATTAGGAAATACCTCAAAGGTACGTTTCCCAATATTTACTATACGAACAGCACAGCAATTGATGTTGGTGCGGCCCTCTCATTGAGTGACCGCATTAGGACTGAGGGTATGTTCCATCCCTACATGGATGGTGGAGCTCTGACCCACATCTTTTTGGGTGAGGCGAATCCTGACCCAGATGCCCTCTGGAATCTGACCTTGAAAATTGCAAAAGAAACTCTCTCATCATATTGGGCATTCACAAAGGATATACTTGTATGTGGAAAGTGTGGATACCAAGCCGGCATAGATTGGAGACGTGCCTGTTTTGCATCGATTGAAGATTTAGATAGTATTCGGTGTCCTAAATGTGGTTTCGTAGGATGTGACATTGTGAGTCGGATTACAGGTTATGCCCAGTCAATCCAGAGTTTCAATAAAGCTAAACGTCAGGAGTTCTTAGATAGGCATCGTTATTCTATATGAGAACAGGAGAATATATCTTCATTTGAAACTACTTTTGGAACCTTGAGGACTATGGGAAGTTTTCTTTTTCATCGGTCTAATAATTTCCCATACTTCATTTGGTTTTATATTGTAGCCAGAGATGGTAGAAGTTGAAAATGATGCCAATTGGGACTAACAGTAGAAACAGTGTGCCTGCAATAGGCGGTCCGCTATGAGTTGGCTCACCAGGGATTACAGGATCCATCAGAAGTGTGAGCCATATTGTGATTGCATTCAGAGCAATACCCAAGACTACGAAACTGATACCAGAATAGAGATACTTTTGATCCATTCCACCCACCAAATCTATGTATACGTGCGGCAGAATATAGAATATTTCATTATAGCATTAGAGTTGACGAATAGGAAGGTCAATGTAGCTTCGGATGTTGTAGATATGCTCACGTTCATGCTCCAAGAAACGTCTGAGTATCTTATAGACTGTCCAGGTTTCATTAGGATGATTTGTGTAATCGCTTCTCTTGAGAAGTATACCATTCTTTTGGGGGACAAGTTCCGTTAATACTGCGATACAGGCATCACGTACGATACTGAGACGTTCAATGATATGCAATGAGTCGGCTTCATCCACCGACATGCCTAGTTTCTGTTCATAAAGATCGTCAGCTTCTCTACCGAGGCGAGAGATATAGAACTCTTCAGCATTGCAAATATGGCTCAGAATATCTATGATGTTTCTTTTTTTTCCAAGAGGAATGTGTTTCAACTGTGTGGGTGAGAGACCTTTCATCAGTGACAGTAGATCCATTCGATTGTAGCTCATCAACTGAACAATCTGTTTTAGTGCTTCATTAGAAATAAGTTGGTGGTCAAAACTGAATGTCGCTACTTCACCACCAGATTCTCCTAGTTTCGATACATTCTCAACATGTTCTACAATCTTGATAGGAATTATTCTGAAACGGGGTGCTCTATCATCGTGATGTTGCAACCATGCGATATGATAATTGAGTTCTTCCTTGAGTCTAGTAAGTAATGTATCCTTGTCATCGGCCCGTGCATGGGTGCCAATGAACTCTATGATTCTTCCATACCATCGACCTGTTGCTGAACTCTCAACAGCAGCATTATATCCCATAGTATAACAAATATTCTAATCTCACTTGAATTTGTGGTATGATATTGTAATTATGTGAGTGTACCTTTCAGGACTTTTTCTTGATTGTAAAACCAATTCATGAAGTGGTCATTATCCATGTTACAAGTCCAGCACTCATTATGAGACCTATGCCATATGCTAAATCAAAGTAGAACAATAACGCAGTTGTATCAATGAGTAGAAATACTGCGGTACTCAATCCGAGAAGAATTAACACAGCTAGCACTAGTAGACCCCGCTCAG
This sequence comes from uncultured archaeon, assembly GCA_964610875.1. Lineage (GTDB taxonomy): Archaea > Asgardarchaeota > Thorarchaeia > Thorarchaeales > Thorarchaeaceae > CAZSWP01. The sequence continues at coordinate 28,901 of CAZSWP010000003.1, forward strand.
CCTTAACCAATGGTTCATCATCGATTGTGAAGACCCTCAAAGAGAGAATGAACACAGGAAATGCAAGTGGGGGAAATATCAGAAGCATGAAACAGGTTGGGAGTAACATGATACCGCTAAGTTGCATTCGAATTCCGTTGATACGATCAGCATACTTCTGAAACTCTGCTGCATACACCTTACCATGTTCTTTGTAAATATGTGTCTGATAACCTTTCCAGAGAGAGAATTTCAATGCGCCAAAACGTTTCTTTATTGCATCGATACGGCTCTCTTCATATTCTGGATTGTATTCACTCTTGACTACTGGAATGAGATAGACCGTAAGCAGTAATGACCAGACACCATAGAGAGTAATCAGAATCTCAAGCAGAGATAATGTACCAGTTGCAAAAAAGGCATCATAGAGCTTCCATCCAGCATAGATGATGATTACAACGAGAGGGATTGTGAGAGCCATTTTCATTCTTTGTGCTTTTGTCTTGTTTCCGCGGATAGTATCAGAAACCTGTCTGAACACAAACCCGCCAATGGAAGCATATGTCAGAGCGATTCCAATACCACCCATGAATTTCATGACACTGCCCGATATGGTCAAGAGTGTGATAAGAGTCGTTGAGTTGAGAATCTGAGTGAGATCCCAAGCATTGACATATAGGAGTACCAGAAAAGCAATTGTGCCAATTATGAATGATAGAATGTAGTATGTTCTGAATCTACTGTATCTTTCTTTCTTTCCTAACCCGAGGATACCGCTCATTGTATCAAATTCCAATAACTGGATAGAGCTGTAACTGATAAACACTTCGAGAAACCATTCCAGTTGGTAAGCAATATTTTGAACACGTGTTCCAATAAATATTGGATATTCCAAAATGACTATAAAGAAAATGTGATTTTTTTGTTTCCAAGTTATGCCGAGATAGCCAAGCCCGGTTAAAGGCGGTGGACTCAAGATCTACAGGCTTTGCTCCGATGAGAAATCCACTCTCGTAGGAGTCCATGGGTTCACAGCGGATGACTTCCGTCCTCTGGTCTAAGAATCCCATTCTCGGCACCATTTTATTTTCAAAATGAATTTTAGTCAGAAATGAGAGTCAGGTAAACAAGATGAAAACTAAGAAATTTATAAAATGAAAAAGAAGTACTCACGTTGCCTCTAACGCGAGTATATCTTCCACTGTCAAGCCATTACCTTTGCGAGGTTTGTATGGCTGGGTCTTTGTGTTGTCTGCAGATGAGTTGTCATCTTGGATAATCATAACAACCATGAGAGCCTATCTCCTGAAGTAGACATAAGCTAGTGCTTTGGTAGAGTCAGCACGCTTGGTGATTCTACGCTGGGTCTTGTTGTCCTTAGCTAGAGCCATGTTCTTTTCACCTCACAACAGTTCTGAATGCATAAGCAAGAGCATCAGTCTTCTGAGCTTTTGCAGCTTTGTTCTGTGTTCCGTGATTCCGGGTTGTGTTCTTTGCAAACGCCATTGTTGTTCACAATAATTACTACTCAGAAATAGTATATAATACGAAGCCACGATATAGGGTCACAAAAATAGGTCACAAATTGTTACTAGCTAGAGTAGAAAAATGACCCTATTTTTTGAGTAGTGATAGCATCTTTTTGAGGGGGTGAGCATTAACGACATCTCTCTTTTCTAGCCAGCCACGCCTTGCCTGAAATACACCAAACTTAAGATTCTCAAGCTCGTAAACGTCGTGCGCATCGGTATTGATGGCAATCTTCAGACCCATTCTTTTTGCACTCCTGAGATTCCCTGCATTGAGATCAAGACGCCTTGGATGGGCATTCAGTTCCATGATGATGTTGTTAGTTTTTGCAGTTTCAAAAACAGCCTCCAGGTCAATATCAAACTCAGGTCGTTTGAAAATCAACCGACCGGTTGGATGTCCTAATATATGGACGTGCTTGTTTTCAAGTGCATGACAGACTCGTTCGGTCATTAATTCTTTACTGTCCTTCATTCTACTATGGATTGAAACCGTAACAACGTCCAGTTGTTCAAGAACATCATCTGTTATGTCGAGACCGCCATCACTGAGGATATCGACTTCAGCACCTTTCAGAATCTTCATCTTCCAGCGACTGGATGCATTGAGGTCGTCTATCTCATCTATCCGTCTTAACAATCGTGTTTCATCCATTCCATTAGCGATTGTCAAACTCTGGGTATGGTCTGATACACAATAGTATTCATAGTTCCTCTGCGCGGCAGCATCTAGCATCTCTTCAATGGTATTGCGACCATCAGACTGGTCTGTATGACTATGTAAATCACCATGAATGTCCTTTAATGAGATTAATTTAGGTAATTCGCCCTGTTGAGCAGCTTCTATTTCTCCCTGATTCTCCCGTAGCTCTGGAGGAATAAGGGGAAGGTCTAGTTTCTCGTAGATTCCAGCCTCATCCTTTCCAGCTATTTGTTTTTCACCTTTGTACAACCCGTATTCATTGAGCTTGTAGCCCTTCTTCTGTGCTAGTTGGCGGAGTCTTACATTATGATCTACATTACCTGTGAAGTATTGCATACCAGCCCCATAGCTCTCAGAGGGAATGATTCTAAGGTCTACTTGGAGATTGTTTTCAAGACGAATAGCGGACTTTGTTGTGCCATGAGCAATGATATCAGCAACATCATCAAGATTGACAAATGTTTCCATGACTTTGGCAGGATTATCGGCATCTACTAGGACGTCCAAATCTCGTACTGTTTCCCTACGTCTTCTATATGACCCTGTTATTTTCAGTTCCCTGACGTTCTCTAGACTGCCTATCTTCTGCTCTATCATTTCTGCAATCGGCATCACACTTGCAAGTAGGGACCGACCAATCCCTGATTTCACAAGTTGTATTCCTTCCAGTATCTGTTCTTGTGACTTCTCACCCATACCAGGAAGAGCAGATATCTTATCCTCCTCTGCTGCCTTCTCTAATGACTCTATATCAATTACTCCAAGTTTCTCATATACAAGTTTGATGGTCTTTGGACCAATACCAGGGATTGATTGGAGCTCCATAACCTTTACTGGGATTTCCAATCGTAGTTCTTCAAGTACTGTACTTGTACCATTTTCTAAATAGTCTGTGATTACTTCTGCAATGCCCTTTCCAATACCAGAGATGTCTGTGAGTGTACCTCTTTGAGAGATTGTTTCTATATCTTCTCCAAGAGAACTAATTGTACGTACTGCACGGTTGAATGCACGTATCTTGAATACATTACTACCTTTCACATCAAGGAGGAGTGCAATCTCTTTGAGAATCTCTGCTACCTCTTTATTTCTGGTCATTCCAAAGCCTCCTACTCATCCTCGAATGGATCTATACCTCGTACAGCTTCCACAACTGATTGAATGTTCTCTTCAGGAGTGTCTTGCGTAATGACACAACCAGGGGCAATTACAAGTTTCTTGTATCCAGCATCTTTTGCAGCCTTGAGAATTTGTTCTGCTGCTTCATCAGGGTTACCAGTTCTGAACATCCCATTATGGTCAATAGCGCCCAATACAGTCTTCCTTGAGAGCTTCTTACCTTGTCTTAGAGTGTGTGATGAAGTTTGGTCCTCCCAGTTGATTCCACTTAGCCCGGGAGTACGAGATATTTTGTCGAAGCGGATTTGTTCGCCTTCTTCTCGTGCATGAAGATGCATCACAATGAATTTTGCTTTTCCTCGTAATTTCGAGATTAAACGTAAGTCTTGAGGGTAGATATACTTCTTATAGTGTTCATCACTAATTGCTGCATGTGTAGAATGCTGTGATGCAATAAAGAGACCATCTGCACCTGCTTCAAGAGTAGCACGAGCAAAGTCAACCATTACATCAGTGATGAGTTCTAATGCAGACTCCATGATTTCTGGTGATTCATCTAGATACTTTGATAGCTCCTTCCCGCATATTTTGTCTGCTACCATTGGACCATCAAAAATGGTAGCCATTGTAGGTACTCGTCCATGGGTATAGTTGTGAATTAACTCCACAGCACGTACTTGGTTGCCAAACTCACCAGTGTTGACATCTAGAGGTTCAAAGGTTTCCCAGTCACTAATTTTGGTTACAGCGGCTTCAACTAGGGTGGTTGACCCTGTGTTTGCACCATCATATTCTGCCACACATCCGAAATCAATACATGGATAGTGACCGAAAAAGGATACCTTGAGAATATCATGGTTGAATTTCGTGTGGAATCTAATTTCCGCCCGTGAGAGTCCTTCAGGAGTACGATCATCTTCAGGATGATGTTTCCAGAGAGTTATAGGAATTCTATCTTCGATGTTGCCTAGGAAAGTCTGTTGTATGAGTTCATATTTAGACATTGCATTCTTTGAAGACTAACAAAGAATAATGAGGCTTTCGAAGCAGCCTTAGTATGCAACTGTTTCAATTGCCTCTTTGGGTTTTGTCTGCTCTTTCTTATACCAAGGATTGACCAAAGCTATACTGACCATAATAATCATGATCATAGTCATTACAAACCCAAGCGATTCGAGTCCTGCATTCATAAGTGGCACTTTCAATGCCTGTGAGAAAAAGGCGAATACGAGAGCCACTACAAGCAAATCACTTCTCACTTCTTGTAGACGTTTTGTTTTCCAAGTAATAACGAATGTGGCTGTAAGACCTAATGTGAATACCAGCATAATTGGTGATACCATAAGAATAATGGTTTCTTGGCTTATACCCAAAAGAACAGCGATAAACCAATAGGATATAATGGCCATCATAAAGCGAATATGCCATTTCTCGTATTTAGACATCCATATGTTAAGAACCATTACCATCATCGGGAGTACGGTCAGTCCTATTGCTAAGGCTCTGATTTTGAATAATAATAAAGTCAGTTCGATTTGTAAAAGAATTGGAATTGCGAGAGTCAGCATGTCTGCAGTAAGACCAGTAAAGCACATACTGAACATAATTGGTAAATCAGTATACATCTTGACTGGTTGTGTATACCACAGCCTAAACAGATATATAGCGACAAAAGCTGCAACCACTGCTGTCGACAGGCTCGGGATAAGGGTGGGATCAGTTAATTGCATTTCTATTATCCTCTGGATTCATTCATGAGATTAGTATGTTGTATGCAATTTAAACTACACAATAATGATGGTTTCTGATATGGAGAGGACCTTAAATGACTACATCTAGACTCTCAAGTGGACCACCAATTTAGAAAGGAGGCCATTATTATAACCGAATTAGAAACAATAACCGCACAGACAATTGATGATACAGATAAGAAAGCATTCTGGTCGAAACTAAGCCTGATTTCTTTAGGTATTGTCATGATTGCAATTGGAGTTTTTCTTCGATACATTGATATCTTTGTCTTGAATTCAGATGTTTTTTGGACTAACATTCTTCTCTCCAAGTTGCTATCATTGGTAATTCTTCTCTGGATATTTTGGAGATATCGTATTGGTCAATTGGATTCAGTGCTTGGTTTGAGTAGATATCAATTGAGAGGGAGTGTAATTATTGGTATTATATTGGGACTCACTATAATAATGGTGAGCAATGTTCTATCACTTTTTGTCTACTCACTCTTCGATCCAAGTATTCCCATCGTGTTCTCGGTATTACTTGGTCCACCCATGCTTGTTTATACCTTTGCCTTCTTCTTCATTAATGCAGTGTATGAAGAAACCTTGTTCAGAGGGCTTTTGCAGAATGGAATTCGAGAGAGATTTGGTCCATCTATTAGTATATTCCTTTCAGCTGTTATTTTTGGTTTGTGGCATATAATATGGCCAATACAGGATGCCATTGAAACAGGTATTTTTCCATGGACTGATGCCATCGTGAAGGTTGTTTTTTCAGGTATTATGGGCGGAGTCTTTGGCATATATTACGAGAAGTTTGCAAGTAGAAAGACCCTAGTTGCAACAATCACTGCACACACCTTGATTAACTATGTCAATGAGGGGTTCAAATTCGCTTTTGATACAGCAACAGAGGGACCAGACTTGTCATTCTTGAACCCAGTTCATATGACAATTGGCTTAATGTTAGCCTTGGGTACTTTCATCATGCTCTCAATATTCTTCTGGAAGTACAAATACGAACAAGTGATTGATAGAATGCGAGGAGCATTGCAAAGATTTCACAAATGACTATATTCGAAGATACGATGGAATATGATTTCATTGTCATAGGACTATCTCTAAATAGAGATGTTTTGTCTGATACTATAGACATAGCAGAAGAGTATCTTCTGTTATGATTACAAGAAGAGGTGCCATAGTGTCAGGTAGAACTGCTCTCTTTGATCCGATTGATTTTCTTGCTATGGATGGAATTGACCATCTCCAAAGATTGAGAGCAGAACCAAATCCATTTTGGAACCGTGCACGGTTTGAAGTGACTTGGAATCTTCCATTGCTTGCAGGTATGACCGAGAATGATGCAATTGCACTTGAGCCAATGCGTATGGCAACCAGAGATGAACTCTCACTATTCCACGACCCCTCCTATATTGAAACCTTGGAACTTTTTGGAAATAGTGGTGTTGCATTCTCTTCGAGATTTGGTTTGGATACTGATGAGTGTCCTGTGTTCGAAAATGTGCACAAATATGCTGCATTTCCAGTTGGTGCAGCAGTTGATGCAATCCTTAAAGTGGCTAGTGGAAAATACAATAGTGCCATGTCTTTCTTTGGTGGACTACATCATGCGTTTGAATCCCAAGCTGCTGGGTTCTGTTATTATAATGACTGTGTGATAGCTATCAAAAAGTATAGAGAGATGCATCCAAACAAACATGTTCTCTATCTGGACACTGATGTCCATCATGGAGATGGAACTCAAGCCGCTTTCTATGCAGACCCCAATGTTCTGACTATTTCAATGCATGAGCATAGTATGGGATTCTTTCCTGGCACGGGAGTACCCGAGGAAATTGGAATTGGAGAGGGAAAAGGGCATTCTGTAAATATTCCTCTTCCACCACTTACTGATGATGTTGAGTTTTGGAAAGCATTTGAGGATGTAGTAGTACCCCTATGGACAACCTATAAACCTGATATGGTGTTTTGGGATGTAGGTGCCGATGCTCATATTGGGGACCCACTAGCTGATATGATGCTAACATATGATACGTACCATCGCCTCTCAATGACAATACGACAACTTGTCCATCTTGGTAAAAGAAAACTGGTTGTGGTGGGAGGCGGTGGGTACAACCCCGTAGCAGCAGCAAAAATCTGGACCATGGTACTTGCAGATATTGCAGGTGTCGCTCTGCCTGCAGTTTTGCCTATTGAATGGCTTAAACTCTGTCACAAATATGGATTGACTATGACACGTAGTGGTTGGACTGACCGACCTACTAGAATGGCAGAAGATCATTATCCAAATGTGAGTCGTGCGGTTGATGATACCATTTCCAAAGTGAAGAATCTTATTTTCCCAATATTCGGTCTTGAAAAATAATCGAATTTCTTCTTTCAATAGGAAATAAAAGTAAGAGGGATATTATTCATTATCGTGTTTAGGTGATTCGATTTGAAAAAACCATCCCTTCGGTACATAATTCTCTTTATCAGCTTGGTGTTGATGATGAGTGGTGTCGCTATTTCATCTCTGGTACAGAACAATTTTGGACAGGTCATTGTAACAGAAGTTGATTTATTGGCTGCGGATGGTTCTAATATTCATAGTACTCTTCAGAAACCATACTATGCTGATGCTGGAAATCCCTTACCTGCAGTGATTGTAATCCATGGTTCAATGCAAAGCAAAGAGTGGTTGATGGCATTTGGAATAGAACTTGCAAGACGCGGGTTCGTTGTACTTACAATAGATGTAAATGGGCATGGAAACTCAGATGATGGGACAGGTAGTGGTATTGCCGCTCTTGATTACATCACAAATCTTGATTATGTTGATGAGAGTCAGATAGGTTTGATTGGGCACAGTATGGGAGGGGGCATTGCAATGTCAGCAATAATTAACAGTGATACACCTGTGAGAGCATTAGTATTGGTTGGCTCAGGTGTTTCTTCCTCTATAGCAAATTCATCATACCCACAAAACTTGTTGATTGCAGTAGGCTCTTTTGATTCGCTCTCTAGGTATTCAAATAATCTATCATCACTAGAAGCCATTTTTGGTGTAACAAATATTGAACCACATGTGACCTATGGGAATTTTACCGATGGAACAGCTAGACGTATTGTATTTGGACCTACAAATCATCTTCTGGAAACAATAGAACCAACACTTGTCAGTGAGAGTGTTGAGTGGATGAAATCTAGTTTAAAGGGCGGTATGGAAGATGATAGATGGGTACCTGCAGACCAATTGTTATACGGATGGTGGCTTGTGGGTGGGCTCATCTCCACATTTTTCGCAGTCTTTACTATTTTCCCAGTTATTACGATTCTTTTGGACATTCCGTTCTTCTCACAAGTGAAGAAGCAACCAATATCGGAACATGCTGCAGATAATTCTCAATTTTTAGGCTATGGTCTGCTCTATGGTCTGGTTGGTGTGATTTTATTCTATCCAATGTTAGGTGTCGGTTTATTCATTGACTTCCCACAAAACTGGGGATCTTCAGTTATGGCATGGATACTTGGCACTGGGTTAGTCTTAATCCTGTTAGCTTGGTATCTTTTAAAGACTGAGAAGGTGAAACTCGATTGGACTGAGATATGGAAGACAACTTATGATTCAAGACGAATCAAGACGGTACTAGTCAGAACCTTCATTTTGGCATTGCTTGTCATATTTTGGCTTTATTTGTGGTCATGGATTGTTGATATCGGATTTGCACTTGACTTACGTTGTTTCCTTCCCGGCATGAATGATTTGACTTTATCCAGAGCTCTATTTGTGCCCCTATATACAGTGTTCTTCTTTGTATACTTCTTTGCAGATGGTCTGTGGCTCACTGGGGTATTACGAAGAAAAAATATGGGCTCTTGGATGGAAGGACAAATAAAATGGTCAGCGGAGTCAGTATTTATCAAGTGTCTACCGTATGTCATTCTAATTGCTCTTGAATATGGAATAGGACTGTTGACAGGTATTACATTGTTTCCAGGACTAATTGGCTATAGTTTTCTATTCTTCTACGCGTTTCTACCTTGGTTTGCAGTTTCCGCAGTGATAACAGTGTGGGGATATAGATCTACGGATAATTACTATCTTGGTGCATTCATAAATGCACTATTGTGTGCATGGTTACTAGCAACAATACTCTCGTTCTAGTTGAAATCATGTTCCATGAATGAAAGTTTCTTACGGAGACCGCATGACGTAGAGAGAGTCACCGGGTTTCACGGTTATGGCTTGTTCGGGACAGACTTCAACACACGCCATGCATCCTGTACACATAGATGGCCATACTGCGGTAATCATCCATCTTTCAGGGTTATAGGGATCTTTGTGCTCTTCTAATGTTGGATGCATTAGAAATACGGCAGGGTCACAAATATTGAGACACTTTCTGCACTCACGAGGATCTACTTTTACATCTTCTTCATACCCACAAATGGAATAATCAATCGTGATTTTTGTCTTGGCCAACTCATGATCCTCCTAATATTTTCCAGCCTGCCCTGGAACTTCTTCGCGTGGTACTAATTCTAGTGCATCATGTTTACAGGCATGTCTACAAACACCACACCCGAAGCATTTGTCAAGGTCTACAATGACTCTGTCAATTGATGGTAGATACCTTATTGCGTTGAACTGACACATTCTAACGCATGCCTTACATCCCTGACAATTGTCAGGATTTACTTTGATGACATATTCTGCTTTATATACAGTCTTAAGACCAAAATCGTTTCTGAGACGGAGACCTCCACATTCAGGACTCTCGCAGGAGCAAATGGCATTTATGTAGGGGACCGGTTGGAACCAGACTGATGCAACATATCCTTTCTTATTTTGTTCTTCTAGAGCTGCAATTGCTTCTTCACGGTCAAGTTTGTATTTCACATCTTTTGGAATGTATCTGTCAAGTTTTTCAATGACCCCTGATAATTGTCCAAAATTGATGCATACTGCATCTTTAACGCCTCTTTGCATCCATCTACATACACAATAATTCTTGATTATTGGTTCAGCTGCAAGATTACCAAGTATATGTTGTGCATCCTCCATGGGAATGACCTGTCCAAAATGGCCATCAGCACGAATAGGATTTCTTCCATGACCCTCACTATGTATCTGTCTTTCAGCAGCAGTACGAATCACACGTCCAACAATGGGCATCTGCATTTTGTAACCAAGTCCAATTGAACTGAAACCCATTATCTTACGTATGAATAGTGTTTCCATTGCCTTCCATTGTTCTTCAAGGTATTCTCGCAGGTTGTATTGGTCAGCAAGCTCATCTGAGTAAAGCCGAGCATTTTCGTACCACTTTCCACCATCGCCGTGTTTTAGACACCATTCACACATAGGTTGCACCTACTTGGAAGATTACACCAAAAGAAGCAATATTTAAGACTGGTTGGTATACGAGGCCAAAATTTCGGCAATTCCAGAACTCAATAGGGTTTGTGTTTTGATTAACACAATTTATTGATTACGTCTTTCTTTTCGTATTTGATGTATGATTTCACGAGTGCCAACGTCCTACAATTTTCTATACAACTATGAAAAATGGTCATCTTGAAATAGCCACAAAAAGTCATTCTGTGTGTGACTTTAAATTCAAAGCTCCAAACTCATCACAGATGACCTCTACGCTGCGCTTGGTTGCTTCTGCATCTCGACCTTCCACCCCACTCTTTACTGATATGGATCGTATTGATCATATACATGCAGGTACTGAGCGTAGCTCTCTTTTTTCTATAGCAACTGATGATAGTCTTTCGTGGGTAGTACGAGAACCAGCTATTCTACAACTTGCAAGAAGAAAAGACAATGATATTCTGGACGTCATCGAGTCCTTTTTGAATTCGGATGAAGAGAGAGAAAGAAGGACGGCAATTACTGCATTAACGTTACTCGGATCCGATGATGCTCTAAATCGTTTGATTATGTTGTGCGCATGTTCTGTTTCAGAAGAGAGATTACTAATTCTGAATGCTCTTGCAAGTTGTCTAACTGCAGAGTTCATGCAACCGTTTAGTATTCTTGTTAGAGATTTGTTGAATTTGAAGAAAGTTGATGTGACTGGTTGGACTTCTACTGCAGTAAAGGTGCTTCGAGACACCTGTAGACGTTTTGGAGTAAAGATACTCTCTAGTAAGAAGACTTTGGCCAGATTAGTAAAGTAATGAATGATGGTAATGTTGATTTGTTGTGTTCATACCACATCGTACATATTTCAAACAGTACGTGTTACAGATAATGCCTGAAAAAGTGACTGACTACAAATTGCATAGAGAGATAATTGACGCACTATTATCTTCGGAAAAACCACTTGATAAAAGAACAATAAACCGTTTGAAAAACAGAATCTGTGGAAGATACCATGTATCGAGAATTCCATCAAATGCGGATGTTTTACAAGCTGCTATACCAGAAGAAGTTGAGTTGCTACGTCCATTTCTTCTGAAACGTCCAGTTAGAACGATATCTGGTGTTGCGGTAATAGCAGCCATGACAAGACCTCATGAGTGCCCACATGGAAAATGTGCATACTGTCCAGGAGGTCCTGATCAAGGAGTGCCTCAAAGTTATACGGGACATGAACCGGCAACTATGCGTGGTATTCAACATGATTTCGATTCATATAATCAGGTGTTAAGTCGACTAAATCAGTTGAAAACGATTGGACATAGTATCGGAAAAATAGAATTGATAGTCATGGGTGGTGACTGGTGTTCGAAACCATCAGAATACCGAATAGGGTTTGTGAAAGGCTGTCTTGATGCAATGAATGGGTTTGTGGCAGATAATATAGAAAAGGCGCAAAAGTATAATGAAACTGCAAATATACGAAATACCGGGATTACCTTTGAAACAAGACCAGATCAGATAACAACTGAAAATATCGATGATATGCTACAGAAAGGAGCAACTCGCATTGAAATCGGAGTACAAACACTTTCTGATGATATACTTGAGTATGTAGAGCGTGGACATGACTCTCAATGTAGTGCTGATGCAACAAAATTGATTCGTGACAGTGGATTGAAAATCTGCTATCATATCATGCCAGGACTTCCAAACAGTTCCATTGAAAAGGACCTTGAAACCTTCGATGAATTGTTTTCAGACTCTAGATTTCGTCCTGATATGCTCAAGATTTATCCCACTATTGTAGTTAAGAATACAAAACTTTACGATTGGTGGAAGAAGGGTATATACCAACCATACAACACATCAGAGATAGTATCACTTGTTGCAGATGCAGTTAGTGAAATGCCGGAATATGTTAGAATACAAAGGATGCAAAGAGATATCCCACTTCATCAAATTGAAGCTGGCTTGGATAAGGGCAATCTAAGGGAACTTGTACAACAAGAATTAGATTTACGAGGCTTAAGAAATCCAACAATTAGGCATCGGGAAGTTGGACATTATATGTTGCGGAATGACCTCGATTTTGGTACACTGAACTTCATTTCTATGCATAGAAAATACGAGGCATCGAATGGCGAGGAGGTGTTCCTTTCTGTTGAAGATGATGAATTGGACGTGATAATTGGTTTTTTGCGGTTACGCTATCCAGGTGATAAAGCTCATAGAGCAGAGGTACAAGAGAAGCCGTGTATGATTATTCGCGAACTTCGGGTGCATGGACCAGCAGTAAAAGTTGGAACTAGAGCACCTGATACTTTTCAGCACTTGGGGATAGGAGAAAAGTTAGTTGAAGAAGCCCTTAGAGTTGCGAGGGAAGATTATCAAGCGAAAAGAGTACTTGTAAATTCAGGGATCGGAGTAAAAGAATATTATAGGTCCCTTGGATTTGAGGACATTGGACCATATCTGAAAAGGAATCTGTGAAATTATCGATTTTGGAACGAAAGGATTTGGCGCCAGGGAGGAGATATATTCGATTCGGACGTAGTGTCTGAATCATTGAACTCCTGCGTGCTAAGCACACCGGTTTTCAAGACCGGCGCCTTAATCCGGGCTTGGCTACCCTGGCTTGATTTCAAACAGTCCCGGTCATTGAAGGCAGACAATTGGAACTCCTTTTAAGCTTCCTGTAGAGCTAAAGCATTGAGGTGGAAAAGATTCCTGATTGTGGTTTCAAATTTCATGACCACACTGCGGATATCACAGTTCAAGCATGGGCACCAAGTTTAGAGGACGCTTTTTCACAATGTGCACTTGCCACATTTGAGGTCATTCTAGATACTGCAACTATAAGCCCTGAAGAGTCACTCAATGTATCAGTCAGCGGTGTTGATTTGAAAGAGCTTCTAGTTGAATGGATAGGATACCTTCTTTCTTTGATTGATATCAATTATCAATTCTATTCACGATTTGATGTGGACAGTATTGAAAAGACAGATAATGACTACACTCTCACTGCCACTATCTGGGGAGAGGATATTAGTCACGAAAAACATGATACGAGAACCGAGGTCAAGGCAATTACGTATGCAGACATGAAAATAGAGAGAACAACGGATAAGATTACAATCTGGTTCACACTGGATCTATGAAGAGGATTAGTTATGACCCTCAGATTGGCATTACCGGACACTGCGCTAATTGATTGTACAGACTTGAAACAAAAGACTATCAAGATTGGCCAAATAGCAAGGTCTGCAGCTGTGTTTAGAGTTGAAGAGATTGTCATTTATTCAACTGAAGTGGACCATCAAGAGAGAGAGGCGGATATTGCATTGTTTTCAACAGTGCTAAGGTATATGGACACACCCCAGTATCTTAGAAAAGCTGTCTTCCCGAGAATGCCCATTCTCAGGTATGCAGGAATTCTTCCCCCATTGAGAACAAAAAGTCATCCATTGAATTTGAAAATTGATAGGGTTGTGGATAATGAAGTAAGATGGGGAACATCAGTTGGAAAAGATTTGGTCGATATTGGCCTCGAAAAAAGAATACCATATAGCGGCCTATTAAAAAAGAGGGGTCCTACTCTATTTAGAACTAGAAGAACAGATTCTACAATCAAATTAGAGAGAATCGAGAGGAAAGATGTAGAGACCTATTTTGGTTTCGCAGTAACTACTACCAATGATCTGGTAGGGTATCTCAATGATTCTATGATAGGGACGAGGGTTGCTTTTTCAAGGAAGGGAATTCCATTCAAGAGTGTTGAAGTAGATTTGGCAGCGAGTGTAGATTCAACAAAATCGATAATTGCAATATTTGGAGGGCCACAAAGAGGCCTTAGAGAACTTTTCCCTGACAATGAGAGTGTGAAGATTTCTATTGATTTTTGGATTAATTCCATTCCTGATCAAGGAACAGAAACTGTAAGACTTGAAGAAGCCGTTAATGCTTCGTTGGCATTGATAAATATCAAAATGGGCGATGTTATTGCCAAATCAGGATACTATCCAGCATAGTCAAAAGGAACTCTAAATTATCGTTCTATTTCTCGTTGATATTTTTCAACTAATTCAACAAGTTGGTCTTCACTCTTTTGTCGTGCTTTTTCTTTCACTTCCTTTATGAAATCTTGAAGTTGTTGCTCGAACTTTTTGCGGTCGATAAAAGCGAATTCGTCTATTCTTTGTAAATCAACGATATCAGCTTTGATAACAGGGATTGAAAATTTTACTAGTTCATCAACAGCCAAATGTGATAATGGTGTATCTACAACCACAGCTCTAATTCTACGATTTATAAGGAGGTGTGCTGTTTGAGGGCCTCCACCGGATGCATCCTCAAATAGTACAATATCACCCTCTTTGAAACCAATTCTGCATTCGTACTCTTCAATTGATTCTCTTGAAAAATGAGGGACAGACTTGATTGCAATCATATCGCCACGCATTTCAAGACGCTTTACTCCCTTTAACTTCTCAAGGCGCCCTCGTAATTTCTTAATTCGCTTACGTAGCTTGCTACTTTCCTTTCTAGCCTTTCTCAACTGGACATCCTTGTTAGCAACCTCTCTATCTCGTTTTACTTTCCAGTAATTTTCCTTTTTTATAATTTCAAGGCTATGAGTGAGTTCACTCTCCCTAAAACGTGAATATTCAACAAGCCGTTGCATGTCCTCAAGCTTCGTTTCCAAAATGATATTTTCCTCTTCAATGCCAACTAACTTTTCTCTTAGGGAGTCAAATGTTTCTTGGGTCAGAGGTTCTTCTTTGTCTTTTGGAGTAGGTAATACTTCAGGGACTTGTGATTCTTCACGGGTGATTTCTGCTATTGCTTCATTAATGGGCATCCCTTTAATCACCAGTGCTTTGAGATGATTCCTGTCCAGTTGCAGCTCTTCGTCTCTGACTTTCTTGTCAATTTGTTCCAACTTTGGAAGAAGACTTCTGTATGCATAAACTGCAGCGGTGAGAGCATCACGCTCATGAGCATTTCGAAGCTTTATTTCTTCGGCATATTCCCTAGCAATCTCATTCTTCTCTGCCACAGGTATGGGTTTGTTGGGAGTATACACATCTGCATTGACAGTACTAGCAATCTTTTCCACAAAATGAGGTGTCTTAGGTACATCTGAAGCAAGTAGAACAGGAATACCATGTTCGTATACTATACGCAGAATATCAGCACGAACCATACGTTTCCTACTTTTTACAAAATGTATTTTTCCTGACAATGTCAGAAGACATATGGCAGCAGTTGTTCCAGGGTCAACTCCGAGGATGAAGTACTTTGGTGCTATTCTTGTTGGTACAGGTTTGGGTTCTAAAGGAAGAAACTCCACCCTTTTTCGAACTGGAGAAACTAGAATATTGAAATCCCCACCTCTTTTCGATTCGATTAGTCCTTTTATTACGGGAAAAGGAGCATAGCTGACAATTCTGGCACTTGCATATCCAAAGTCCGATGAACGGACATCTATGTCATATTTGATCTCAGCAGTCTTTAGTTCGTGTTCAATATGACGTGTCATCTGTTGTATTAGAGACTGGATTTTTCGGCGGTATCTATTTGCACTCTGGCCGCCCCTACCCATCTTTCGTCCTCTTGTGACTTTAATTTCAGTCTGTTCGCTAAAACATTCTAATGTATAACCAACACCCCTTGATGCTAACTCGGCTGCCAATAATGCTGACTCTAGAGGATTTGGTTTTCCTTTTATTTTGAAACCATGTCTTCGTGCAAGGGTTTTGAGAGGTATCTGTTTTGGAGGGACACCTGTCACTTGTATTATCTTTGTGTTTAAGGGGATTCTATCAACAAGCTTGAATAGAGATTTGCTATCTGACACTATTTCAAATATGTTATCCGTCGCAAGGTAGTCGGGTTCCAATTCTCTTACTGTCCTAAGTAATCCACCTCTGGATATCTCTGATTTTTCAGATAGAATAGTACCGTTTCTAAAAACAACATAAGCGAATTTAGGAGCAGTTTTTGACCTGGGGCTGTATGAAGGGAGAATGTCAAATCCAATGATTAATTCATTGCCTTCGCCCATATGTCAAACACTAGTATTTTTTTCATTAGTGATGCTATAAGCATTGACATCAAACCATACTATTCGTTTTGTTCCTTTTCCTTAACAACAACTATATTAAACCCGTTTTTTTAAGAAATATCACACTGATGCGAGGTGCAAGAAACTGTCAGAAACTCTTGAAATTAGCAGTGAGAATGATATACTACGAATAGGACGTGCACTTTCATCGGGCACTCGCCTGAAAATTCTTCATCTACTCCTTGAAGGAGAACGTGATGTCACTAGGGTTGCGCGTCATCTTGGTGGTACAGAAGCAAATGCTAGTGCTCAAATCAAAATTTTGTCAGAAGCAGGCCTGCTTGATTGTCGTTATGAACCAGGACAACATGGCTTGAAGAAGATATCCAAGACAAAAGTTAAACGTATCATAATAGACATTTAAGAATTCAAATTGCGGGTTATATCTTTTAGAATCAATCTGAAATGAGATATGCACGCCATCGTTCGATCCTACGTAAGATATTACTTCTTTCTTCGTCTCTTATTCCTCGAGAGCCTCGTGCTCTCAGGAATTTGAGGACAATATCCATATCACGCGAAACCTTCACATTTGGACGGTCTTTGGTTATGAGGGAGGTTTTTGCAGCTTGAAGGTACTCAGCCAGTACTTCTGCTGGGGACTCACCTGTCTTAATTTCATGCACTATTGGATCAAGATGGCGAGATACTGTTGCCAAGGTCAATATTTCTGGTACTGTTTCATCAGGTGAGGTCATCTCTATACTTAAAGGGGGGACATGATCAATAGGTTCGGATTTTGTTTCTTCAGACTCCACATCTGAGTGCGTTTCCACTGATAATCTGCTTGTTTCTTTTTCGATACGAGAGAAAATGGTTGCCGAGGGAATACTAGAAGTGTCATCCATTGGAAGGATTCTGCTAACACGTACCCTGAGTTCATGAAACTCTTCAAAGAGCTCGGTCAGTTTTGACTGTATTTTATCAATCATTATTTTTAATTCTTCAATTTCTTGTTCTTCTGTCAACCATTGTAACCTCGATTAAGATACATGACTTGTAATGGATTCAACCGGATTGACTTATCAGAGTTGTGTGGTCAAAGGTTCATTAACGGTCAGCTTTTCTTATAGCCTCCAACAGTGAGTCACTACTATCTTGAGGGTCATATTTTCTTCGACGTATTTTAACAAATGTTGGTACAGCAACAGTTTCACCTACAAAGAGTGCTTCGCCAACCTCTAATGTTGTTATTGTATCAAGTGCGGGTCTGTCTATTCCTTCACTTGACCGACCTACATGGTCAAGGTCATATGGATTGGTCATTTTTAGGATGACTTGATTACTGCATTGACTAAGGACGGTAGTGGATAGTCTTACAGGTCGTTGGGTAATTAGACATAAGAGTGCATGAAACTTTCTACCTTCACGTGCTATAGTTTCAATTCTTGATTTAGGCAAAGCAAGTTCTTTTCTGCTTTCTGGACAGAATTGATGAGCTTCCTCTAGAACTAATAAGAACGGAGGAATCTTTCCTTGTCTTCGATGATAAAGAAGTTCACCAATAATGTGAGATACCACGATTTGTTTTTTCTTAAGACTGATGAAATCACTAAGGTCAATGAGGGTGATTTTTCCTGGCCTCACGATGTTTTTTACTTCAGGGACTGCATCCTTTCCAAAGAGACCAGTATCATCGAGAGTAGCAATCCAACCGATCAACGCCTCTCTGGTATTCTTACTTATTGTTTCGTCATCTTTGATATGATTTATCACGTCCGCTAGTGTGTAAGAAGAGATTCCCATGGCCTTCATTTCAGAGATGGAACGTCGAAGGTCTCGGACTTGCACGCCACTCATTCCTGCAACAAGAGAGGCAATAGCTTCAGCAGAGAGTGTACTCACTGGGATCTGTATATGACTGCCGCGTAGATGTTCTATTTCAAAATTGTCTGAACTACGATTTAGTAACTCTGGTTTGATTTTTGTGAGGTAGGTATATTCACCATGAGTGTCGATTACAATTGTTGCAAGTCGTCCTTGCTCTTTGGACCGTGAGAGTATTTCCTCAAGGAGAACAGACACAAAATAGGATTTTCCTGCACCACTCATAGCAAGTACTGCAAGATGTTTTGAAAGTAATCTAGTAACGGACGGTTTGAATCTAAGCTCATGATATGCAATAGTACCAATATCTAATCCTTCTGTTGTATCCAGTTTTAGGAACTTAGCCAGCAGTTCTGGTTCAGCTTTTCTAACTGTAGCCCCAGGAGATACTGCCATATATGGGCGAATGGACCGCCCTTCAGCCCACACCCCCATGACTCGTGCCT
The DNA here is from genome assembly GCA_964610875.1 of uncultured archaeon. Classification (GTDB taxonomy): domain Archaea; phylum Asgardarchaeota; class Thorarchaeia; order Thorarchaeales; family Thorarchaeaceae; genus CAZSWP01. The sequence goes on from CAZSWP010000003.1 coordinate 47,741, forward strand.
GTGCTACGGTATATTGCCAACGGTCTGTTGGAAAAATCGCTCGTAGAGGCTCTCCTCTTGATTGATACTCTCGGACAGCTTCAGCTTGCTGGAAGTATCGGTTTGTTCTGGTTAAATCCTGAACCCTAGCAATTACTATACCATCAGACATGACAACAATGACAAATTCACCCCTACGAACAATTGTTGATTCAATATTTCCTTCAACGACAAAAGAAAAATTCATGACATTGGGGTCCTTGTCCGTACAGACTACAGTCCCAATTCTTTGTGTATAATCACTATCAGTCATATTATCAACCTCCAAAGGGATTCCTCGATCGCCTTTTTTCCAGCAGCGAAAGACGCGCCCCCCTTTCCCT
>CAZSWP010000003.1:48112-152503 GCA_964610875.1 uncultured archaeon
TAAGACAAACCTGATAATGCCATTAAACGATCGATAATAAGCTGTACTTCATTACTTCCAATACGCGCGCGCGCGTCAGCCTCTACAATTGGAGCAGGAAGACCATATTCAGAGTGTTGGCTTGAGAGAGGAAGTATTGCGGCTAATGTTCTATCAAGTAATTTAATGGTGCTGTCATTATCGTCCTTGGATAGTATTTCTACGCGGAGTGGTAAATCGTCACTTGCAGTTCTTATATAGCTCACCCATATTGATCGAGCCCATTCAAAAATATCTGACTGCAGGGAATTGGTGTTTTGTACAAGTTCTGATGAGTATCGAAAAGCAAATGTTCTTTCGCCCTCTCTCAAGAATGTATCAAGAATATCAGAATCTCGCGAGATTTTCAATAACCATCGATAATCAATGCCTTGCATTTGCTCGAAAAGTGCAGGTTGCTTTAGAATATGTGGAAGAATATCACCTAAGATGTTTGTAATTCTAGTTGAACGACTATCTTTCACAATTCCAATAAGTGCGGTATTTTTCTTGGTCGCTTTGATGTACAGCTGTTTGTATAATGCAAGTGCTTCTTGAAATTTTTCATATGAGGGGGATCCTTGTTGAGGGCGATCTCTTGGATGATAGAATAGACTTCCATCAATTAGAAGAATATCTGAATGGTATTCATCTAAAGCAGAAATTGCCACTCTTAGTTCTTCAGCAACTCGTTCCAAAGATGCAAGCTGATCCAATTCGGGTCCGGATAGTGTTACCATTGACGGGTGTATGGAAGGTTCTGGAAACGGGTCGGGGAAAAAATTCACTATTGGACCTTCTTCAGGTCCGAATTGAAAATGTACTGCAATACCTCTTGAGAAGACCAAGTCGATTGATTGAAACCTTCGTCTTACGAGACCGCCATCAACTCCGGTTATTTGAAGACCAGAAAGACTCGTAGGTCTTATGAGGGTGGTGAACTTGTCTTCCAAAATGGTATTTGCTATTGCTGGGAATCGCTTTAAATCAACTTCTTGCTTGATTTTGGTCATTGCCTTTCCAAAACGGTTTCTAGTGTCCTCAACGCGTGCTAACTCCTCAACAAGGATTGATAGTACACTGTCAAGGTTTTTCGCCAACTTATTTTTCCCTCTTCGTTCTATAGTCAAGTGCAGCCTTAATAAGCCCCAAATACAATGGATGTGGAGAACCAGGTTGTGATTTGAACTCTGGATGAAATTGCACACCAATCCAAAAGGGATGCTCGACTAATTCTACTGCATTAATAATAATACCAGTTTCATCGTATGCTGAAACAACAAGTCCTTTTTCAGCCATTCTATTCAGATAACGTTCGATGAGATGGTATCTATGTCGGAACCGTTCACGGGCTTTGGTGCATCCATATATCTGTTTTAGTTTTGTTCCTTCAACTAGTACTACTGAATGTCCGCCTAAGCGCATGGTTCCCCCCTTGTCTTCAGTTGTTTTTTGTTCATCCATCAGGCCAACAACAGGGTATAGACTATCTGGGTCTACTTCTGTGGTATGTGCACCGGACCATCCCATCTTTTGTCTGGCAAAGGCTACCGTCCCAAGCTGTGCACCATAACATATACCAAGGAATGGTAGTTCTGTCTGCAAACAGACACTAGCAGCATTAATCATTCCTTCCACACCCCGACCTCCAAATCCTGGAGTTAGGAGAACACCATCAACTTCAGCTAAATCCTCACGAAGACATTCTTCGTCACAGCGTTCTTCGGTTTCAATCCACTTGATTTTTACTGCTGCACCACATGCTGCAGCAGCATGTGCAAGAGCCTCGTTTATACTCTTATAGGAGTCACTGAGTGTAGTATATTTGCCAGGCATTGCAATGTAGACCGTCTGATTTGTAGTTTGAAATGATTCTACAATCTGCCGCCATTTCTCGGTCATTGGTTGTTTTTGTTGTAAACCAAGATGCTCGACCACGGTTTCTCCTAGTCCTTGGTGTTCAAATGATAGGGGAAGTTCATAGATAATAGGTATATCAGGATTGGAAATTACATGTTTTTCAGGGATGTTGCAAAACAATGCGATCTTGCTTCGAGCAGATTCACTCAGTTCTTCTTCGGCTCTGCAAATTATAATATCTGGCTGTAGACCAAGTCCTTGTAATGTTTTAACGCTATGTTGAGTTGGTTTGGTCTTAAACTCGCCAACTGATGACATGTATGGAACCAGTGTGACGTGAACAAAAGCAGTATTTCGTCTTCCTACTTCCAAAGCAAGCTGACGAACAGCCTCTAGAAATGGCATTGCTTCAATATCACCAACCGTCCCACCAATTTCGACAAGAAGTACATCAGGAACTGGTTCTTGTCGTATATTTTCCCAAATGCGTTTCTTGATTCGGTTCGTTACATGAGGAATTATCTGAACAGTTCTTCCAAGAAAACTCCCCTTTCGTTCACCAAGAATTACGCTTATGTATATTTGACCAGATGTGATATTCTGTGATGGATGTACTTCAATACCTGTAAATCTTTCATATGTGCCAAAATCTAAATCAATCTCGGATATTTTAAGTTCCATATCATCAACTGGTTGGAACGTCCAAGTTTGGTCAGTGACAAAAACTTCTCCATGTTCTACAGGGTTTAGTGTACCAGGATCAATATTCAAATACGGATCTATTTTTACAATTCTGATATTATATTCTCGGAATTGAAGTAGTTTTGCTATTGATGCGGTTGTTACGCCTTTTCCAATGCCGGAAAGCACGCCTCCAGTTACAAAGACAAATCGTGTTTGTTCACTCTCATCCATGATTTTCATTCAACCTCATCCGCGTTGCTAATGTTCACAACTGAATGGTCGATTGAGGCATGGATTAGCATAAAGGAATTCCTGTCATCTTTGATAGTCTAGGGGACAATTCCAGAAAGAACACTTGCTCTCATCGCATTTTGAAATAGCAATTGGAATGCTTCCATTATGTTATGACCATTCATCGCAATACTATGGAGAACAGGTACAGAAGATGGGACATTGAGATGCTTCCTCAGTCTTTCTTCATCTACTGCGGTTGGAAGATCTTGTTTGTTAAGACATATTACAACCGGTAAAGGTCGTTCTTCTTCTGATAACAAATCAACAAGTTCTCGCCAGCTCGCTAAATTCTCATCAAGCAAGTGCTCTTGTGAGTCTGCGATAAATACGATGCCATCACACCCTACAAGAACAACCTCACGTGTAGAACGATAGAAGTCTTGTCCAGTGGCAGACCAGATGTGTGTGTTAATCGTCCAGTTATCACCAAGACTGAACGGAATTGTCCCGAAATCACAGAACATTGTTCGACCGACCGTATTCTCAATTGATGTGAGATCATCAGCACATTCAAAGGTTGAGAACAACCATCTTATTGAGGTTGTTTTGCCACTCATTGCAGGTCCAAAGAAAACTATCTTCAGTCCAATTGTACGTGTACTATAGTCAATTATCAACTAAAATCCTCCTAACTGCCCCACATGCTATCAACCCAAGCACCAAGACCAGACAGCGTGCCCAATTTAACACAGTCTGAAAAATCCTCATGCCATTCAGCTTGTATGAATCGTATTAGACACATTAAATCACCGTTGTCCCATCCAATTGCTTCAAACAGATTTCGTTCTGTTAACACTGTAGAAGCTCCAAGTTCTCGCGCCAATCGAATTCTTGAGAGAAGTGTCACTGCCCTTCGTGCCGCATAAACGAAATTGTTAATTTCCTCTTCGAACATATCCTGTGTTAATTTCTCAGATTCGTCATCTAATTTCAAAACAGCCGTCATCAGACCATCAGGAATATCCATTCCCCTCAGTGATTTGCTTAGAAGCCTTCTAATTCGTTCAAGTGATTGTTTTTGTCTTGTGAGTATTTTATCCACTATTCGTTTCTCAGTTTCTAAGCTACCAGTAAAGTTTCCTACAAGTTCAAAATTGAAGTTTGAAGGAGATTCGATATTTAAAATACCACATGCCATGGATTTTCTTAAAATACGGGCTCTTACTTCTTCTAAATCATCAGTTTCTACATTTAGAGAATATCCTAGTGCTCCGACCCCAAGTGGAACACCGATGATCCAACAATCAAATTTACGAATGCGTTCAAGTGCAAGTTTTAAGTTTGGGGAAAGGCTACATGCTATAGTTCGACTAACTTCATAATCATGCCTTTCTTCTTCTGATACGGACATTATTTCTTCCTCAGAAGTAAAATCACGCCAGAACACTAACTTGTGTCTATGTGGTGCCAACAATGTAAGACTCTCAACAAGGTCATCTATAAGTTCACTATCTCTTCCTGATACTATAATGGGTATACGATTAAGAATCGAATTCAATAGCAAGGGGAATTGTTCAGGCATTTGGTCAATCATTCTCAGTACGGAATATGTCATGCTTCTTTCCTCGCAACTAGTAAATCTTTGGAACTCTCGGATAGTATCAGATCACGCAAATCTTTAGGAACAGCTGGACGAGTCACCGTCGCAGAACCAAGTATCCTACTTGTTTCAGATATGTAATGTTTAAGCAGTAGCCGCATCAGACCCAATTTTTGACTATCACGGTGTACCCATAGGCTGAACACACCGTTTGGAACTGAATAAATGAAATGACGCTTTCGCTCAGTTTCACATAGCACGGTTTGTAAAGAGCTGTTTCTTAAAGTGCGTACTACTCTCTCTGACGCATCATGAAGTGCAAATGACATTGCTGCTAATCTGTCACTTGTAAATCCTTCAAGAGATATCCTTACACCACCACTGAGAGAAAGAAAGACTGATTCAATATTTGGGATGCTATCATGTACTTGTCGTAGGATTCTGCGCAGTGATAGTGATAATGATCGGTCGAGGGATATCATAGATCGCTTTGTTGAGTATGATGGACCATTACCCTCTGCAACTGCAAATCCACTCAATACGGCCTTTGCTTCATCTACGGAATATGATCGAAGTGGAGGTAACCGACCATCAGCACGTTGACTCAAATGGTAAGATATCTGTGACATGCTATCCTTCATTTCAATAAATAGTGCTGCAAGATTGACACGTGGTGCTGTAGTTATTGTCAAGAAATATTCGCTATTATCGGGTAGAGAAGCAAGACAGACTTTCGATGTTTCCGATTCCATAAGTAAATACTTGAAATTTCCATGAATTAAGCGTGCTACACCGAATATTGCGCATGTCGAGCTTGCAACTGCGAATACTTCTTCCTTACTAAACCATACACCGGCACTTGCTACTGGAAGTCCATCTTTCTGGATTAATACTACATTCTCGACACCGGTAATCATTTTGATGTTCTGCAGAGATTCTGCTAAATCGTCATTCAACTTTGCAGCTCCGGACCCAATTATAGGTCCAATGATAGATTCCTAGTTATGCTATATAACCACCACAAATCTTCCATTTCATCAACAAATTCATCACATATGGATTAGTGCGGCACTTGGTACTTCGCTGAAAATCTCCCGTGCAGCTCTTCCTACTTTAACTCTATGGATTTCAAAAGTATAGACACGGATAACATCAAGATAGACCTTCATCATTTGTGCAATATTAGAGTATTCTGAGAGATTGTGTGGAATTTTTTTGCGCTCGATTATCTCAAATATTCTAATTTCCATTGGGTCAATCTGATGAGGGTTGTATGGTACTGATGGTAATGTGGGAACATCAACGATGACCTCATGAGATGGAACATCAGCTATCTCAGCAATTTCATCTTGGATACTTTCACGGACGCGTCTTTTTGTCAATATTTTAGAAACAAAACGATCTTCGGTATGTAATACTTTTTCAAAAGCCGATTTGTATAGAATTCTAGAGTCAAGCATCTTCATTATTTCTGACGCAACAGAAGCATTTTCGGATTCATTGGGATTCATTCTTCTAATCCGAGAAACTAATGACATGTCATCAAGTTCCAAGAATTCGTCAGGTGTTTTGAAATCTGTAAAATTCAGCACCTTGTCTGCAGCACTTATGAGCTTGATTAACATGACTTCAACACTTCGTACCGTTTTATGATAATACACATTCAGAAACATTTCATATCTAGCAACCAGAAATGATTCCAAAGCTCCGCGGGCTGCAATATCGAATTGTATTTCATACTCGTCTGTTACATGGATGCTATCAATCAGACGATTGATATCAATAAGACCGTAGTTCACACCACAATAGAATGAATCGCGAATGAGATAGTCCATTTTGTCAGCATCTATCTGTCCTGCGGCAGCTGCACTTATTACACGATCTTCACCTGTCTTCCCTCTTCCCCGAACCAAGTCTGCAATACGTGTTTTATCAATCCCCTCTTTCTCAATAAAATCACCAATCTCGCTTTTCAGAATAATCCATTCTGTGACATCTTCATGGTTACAATCCCGGCGTTCAATCAGTGGTTCTTCAAACACATGACTAAAGGGACCGTGTCCCATATCATGTAATAGGCCCGCCAAGCGAATTTCTTGAATGGTTGATTGATTGAGGCCTAATTCATTTACAATTCGCGTTCCCAGTTGACCAGCTAAATGCATTGCACCGATACAATGACCAAAGCGAGTGTGTTCAGCTGTAGGGTAGACATAATGAGCGCCAGATAGTTGTTTAACTCGGCGAAGCCTCTGATAGGGTTCCGAATCAATAATTTTTTTCTCTAGAGAAGTGACTCCGATAAAGCCATGAACGGGATCATTGATTTCAATTTCAAAATCCATCTCTCTAACCTTCTTATCATTTTTGAATTTCAAAAAATCGTAATTCCTTGACCAGCTCTTCAGGGGAGGGGATTTCAGAAACACATAATGGAAGATGAATGCTATCAGCGATTTTTACAGCTAAAGGGTCCAGTTCTTTTACACCCTGTAGTATTACCGCAGCGGGTTTTACAGCCATTGAAGTCCCAATTTGACTTGCCTTTATGGCAACCATAGGAGAACGGCCCGTAGATACGTTTGTCAAAATTGCTAATCGTTGTGTTGTTCCACCATACAACCGAAGGAGTTGTTGAGGTGTCATTGTAACGATAGCTTTGACGCTATCAAGTGCTGTATAGCCATATATATCCCGATCGAGTAGACTTTTGTGCGTGAGGACATTGCATTTTAGTTTTTCAACAAGAATATTTGCAGGAATGGGTACGCCGAAATCTCTACTATCTAGAATTGCATCTGAGGCTATTTCGGGTGTTATTAATTTTTCAAGCGCCATAGCAATTCTTCCACCATTCACAGCATCCATATCAATTAGACCTTCAACAAACCTTCGAATGGTTTCAACCCTTGGTGATTTTCTACGACCACTCTCATAGTCACTTATTACAGAAGGAGATACGTCTAAATGCTTAGCAAGATGTTTTTGAGAGATTTGAAATCTCTCTCTCCAACGTCTCATAACTGCACCAGGATCATTTTCTGCAAGGCATATTTCACCAGCCATAGCTTCGGCCAGTCGCTGTAATGACTCACTGTGGTCCATGATATATTCGACTATATTCGATGTAGATAAGATTTGTTGCAAGAGTGACGCATATGAACGTCAGGTGTCGAAGATAGTAAGAATAAAGAATCTCATTATGACCTCACCGAAGAACTCAAAGACAGTTTTATAGAACTTTTTCTCGGTTATGCTCATGTATTTTATGTTTATAGTAGGCACTGCAGGGTCTGGAAAATCGCTTCTAACTGCATCCCTTGAAAAATGGTTACAGAGTATTGAAACGTCAATTGCAATTGTAAATCTAGACCCAGGAGTAGAATCACCCCCATATACTTCGGACGTTGATATTCGAGAACATGTGGACTATGGAGAAGTGATGCAACAATTTGGGCTTGGTCCAAATGGAGCACTCGTTGCTTCATTAGATATGAGTATTAGTCGAGTAGAGGATATGAGAGAAGAGATAGAAGAGCTTGATACGGATTATGTCATTGTTGATTGCCCAGGTCAGATGGAGTTGTTTGCGTACAGAAACTCCGGACCACTATTGGTTTCTAGTTTGATGGGAAATGAGAATGGATTGTCAATGTATCTGCTGGATGCGAATATTGCTCGGACTCCGAGTGGCTATCTTTCATCTATGTTGTTAGGTATGTCAATTGCAATTCGTTTTGGACTTCCACAATTAAATCTTCTAAGTAAAGCGGATATTCTAAACCAAGATGATGTTGATTGTATAGTTGAGTGGTCAACTAATCCTTTTATTCTGGAAGATGCACTGGATGCTCATTCCATGGGATTAGTCCGAGAGTATTCACTCTCAATATTGAGAATGCTTAATGATATAGGTGGAGGTCCTTCAGTGATTCCTGTATCAGGAAAACAAGTCACAGGTTTTGAAACACTGTATGGTGAATTTCAACGGGTTTTTCTAGGTGGGGATAACATTTACGAGTGAGTGGGGATTTTGGCTCTAATCCATTTGGTAGTTTCAGGTGAGAGCTTAGCACTAGCTAAGGCAGAAATTGAAGAGCTTCTAAAAATTAAAGGGATTGCTACCGAATTTCATTGGTATGACAAAGATGTCCTATTTCACGCTGAAAAAGAAGTGCAAGAATTCCTGTTAAAGCGTGCTGCACTTGTGAAAGAGGTAGGAATAATAGTTGGAGAACTACAAGAGAATAATGATAGGGCATTTGTCTTTGATATTGAATTAGCGCATTCAATTACCCGACACGCTAGATTCCGTATTGATGTTAGAGAGGTGAGTAAGAGAATAGAACTCAATGAAAAGATGTTACTGATAAGAAACCTAGCTGAACTGATGAAGGCAGAAACAGGAGCATCTGTATCCCTTGATAATCCCGATATTGTCGTGAATCTCTTAGTATTTCAAGACAAAATGCTGATATCACTGACAAAACACTCTATATTACGATTGAAACTAAGAGAGAGAAATCCTGGGTCTAAGCCATTCTTTCATCCAAGTATGATGAATTCGCAACTTGCCAGAGTAATGTGTAATCTTGCAGGTGTGGCAAACAGGTCATTGGTAATGGATCCATTTTGTGGTGGTGGTGGAATTCTATGTGAAGCCGCTCTTATAGGTGCGAGTGTGGTAGGTGTTGAATTGAATTGGCATCTTATAGAAGGCGCTAGAAAAAACCTTCGAGATATTAATGCTGATTATACTTTGATTCAAGGAAATGCACGAAGCATACCTATAACAGAATGTACTACAATAGTTACAGATCCACCTTATGGGAGAACAAGTTCAACTCGCGGATTCGAAACAATCGAGCTAATAGAAACTGTGTTAGGTAATATTAGTGATACAATGGAAATTAATGGGAAAGTATGTATGTGTGGCAGTACTGATATGATGATAGGTGACTTGATACAGACAGTAGGACTCAAGTTAGAGAGAGAACTCTTGTTGCGTGTTCATAGTGGGCTAACAAGACAGATTGTTATTGCTAAATTCAGCTGAATATAATACGACCATCCTCTGTTGGTGGAACAAACCAATTTAGAAAAGCATCTAGTGCATCACTAGATTTCATGCTAATCTCAATTTTGATGCTACCTAAGGGAGGTTCGCCATTTTGTGAATCTATCAATCGCAATCTATTGACATAAGCAGCCTGTTTGTCAACAGAAAATGATGTCCCTCTAGAACTCCTGTTGGATTCAATTATTCTCCTGAATACATCAATGACTCTGTTATCATGAATGTGTTGTCTGAGATGAAAAAGAAACTCTCTCTCATCGCCAACAAAAGTTATTGACAAACCGTTTTCATCCTCTTCAATGTGAGATGATACATCTGGATGAAGAAATGCCAATGCATCAATAACTCGATTTCTATCATCGGTTGGTTGAATAGGGCAACTTATCTTTACAGGCAATTATGTGAAACTCCTAACAAGTTTGTCAATTGATTTTCTAAAATCATCAAGAGAACTCTCATTTATCAGCATAATATCACTTAGCGCAATCACTCCTCCAAGCCCAACTGAAATCTCTCTGAGATCGCGTTCTTTAAAGGAATTCCATTTATCAGGAGCATCATCTCGATTCCTCTTCTGTAATCTTGTAAACCGTGTTTTTGGTGATGCATGTACAGCTACAAGAGTGAGCTCTTCTGCATAATCATCAAACACATCAATTTCAAAGATACTTCTACACCCTTCAATAACTACGATTTCACTTTCAATTTTCTCTAATTCAGGAACGCATCTCAATGCAATTGCACCTAGACCGTTTTTATCTCTCAAATCAAGCATCACTATTCGGGTATTTTCTCTATTAGGTTCGAGACCTCTATTCAATGCATCTTTTCTTACAACATCACCCATGACCAATACAGGAAATTGAGCATCTTTGAAGGCATCTGAGATCTCACTTTTCCCAGCACCTGGCATACCTGTGATGACGATTAGTTTCATGTTAATCCAACCTATGATTCAATAAGGTGTCAATATAACTTGAGGTTATCTGATAGCCTATTATATCGTATAACTCGGTGAGCTTTTATTATCCAATTTGAGAATTATGTTATCAAATATATCATCGGAAATATGATCTAGATTCTTCATTACCGCTTCGTGCAACGCTTCCTTTAGAACACGGTCTCTGAGGTCTCTGCCTGAGAGTCCGTTTGTTCTTGTTGCAAGGTAGTGTAAATCATAGGATATAGGAAGAGGCAATCTTGCTGCATACAATTTCAGTATTTCCTGACGCTCCTTGGTGTCAGGAAGGCGAAAATCAAAAACCGAGTCAAATCTACTTCTAATAGCCGAATCAATCAAAAGAGGAGCATTTGTCGCACCAATAATCACCACACCTGATGCTTCATTTGTATGATCCATCTCGCCTAGAAGAGTTGTCACAACCTCAGATACATCACCACGAATTGATTGAAAGGATCTAGCAAGACCAATTGCGTCAAGTTCGTCAATGAACATTATTGCTGGCGATTTTTTTCTTGCATCCTCAAATAGAGCATTGATTCTCCGTCCACCATCTCCAACATGAGTGCCAATCAGGTCAGATGCTTTTGTAAGTAGTATCGATGCATCTGCCTCATATGCGATTGCTTTTGCCATCAATGTCTTGCCAGTACCAGGTGGACCATAAAATAGAGAGGCACGTGGAGCCCATTCACCGAATTTTTCTGGATTATGTAAATATCTAAGAATCAATTGGCATTTCTGTTTCACTGATTTGTGACCAATTACATCGTCTAGTGTTATTTTTCTTCCATTTAGTGATGTACTGATATTCTGAGTTTCAAGTACTATCTTCGTTTCATTTGTAATTATGGACTCAGAAGGAGATACCTTAATCACTTCAAATGCAAAGTCAGGCATAACATAGCGATCAAAGAGATATGTCCCTTTTCGGACTATTGCACCAGCCCATTGTTCTCTTGCATAATCGGTGAACAGTTTTTCATTATCAATTTCAAGTCCAGATGGTTTAGGATCGCCTCTAATTCGAAAAGGGTACCCTATGTCTTTTAGAATAAGTGTCTTTGCACTTGGTACCTCTAGATTTCGCTTTCGTTCGACTTTCGAGCTGGTTTCTCTGGATGATGTTGGAAGTTCGAACCCAGAGTCTTTTCGTTTTTTCAATTTCGAAAGTTACACCACACTCTCATTTTGTGATTGTCCTTTAAGAGTTCCTCTACAAACAAGAACCAACATGCTAATCAGTCACTTGAAACAAGCTATCTACATCTCTAATGAATGGTGATTATATGTCAGATAAAATTAGAGCCTTTCTCAGTATTGATATTGATGATGAACGCCTTTTAAGAGAAATAGAAAAGGTCCAATGTGCTTTGGATAGAGATGCTGCAAAGATGAAACTTGTTGAAATTGAAAATATACATCTCACTTGGAGATTCTTTGGGGATACTGCACCTGATAAAATAGACAGAATTCACAAAGAATTGGAAAGTTTGACATTTGAACCATTCAATATTCATATTGCTGGTGTTGGGTCCTTCCCAAATATTCGACGACCAAGAGTAGTATGGATAGGTGTTTCAAAGAACGTGGATGCCGTGAGAAACCTCAAGTTGTTGACTGACAAGCATCTTTCGAGATTAGGGTATCCTATTGAGAAAAGAAAATTCATTCCACATGCAACAATAGCACGTATAAGAAATGTAAAGAATCAAGATGCAATTTCAAAGAGCATTAGTAGTTTGAAGGACACTGAAATTGGTGAGATGACAGTTACTACGATTAGAATGAAGAAGAGTATCTTAACGTCTACTGGACCAATCTATGAAACATTATGGGACGTGCCATTGCGTGAATAGTTAGTGGTGGGCCGGGGGCGACTTGAACGCCCGATCTCTTGCAATTTGGTATTATGCAAAGATTGCAGAACAACCCCAAGCAAGAATCATACCAAGCTAGACTACCGACCCATGAGTTAGTTTGTCGTTTACTGATGTCAAGATAAACGTTGCCACACTGACTGGCTTATTTTCATTCAGTAATTTAGAACACGTGTTCTAATGATGTATTAAAACCATGTTTCAAAGAAGGTAGTCTCATAAGGAAGAAGATACCAGTTGATTATCACTATAGAGATTGGAGTGTGTGTATTGTTACAACCGACTTGATATTTCATGATTTTTTCAAAAAACATGTTCTTTCACCAGGTCACCCAGAATCTCCGGATAGACTTACTGCCGCAATGGATTATCTTCGAGCTGCAGGTCTACTGGAGAATAATCATCTTGAGATGGTTACCCCTGAAAGAGCATCAATTGCAGATATTCTAAAACTTCATAGTGATACATACATAGATAATGTCAGAGAGAAGTCGGAAAGAGGCGGAGGTTTTTTTACTTTAGACACCTCAGTTAACAGATATACATTCGATGCAGCACTGCTTGCAGCTGGTGGTGGAATAGAGGCAGTAAGTCGAGTAATGGAAGGAGTGAGTGATAATGCATTTGTCCTTTGTCGACCACCCGGTCATCATGCAGAACACTCACGGGCTTTTGGTTTCTGTTTTATGAACAATGTTGCTATTGCTGCTAAATATTTGCTTGAGGAAAAGGAAATCCGAAAGATAATAATCTTAGATTATGATGCCCATCATGGTAATGGGACCCAAAATATGTTCTATGATGATAACAGGGTGCTATACATTGGACTCCATCAGGATGGTCGAACGCTTTTTCCTGGTTCTGGTTTTACGAATGAAAGAGGGATAAAGGATGGAGTAGGTTACACAGTCAACCTACCAATGTATCCAGGATCTGGTAATGTTTCGTATGGAACTGTTTTCGATGAGATTATAGTACCTGCTTTCAATTGTTACAAACCAGAATTTGTCCTTGTTTCTTCGGGATTTGATTGTCATTTTAATGACCCGCTTACTACATTGGGTCTTACGACCGAGGGTATTGCAATGATGAATAAATATCTACATGATTTAGCACTTCATCATTCAGAGGGGAGATTGGTATATTTTTTGGAAGGAGGATACAATTTAGGAGCAATGGGTTCTGGTGTATTGAATACTATAGAGGAGCTCATTGGTACTGAGATTACCAAATATGGTGATGTCTATCAGGAGAGTGATAATTGTATAGTTTATACAAAGGAACTCGTGAAGAAGACAAAGGAGAATATACTAGATTCATTGTGATTTTTCTTAGATGCTATTGCTCAAAGTCTTCTAATAATGTCTGTAGTGCTAAATCATCATCTGGTTCAGCTGATACAGCTATTGAAATTTCATCATCTGAAACTTCAATTCCCAATTGGCGTTTTATTGATGCCGCAATTGAAGTACCAATAGTAGGAATACGCGCCATTGTTTCGAGAGGCACTCTATACAAATCAGAAATAGATTTCAAATCATGATTATAGAGCATTCGTCCCCTTACTCGTCCAATTCCTTTAATGCTGACCAATTCTAAAAGTTCTGGATGTACACCATATTTCATTCGTTGACGATATGTATTGAGTTGCGAGAGATGATGTGATGCCCCAATGACTCGAGAGACCTCTGTTATGGAGTACATAAGCCATTCAGCAGATTGAGTATATCTCTGGACATCACCCATTCCTACATTGAATTCATCAGTAATTTCTTTCTCTGTCCTCTCAGATAACCAATAACTGAGTAGACGAGCTGTTTTTATTTCTCCAAGAAATCTTGAATATGCTTCAGGGTCTTCCCAACTATCAGGTATTGGGACTAGTAAATCCTCGAATGAGTGAACAAGATAGTCATAATTCTCAAACTCTGTTTTTGTGACATAAGTTACGGGTTGATCTGGGCTGTGACAAAGAAGATGTAATAATCCGATTTCTGAGAACGATTCATTTTCAGTTAATGCGTTTCGGAATAAGATAGCTGTATGGGGATCAATGTAGAGTCTAGATGTCCTTTCGCCCAAAGCTGTTGCAATAATGGAGTCATCATCAACGGATTCGATTAGTTCTCCTTCTTCTAAGAATGATAGTGCAGATGATATGTGATGTTCGATCTCCCACTTTTCAAATTGATATGAATAGAATGTCCCATCGATTAAATGATCAATTTCTTCTCTGTTTCTCGTCAAATTTGATGCAATAGTTGATAGAAGATGAGAACGTATTGCAGTTTGTGATGCGAGTTTAGAGAGAATATCTTCTGGTTCTGAAAGAATATAGTTTTCCAGAAGAAAATCTTTCTCTTGAGGTGAACGTGCCACTAAAATGGCTTCACCATAGTCATCATATTTAGGACGACCTGCACGGCCGGCCATCTGCTTGTATTCTAATATTGGAATAGGATAGTTACCTCTGCTAGGCTCAAATCTTCGATAATCGCGAACTATCACTCTTCGTGCGGGTAGATTTACACCGGCAGCTAAGGTTGGTGTTGCTACTATTACCTTGAGATGATTCTTTTTGAAATGCTCTTCAATTAGACTGCGTTCTTGATTCGTTAGTCCTGCATGATGAAATGCTGCGCCTCTACTCATTACTTCTGCAAGTGTTTTTGTGATTTTAGGTGCCGAATGACTTGCGGCAATTCTCTTACCAACCTTTTCCAATATTTCTAAAGCAGCTTCATTCAGATATGGCCTAAGTGATGCTGCTATTCGTTTTGCCATTGATATCGTAGACCTTCGAGATGATACAAATACCAATACTTGTCCATCCTCATCTAAGATGTCACAGACTATATCAGCTAATTCTTCACGGCGCTTGCGTTTAATAGAACGGGACGAATTATCTTCGAAATCTATTGACCCGTCCAGATATACTCCCTCTCTTAGTGGAATTGGACGCCATTCACTCTTTACAAGTTGGGCATTAAGCCATCCAGCAATATCATCTGCATTTGATATTGTTGCACTTAATGCAACAATCTGTACATCTCCTCTAAGTCTTCGTAGTTTTGCTAGTACCATTTCTAAAGTTGGTCCTCGTGATGTATCATTGACTAGGTGTATCTCGTCAATTACAACTATACCAATATCATTAAGCCAATCGACTTGATGTCGAATCAATGAATCTGCACGTTCTGTCGTTAGTATGATAATATCTGCGTCTTTTAGACTAGTTCCCGAGGAGTCATAATCTCCAACGGACATAGCTATTGTAATTCCAATTTTCTCATATCGACGGAATTCTTCATATTTCTCACTTGCAAGTGACCTCAATGGAACGAGATACAATGCCTTTCCAAGTCCATCAAGAATTGACTTTAGCATACTTATTTCAGCGACAAGTGTTTTTCCTGAGCTTGTAGGCACTGCGAGAACAAGGTTCTTGCCTTCTAGTACGCCAGATTTGAGAGCAGAATCTTGTGTTGGAAACAGCTTTTTTATTCCAAAACTATGTAGTAAGTCAATCACCCTACGATTGATGGATAAGTCTTCTATTTGCGATGTCACTACTCTCCACACTTCATAGGTATCTAGCTTTGTACTCTTCGGTATTTTCCATGTGTAGGAATGAACAATATGCCTTCATCAAGCAACTTTTTGATGACTTCTTCAGCACGTTCCTTTGATATACCAAGGGCTTCAACTCTTGAAAGCAACTCTTCTTCACTAACGGTAGATGAGCCTTCAGATTCCATATCTTTCATTACCTTCAAAATAATATCAGACGAGCTTCTCTGGGCTGCGCTCATTGTTGACACCAGTCGATCTATGTCAATTTTTCCTGTAATACGATCTAAGGCTACCATGCGAAGGGACTCTTCCATTAATCGTATTGCTGCTTGGGCATCTTCTTTTGTCACCTTTGTCCTTAGGGCCATCTTTGCTCTTGCTTCAGCGAGACGTACTAAAGCTTCTAGTTGTCTAGCAGTAATTGGTACAGGAGCATTGCCACCTTCAGCACTTTTTCTCAGGTCTACATAGAAATTTTCAATCACTTCTGCTGCTTCTGCGGATAGTTGAGGTAAAACATATCTGTTAGCATATCCGATATACTTCTTTAAAAAAGCAGGAGCGATAGGTGGAGTAGATGCCTGTATTTGAATAGGTTTCATTTGATGCATACCAAGAATAAACTGTGCTAGTTCTCGATCTTTTGTTGCTTCGACTGTGTCGATGAGAACCCAAATTAAATCAAATCGTGATAAAATAGTGAAGGGAAGCTTTATGTTATCTTGAACTGAGAGAGATGATTCGTATCGTCCTAGAGTGGGATTTGCTGCAGCCAGGATGGATGTGCGTGCATTTAGTGTTGCAACAATTCCTGCTTTTGCAATACTAACAGTGTGCTGTTCCATCGCTTCATGTATCGCCGTTCTATCATTTGGGTCCATTTTATCAAATTCATCAATACAGGCAATACCTTGATCAGCCAATACTAATGCTCCTGCTTCAAGGGTCATGGTACCAGTGTCACTATCATGCATCACTGCTGCAGTTAAGCCAGCTGCAGAGCTACCTTTACCTGAAGTGTAAAGACTTCTCGAAGCAAGTCGAGTTACAAATTTAAGTATCTGACTTTTACCAGTACCAGGGTCACCAATCATTAGAATATTGGACCTGCCTCGTAGTCTTGTTCCATCTGATAATGCCTTTGCTCTGCCTCCAAATAGGAGAAGAGCTATTGATTCTTTGATGTGTTCATGACCTTGAATAGAAGGAGCTATTGAAGCGAATATTCTCTTGTGCACATATGGGTCTTCAGCAAGAGCACGAATTTCTTTTTCATCCTCGTCCGATAATTCTAATTGTTCATATTCTTTCTCTGCTATCTCCACACCATTAGCTTGGATAAACACTCTGAAAGTAGCTAAACGTCCACCACGTCTTGAAAAATCAGGTGTTGTCATGAGAATGCCTGTAAGACGAACTAGGTCACCAGGTCGTGAGGTATCTACAATATCACCTTCGAAAATCACATCAACAGATCGAGGCATCTGTCCAGGCGGAAGTTCATCAGGGGACTCCTGAATACGTACTTTTTGCCAGTCCCTAAAATGAGATTTTTCAGGAAGAAGGCGGAATCTCTTCTTCCCACACATTGGACAACTCTCAGGTTCTGTATACCTTCCACCTTCGAGAATTATTGTAGTTTCTTCACCACAATTCTGAGCGATACATTTGAAAGTTGCTTTGACAAGCAGGGGTTTTACTTCACTGGCCCGCATCATAATCCCGCCTATTTGAATAAGGTGACCAATGTGACGGGCTCGAATAGACCGTAAGGATACAGTATCAGGATAATTTACAACTCTGACCTTTAATATGTCTTCATCAAGTCCAGCAAGGTAATCTGGGTCTTCTATTGAAATGATGTACATAAGTGCATTATCTGCAGTATCCAAAAAGCGTGCTGGATTCTCCTTTGTTTGATTAAGAAGTTCTCGGTCAAATCCAATCAAGTCCATGAAATCAATAGTAAGTGATGTTTCATCGTTGATTGACATTTGTTGGATTCGCGACCAATATGTTAGATTTCCATGTTCATCCTTGAAAGTACGAAGGAATTCCTCGAATCTCTCTTGGGTGGCATCTCTTTCTATACTCATTTCTTCCATAACACTCCAGATTACAACTTGATAGACTTAGCTCGATGTATATGAACCAAACTCAGAGTCGTTTATTTGTGCTTCAAGCTATGTATTGCCTAGATATTGATAATAAACCCACACTCGAATTTTACGAGCGTTGATTTTAATCATAATCCTGTGTGAAGTGCGGATTTCAACACTAAAATGTATGCTCATAGAGCACTCTTATTCCATTCTGAGAGGAGGGTTGCTATTTGTTCACTTAACCATCGTTCCTCTAAGGTCATTTGTTTTTTCATATCATGCCAGTTCTCAGTTTTTGCTGCTCTAATGACCTGTGATAGTCTTGGTCCTCTCAGGTTTTCAATCATCTGTTCTAATTGTTTAATCTCATTGTATTGCCTACTATCAAGAGAAGTCTTATCCGAACGCATCAAGAGTAATCTTCTAGTCAATGCAGCGTATAGAAATTGATGAAAATGTTGCAAACGAAATGGTTGTTCCCTCTGTTTAATTTGAATACGCTGTAGATTCTCAAGGGATTCATAGTTTTCGTCCTCGGTAACTTCAAGCCAGTTCTTTTGTTGCAATTTTTCGATAATCCAATTCGGAAGACTTGCTTGGTCACCGGGTCGAAATGGACCAATAGAATATCTACCCAGCTGGGTTTCTGGAATATCTTCTAATATATTACATGTACGACTGTCATTTAGAAATCGCATTCTGTGTCTTTGAATATAGACATCTATTTCATCATTGATATCAGACATATGTGATTCATCTCATAATAGTCGTTGAGTTGATAAAGCCATTACGCTCACACATTACTAAGCGGTGAACCTATTAGGCTTGTAGAATTCACCAAGACTGAACTGGACTGTGTATCAGGTGTTGTTTGGTGAGAGAAATGGATATTGATCTTTGGACTGAAAAACATAGACCAAAAACATTACGGGAGATTGTTGGTCAGAATTCCGTGGTGGACCGTCTGAATCGGTTTGTTGAAAAGAGAGCTGTTCCGCATTGCCTTTTCGCTGGACCTCCAGGTACTGCCAAAACAACCGCAGCTATGGCCATGGCTAGAGACCTCTTCGGTGATTCATTTGAACGTAATTTTATGGAATTGAATGCTAGTGATGAAAGAGGTATTGATGTAGTTAGAACACAAATCAAGAATTTTGCAAGATCTTTACCAGCAAGTGATGCGCCCTTCAAGATTCTTGTACTAGATGAGGCAGACCATCTTACGAGTGATGCACAACATGCATTAAGAAGAACAATGGAATCATATGCTTCATCATGTCGCATGGTATTGATTTGCAATTACTCTAGTAGAATCATTCCGCCAATTCAATCACGTTGTGCTATATTCAAATTTTCAAGATTGGGCGAGAATTCAATTTCTGATAGATTGTATTATATTGCAGAAATTGAGAAGATTGATTTGACAGCTGAAGGTAAAGATGCAATACTCTATTTATCAAATGGTGACATGAGAGCTGCAATTAATCTGCTTCAAGCTGCAGCATCCACAGATGAAAAGATAACAGATGTTGTTGTTTTTTCAATATCAGGTAGAGCCAGTCCGGAAAGAATTAGAGATCTATTGGATGAAGCCTTGTCAGGTAATTATGATAAATCTCTTGAAATTTTACGAGATCTCATCTATAGAGAGGGGGTTTCACCTGTAGATTTAGTGAGACAAATGCACAGAGAGATTAATTCTCTAGAGCTGCAGGGTACACTAAAAATGAATATTCTAGAGCGTGCTGCTGAAATTGAGTTTCGTATTTCAGAAGGGGCAAATGGAGAGATTCAAATTGTTTCACTACTAGCACAGATGAAACAGGAGTAGGGAGTATTGGATAAACGTGATTTGCCTTGGGTCGAAAAATTCCGACCTACACGTTTTGAAGATCTTGTGGGCAATGAGGCTGGAATAAGTGATTTGTTTGATTGGGTCAGGTCTTGGAAAAAAGACACCCCATCAAAACGAGGGGTATTATTAGCCGGTCCCCCAGGGACTGGAAAAACATCCGTCGTGGGTGTTGTAGCAAACGAGTTTAATGCAGAATTAGTGGAATTCAATGCAAGTGATAAGCGAAACAAATCCAGTATTGAAACCC
This sequence comes from uncultured archaeon, assembly GCA_964610875.1. Lineage (GTDB taxonomy): Archaea > Asgardarchaeota > Thorarchaeia > Thorarchaeales > Thorarchaeaceae > CAZSWP01. The sequence continues at coordinate 68,204 of CAZSWP010000003.1, forward strand.
TAGTCTGGCGTGCTGCTACACAACAAACTCTTGATGGAAGTATGAGAATAATATTACTTGATGAGGTAGATGGTCTATCTGGTTCTAGTGATAGAGGAGGCATAGGTGCCATAGTCAAGATAATTGATCAAGCTGTTCATCCCATAATAATGACGGCAAATGATTCAGATAATCCTAGAATAAAGAGTCTACTCAAAAAATGTAAAACTGTTGAATTCAGTCCTGTGAATTCACAAGATATTGAAATAATACTCAATAGAATAATAGAAGAAATAGAAGTTTCATTCTCTGAAGATGTCATTCAAGGAATAGTTATGGGTTCTAATGGAGACATCAGAGCTGCAATTGCGGATTTACAAAGTGCAGTGGAGAGCAAATCGGACCCTGAAGACCTGGTTGGTAATAGAGATGTGAAACGGTCCATTAAGGATGTGCTCCGTCGTCTCTTCATGACTACTGACTCAAAAACTGCAAGAGTTGTGGTGTCGCAGGGGGATGTAGATTACAACGATTTGTTGTTATGGCTTGATCAAAATATTCATCTCCATCTAAATTCTCCTGACGAACTAGACACTGGTTTTGAAGCATTATCATTAGCAGACCTGTATTTAGGACGTATAATGATGAAACAAAACTGGAAATTGCTTTCTTACGTATACGATTTTCTCTCAGCAGGCGTCGCCACAAGTCGTTCAAAGACGCCTTTTCGTAAAGTATCATATTCGCGACCCATATGGCCACTTCTAATATGGAAAGGAAGTCGTAAACAGAGTAAACAGAAAGATTTGCTTTCTCGGCTTTCAAAATTGACAGGAGTTTCGAGTACGAGGGTAAGTAATACTTCGGTGTATTCAATTGAAAAGATAATTAAAAATAGTCCAAAGATGTTGGATTTGTTTACAAAATGGCTTGATGTCAAACGTAGTGTCTTCAGTAAGAAGACAAAAAGACGTTAGATGCATCTAGTGTATTAGCAGACCTTCTAAGAAAAGTAGATTCTTGTTCTAAGTATTTCTTAATTCTGCTCAGGGCGTTTTTACTAATTTGCATGGAAAACGGTACTACTGCTTCTAAGAATGTCAATCCTTCTGCTGGCGCGGGTTCAATTCCACCCTTTAACACTTGTTTACCCTCTAAAATTTCGGAAACGCGTTTTGGAGGGAAACATTCTAATCCTATATCCAAAAGAATTGTAGCCATTTTACGGACTAATTTCCAGAGAAAACTTGTGCCAATAATATCGAAAACCACAGTATTTGCATATTCACCAACCCAAGCATTAATGATTGTAGTTGAAGTTCGTCTATTTCCATCAGGTTTTGCTAGTGAAGAGAAGTCTTTCAATCCAATCAATTCACCTGATGCTATCTTCATATTTTTGATTAAAAGGGCGGACAGAGGTAAATCAAAGTGATATCGATAATGTCTGAAAATTACATCATATCTTGGATTGAATTTTTCAGGCACTTGTCTATATGCCCATAAAACTATATCATCAGGAAGGTATTTGTTTAGTTTATCAATACGGAGCGATTGTTCAGTACTAAATTTGACTAATTGACCCAAGCTATGGACTCCACGGTCTGTACGACCAGATAAGATGATGTCCTCAAGCTTGTATATTTTTTTGCTCCATGAAGATAGGGCTTTGATTAATTCTCCTTGGACTGTTTTCACATTGGGTTGCCATTGTGAGCCATGATAGTTTGTGCCCATGTAAAAAAGCCTACATAAGTAGGTCCGCAAATATTCATCACCTCTAACTAAGACTCCCACAAATCTATGAAGTTCTTTAGCGAGCGAGCTCTCAAGTCTTCGCCCCGATAGCGGTAAATCTTGATTCTGCCAAACACTTTTTCTTCCACCAGTCCAGATGCGATTAGAACATCAAGATGCGACCTTGTAGTACTATGATTGAGTTTCACTCTTCTACAAAGCTCTGATATATTGACTTCTTCTGCTTTCGCTAAAAATTTTATAATTTTGACCCTACCCCTTGATGAGAATAGTTCTTCAATTGGAATTCGTGATTGTTCTTCAGATCTCATTTTCTCATAACCTTCTAGAAATCAAATCAATGAGGAGTTGTTCAAGCAAATCTACTGGGACTTCTGACAGTCCAATCATGGTTGTTTGCCCTCTTTGGCCAACTCCGGATTTCTTTGTACTAATAACACCATGAGCAGAAAGATCTTGAACCCACTCCCATACTTGTGTATGAGCCCTTGGTTCCTTTTGATACTCTTCACAAATGCTATTGTACATGTCCTCAACTTCACCGATGGTGACATATGCACTTCTTACCTCTTTCAGTCGTCTTGCAGCTGCAAGGAGAAGGAGCTTGTTATGTAGTGGAAGAGTCTGGAATACTTCTTTACGTAACTCTGGATGTGTATCAGCTTTTGCCTTTCTTACATAGTCGGGAATGATTTTGTTAGAAACGAGTGAGTCAGCTTGTTTTCCCGCACGCCATAGAAGTTCGATGGCATAACGAGCATCGCCGCGAGATGATGCGATTTCACAGATTAATTGTAGAGCTTCGTCCATAACTGTCTTTTCCTCAAATGCCATCTTAATACGTTCAGAGAGGATATCATAAAGTTGGTCGGAGGTGTATTTTGTAAAGCTGAGAATATTTCGTTGGAGAGTACTAAGTGTACTCGGATCGAAAATCGATTCATCAAGAGGGATTCTACGCCCCACACCAATTACTGACAATCGCTGTACCGCATTAAGACGGTCATCCATTAGCCGCGTCAAGTTATATAGAATATCTCCACCTTTCTGTTTAATGAAATAATCAAGCTCATCAAGAATTAGTAACAGATAGCAGTCTTCTTCATCCAGAACTTCAATTAACATTTGAAGTAGTTCTTCTGGCGAATGGCCTCTTCTTGGAAAATCAGGTCTAAATTCTTTCAACATTTTGAGGTAGACTAGATAAGTGCTCTTATTCACTCTGCAGTTGATATGTAACTTTTGAAGGTTGATTTCACGTCTTGATGCCGCTTTTACCATTTGTTCAGCAAATCGTTTTGTGACGGCGGTCTTTCCAGTACCAACTGGTCCCTCAATTATGAACTTTTGGCTTGTTTCGCCTGGAGAAGTGATTAGAGTCTTGAAACTCTGTGCCAGTGTCCGCAGTTCCTTTTCTCTATGAGGGAGAGATTCAGGTACATAATCAATTGATAGATATTGTTCTGATTTGAAAACGCTATTTCGACTCAGCTCATCTTCAACAAAGTCTCGAAACATGTTAGTCGAGAGAGAGAATAATCTACGACTTAAAAGACTTACGAGATTGTACATTTGAAAGAACAGCAATATAGGAGCTTGCCGAAAGTAATAGTGACGAGCTCATAACTCAAGATCCATATCATTGTCCAGAAGGACTCATCGGGGTCATTGTAGTCATTGCTCGTCATAAATATGAAACAATTATGTGCTTAAATCTGTTTAATTTGTGGTGCGGCCGCCGGGATTTGAATTCCCGCGGTATTAACCGTCTCGGGTTGGAAGCTTGGGAGGCTTCCGTCCTGACCATGCTAGACTACGGCCGCTTAACATCGCGAAAGTTTTGATTGATAAAAGACTATCGGACCTTTATCTGTCATATATACCAATCTCAAATTTTATCTTTAGGATTGAGTCGAGTCATTTGGCGAGTGTTCAAAGAATGATATATAATCAAGAGATTCATTTCTGGCAAGGTAATCAAGCATGTGCACGGGGTGCTATTGCTGCAGGTTGTAGGTTTTTTGCAGGATATCCAATTACTCCCGCATCTGAGATTGCTGAGATAATGGCTGAACATTTGCCAAAGGTGGGTGGTACATATCTTCAGATGGAAGATGAGATTGCTGCAATCTCGGCCGTGATTGGAGCATCATGGGGAGGTAATTTATCAATGACCGCAACGTCAGGACCTGGTTTTAGTTTGATGCAAGAAAATATTGGTTATGCAATAATGACTGAAACACCATGTGTCATAGTTGATGTTCAAAGGGCAGGTCCAAGTACGGGTCAAGCAACAAAAGCAGCACAAGGAGATTTTCAGCAGGCCCGTTGGGGTACTCATGGCGATCATGAGAGTGTTGTAATTTGTCCGAATTCTGCACAAGAATCATACGAGTTGGCCATTCGTGCATTTCAAATTTCTGAGATGCTCAGGCACCCTGTCATTATATTGTCTGACGAGATTATTGCACATTCTCGAGAACGGGTAGTCGTAGACAATATGAAGGATCACCGAGTTGAAAGAGTAAATGCAAAAAAAGGAGATCTTCACTATGGAGGAGTTAACTCGGATGGAAGAGCAATTATGCCAAGATTTGGAGATGGTCATGATCTTTTGATTACTGGTTCCACACACAATTTACAGGGATATAGAAAAACCTCAGATCCCAAAACTCATGATGCCCTAATTCGTCGATTATCAAAAAAGATAACTGATGCCAAAGATATTCTTACTGACATTGAGATAACTGGTCCGAATGAAGCTGAATGGGGAGTGATTTCTTTTGGAAGTGTATCACGGTCAGTCAATGAACTGATGATGGAAACCCATGCGAACCCAAATATCAAGTCGCTCAGGCTGAGAACAGTTTGGCCATTTCCAGATAGTGAGGTCAAGTCCTTTTCCGAATCGGTAGAAAGATTATTGGTTCCGGAGCTCAACCTTGGGCAGCTGGTTAATGAAGTGTTTCGTGTCGTTTCAGATTCAGTAGAAGTTGTCCCATTGAACAAAATAGGGGGAGGACTGCTAATTGAACCTGATGAGATGCTTGATGTACTAACCAAGTCCTGAGAGTCACTATATTCTGTGGTTGGGATGATTGTACCACCAAGTGTGGTTTCTATTGTTACGTTCATAGATGTTCTAATCCAAATAATAGTGATGATTGCCAGTTCAAGTGATTCAACTCCCGATGCTTTAACATTAAGGGTTAGATTATGAAGTCCAGGGGTTACTATTGACGAGAGCGGTAATACAATTGATTGGTTTAGCTCTAAATTATATCCCGTTGATATTGGAGTGTGATATTCATCTAGGAGGGTGATGTTTGCTTCTTGGATTGAGACGCCTTGGTCATTAAGTAAATTCATTGTTATGTTGATTGATTCTGAGAAGAATGCAATGGTATCTATTATCTCAGCATAACCATGAGATATCACATTGACTTCAAAACTTGTTATGTTTTGGATTAAATAATATGAATTTGATATTGATATATTTATAATATGGATACCCAGACTGGTTTCTAACGGCAATGGAATTGTAATTTGAGTGGTTGTATTTTGAGTTATTATCACGGAGTTTTTGAATTCCTGATTCATGTCTGTAAATGAAATATTTAATGTGTCACCAATTCTTGGAGAGTCCATTCTAATTATTATGGTATTTGTATCATTTCTAAGAAAGATAGCATCAGTTTGTTCAATTGTCACATATAATGGACAATTAATGTCCACTTGGAACTTTATATCTGTTTGAGCAATATAGTAACTGATATTTTGCAGAATTACTAGAGTAAAGTTTTGTGGTCCTAGTTGGGAATGCGCTGGTATGTACCAAGTCAGTATAATATTTCCCAAGCTATTTGTATGTCCTTGAAAAATAATGTCATTGGTATTATTCATCACATACATCAATTGGTTACTAACAGGGTCGCCTAAAGGAGATGTTAACTCTACTAGTAATTTTATATCAGAATCAATTAGAGAATCTTGTAGTAGTTCTGAATCTATTATCGGGTGAAAGAGAATAGGTAGGGTTTCGCTCTGGGACGCGTTACTATGAAAGGTAGAGGATGCAACGAAAACGAAAACTTCGGAGTCGCCCCACGAATATGCGGGTATATCAAAATTATACGATGCGTAACCAGACTGGTTAGTTACCGTATTTCCATCCATAAAGGTACCATTAATTTCTAGTGTAATATTCACTTGCAACAATTCAAGAAAGCTATTTGAAGCGGAGTCTGTAATTTGAACATCAATGTTTGATGCCGTTCCGGCGACTAGATACGATGTTTTGATATAAATATCCATATCCCGCTTAAGAACGGTTACTTTGATGCTGGTGATGGCATTCTGAAAAAGTTCTTTTCTAGCTGTGAGGTTGACTTGATATTCACCTGGTTCACAGTTGAACGGTATATCTACTTCATATATACCCGATTCAATAAATGACATATTTCCAGATCCAAAGGAGGTAGCCCATTCAATATATCCACCATTAAGAGGAGCCCCATTTCCATCTAGATGCTGGGCAGTAATTGTAACATTATTTGGATGTAAACCTAATGATACAGGTCCATAAACTGAGCTATCATAGTCCAATATTTCAACCGTTGCAGTTGCCGCTTCAACTATGAAATCAAAACTACTTTGAGATGGTAAGAATGCAGTTGTTCCATTTGAAGTGAGGGTGAGATTATATGTTCCTGGTTTTGTATCCGTCATGTTCCAAAAAAGAAGGACATCACCCTCTAAATTTGTAATTGACTCGTTCGTCATAATAGCAGAGTAATTAGAGTCTTGAATTATCAGTGAAATATTTTCTTGTGCATATGTAATGCTTGCATTATTTGAACATACTATATTGAATCCAAGGGTTGCATTATTCCCATATTCAACCGACAAGTTTGTGATTGGAGAGATTGTTAGAGGGCTTCTTGTTATATTGACCTCAATTGTTTCGGAGTATGTTTCTGAGTAAGTGTCATAGATTTCAGCATTGAATATAACATAAGCAGTTTCAATTCCATCACTAGGTGATGTTTCATTGGGAAGAATGAGATACGTTGAAGTTATTTCTTGAGACGTTTCTGAGGGAGCAATTGAGTATGTTTCATGATGGACCGTTCCAACATCAGTGACTATTGTGAAAGAAGCATTGCACCATCCCCCTTCTTCATAATCTGCAAGAATACTTGCAACCATATCAATTGTTTCTCCTACTTCATATACAAACTGATCAGTTTCAAAATAATAGACATTAAAATCAAAGGCCTTTACAGGTGTGATTAAGCAGAATAATGTAACACTAAGAGAGAATACTGCCAGTAATGTAATACGTTGGCGCAATCAATCCACCACTAAGAGGTAAGTATTATCCCTAAAAAACTACACAAGAATATAGCGACAGGTTTAATTCAAATTGTTTTGAGCCTCAACTAGATGTCAGAGTTTTGGAGAATGATAATTTATGACAGTCAGAATAAAAGGTGTGAAAATCAATTCAATAGATGAAACTGAAACTAAACGTCTGAAACTTATAAAAATTGAGTCAAAAGATGATGGTATATCAATGCTTTTGGAATTGCCGGATGTACTTTGTGAGATGTTCAAGGTCAAAGATGAAGTTGATGTTGTAATAGACTCTGATGAAATAACCAAAGGTGAAAAAGCCAGATTCTACGCAGAAGGCAGTCTGTTCAAAATGAACGAGGAGAAAGGACTGGAAGTGGTAGGAACAATTGGTGGATTAAAACTTATACTTAACATTGCGGATCCAAAGCCTTCACAGAAGAAAACATTCGATGAAGAAAAATTCTTCATTATGGTAACATAGTATGAGATTACTTTCGGGCATCCCCCTATCTGGGTAGGACATTTCAGTTCGTGTGATTACATATCATGTACGATTAATCGTATTGATTCAGAGGTCTTTAGTACAAACTACTGCTGAAACGTAGTTAGGGAATAACTACACCTAGAGTAGATGGGTGTGGTCATTGGTCGAAACATTAGCTAATTCAGCTTGTCATTCCGAAAGAGCGTGTCCGGAATGTTCAGGTAGTATTGTAACAAGTAACGGACATCTTGTCTGTTCTGAGTGCGGTACAGTGATTTCTAGAGAGTTTGTATTGCCAACCTATCAGATGGGTGAAACTCAGGGACATGATACTCCTGATGCAACTGTATATGGTTCCTTGGGAAATCGTATGCATATTGTTGATGGTCTAGGTAGTTACATAGGATATCATAAAGACAGGTATTTTCGAGATGCACAAGGTCAATCGCTCTCTGGAAGATTACAGAAAAGATATAGACGGCTTAAAATGGTCTACAGTGCACGAGTTAGGATAGGAAAAGATGAAGCAAAATATCGAGCTTTAAGGACTTTGAATCATGTTTCAAAACTTCTCATGCTAAATGAACAGGTACGCGATAGAACTGCATATCTTTACAAAAAGATAGTCTCTGAAACATCAAAAGTTAGTAACAATATCCTTTTGATAGCCGTGTGTCTTCTTATGGCGGTAAGAGAATTTAAGGAGAGTGCGCCCATTACTCTTGATGAGATTGCTGAGGTCTTTGAAAAGTGTGGGCACCGAGTTAGCGTGCGGTCCATGGTAAGAGAAGCGCTGCGTCTTAGAACGGAAACCGGTTATTCTCCTACAATTCGAAAACCTGTTGATTATGTACCCAGAGTAATTTCAATGCTTCTAAACGATTCTAAAGTGGTGAGAAAAGTTGTTTCAAGAGGATGGGATACTGGCAGTTATGAGAGCTTGTTGAGGGAGAAGGTCATTTCAATACTTGAGGAAATTCCTGCATCAAAGCGTGGTGGTAGAAATCCGTTTATCTTTACAGTTTCTGCAGCTTATGCAAGTGATCGTATTATTGCAAATGAGTATGGCAGAAAAACAGTCCTTACTCAGAAATTAGCTTCTAATGCAACGGATGTTGCAGAGTATAGTATTAGAGACCATTTTGGTATGATTAAGACTATCATAGAAGCTATAGAGAATTAACATGACAAAAAATAAGGTGTCCTAATTGAGAACGTTTCCCCGAATCGACGCTATATATTGTCATGAAGAAAGATGTGGAAAATGTGAGAACGCACGCCCTCATTTCTCATGTACTCGGATATCATCTTTCGATAAGACAAAACAAATACCTATTGTGCTGTTGGAAAAAGGAAAAAGACAATTACACTTCTGGTGGGAGTCTAGAAGAGCCCCATCTGGGCCACCTTGGTATTCAGATGGGTGGGACTCATTGTATATTGCAGATGATAATTTAATCAATACTATAGAGCGTATCATAGGTATAAGGGATACAGGTGCCTTTGTATCAATATACTATCGTCAAGACAAAAGGATTAGAGTGAATTCATATCCATTTGTCAGGTCCGCTATTGAATATGACCTTCTTAGCCAAATGATAAGAAAAAGGTGGGATGGTCAAGAGTGGTCAGTAAAACGGTTAAACCTTTCAGAACGTATTGATAAAATTGCAAAGGTAGTGGCTGACAATCTGTTCGAAAATATACCTGAAATGAAAACAAAAACACGAGATAAACTTGCAGAAATAGTGTCACATCATTCCACTGTTCTGTGTTCATTGATGCCATATGTTCTTGATGATTGTGTTGAAGAGATATTCATGGATATGCCTGGAAGAGAGATTTATTTTGATCATAGTCATTTTGGGCGTGTTTTTACCTCAGTACGATTTAGCGATAATCAATCGCGAAAGCTTGTCACTATGCTTCGAAGAGAGAGTAATCTGCATCTTGATAGACGAAATCCATCTCTGAAAGCGGATATTACAATATTAGGTATTCCACTCAGATTTTCAGTAACTATCGATCCATTAGCTGCTGATGGTATGAGTTTTGAGATACGAAAAGCTCGTAGGAGTCCATTTGACATCCCAAGCTTGATTAGAAATGAAACGATTTCATCTGAGATTGCAGCTCTATTATTGTTAGCGATAAATCTGAGGATGAATATTACCATAACTGGTCGTCCTGGGACGGGTAAGACTACACTTCTCAATGCTCTTGATATCTCAACTCCCGAAATATGGAGAAAAGTGTACATTGAAGATATAGTGGAGAGTAGATTGTATGAAAAACATAATCAAATTCGATTTAGTGTCAGTCCGTTAGATGAGAGCTTTGGAAAAGAAGACAAGTCTACTGAGATATTGAAAACTCTTCATAGATCACCGGATTATCTGATAATGGGGGAAATTCAGACATCTGAACATAGCAGGGCTCTTTTTCAAGCGATAGCGGCTGGTCTTCCCTCTATTCAAACTTGTCATGCAGATTCGGCTTCTTCATTATTAGCACGGTGGAAATACAATCATGATATTGATGATGTTAGTATCGCATTGATGGATGTTATCATAACAATGGATAGGCCTGTACCTGGTGAATCAAAGAGGCAGATAAGTGAAATAGTTGAAATACGAAGAAGACTAAAGGACGGAATACTCCATTTTGGAGGACTCCATACCATTTACTCTGGTGCGGATCTAAGTAATGAGATTAGTTTCAGTAAAGATGGTGCTTTTCAAAGTATTGTTAGCAAAAGGCATAACTATGAGTGGGATTTGGTTCTGGAAAGATTAACATTACTAATTGAAGATTCTAAGGCAGAGGGTTTTACTGACTTTGATGAAATTTCTTCTAGACTTTGGGAGAATGGGGATCCCCTGCTCTTTGCCTATAAGTAATTGCAACTCCTATCTATTGGTGTTTAAATAGAGTCTAGGGAATTCATTATTGAGGAATATACTAATGCGACCATCTCGAGATATACTGGATGATGATACTGCAGGTCCACTTGTTGAGGAGAGTCTGCTTCTTGGTCTTGCAGTTGTTACTATTTCAATAGTAATAGCTGTAATACTTCAAGCTACAGGATGGGCACAAGATATTGTTACCAACCTGCTTCAGTTACTTGAGGAGAGTTGGGATGGTTTGAATAATCTATTACCGTGATGCTTTGGTTAGAATTTCTGTTTTCATATTATGGGGAAAGCCTTATTTGTTGATGTTAGCCAGCACGATTCGCTCCGAGCTGGAACCTTAAAGCTCCGGTAGATATGCTACTGGTTTAGTAGTATAACCGCCTGTAGTCCGGCCCAGCATGAGGGACTCTCGATCCCTCGACCCGGGTTCGAATCCCGGCCGGAGCACCAATGAACTATTTATCCTAATAGCCAACGTTTTTTCAATAGAGGATATAATGGAATAGCTAAAGCACTAACACTGGTAAGTGCCAATGGATAAATTCCAAGGCCCTCGCCTGCATTAGCATCTACATTATTTATGATTATCAATAGTGAGTCGGTTGATATGATATTTCCATTCCCAAGTATCACTTTGTATATCAATTCAAAGATGCCAGATGTGGAGGGTAGTTTTAGATGAAGTTCTATAGAGCCATCATTCTTGCTGCTATCTTTGTAGCTTGATTCTAACCAATCATATTGAAAAATTATCCCACCTAATTTTGACCCATTACCAGCAAAAACAAGCATGTTTACTTTTATCTCATTTAATCCATGAACCTTGGTATAGCCTTGGATAATAGTATACGCTCTTAGAGAGTCAGATACTAAAATTTGCAGAATCAAATTAGCTGTTAGTTCATAGAGCGTTTCATTACCAAAATATTGTACATGAGTGAGCATATTTCCGGGATTTGATGGAGCAATAATCGTGATTTTAACAGTACCTTCCTGATTAGTCAAATTACTTGCTAGTATGTTGTTTTCAGAATCAGTGACTAATAGCCACTTGTTTGGAAGATATCCTAATTTGTTTTCTAGTTTGAATTCCAAATCTATTTTTTGTGAAGGCGAGGCGTAACTCATTATACTGCTTTTTACAAGAGTGAGTTTTGTTTCGGACCAGATAGTAATAATGAACAAGGATGTCGTATTTGTAAGGAAGGCATTTCCAGTTATGTTAATAAAAAAAGCTCGTGGTCCTGTCTTTTCATCAAGGAAGCAAGTTAGATGAAAGATTGATTCGTTCATTTGATTTGTTTTTTCAAATAATATTTCTGATAGTGTATCATACACATCTACATGAATGCCTGAAATCGGTCTTCCAAAGCCGTCGGTTATGGAAATAGCCATTATAAATTCGGACAATATTTTGGGTTTTTCAGATTTTTTAACTACAAAATAGCTTAGAGAATATACTTCAATTTCAAGTTCAATAGAAGAGTTGTGGAATCTATCTGTTCCTGCATATTCAACCGTGATTGAGTGTACACCGAGTTCGATTTCGTTGTCGATTCGAAAAGTTATGTTTGCATTCCCTAGATTATCTGTTTTGAAATTTGAATGAAAAATATCGTCAATATATAATGAAAGATTCTTTTCTGACATATAGTCATCTTCAATTATCCCAGTAACAATAAATGAGAGATAAGAATCAATTAGCAAAGTCGTATTTGGTTTTTGATTCATTGAAAGGTGCGTATCAATCTTGCTAATGTTTAATTCGATATTCCTATCGACTCCACGATAGTATTGTTCAAAATTGCCAGCATATATTATTTCCAATTGATTAATTCCCAAGTCAATCCAACTGGAATTACATTCTATATGGAAAATGGAATTTCCACTCGCGTTTGTATATTGGGTTGACAGACATAGTCCCTTTGAGTATACCGAGATTTTTGCAAATGGTATTGGTTCAAAATGATCATCAGTCAATTCTAAGAAAATATCAAAAGTATCGCCAGGTGCAAGATTGGAATTGTTATGTGAGATATTCATAGTTGCTGATGATAGAACATAAATTTCTTGACACTTGTAAATGGGTGCTAATGCAAGTGATTCGTTTCCTCTGAATGTAGCATTAAGTATGGTAGTTCCAAGTGGATGAGAGTAGTCGAATACGATGTCTAACGATGCAATTCCTTGTTGATTAGTCTTAGCGGCCCCAAGATAAGTATCATAAGTTTCATCATAGAATTCGATTGGTTGGTCTGGTATTGGATTTCCATAAGTGCCATATTCCAGAAGAGTGGCTGACATTGAGAATTCTTCCCCGCGTGATACTATTGTTTGTTCTTGAGCATTCACATTAGGTGATTGAACTATTATCATAACGAATACAAATAGTAGAATTGGTGCTATGAACTTCCAATTTGTCAAATGAATAATCCTCACTTGTTTTCTCAGACTAACTGATATTTGTCAATCAAACTTTCAATATCGTTTCAAAGGTTATAATCTCGTACAAAGATTCGTTCTGCAAGATTAATTGATGGTTTTTGGGGGCAGTTCATATGCTATGAATCAGAATAGAACAGTGTGATTGATGTTAATAATAGATATGATTGTTGCAGACCTATGATAGTGTGGTGAAATTATGGCTGTTGGTAGAATTGATGGTTTAAAGCAAATGAGATCCAGAGTAGATACTATATTTCCTAACATCGCCTGGAAAACATGGCTTTTTGGCACAGCCTTTTCTTTTTTATATATTCAAATTGTATACATTTTACCACTTTTTGGATTAGTGGAACCAATGATAATACCCGGACGAATTATTTTCGAATGTGTTCTGTGTCTGTTATCACTTACCTTTGGTGCAATGGTCGCATATCAAGGATTCAGAGGGCAAATTCCAAGTCCTCAAATAGAACATGAATTACTCATATTACATCACGGAAACAAAATTTCTGCAATCTCCTGTCTTGAGCTGGTTACAGTGTCTGGATCGGTTATAACTAGTGAAGAAGGCATTGCACAATACAATACTGCTATGTTACTAGCTATTAGAGGTGGCGCCAATTCAAGTGTCAGTTTTGCCTATGAAGCAGGCGTGAAAGATGGAGATGTCTTTCTGAGAATTTTCATAACAACCACAGCAGGGACATCTACAGAAGCCTCGGAAATAATACAGCGAGAAGCAACTAGAATTGAAGCAGTATTGCTTTCATCTCTGACAAATATAGAGATTGAAAAACTAACTGGTGCTTCACTCCTTAGTGCTTCAAATTCTATGTTGTTGAAAACGGACCATGATGTTGAGTCTACTAAAATTGAGGACCAAAAATTGATTTTGGTCCGTGGAATACCTAAATCTCGCCCTTCTCTCGAGTCCTCTCAGATTGGTACATTCATTTCAACATTATTGAAACAGAGTTTTTCGGTCAGTTTCACATGTGTGTTTTCGCCAACCAAAGGTAATAGAGAACAAAGAAAGATGGAGAGAGAATGGCAATCAATTCGTTCTAAGGAAAAGAGAATGGAAGATTCACTTTCTGACCAAGCTAGTAAAAAGAAATTACTCACCGAATATGAAAGAATTCAAGGATCTGGTGGTTGGTTCAAGGTTTCAGTATATATTCTTATCAAGGATTCTAATCAATCAAATATACCGGTAATTAATGAAGCTGTGAAAGCTATTGTACTCTCAATTTGGGATGATGACTCATCACTTTCTTTCAAAGAGTTAGGTTTGAATTCCAGTAGAATTTTCGAATTTACATGTCGCAGACATATAAAATCTCAAAAAATGCATGTAAGTAGATTAGTATCATATGTCAATACACCAGTACAACGACTACCAGTAATATCTGCACTTGAAATTCCGAAATTTGTTGTACCATCTTCAGATTTGCTCGATAATGAAATAGACATTGGTTGGACTGTATTTGAAGGTAAGAAGCTAAATCGTGTTGGATTGAAAAGCAATTGGTTCAGAGAGCATGTTGCAGTTATAGGGGCAACAGGTACGGGTAAAACAACATTGGTAAAAAGAATGATTTTGGAGTTGAGTTCAAAATCAAATGTGCCTTGGTGGATATTTGATGTCAAGGGGTCTGAATATTCAGAGATTGAGAGAATAGGAGAGGTGGTAGTTCTTAGACCAGGATTGGACCGTTCATTTGTGATTAATCTTCTTGATAATAGTGTTTCAACTTCTGGTCAGATTCATGGAACGTTTGCACTTTTGAGGGAGCTAATCAATGAAAGTAGTTCGTCTGAGATGTCTCCTGCAATGGAGAAACTATTGCGGCAGTCTGTGTATGAACTCGCAAATCAAGATGATGACTGTTCGGTCCAGAAACTTATTGCAATTATTCACCAGATTACAGAAAAGGACCAGAATATGACAATGACTAGAGATGGTCTATTAAATCGTCTTGAAGTTCTTGTACGTGAACCGTTAGGTACAGTCCTGAGTGGTGGAGATGATGCCATAAGGATAGCAGATTTGTTAGATAGAAGAGTTGTTTTTGATCTTCGTCATGTATCACGTATTGGAGGAATGGACTCTGTTAGGCTTTTGTACAATTTGGTTGCAAAAAGAATCTTTGAAGCGGCAATGAGAAGAGGTATAAAGAGTGGATTACATCACGTTGTGGTACTAGAAGAAGCAAATAATTTAGTCCCAGAGAGTTATTCTCGAAGTTCTGCCGCCGAGATTACTACTGGCGAATCTATGGTGATGTTACAAAGAGCAACAGGCCAAGGTGTTATCATTGTTTCAACGAGACCAAATATATCATCAAATATTCTTGCGAATACATCTACAAAGTTCACGTTTCGGCTTCCTTATGATAGTTCTATTGGAGGAAGATATCTTTCTTTAAATGAAACTCAGGAAAAGTATCTTCGTACTCTAAAGCGGGGACATGCACTAACAATAGTGCCTATGTCTGAGGCTTTTGAAGTTGTTACTGATGTGTTTGATATCAATGACTATATTCCAATTAACAAAGAAGGAGAGCACGTTAGACCTGATAGTGGTGTGAT
Source organism: uncultured archaeon (assembly GCA_964610875.1). Taxonomy (GTDB): domain Archaea; phylum Asgardarchaeota; class Thorarchaeia; order Thorarchaeales; family Thorarchaeaceae; genus CAZSWP01. The sequence continues at coordinate 83,738 of CAZSWP010000003.1, forward strand.
TGAGAAAACTCCTTCCGAAAAGGACGAAAATGAGGACAAGTCATCAAAAGAGAAACCTGTTTTCTTCCATCGATTGGGAGAGCTGACTAACCACATTGTTGCCTATTTGGCATCTAGGGAGATAACTACTCACGAGAATCTTTACAAATACCTATCCACCCTTGATTCAAGAATGAGGGAAGAAGACATGAGTGAAATAATCAGAGATTTGGTTTCACTCTCCACCGTCCAAAGGGAAGCAATACCCCTCTCTTCAGGAGGATTTGTATATAGTCTACCGGGCAAGGGGCTTGAAGCAGTAAAGAAGGTGATTATTGATTTCATACTTGAACATGTACAGGATAAAAATCCTGAAACCCAAGTGGAAGTATGTGAAGAAAAGGTTGACATTCTAGTAGATGATTATGCTTTTTTAGTGATTCCGCAGCATCTCAAAGCTTCAACAATGAAAGAAGTTGTGGACGATATTAGAGATAAAATGAACAGTTTAGGAAATGCAGTAAATGGTCTGACAATTGTCGTTAGAGGGAGTGTTGCTGCAGCCAAGTTGAGAGAGCTTTTTGATATCCATGAAGAATTCAATGAAGTAGATGTGGTGTCAGCATTTCCTAATTCTTTGATAAAAATTATTGATAGATATATCGGAAAACAGACGAAACAGAAAAAGCTTCAAGGTGTCATCACGGATTTCTCTGAATCTAAAGATGATATTGATCTTATTGGAGCGGTACATTCAGTTGGGCCTGTAACAAGCAGAGAGGTTCAGCTCAAGCTTTGGTTTGGGTTGATACAGGATTTTGTCGATATTTCAAAGGGTATCGTTGCTTGGAATTCACTTCTTGAATTCATTGAAACAACAGCATCTCAATCTCTTAAAGGTCGAGCTGCACCTATGAAAGCAGAAGAGGGAAGAAGAGCTCTTACAGAATTACTTGCTGATGAAGTATTAGTAGCAATAAGAAACGGGTCTGATGGCGAACTTGGTGAGCTTGATAGCGGTCTTTGGGTCGTTAATACTACTGTGTTAGGCAAATTGAAAAATAATGTAATTGATAAACTGGAGAGAAAACTACTGAACCGAGAGAAAGCGGTTTACAAAGATCATGAATATTATGACCTTTGTTCTGGTTCGACATCTTATGTCGTTTTTCCTAATCAACAACAGCTTAGCACTTTACTTCGTTTACATAGCGATGTTGCATGTAGGAAATGTGGTTCGACCGAGGTTATTTGTTTACTCACAGCAGCCGAGTATGTTGATGATTCTGTGACAACACCTTCTAATTTGACGGTGTTCACCCTCGATGATGGACTTGTTGCTACAGTTGTTTGACGGAAATAATGATTCCTTTTCCACACACAAGACAAGCTTTTTATCCATACTAATTCCGGTTCGGTTGGACATCTCCTACATGGAGCTGGATTTCAAAATGACCCAAAGAGCAAGAATCCGTCTATCAAGTACAAGTACTGAACACCTTGATGGAGTATGTAATCAGATTAGGAGAATTACACGAAAGACTGGTGTAAGGATGTCAGGCCCAATCCCATTGCCAACAAGAAGAATGGTCGTTCCCACTCGAAAGACTCCTTGTGGTGATGGTTCACAGACTTGGGATAAGTGGGAGATGCGTATACACAAACGCCTTATTGACATTGATGCTGATGAGCGTGCTATAAGACAAATTATGAGAGTTAGAATTCCTGATTCTGTTTATATTGAGATTGAATTAACAGGATAATTGATTGTAATATAGCACAAACTCTTTGTGGGTACTAGTATATGGACTTTCATCACTTATTTGTCTATATCCATGGAGATGAGCCATCATGTGTGGTATAATTGGTGTAATTCAGAAGAAAGGGTTTGTTGCACCTTTTATTCATCAAGCTCTGAGAAGACTGGAATATAGAGGATATGATTCAGTAGGAGTAACAACTATTCATGATGGAAAATTGCACATGAAGAAGGACAAAGGAAAGATTGATGATGTCCATAGAAAGCTGAATCTTGATGATCTTCCAGGAAATATTGGGATTGGACACACTCGTTGGGCAACTCATGGTATCCCTTCAATGTTTAATTCGCATCCACACTTTGACTGTAAAAACAGGATAGCAGTTGTGCATAACGGAGTTATTGATAATTTTCTTGAATTGAGAAAGGAGCTAATGAAAAGAGGACATAAATTCGGCTCGGAAACGGACACGGAAGTAATTCCTCACATGATTGAGGAATATATGGCAGAAGGAATGAGTCTGAAGAAGTCTCTAAAGAAAGTTTCACAGCGCATAGAGGGTACATATGCAGTTGTAGCGATGGCTATTGATGAACCTAATAAAATAGTAGTGACGCGTGATGGTAATCCTTTGGTCATTGGAAGAAGAGATGATGCTGCTTATGTTTCCTCAGATATCCCTGCATTTCTGCCGATGACGAATGACATGATGCTTCTGTTAGATGGTGAAGTTGCTACGTTGTCTCTAGAAGGTATTACGATTGAAAAGCTGACAGATGGTTCTCATGTTGATAGAGAAACAATAAAGATAAGTTGGACAGCAGATCAGGCACAGAAAGCTGGATATCCTCATTTTATGTTAAAGGAGATACATGAGCAGCCTGATGCTATTAGAAATACATTACATCTAAGACCGGAAATCATCTCGAAAGCTGCTGAGATAATATCAAACGCAGAGAGAGTCTTTATGTTGGCAATGGGAACATCGGGACATGCTGCCTTAGCAGGAAAACATATGCTCGCATCAATTGGTGGTGTACTACCCTCTGTAGAACTTGCCAGTGATTTTGAAGATACCGTATATGGAACCTTAGGAAATGACGATGTTATTATTGCTATAACACAATCAGGTGAAACAACTGATACTATTACAGCTGTAAAACATGCGAAAAAGAGTGGAGTAAAAGTAGTTGTAGTGACGAATGTTGTTGGCAGTTCGATAACACGTATTGCAGATCATGCAATAATAACACAGGCGGGACCGGAAATTGGAGTGGCAGCAACAAAGACTTTCATGGTTCAATTGACATCATTGGCCCAGATTGCATTGTCATTGGGTGAGATAAATTCATTTAGGGATCTTGAAACTCTTAGGGCTAAAAGAATCGCCTTGGAAAAATTACCAGACATTGTATCCGAAGTCATTGCAACTGAAGAAGAACGTGCAAGGGGCATTGCTTCTCTTTACTATGACAGTCCTAGTATGTTATTTCTTGGAAGAGGAATTTCGGTAGCAACGGCATATGAAGGAGCACTGAAGCTGAAAGAGATTGCATATAATCATGCAGAGGGATATTCTGCTGGTGAATCAAAACATGGTCCAATTGCTCTTGTACAGGATGACTACCCAGTGATTTTTGTTGCTCCGAATGATAGAACAAGAGCTCGTTTGATAGGTAATATAATGGAGATGAAGGCGAGAGGAGCTGAAATTATTTCGGTTATAGAAAGAGAGGATAATGAGATAAGAGAGTTATCAAGTCAGAGTTTTCTGATTCCCCCAAATATTGAATCAGAGTTTTCAGTGATGCCTTATGTAGTGCCTCTTCAATTATTCAGTTACTATATGGCGACTCGGAAAGGCTACGATCCAGATAAACCTCGTAATCTTGCTAAGTCCGTAACGGTCCTATAGGGGGTTTAAATTCTATAACACTGACAAATGTCTGTGTGAGACCAATGTCCAATATCGTAATGTTAAGTCCGTTATCAGACTTTGCAGATCTTATATCAGGATATTTTCTTGAAATATGGGATTTTTTAATGTTCATTGGCAGAGTATCAGCGGCAATTGTTGTATTAGTAGGAGCCATACTCTGGTTCACTGATGTTAATACAAAGAGAGGGAAAGCACTTGTCTTTAGTGGAATAATGCTGGCAATTGTTGTTCAATATTTCTTTATGTATCCACCATCATTTTTGATGGGAGGGTAATTAAGGAATAGCCTGACGAGTCATAACAAATCTGTTGATATTACTTGTAATACATTAGTTAGACGGTTAATATCTTCTAACGTATTGTATACATGAATAGAGATTTGAACAAGTCCATCTGGTGATAAGGGAACTATTAATGGATGTGCGCAAAGGAGACCACTTCTCACAGCTATATTTGATTCGTCTAGGAATAGAGCGATATCATGACAATTGATTCCATCTTCATTATTTCCAATATTGATTCCAAAGATTGTTGATTTTTCTGTAGGGTTGCCATAGATTTGTAGATTTGGAATATTTTGGAGGCGGCTTAGAAGATGCTTTGCCAAGTACTGTAGATGCTGTTTCATTCCACCTGCGACAAGCATCGAATGATATTCTAATGCTGCACCAAGGCCAATAATTCCTGGAATGTTCAATACTCCAGATTCGAATTTATCAGGTTGTAAAGAAAGTTCAAATTCATTTGCTAATACTTTAGATACAGAAGAGCTTCCGATAATTCCTGGATTGATTGCATCACCCGTTGTTTGTTCCACCCATTGGACGGCAATTCCAGGAGGACCCATTAGTCCAATGTTTCCTGAAAACATGAGAACGTCAGGTCCTATTTTGGTTGGTATGTTATCACAAAAGGCAATTGATTGACGAATGTCAGATAGATAGATTGCCTCATAATCATGTGTTATGGATGCAATTTGATCAATCTCATTTCTTCCTCCAATCATTGTGGTTTCAGAAACTGCAACAAGGCCTGTTTTATCGTTTATCATATCTTGGATTGCAATTGGACTAGTTTCTCCTTTGCTATCTACAGGGATTGTTATCAATTCAAGTCCTAAGATTTGTGCGATTCTCTGAAGTGTTACAAGAACTGAATGTTCTTCTCCCAAAGATACAATGATGTTCTTCTTATCTTTCCAGTCCATTCCCAGAACAAATGAGACCACCGCAGACGGAATCGAATTTTGAAACGATATCTGTGAAGTTGATGTGTCTAGATAATTTGCCAGCAATTTTCGAACATCTTCAACTAGAGATCCACCCTTTACAGCAAGATGATGTGCGCCTCTTCTTGCTGATGCTACTGTATTTTTCAGGAATTCAGATGTTGCATTGATAACAGCTTTTGGAAGAAGTGTTGTACTTGCCGAGTCAAAATATGCTAAGTCCGGTTCTATGTCAAATATTGGAAAATCCTGTTTGACCTCTAGAGTTGTCATGATATTACTTGACCAAATGTTAGGGCTTTAATTGTAACGTTGTATTCTATGGATTGTAAAGAAAAATGAATCTGAATGAAGGATATTTCATCATTACAACAGAGGATCTGATATTTGAAGTAAAAGGGAACCTCCATCCCAAGAATCGTACAATTGCATATCTTCGATATGCAATAGAAAAGAATGGTGAAAGAGAGTCTGGAACAGAAATTAGGTATAAGAAAATCTATCCTTTATCAGAACGAGAAACGTATTTGAAAAAATACTATCCAAAGTATATCTGGTATGACCCAAATCGAAAGCGTACTTTTCAATCAATTAATGATAAAGATATAAAAATCGTAATAGACCCGGTCGACTTCTTATCAAGTCTGAGAGATAGAGGAAGTCATATTTTGCTATTACAAGAACAAGCCCTTGAATTGGCAGATACTCTTTCTAAGTGTGCGAGTATCGATATCTCTTGTTTTGGGATTACTGGCTCATTGCTTTTAGGGTTGGAGAAAGAAACATCTGATATTGATCTTGTCGTATATGGAGAGGATGAGAGTTTCAAGCTGTATAGTTATCTCCAACAGCACTTTGATGATATTGATGGTATATCGCGGTATTCAGGAAATTTGCTTGAGAAACATGCCATATTTCGTTGGGGACCTGAAAAAGGACTGATGAAAGAGTATCAGGCTATCGAGGCAAGGAAAAATCTACAAGGCCTCTTTAGAGATTATGAATTCTTCATTCGTTTAACAAAGCCTTATTGTTCAAATAGTCCACAGTACGAGGATTACAAGATTATAGACAAAGGCAAGATAATGCTTACTGCTTATGTACTAGATGATATTCACAGGATATTTACACCCTGTGAATACTATGTGAAGTGTGAAGAAAATCGGTATTTGAAGAAAATCATTAGCTATAGAGGAAGATTCACCGAACAGGTAAGTAAAGGGGACACTATTGTAGTATGTGGGAGATTAGAAGAGGTTTCTGTGAAATCTCAAAATCTATTTTATCACCAGATTGTTGTTGGAGATTGTGACGATATATTGTTAGAATTTTCAGATTATGAAAGAGTCAAAGGAACTTGATTAGGTGTGTTTTCCTATTCACTCTATATACAGCTTTCACAAACATGAGTTGTGAATGGCGCCAATATTGCGAATAATCATGATGAAAATTGGCTTATAATGGCTCTATTTATCCAAAACAGGTATTATAATTGCTATTACATATGTGAACAAAGACACCCCTTCGTTTCCAGTGGAGATAGGATTGAAGACTTATCGCATTCCTTTTCACCTGTTCACAAAGCATATAGTTTAGTGAATGTTGAAGTAAATGGAAATGAAATCTTATTTTGGATAATAAAGTGTAATAGATATTATTTGAAAAAATAAAGTTCTTATAGTCCTTAATTGATGATTTTAAAGCTCTTGTTTCGTTTCATACTGTTTCAACGTGCTATCTCACTCTTATCTGGATATATGTGATTCACATACTCACACTTATTTGTGAAATAAAGCTATATTTTTGTGAATAGTGAACGGTGGGCGAATAGAATGCCTCAATCAAAAAAGACCAATTATGTGTATGAGTTTACCTACAATTCGGGACCAGGTATGAAAGAGGTATTCCAATGTAAGTATGTAACTCCTGAAGAAGCATTGACACGCTTCAAAAGAATTCTTGCTCTTACAGAGTCACCTTTTGACTTCAAGATTCTTCTTATGGATGAATCCACAGGAGAAGAATCAAGCTTCCAAGTCAAGGGTGATATTTCTGAGATGTTCGATAAGTTCCAGGTATTTCTTGAAACAAGCACAGGTTATCAGTTCACAGAACGGATTGTAGAAGGTACTGAGATAAATTATGAAGAAATAGATTTGGAAGCAATGAGTAACTACGAAAAGATGCAATCAATCATTTATGCTTCGTTCAAACATGGAAAATTCTCATCCCTTGATGTAACTGAAATCTATGAGTCGACATTCAATGAGGATTTACCAAAGAGTACTGCTTCTACATATCTAGCACGGATGTGGGATGACAATAAAGGCCATCTTGAAAGATTTGGAAAACGTTCTGGATATACATATCGATTGAAGACCGAGCTCGAAGAGGTCCACAGGGAGATAGAAAGAGCAGAAGAAGTCCTTGCGTCCATCCAGCTACGAGTAGGAAAATAGCAGATGTCTGCAAAGTCTTCTTTTCAATCCGACTTTAGGATAACAGGATTTTCTTTTCCTTTAGACTGATTCCTAATGACTCTAGTTCCTTGAGTATGGGTTCATAGATGTCTGACGTTATTGGACGGTGTACACCAGTTACAGTGATTTCGCCTTCCAGAATCATATGGCTTGCTATTGCCACTGGTAAGGCAACTGTTCTTGACATTGAACTGTCACCATTTGGAATGCCATAATCAATCATCGTTGACGTGATTTTTTCCTTTCGGTCTGGAAACTCAGCTATGAACTCATGATGCATGACAATCATATCACGTTCGCTAGGAGCATACTGGAGTTTCTCTTCGAAAAGAAGACAAAGTGCATCTAAATAGGTTGTAGTATCCTGAGGGATTTTCTCATCACTGAACAATCCAAGCCATTCCAATCTTGATATTACAGAATCAGAAGTAGCAATCTCAAGGTGGTTTGCGATTGCTTCTTTGATATCTTCTTTGTCTGTGGGGACGAGTCTTCTCATCATTTCAGCATATGTAAGATCTGATAGATTATGTTCATCCAGACTCAAGAGACCTAGATCAGCTATTTTCTTTAGAGTCCTACACCAGCCGATATTTCTAAAGGTACCTCTGAGCATGGTATTAGTTTCTTGAATATCATAGATATTAATGTACGATAAACTATCACGATTGGGATACCCTTCAAATTCTCCCATGCTTGGCACGGTCATTTTCTCACAGTTATCGAATAACTCTGGTCCAGGAATGGTTACTTTCTGTCCATCACGCAAGAAATGAGCGTCGTTGCGGCCTGCAAGTAGTACGCCACGTGGACTCCAAGAGAGCTTGTAGCCAAATGGATTATCATTTGCTTCAGGTGCTGGAAGACCTCCAGTGAATGATGTGAATCTTACAATATTTCCTCCTTCATCGTGCACCTCATCAATTATTTTCATAGCACTCATGTGATCAATGCCGGGATCTACTCCACATTCATTTAGGAGGAGGACATTAGCTTCTTTTGCTTTCTTATCGAGTGCTTGCATCTCATCTGAGATGTATGATGTTGTACAGAAGTGTTTCTTATGTTTTATTGCAACCTTTGCTGCTTTCACATGGAAAGTATATGGGAGGAGAGAACATACAAGGTCTGTTTCTGCAGTCAATTCTTCTAGTAATTCGTCATCTTTAGCTATATTGAAAGTAACTGCTTTGGCGTTCTCACATCCTTGGATCAATCGTTCGGCTTTTTCTTTAGTTCTGCTAGCTACAGTCACATGATATCCTTGTTTGCAGAGGTATTGTACATACGGTCGTGCCACAAGCCCAGCACCAAGACAGAGTATTCGTTTCATGATTAATCACCTATTTCAGATATTGCTCTAAATATGCGTAGTTCTTTGTGAGAGTACCTCGATAGACTATTACAGCATCAAGTAGTTCTCTCGGAAGACTAAGTTCTTCAAAAGGAACTGAGAAGTCTGCCCCTGCTAGGGCAGGAATGAAGTCAAGTAAAGTTTCACTAAAGGATGTAGAAGCCTCCCTGGGTAGTTCACAGGGAAGATTATCAACAGCCATAATTACAGGCCCATCACCTTCAACTCCAAGAAGGGCTTTATCCTCATCCACAATGTAAGTGAATGATGGTCTGTCTGCATGTGTGCATTGTAATGTGAATTCAATTGCCCCACCTATATCGCAGGAGATATCACCTATGATTCTAAGTTTTCTTGATTCTTCATGCCAGTGTTTCCGTATGAAATCCTTAGTAATCAACCGAGGAGATTTCTTGGTCCAGTATATGCAATTCATTAGGACTGTAAGACTGTGAACATACTTGTGAAAGACGCCCAGGTATTTCTCCGCACCATGTTTGTAGTAATCCTGTAAATCAAATGATGCATTTGGGTCGATTGGTTCTACCATATGTTCTTCTTTGAAGACACATTTGTATAGAAGATCATCCTTTGGAGGAAGACTGTTTAGCTGTTCAGGGGTGATTTCTTCATGGGGGAGAATGTCGAATATTTTCTGAGCCCCACATGATACATTTCCATACCCTGCAAAACCAATAACAAAAGGTGTGAGTTGAGGAGGAAGGCCTTGGGTTTTAATTCTCTCAGCCAATTTTCTGAACTCTTCCTTCAATTCAGAGAGGTCTTTGCATTCAAGAGTCGAACGCATGCCAGCAAAGGGATTGGGTTTGATGTCTTCATAATCAAGTCGCTCTCCAAGTGAACGAAGTGTATCTGAAATTCCAGCCATCCCTGCCCAGTTTCCAAAATAAATCAGACGTCTACCTTTGTCATCAATCACTTTTTCATAATCAATCAGAGTTGCGCCAGTGTCAAGTAATCGTTGCAACATTGACATGTTTTGTTTCTGACCTTTTATGGTGTGACTGAAGAAAATATATACCTTATCAGGCTCAAAAAAATCATTTGGCATCTCTTTGATTCCGAGAACTATTGGAACGTTGGATCTTTTGAGGGGAGAAATCTCCGCTCCAACCTGTATATACTCTTTAGCATCAAAAGCTCGTTGGTTACTTGGTTCTACAACAAATGAAATTCCGTGTTTTTCACCAAGTAGTTTCACGTGTCCTGGTATTACAGCTACTCGAGTTTCAAATGCTTTTTCTTCCTTTCGCAGGCCTATCAGGTTCAGGATGAATCCCTCCAATCAAGCTTTACTTGGGAGATGAATCGCTTTCGAAAGAAACACACGCTTTAACCTTTCCATCGCGGACGATATTGTATTACACAACATGATATTGAGAACATGTGTTCCATATTTCGAGGAACCAGAATGGTACATCTATTATACCTCTATGATTGTGTTAATTCTAGAAAGAGCAACGCTAGAAGAGTATCTTTTACAAAAGAGCTCTATGGTTTTACATATTCTTGGAAAACGAAGTCAGGACCTAAAGAGAGAAAGAAGAGTGGCTTGATTGATGTGTGCGTTGGTGCAACAGCTGTTAGTGACTCAGCTATTTTAGTTCCGGAGGAATATAGAGGTCTCTTTGATCAACTATTCAATGCATATCGTGACATTCTGAACATCCGCATTTTTGAGATAAACCAAGAATTGGAATTATAAGAACACGTGTTCCAACAACCTGCAAACCCCTTCATTTCCTGTCGAAAATAAAATCTTCTAAAAAACTATAAAGAACAAAAGTATAAATATAGGTTTGCCGAACTACATTTATCTCCATTTTACTAACATACATACTTACACACTTTTCTACTCCATTCTACTAATTTCCAGTGGAAGCAGAGGGGTATATTGGCTGGGTCATACACACTGGAACACGTGCTCCAAAACTTGCATGATGGTTCAAACCACAACACTGATACTATGTTTAGTTTTCCGATGATTCGCCCAAAGAGGAAAATCGGAGGATCTTGCGATGACGAAACCAAAGGAGCTTCTTGAAGACGCGCCTGAAAAAACTGTTCTTTTACTGGCTAATGAAGCAATTGCACGTGGGGTACTTGAAGCAGGAGTACGATTAGTTGCTTTATATCCTGGCACACCAAGCAGCGAAATCGGTAATAATCTTACATTTATGGCACCTGAAATACCTAATTTTTACTTTGAATTTAGCACAAATGAGAAAGTTGCCTTAGAAGTTGCAGGTGCAGCTGCTGTTGCTGGTGTTCGTTCAATGATGGTATGTAAAGGCCCAGGACTGAATGTTGCAGCAGATCCTTTCTTCTCATTAGCCTATGTTGGGGTACGAGCTGGCATGGTGATAGTGGTTGCAGATGACCCTAGCATGTGGAGTTCGCAGAACGAGAATGATAGCCGTTACTATGCACTCATGGGAAATATGCCAATGATTGAACCTGCGGATCCTGCTGAAGCTAAGTCAATGCTGCTTGAAGCATACAAGATATCTGAGAAACTTCAGCTTCCAGTATTATTCAGAACTACAACAAGAGTGAATCATACCAGAGCTCCTGTAACCTTTGGTCCTATACGTGCACGCCCAGAGAAAATAGAATTTGAAAAAGACCCATTCAGATTTGTCCCTGTTCCGGCTGTGGCAAGAAAAAGACATCCATGGTTGTTACAACAGATTGAACTTGCCAAGGAGATATCTGAAAAGACTTCACTGAACTTTATCGAAGGTGAAGGCGAGCTTGGAATCATCACCAGTGGTGTATCATATAACTATGTCAAAGAAGCATTTGATACAATGGGAATCAATGCAGAAGTGATGAAGTTAGGGATGACCCATCCCGTTCCAGAACACAAAATCATGGAATTCCTCAGAAGTCATAATCGAGTTTTAGTTGTTGAAGAACTAGAACCGTTCCTAGAAACACATGCTAGAAGAATTGCTCAACTGCATGATATCAAAGTGGAGATCTTAGGGAAAGAACAAGGGTATTTTGAGCGAACCTATGAGTACAGTCCACGTATCGTCATGCAAGCTTTGGAGTCTATTACTGGTAATACAAGTATTAATTGGAATGAGATTGAGGAACTTGCTGGAACAATTCCAGAGATTCCGCCACGACCTCCATTACTTTGTGCAGGTTGTCCACATAGAGCTAGTTACTTTGCAATTAGAACTGCTACTCGTGGAAAGGCTATCTATCCATCAGATATTGGTTGCTATACTTTGAGCATTGCACCTCCTCTTGAAACAGCTGACATCTTGTTTGATATGGGATCATCCATAACCACGGCATGTGGTCTTGCACAAGTGACTGATCAAGACATTGTTGCAACAATCGGTGATAGCACATTTTTCGCATCAGGTCTTCCTGGTATTGTTGATGCTGTCTATAACCATCACCCGATAGCATTAGTTGTCTTGGACAATCGTACAACAGCAATGACAGGGCATCAACCACACCCAGGTACTGGAGTTACTGGAATGCAAGAAAAAGTTGAACCACTCGACATTGAAGAAGTATGTAGAGGGCTGGGTGTAAAGTATGCAAAAACTATTGATCCCTTTGAATCTGTAGCTGATCTTGTCAAAGAAGTAAGAGAGATGGTGGCTTGGTCACGTGAGAACAAAGCTCCATCAGTATTAGTATCTAAAGCTCCATGTGCACTTCTCACAGCTGCTGATAGAAGAAGAAGTGGAGAATACCCACCAAAGTATTACGTCGATTCTGAAATATGCAACTCATGTAAGAGATGTTTGAACCGACTTTCTTGTCCAGCAATGTATCTTGATCCTGAAACTGACAAAGCAGTAATTGACGAAGCATTATGTAATCTCTGTGGTACGTGTGTTTCGGTATGCCCCCAGGGGGCTATTAAACAGGAGGAGAAATAGAATGTCTAGTAATACAGGTAATACGAGCAATTTGGTCAGCGTTGCAATATCAGGTGTTGGTGGCCAAGGAGTCCTAACTCTTGCAGAGGTACTAGCCAAAGCCGCATTGAGAAACTCCCACAATGTTCGTGTTGGTGAGATTCATGGAATGGCACAACGTGGTGGGCATGTAATATGCACTGTCAGAATAGGTCCTGGTGCAAAAGGACCGATTGTAGATAATGGCACAGCTGACATAATGGTTGGATTTGAACCTGCTGAAACTCTAAGAGAAATCCAGCTTGTGAAAAAGGATGGACATGTTTTGATGAATACCCATATCATGTATCCAGTAGCTGTTTCCATGGGGAAAGCTGAGTATCCAGAACACAAAGAGATCCTAGAAAATATGAAGAAATTCAGCAAGAACATAATTGAATTTGATGCCTTTCAACTAGCAAAGGAATCAGGTGATACTCGGGCAATGAACATGGTCATGCTCGGAGCTATAATTGGTACTGGTATCACACCAATAAGTGAAGAAGCCGCAATTGAATCAGTCCGGACATCATTTCCTGGTAGGTTCGAAGAAATTAACATCAAAGCTTTCAAGCTTGGTCTAGAGAAAGTGAAACGTTTATTAAAATCATAGTTATTACTTGTAATACAAATATTACTAGTAGATTTCTCTTGCTATCGCCACTGCTGCTTGACCAATAGACACGCCTCCATCTCCCGGAGGAACATCTCTATGGATAAGAGGAGTAAGACCATGATCCTTAATTTTAGAAACAATAGCTCTTGTAATAATTCGGTTCAATGCGACTCCTCCTGAAAATCCAATGTGTCTGACAGCGTATTGTTTGGCATTCTGTACAGCAATGTCTACAAGAGAAGACCCCAAATACCATTGAGCCGCATACGCAATATCTTGAACTGGTTCTCCTCCCCTACGCAAATCGATTATGTATTGAATTGCATCGCGGACATCAAGCTGCATTTGCCCATTGTTTTCAGAGAAAATACTAGGTATCCTAAGTGTTGATTCTCTTGCTATTGCCTCAAGTTTCATTGGGCACTCACCATCATATGTATTAGCATCACATATTCCAAGAACTAATGCAACAGTATCAAGAAACCTTCCCGCACTGCTGCTTGTCACTGTATTGATTTTGCGTTTCGTGGCCGTCAATAATAATGAAACTTCTTCTTCATTTGCAATTCTATCTTTTGATATTCGTGGATAAGTAACAGCATTCAAAATTCCATCAGCATTCATATCATCAGCCATGAAACCAATGAACGGTCTAATTGCATATTGTGCAGTAAGATTTCCTCCAGGAAAGTCATAGGGTTTTATACCTCCGATGCGGTCGTACTGTTTTGCATCCCCAAGTAATATCTCTCCACCCCAAGCATTCCCATCATCTCCATAACCGAAGCCATCAGCTGTAATACAAATAATACGAGTATTAAGTGGTAGTTTGTACTCCACAAGATGCGAAGCTAAATGTGCATGATGATGTTGTACTCTGTGAAGATTTGCATCATAAGTTTCTGAGAGATGTTCAGCAAGACTAGTTGTGAGAAACTCGGGATGCAAATCACAAGCCACAGCATCCACAGTGTTAAGACCAATTAAAGACATCAGATGATTTAGAGCGTCTTTAAGAAACTCCACATTTTCAATTCTATCAGTATTTCCAATATACTGCGTTGGATAGACTCTTCCAGATCTTACAAGAGACCCCGTTACCTTTTCTTCTGGACCCACTGCCAATACGCTATGATGCTTTGGTACATCTTTGAGTGTTAATGGCTCAGGGACATAACCCCTTGCTCTCCTAATGAGCAAAGTTGAATCGTTTATCACTTTGATAACTGAGTCATCTTCTCTTTGATGGATTCTTCTATCATGCACCAGAAAATAATCGGCTATAGAGTGTAATTCAGAAACCAAGGCATCGGAATCAATATACATAGGGATACCTGTAGGATTCGCACTGGTCATTATCAGAGCAGGTTCATCCAAGTAATCAAAGAGAAGTAGATGAACAGGTGCGTATGGAAGCATAACTCCAACTGTATCGAGTCCTGGTGCAATGAGATCAACTGTCTCCTGAGGTATTAGTTGTAATACAGATATTTTCTTCACTGATTTTTTCCTAACCAACACAATTGGTCTGCGCCAGGATTTGATTAGATCTAACTCCATCTCTGTGATATCGAAATTATTTAGAAGAGTATCTTCATCACGGACCATTATTGCAAAAGGTCTTGCAGACCTTTTCTTACGTTCACGAAGTTCTTCTATGGGTCTATAATCTCGTGTCCCCGTCACAAGATGAGTACCAGAAATCCCTTGGACTGCCAGAATCTTATTACATGCAATCAGTTCTGAAGCCTTTTTTATCGAGTTTTTCAATTCCA
Organism: uncultured archaeon; assembly: GCA_964610875.1. Taxonomy (GTDB): domain Archaea; phylum Asgardarchaeota; class Thorarchaeia; order Thorarchaeales; family Thorarchaeaceae; genus CAZSWP01. The sequence continues at coordinate 98,816 of CAZSWP010000003.1, forward strand.
GAGAGTTTCCACTTTTATCAACTAGTTTGTATTGAGGTCCACAATCTTCGCACGCTGTTGTTTGAGCATGATATCTCCTGTCGAGGGGATCTGTATAACCAATATTACAAGTATTACATAACGGAAAATCAACCATTGTAGTATTCGGACGATCATATGGCAGAGTTGTTATGGTTGAATATCTTGGACCACATGCTGCACATGAAGTGAAAGGATAACGATACCATCTTGATGCTTCATCAAATAGGTCCCTTTTGCAATCACCACATATAGCTATATCTGGTGGTATGATTGGATCAACATCCTCTGTTCTTGTTTCTGAAGATTTTTCAATCAGGAACTCATCAAAATCATTCTGAAACTTTTCCCATTGAACAGAAATTTCGTCCACTCTTGAGATTGAGGGAGGTTCAGATTTTACCATCTGTATCAGTTTTTCTAGTTGCTTCTTTTCACCCTCAGCCACTATTCGTACACCTGCATCACCTAGGTTTAAGACATATCCTGTTAAAGAAAGATTTCTAGCTACACGGTATACAAAAGGCCGGAAGCCTACACCTTGTACAATTCCATTCACTCTAATAATGGCACGTTGCTTCAAAGATCCAAACTCCATTCTTCTTTGAAAAATAATTATGATATTAAGTCAATGAAGTGGCAAAGGAATCTACTTTTGTCATTACATTACAAGTATAACATGTATTACAATCAATTTTGTAGGTCCTCTTAAGTATGAATACAGAATATACTATTGATTTTAGATGCCAGCTCCGTCAAAAACATCACATCGTATCATTGGGGAACCCAAGACCACGCCTTCTATATTAGCCAATATCCCAGATTGTCTACATTCAGTTCTTATTGAATCTGCAAATGCTGCTAGTCGTAAGAAAAAGTCTATTCTCATATCAAGTAATAGTCTTGCGAATAGATTCATTCTAGATAGATGGGGGATAAGACCTTCACAACGCAGACGCTTCAAGAATCTATTCGCATCTGTTAGAAAACAATGTCGTAATATGTTTCAACATTATCTGGCACGAGGTCGAATAGAATGGACTTCGGGATCCGATAATCACAAGTTTGGTGTCTATAAATTTGATGAGATACGAGGTAACTTGATTCTAGGATTTGTTGAAGTTACTCCTGAAAAGGACTGGACATTGAAATTCTAACAATATATGTAATACAGGTATTACATATATTCAAACTATATCCTTATTTGTAAAATATTGAGTGTATACAAACATGTATCCGTGTAGAAACTTTTGTAAAATGTTTCTAAAACACCTCTCAAAACAAATTAAAATAAATTTAGAGGCTTATGAGGACTCTTAAGATGAGTGATGAAAAAACAAATGAAATAAACGTGGAAGAAGCGAAAAGACTAGCAAAAGGGACTAAACAAGTAATGAGAGAACCCATTCTTCGTATACTATTGGAAAGGTCTCTCATTACCGAAGCACAACTAGAAACCTTACTAATTGATCTTGTAGTTGAAGATGCAATAAGACAACAAATACCGTATGAAGAGAAAGCAAGCTTACGATCTAAGAAATCGAGTAGAACGAAAGGGGTATCCAGAGGTGCATTCAACAGGACACTAAAACAAGCAAGGCGTAATGTTACAAGATGTCTTTACACAATGTTACTCTTAGCATATTTAGGACTATTTGATTTTGCAGTATTTCGTCCATTTGAAGAAGTAGCAGCAAAAATTGGGAACTACAGAAAAATCAGGGATGTATTATCTGGCAGGTCAAATCTAACTGATGAAGAATTGGAAAGCTATCATGCTTCAGAGAGAGCAATTACAGAAGCACTTGAAAATATGGCTACGTCTTTGATATTGAAGTCAGAAATTTCACGTAGACGTGGTACCACAGAAAATGAAGAATAGAGTATTATTTGTATTACATTTTATGTAATCTATGTCAAGCGATGAAAATAGGTAAAAATAAAATTGGCACGAATGTGTCGATTCACACGTAGACCCAATGCGTTGAGGAATCCACAGGAACTCGTATCATTAGCATTACCATCATCTGAGGTATTTGCGAGGAGATAGAGATGGTAACAACCAATCTCCGAGTTAGCCTGCAGATCATTTTCCACAAGCATTGAGTGTTCATCGTAAATACGACACACTCACTATATAGTAAGTTCAAACTTCTACATAGTTCTAATCCTAGAACGAGGTGTTACTCAAATAATCTCAATAACATTAAAAGATAATATCGATTCTCTATACTATTATAAGTAATAATCGTATTACAATAGCCATCTACAAAATGCGCAATCTACTTTATATAAAATGCATTACAAAATGGTGATCACTTTGAGAGATAATGACCCCCTGGATAAACTAAGACGATCTGCAAAAAGATACATTGAGAAAAAAAGTGAGAAGGAACTATTGGAACTAATTGTAAATTGTATTGGTGAGCGCCGTTCAAATGATTTACTTGATATTCTTGCGTCTGAAGAATCAAAAAGGGGCTGGCAAAAAGTTGTGTTTGATATAAAACACATACTTGGAATGAGATATTCTATACCTCTAGGATTCACAAAAAATAAACTTGAAATTGAAGAGCTGAAGTTTAGAGAAGTTATCTTCGACACACTAGGATGCCGAGGTCTTGAAGCAATTCCTTTGAGTATAGATTTGATACTTGAGAAACTAAATACATGTGAGAATATGACTGAGGCACAGAATACTCTAGCAGTGCTATGTGAGGAAGGGTTGAATGAATTAATCAGCAAGGGGGCACTACTTTTCTTTGACTCATCAGAATTTGCTGCTACTATTAAATCAGAATTACTGAGTCAAATTGAAAGTCGCCAGGAACAAAATATCTCACAACTTTATTTATCACGAGATGATCAATACATAGATATCACCGCTCTTTGGCACACAGAATTAGGCAGAAGAGCACTTCTCAATATTGGAATAAAAGGAACTAAAATCACGGAAACTCAAATGGACCTTGTAATATCTGTATTACAAGTATCACGAGAAACGAAAAAATATCTGATGGAATCCTTATCTGAGAACAAACAAGCGATTGAAACCAAATCTCTCAACCCATTGTATAACGAACTACTACAGTACATGATTGAATGGAACATTTCTGGTCTTCGCTCTCTTGGAAGTAGATTTGCAATACCATTATTCAGACATATCACAATCTTTTCTTTTGAAAAATACTCAACTACTGAAGATAGTAAAACATACAATGAATATCTCGAAAGTCTGAAAAATCATGTACTTGTTAGAACATCTGAATCACTAGAAATACTTGAATATCTCTCTCAGAAATCAGACCCAAGAATTGCAAGCCCTGCAATCACATATCTTGGAAACTTTTACACAGCAACAGTATCATCAATATTGGTAGATCTCGTCTGTTCAAGTAAGAAAAAAGTAATTCAACATACCGCTGTTACAGCATTGAAAAACGTCCAAACAAGATGCCCAGAAACTAAGAATATAGTTGAGCTTGCTCTTAAAGCAGATTGCCAGAATAGAGGAAGACTATTGAAGTTTTATAGAGATTTGTGGCAAAAGTGACCGTATTACAAGTATTAAAAACAATACAAATCTAACTGCCATCTCGACAGACATAAAACCCACTTGTATCTAGCTCATTATCATGATGGTAAGAAATGAGATTGTGGAGGAACTAGACTCATTTTTCAATCCGAAAAGAGTTGCACTAGTAGGAGCCTCTGCTGACTATAGAAAACTGGGTAATTCAATATTGATGAATTTACTTGCATCAGAAATTGAAATTTATCCTATTACTATCAGTCGTGACCGTGTTTTAGGCGTCAATGCATATCCAAATCTCCATGATTTACCACAGCCTGTTGATCTTGTTATCATTGCTGTGGCAGCAAAATATTGTACTGGACTCATGTCAGAAGTCCGAAAAGCTGGAGCAAGAAATGCTATAGTAATATCTGGTGGATTTAGTGAAACTGGGGAGGAGGGGAAGAAACTTGAGAAACAACTTGTAGATGCTGCTAAGGCTGAGGGTGTCAGGATAATTGGTCCTAATTGTGTAGGAGTTTCAAATAGTAGATTGTTCAATGGCACATTTACTATGATGCCCGAGAGAGGAAATATTGCTCTTCTCTCTCAAAGTGGTGCATTAGGTGGAATGACCATATACACTACAAGAACAAAACGAATTGGGATGAGCAAATTTGTTAGCCTTGGGAATGCAGCTGATGTCAGTTTCACTGAAGTCCTTGAGTATTTCAGATATGACCAGAGAACGAACGTGATTGCAGTCTATGTTGAAGGTGTAGATGAGGGTCGTGATTTTTATGAAGCATTAAAGAGAGCCTCGAGCGAAAAACCTGTTGTAGTTCTCAAGGGGGGAAGAAGTGAGGCTGGGGCAAAAGCAACCATGAGTCATACAGGGTCTCTTGCAGGTTCTATCAAAGTCTTTGATGGAATGATACGCCAAGCAGGTTGCGTGACTGCTCCTACATTTGATTCATTCTTTGAAGTTTGTAAATTATTTGATTATCAACCTTTACCGAAAGGTCGTAATATTGGTATTATTAGTAATACAGGGGGAGCTGGTGTTCTCGCTACTGATAAAGCGACCGACATGAACCTTGAAGTACCAGTTTTAAATCCTGAAACACGAAATGAATTAAGACAAGCCCTCTCTCCTATGGCATCAATTGAAAACCCAATCGATGTTGTTGCTAGTGGTGGAAGAAGGGAATACCGTATTGCTACAGAGTTATTGTTGAAAGATTCCAATGTTGATATGTTGTTAGTCATATGTGGCGTTCCAACCTTTGCAGGGATGACCCAAACTGAACATGCTGCTGGTACACTTGAAGGGGTACGGATGGCTGAAACTAGTAAACCAGTAGTGGGTGTTTGGCTCGCTGGCAATGTTGGAAAACCTGGAAAAGATCTTCTGGAGATGAATCGCATTCCTTGTTATGATGATCCAGCATTAGGTATTCTCTGCATGACTAAGATGGCTGAATATGCTGAAATGCACAGTCATATGAACTTGTAGTAATTGTATTATTTGTAATACACCATTATTCAAGATACTTGTTTGCAAGTTCCGGAAACTCGTCTGTAACTGCATCCCTAAGCTTGCGCTCGACCCACATACTTAGATTGATTGCACGCTCATTTCTTACAGACTGAAGACAAGACCTAAGTTCAGTTGTAACACTGAATGACATTATTGGACTTCGTCTCTCACTGTTAGGAACAGCTGAGGGAGTTTCAGTCCTTCTAACCCGGGTCTGGCTGGTAGATTCAGTTGTTGATGTTGTTTCGTCTTTGTCTTTTTCATCTCTACCTTGTTCATCTTTCCGGTACTTTCCTAAGAGACTCATTATCTGACCTCCCTAAGTAACGTCGCATATGCATCGGAAACTAGTGATGCTATCTCTTCATTAACCTCAGGATTTCCATTGCTCCTGAAGTTTTCAGCAGCTACTTGTTGACAACCACGAGCTAACATTCTGATATCGCGAGGATTGCCTTTTGCAGCTGAATTGATTATATCAATCGCCTTCTCATGGAATGGATAAAGATCAAAATCATTTAGATCGAATGTGTCAATCTCACCACGTGCATATGCCAACCGTCGTCCTATGAACTCCTTTGCCTTCATAGCATCAAATGCAGGCACATCAAGGGGTTCAGTTCTATCAGCAATCTGTGGAAGATATGATAGCATAGCATTCCAATACATTGCAGTACCACTCATCACAAGAGTCACAATTGGTTCATCTAATGACTGTCCATGGCCTGCAATCATCTCTTCTGTAGGTAAATCTGCCAAGTAGCGTAATTTATGAAATGCTGCTTCCTGATTATCCGCAACATCTTCTATGAATAGTGCAGTACGACTTTGTTCTTCCATATATCTCCGAAGACATTCTTGAGCCACTGCTTCGATAATCTGACTAGACTCCCAAGACCTCCGATATTTTACTCGTAATGAATCGGCAATAGCTGCCGACATTTGCTTCTCGTATAACCCAGTCATTCCAACATAACCAGTGACGAATTTGTTACCACGTCGATCTGCCAGTGTTGGCAGGTCTCTCAGGGCAAGTAACATCAATGTACTTTTTCCAGAACCAACAGGTCCACGAAGGAATACATGTCGCTCGTTTGTTATTATCAAATCTACAATAGAGTCAAGAAAGTCTGCATGCTCTATATAGAGCCGACTATCTGGCATCTTGAAACCACGAAATGGTGAGAATTTGGCCCTGATTTTATCCTCCCAAGCTTTTAGGGTTTCTTTTCGTGTATTGAAGTGACGTATTAGAGCACTCTCATGAATTGCAATTGTCATGGCTCGGCCTCGTATCACATGTAGTTATTGTAATACAATTTCAATACACTGCCCATTCATAAAGGTTCCGTGCGTTCAAAATACTTTATTCAAACAGCGCCAATAAAAAGCAATGTTTCAATAACATGGTATTAACTGTAATACATTCCAATCACGAAAATCCGAACATGGCACAACCTTTTTCAACCAATTGCTTTCGTGATTCAGTAGTTGACGCAAGGAGTCACAAGAAAATGGACGTTGACAGGACTCAGCGAATTCTGACATCATTAATGATCATCAGTTTTCTAGTATTCGGCCTTTTAGCTGGAATCATTTTGATCACTGATGCACCATTGGACGCATCCACTACCTCACTGCCTTTTGCTTTTCTATTCATATCAGGAATGACACTGATAATTACCGGACAAATAAATGAGCGTCCAAAACGGGTAGATAGATACCTACGACAATGGTTGGTCATCTGTGTTTTTGTTGCCGTTCTTAGTGCTCTTGCATTTACACTTGCATAGAAACACCTATCGCAATAGTTTTAGGAATGCGAAAATGCAGTGGATTTATTGAGTAATGACTCAATATACTGAGCCATGAAAAAGTGATTATTATGAGCAAGGTTCTGCCAGGAACAAAGACTACTCGAAGCGAACTACTTCGAATAAAGACAAGAATGCGTCTTGCAGAACGTGGTCATGATTTATTAAAAGAAAAACGTGACTCCCTTGTTTTAGAGTTTTTTAATGCTATTGCTGAAATAAAAGAAGCACGTGACAAGATGGAAAAAGCTCTCGATGAAGCTTTTTCAAGTCTTACACAAGCAAAGATGATTATGGGTCCTGCTCGAGTAATTGAATTCGCTCATGCGAGTAAAGTACGAACTGACCTATCGATTACCACTCGTTCAATGATGGGTGTCCGTGTTCCGGTAATCTCTGTTGAACAACAAGTACCTGAACTTCCTTATTCTCTCCCTGACTCAAGTGCAAGGCTTGATACAATGAGTCTGAAATTTAGAGAGGCTCTAAAGGCAATAATACACCTTGCCGAAATTGAATCTGCAATCAAGCGCCTCGCTCTTGAAATAGAAAGGACAAAACGCAGAGTTTCTGCTCTCGAAACTGTGGTAATACCACGACTAGATGCAACCCAGAGATTTGTGAAACTGGCACTCGAAGAACGCGAGCGAGAAGACTTCATTCGTCTGAAGATCATCCGTGATCGGATGGAAAACGAATAATACACTAGGTTTTTCTAAGTTTTAAAATAGCTGCAGCCAAATCTCCACCCGTTTCCTTCAAAGTTTCAATTGCAGTTTCAATATCCACACCTGTCTGGCCTGCCACTAATGCTGCATCTTCAACTGGAATCTCAATCTCAGATTCTGCTACTTCTGTGACTTCACCACCAGATGTGAGTCCACGTTCTATCTTATTTCCTGATACTTGATATGATTCATTCCCTGCTTGCTTAATGACCATCACTTGCGCATTAGCAATCTGCCATTCTTTATCTTCAAAACGAATAATGACCTCTTTAACTCCTTTTAGCTCATTTTGTTCAATACCCATTTTTTTCATCATTCGTGCCATCTGTTTAGGTGATAGTCCTCGAAATCCCATTATTCATTCCTCAGAAATCTGTAATTTTGATATCAATTACTTTCCTCTTTAGTGAAATAATTATGGCCACTGATAAAACGGTTGTGCTCTAGTTCAAATAGATTCCAGCTCTATGTCAAAAACAAAATGGATAATATTGGGCGAATAGTATTTTATTTTACGTATTTCAATACTAGCAGTGAAATTATATTTCCCAGAAATAGTATTAATTGTATTACAAACATTATGGATTGAATCTGGATGTGATGCAAGATGCATATGTATGGCACCTCCTCTCTTGGAAAGTGTTTCAAGGGCGTAGGGCAGAAACTCTGTAGTGCTATGCAAGTAACCCATCACAATCCTATCTGCTATACCAATAGGATGTACCTTCCTACAGTCTCCCAAAATTGCTTCCATTCTATCAGTTACATTATTGAGTTGAATGTTTTCCTGTAAATAAGAGTGTGCTAAAGGACTGATTTCAATAGCTATCACTTTTGCTCCACTCCTACTAGCTATATGCAACCCGAATTGTCCTACACATGCAAACATATCCACAACGGTTTCTGAGGGATCGACCAAGTCCGGCAAACGAATTCGCTCTGCACGATTACCTCCAGAAAAAGTAATCTTCAATGGGTCAAGTTTGAACTTTACTCCACTTTCAATGTGTGTGGTGACAGTGTTAGAATCTCCTGCAAACAACTTGTATTGTGGTTCTCTGATCTCTCCTTTTGTGCCTCCAACCTTAATAGCAATAGACTTTGCCTTTTTCTCATACTGCAGCGTAAGCTCTGCAATCATTTTGGATAGAACAGCAACCTCATTTTTTATCTGTAGTAGGACGACATGTCCTACAACGTGGTAACCTTGTGGTAAGCTAGACTCTGATGTAACATATTCTCTGAGTTCTGTTTTGAGGAAATTCCTATATTTCATTGTAATTCATGTATTACAATTTTTAGCAGTATATACCTGCAGGAGCATCTTGTCCGCCTTTTCCACGAACTTGCATCTTTATAATGGCTTTCTGGAAATCATCATGTGTTACGCAGGTTCGTCCATCACGGATTGCAAACATACCTGCTTCCGTACACATTGCTTTGATATCCGCTCCAGTCTTGTTCTGAGTGAGAAGAACAATTTGATCAATATCTAATTCCTTGTCAATATTCATACCACGTATGTGAATCTTGATTATCTCTTTCCTGCTTACTTGATCTGGCATTGGAAAGTCAATTATTCTATCAAAACGACCCGGTCTCAAAAGGGCTGGATCAAGGATATCAGGTCGGTTCGTTGCTCCAATAATGGCAACTTGACCTCTTGTTTCGAACCCATCAAGCTCGCTAAGAAGTTGCATTAATGTACGTTGTACTTCTCTATCTCCAGATGTAGCAATATCAAGTCTGTGTGAACCAACAGCATCAAGTTCGTCAATAAACACAATGGCAGGAGATTTCTCTTTTGCAAGCATGAATATCTCTCTTACCAACCTGGCACCTTCACCGATGAATTTCTGGACAAGCTCGGATCCAATGACTCTTATGAAAGTGGCATTGGTTTCATGTGCGACGGCTCTAGCGCTGAGTGTTTTACCTGTTCCAGGAAGTCCAGTAAGCAATACTCCTTTTGGAGGTTCTATGCCCACTTCCTTAAACAGGTCGGGCTTTATTAATGGCAATTCAACAGTTTCCCTAATCTCTCGTAATTGATCTTCCAAGCCTCCAATATCGCTATAGGATACTTCTGGAGCTTCTTCAATCTCCATAGCTCTAATCATTGGGTCACGAGATGGTGGGAGTTCTTGAGTCACAGCAAAAGACCTCTGATTGAGTGCAACACGCATACCTGGCTGAATCCGATTTCTGGGAATAGATGATGCCACATGGACTACAAAATTTGGTCCAGTTGAACTCTTGACAATGGCGCGTCCATCCTCAAGCATCTCTACAATAGTTGCTGTTATCAAAGGAGAAGAACGTAGTTTCTCGAGTTCCGTTCGTAAAGTCTGTGTTTCCTTTTCCAATCTACTACGCTCTGCATGAAGAATTTGTTTTTCGGTTTCCAATGCTCGAAGTCGACGTTCAAGATGTCTTGTATAACTCTGTGAATAAGTTGAGTCATCAACGTTACCATCTTTCTTTGCATCAGTAGTTCCAGGCAAAAAGGTGCACCTCAGCTCCTCATCCTCTGCTAAGGTTTTAAGCATATCCGTATTGGTGTTTTTCATCATTCAGGTCAAGCTTTATCTATGCTCTATCTTGAGAGTAATTAGAGAGGGAAGAACCCGTGCGCAACTGTGAACTATGTGGTCGAAGCATGAAAGGCCGCGGTAGAAACGTTGAGATAGAAGGTGCCATGATGAATGTCTGCCCTCAATGTGCTACCAAGTTTGGAAGACAGTCTTCTGACCATGACTCCAAAACCACCTCATCAACAAGACGAACAAAACCATCATGGGTAGGACGACCCGATGTGCAGACAACTAGGCCCTCCACAACATCCTCTCCAGTCGTACACCGGAAAAAACCCCAAAAATCACGTCCAAGAGGTGGTCCTTTGATAGACGACCTTGAACTAGTTGATAATTATGCTTCAATCATTCGCAATGCAAGACAGAAAAAGGGGATGAATCAGGAGGAGCTAGCTCAGAAAATAGGTGAACGTATTACTACTCTTCAGTCCATTGAGGCAGGGCGATTGAAGCCTACACGGAAGGCAATTCGTGGACTGGAACGTGAGTTAGACGTCTCTCTTCTTGAAGCGGTTGGTACACCTCCACTGAAAGTGAGTAAGGGCAGAAGCTCTGGTGGACCTACTTTAGGTGATGTTGTAAAGGTAAAAAGGAAGAAATCACAAAAACAAGACTAAGCTCTTATTCCGCGCAGCTTAACTAACCACAGAACAGCTCTTAAATAGTATATGAACATATATTATTATAGGTGCAAATTTCTCCCAAGTTTGGAACTTCTAATGGTCCAACAGATACAGTAGACTATCCGACTTATGATATTACCAAGGTGATTACATCAAAATGGCACATCCGACTTTCAACAGTGACTTATTCAGATTAGTAGTAGAAGAAATAGCAGGAAAAGAAGGAGTAGATGTTGCTACAGTCTTGGTAAATGCAGATGAAACAACCGATGAAGAGATTGCTACTAAAACTGATTTGAAATTGAATGTAGTTCGTCGTATTCTTTACAAATTACATGATAATCATCTTGCCTCATATCGTCGAATACGTGATACAAACACTGGATGGTTTCTTTATTATTGGAAGATTGACCCAAAGAAAGCACAAACCTTAGTGAACAGGAAAAAAAGAATGGTTCTCAACCTTCTTCAACAAAGACTGGAACATGAGAGTAACAATGATTTGTATGCTTGTGTAAATCGGGATTCCTCACCTGTACCCTTCGAAGAAGCTATGAACCTTTCATTCAGATGTCCTACATGTAATCAACCTCTTGAGTATGTTGATAACAAACAATCCGTTGATTTCCTTAAGAAGCGCGTTGAGGAATTAAAGGCTGACCTTGAGGCTACATCATCAACTACCTAGGAATCATATGAAGGAACTCTAAGCATTATACTGAGAGGAGATTATAATTAATTGAAAGAAATTGTACTAATGCCCAAAATTTACGGTCAATACCGTAATAGACTATCCAATCAGATAGAGTCAGATATTCACGAAATGGTGCGAGAATTAGATGCCAGAATAATGCGCTTCTCTCTTGACAATAGAGGTCATCCAAAACTCATTGTTGAAGGAAAGGACGAAGAATTTGTAATAAATGTATTACGAACTGAATTTGGTGAAGCACTAACATTTCATCAAGCACTTCCTAACACATCATATCATGGAAATTTAATTGATGTTGGAAAGGTAGGCTATGGTCTTTATATTGACATTGGAATTGTCGAACCTGAATTTTCAGATGCTTTAATCCCATTGCATAGACTTAGAGAACAACTCGATATGGAAGGCATGTCTACTCGAAAAATCGCAAAGAATCTAAATCTCGTTGATTATCTTCCAGTAGAAGTAACCATCATAGAAACAGACTCATCTGACTCAAAAATAGAGGCTGAATTTAGTGATGTTCTGCTACAGAGGCTTGAGAACTGGATCAATGATGACCATGAACGACTTCTTGTGTTTGGCGCCAATCGAGAGATGATTGAAACTGCTTTAGGCATAACACATCATCTTGAAGACATTTATGAATTCGAACAACTAGGGCATCTTGAGTTTGCACTGAGATGTAAAAGAAGTACACGTGCGTCAGGAATTCTTGCTGCTATAGGCCCAAAACTAAAGGGAGTTCCAATGCATCTCTTCATACCATCAGAAATAGAGAGATGAATGATGCCACGAATTGATGTTTGGCTTGTGGAACAGGGACTATTCAAATCAAGGCAGGCTGCAAAGAGAGCTATAAGGAATGGATACGTAAAAGTCAATGGGGTCATAGCAAAGCCGTCTACCAAAATTTCTGGAAACGAATCGGTTGAGGTTTCCGATGATGCTAAAGATGTGCCACTTGGTTATACTAAACTAAGGCAGATAAATCATCATCTCCATAACAGACTTATCCAATCTGGAATGAGAGCACTAGATATTGGTAGTTCTGTAGGAGGTTTTCTCAAGTATCTACTAGAAAAAGATGTCATTGTAACAGGAATTGAAATTTCAGATGAATTCATACAAGAGTTAGAACATCTAGTAGAAGAATATGACACACTCTCATTGATTATAGATGATGCATTTCTCCTCGAGCCCTCAGAACTGTTTGAAAAAGAAGACTTTGATTTACTTCTCATTGATGTAACAACAGATCCGGATGGCACAATCTCACTAGCAGAGAAATACTCCCTATTTGTGAAAAAAGGAGGGTACATGCTGCTGGCAATCAAATCACAAGAAGATGACCTCGAAAGAAAAACGATTGATCATGTACTCCAAGAATTAGGGTTCTCTGAATTACAAGTAATACAACTTGATGACTCAAAGAAGGAAATACACATAGTAGCTCTTCGCTAGTAAGCAACTCTTTTATTGGGATTAGACTAGCGATGGATAGGGCCGCTAGTCTAGCCCGGCTATGATGTCTCGTTTACACCGAGAATTCGCATGAGCATCATGCTCATCGACATCGAAGGTCGCTGGTTCAAATCCGGCGCGGCCCACCACTTTTTCAACCTTGGACAAATAACAAAGGTTGAAGAGTAAAAACGCCCGAAAAAAGTCATGCAAATGCGGGAGTAGCCAAGCCCGGTCAAAGGCGGTGGACTTAAGATCGGATGAATTACGGGGTCATTACGTATAGGACATCCACTCTCGTAGGAGTCCGTGGGTTCGAAGCCCACCTCCCGCACCATCTTTTCTATTCAGATAGTCTTATTGGTAATCAGATGTTCCAACCACAAGAGTACAATGACCTATAAAGACCTCATTTTTCCAGATGGATTTCAGTGGGGTAGTGCAGCATCAGCCCATCAGACTGAAGGAGATAATCACAATAACTGGAGCGACTGGGAAAAGATTCCTGGCAAGATAAAGGATGATAGCGACTCCAGTATTGCATGTGATCATTACAACAGGTATCAGGAAGACTTCGAACTGGCAAAACAGCTTGGGCATCAAGTCCATCGTTTCTCCATCGAATGGAGTCGGATTGAACCAAAACAGGGTGAATGGAATCTAAAGGAGATTGACCATTACAAGTCCGTAATCAAATCATTAATAGATCTTGATATTCAACCAATGGTCACACTTCACCATTTCACAGAGCCCATTTGGTTCAGAAACATTGGTTCATGGCTGAATCCTGAGTCTGCGGAAACATTTGCACCTTTTTGCCGAAAAGTTGCTGAAGCGTTTAATGAATTTGATATCATCTGGAATACCATAAACGAACCAATCATTGTTGCATCTCTAGGATATCTCTTTGGAGATTTTCCTCCAGAAATCAAAGACTTTGGAAAGACCGTAGAAGTTGCAATGAATCTCCTCAAGGCACATGGTCAAGCGGCAACACAAATACGTGAAGTATACAGTGACTTAGGGAAGCTACAACCTCAGATTGCTCCTGTACTCAGTGTTTCATATTTCATGCCACATAATCCACAAAATGAAGATGACTTGGAACTGGTTGCATATCTTGATGATCTCTACAATCACAACTGGATCAGGGGTGCCATAAAGGGAATACTTCCAGAACCAATGGGTGATGGTAGTAGATACAAGCCACTTGAAAAATCGGTAGATTTCATAGGTGTGAACTATTACAGTAGGATGGTAGTGTCCTCGGAGATGGATTTCACGTCAGGTGAGATGCCTCCTAAAGATCCCAATCTTGAGAGGTGTGAGGGTCTTGACTGGGAGGTCTATCCTGAAGGCTACTATCATGTTTTGAAATCTTACTGGGATTCATACAATAAACCTCTCTTTTTGACTGAGAATGGAATTGGAACTAGTGACGATACAGTCAAACAGCGATACTTGATTACACATCTTCAGCAGGTACACAGAGCGATTGAGGAAGGTGCAGATATTCGAGGATATCTAGTATGGTCTCTGACTGATAACTTTGAATGGGCTGAAGGTTTCAGTAGTCATTTTGGACTTGTTGAAGTAGACTATGAAACCTTAGAACGCACTCCACGAGAGAGTGCATTCATGTTTCGTGATATCATACAGAATAATGGTATAACCTCTGGACTCCAAAAGAAATACCTTGATTCGAAGCAATAATGATGTTCAAATAGAAACATCTAAAGCAACAACTGAGGCGGCATAGTCTACAATGCCTTTTCAGACTTTTATTATCTCAGCATGTCTTATCTTAATTATGGAATTAGGTGATAAGACCATGTTGACAGCAATGTGTCTTAGTGCACAGTACCGAAGGTCTGGTATTGTTCTTCTCGCAACGATGCTTGCATTGACATTCTCAACTATAATTGCGATAGTCATAGCATGGATTCTTTCTGCAACACTACCTGTCGAAATTATAATCTACATCTCTGGATTTCTATTCATATTGCTTGGTATTCACTCGCTAGTCAAAAGTAATTCCGAAGAGGTAGACAACTGTGAAAATCCAGGGACATTCCTAAGTATGTTCTCACTGGTATTATTCTCAGAATTAGGCGATAAGAGTCAGCTAGCAACCTTAGCTCTTGCTGCACAATCACTGTATCCCCTGATGGTATTTGTTGGTGCTATTTTGGGATTTCTAATTGTGAACCTGCTAGGCGTTGTAGTGGGTAAGAAAACATCATCTAGAATTTCAATCAAGACTGTGAAGAAGGTAGCTGGTCTGGTCTTCATAGTGTTTGGTATTCTCATTATCTTTGGTTTTCTCTAGTAAGACGAAGCCTTTATGACTCGCCTAAGAGGGAATCATTCGTAGCATTGAGGTGTGATATATAGTGAGTCTGGACGAGTCAGGATATACTGGATCTGTATTACAATTAATAGCATCAGCCAATGCAAAAGTTGGCGACCAAGTCAAAATATCACACGATGATTCTGAGTTCATTGGAATCCTTATGCCACGCAGCCAAGTTGGTTCTGACCCTAATCATATTGTTATCAAACTTGAGAGCGGATATAATATCGGCATCAGATTGTCTGAAAACACTACACTTGAGAAAATCAAGACACCTCGTAGACCGAAACGAAAGGATATTGAAACAACAACTCTAACTACGAAGGGGTTGCCTAAAGTCTCAGTATTGAGTACCGGTGGAACAATTGCAAGTAGAGTTGATTATCGTACTGGTGCCGTGAATCCCGCTCTAACAGCACAAGATTTCTATGATTCCATTCCTGAATTACAGGAACATGCAAACATAACAGCAAAGATAATGATGAGTGTTCTCTCTGAGAATGTCCATCCCAGTGATTGGGAAAAAATAGCGCGTAGTGTTGCATCTCAAATACGCAATAGTGCAGATGGCGTTGTTGTTGCTCATGGTACTGATACTCTTGCTTTCACTGCAACCGCTCTTGCATTTGCACTACAAGATTTACCAGTACCAGTGGCACTTGTTGGTTCACAAAGGTCTTCTGATAGGCCATCATCCGATGCATCCTTGAATCTAATTGGTGCTATAGACTTAGTAGGACGGGTTCATGCGGCAGAAGTAATGGTTGTGATGCATGGAGTACCAGATGACAGCTTTCTCTATGCTCACAGAGCTGCACGGTCTCGTAAACTACATACTAGCAGAAGGGATGCCTTTCAATCAGTCAATGCACTCCCTCTATTCAAGATTGATAATGGAGAATCGTTCGAACTCAATGTGCCTCTACGGCGACGTGACAAGGATAGAAAACTCAAATTAAAAGCAAAATTTGATGATAGAGTTGCTCTAGTAAAGACACATCCTGGAATTCATGACTCTTTTATTACCAGTCTGATCGATAGTGACTACAAAGGTATAATCATAGAGGGCACAGGACTTGGTCATATTCCTGAGTGCATCTATCCTGGAATTCGCAAAGCAATTGCGGAAGACATCATTGTTGCAATGACAAGCCAGTGCATAAACGGACGAGTGGATATGAATGTCTATCGCACAGGAGTAGAGCTCCTTGAGATGGGAGTGATATCCTGTGAGGATATGTTGTCTGAGGTCGCTCTGGTAAAACTAATGTGGCTTTTAGCAAATCAGAAGGATTCGGATAAGATTCGAGTTCAGATGGTTCAATCTCTGGTAGGCGAGATAGATATGCGAAGTGAACTCTCTGAATATACTGGAAACTCGGAGTTGATGTAGCATGGTGTCTAAAGAACATTACAAGAAAATCAGACTCATGGTTGGCCTGGAACTCCATCAACAATTGGACACCTCAAGAAAACTCTACTGTCATTGTCCTACACTCATCCGCGATGACGAACCTCATGGCAAAATCATTAGGCGACTCAGACCTACCAAAAGTGAGATGGGGGAGATTGATCCAGCAGCTCTCTTCGAGTTTCAAAGGAAGAAGCGATTCTGCTATGAATACTACAATGATAGCACATGTCTGGTAGAAGCAGATGAAGAACCTCCTCATGACATCAGTAGCGAGGCAATCGACATATGTCTTACAATGGCAGAGTTTCTAGAGTCTACACCTGTAGATGAGATTCACCCTATGCGTAAAATCGTAATCGACGGATCAAATACAACAGGATTCCAACGAACGGCTATTATCTCTCAAGGCGGGAGTGTTGAAGTCGAAGGGAAAACGATTGGAATTCAAGCCATCAGTCTGGAAGAAGATGCGGCAAGAAAAATTGATGAAGATGACAAGAACAACATGAGAATCTACCGTCTAGATCGTTTGGGCATCCCTCTGATTGAGATTGCTACAGCTCCAGATATCAACACACCTGATGAGGCGCAGAATGTAGCACTAACTCTTGGACTACTCTTGAGAGCTACAGGCAAGGTGAAGCGTGGACTTGGCACGATTCGACAAGATGTGAACATCTCAATTCAAGATGGTGCCATTATGGAAATCAAGGGGTTACAACAACTCGATTTACTCTCCGTGGTGGTAGAATATGAAGCACTTCGACAAGAACGACTACTAAATATTAGAGATACTCTCATTGAACGCGGAATTACTCCGGATACTATCAAGGATGATATCGTCAATGTGACAGCTGAGCTATCAAAAAGCGAATCGAAGGTCTTGAAGCGCGCTTTGAAAGCAGATGGCTCCATTTTTGCTGTCAAACTACCCGGTTTTGCAGGACTAATCGGTATGGAGATACAACCCAATCGTCGACTCGGAACAGAATTATCCGATTATGCGAAGTTCTGGGGCAACGTGGGAGGGATATTCCATACTGATGAACTACCAAAACATGGGATAACCCAAGATGAAGTAGATAGAATACGAAAGACACTCAAGACAGAAGAAGAGGACGCCGTTGTACTAGTTGCTGCTGCAAAAGAGAATTGTATAGATGCTCTTACTGCAGTTGTAGAGCGTGCAAGAGAGGCTGTAATTGGGGTCCCAGCTGAAACACGTACACCACTACCAAATGGTACATCAAAATACGCTCGTCCGCGACCTGGCGCAAGTCGAATGTATCCCGAAACCGATGTACGACCAGTAAAAATCACAGAATCACACCTTCGTAAAATCAAGAAAAATATGCCCGAAACCCTTGAAGAGAAGGAGAAACGTTACATAGCTGAACACAAATTGAGCCAAGAACTCGCTTTACAAATGGCCAAGTCTTTGAATATGGACCTCTTTGAAAAACTTGTAGAAGAAACTGGCGAAAGCCCAACTCTGATTGCGGCCACTCTTGAGAATACTGTTGTCAGTCTTCACCGAGATGAAATCCCAACAGAACAAATAACTGACCAGCACTTCATCGAACTTTTCCACATGACCAAAAGGGGGAAGATAGCACAAGATGCGATAGCAGAAATCCTCACATATCTTGCAAACCATCCCAATTTCAGTGTAGAAGATGCAATCGAAGCTAAAGGACTTGGTATAGTTGATCAAGATGAGTTAACCGCAACCATCAGAAAAATCGTTAAAGAACGAAAGGACTACATTCTTGAAGCTGGTGATAGAGCTATTGGTGGTCTAATGGGTGCTGCCATGAAGGAGTTACGCGGGAAAGCCGATGGTAAGACTGTAAAGAATTTGATAGCAGCTGAGGTAAAACGAGTTCTGGACTCATCATGATTTTTTTGTGAGGACGGCAACTTTAATAGCGCAACCCGCTGGTTTGCTCAAACTGTGGAATCTGGGCTTTGTCCATTCCATTTTACCTGAGAAACGTGCCGCAGTGGCCTAGCCTGGCAGGGCGCGAGACTCATAATCTGATTGAACTACTCAATCAAAAATATGGGGTCAACGTCTCGAAGGCCCGAGATGAGAAATCTCGAAGTCGAGGGCTCGAATCCCTCCTGCGGCACCATCTCTCTTCCAAAATAGATGAATACAATGACAATGCTACAAGTCAGGTATTTCTTCATGACTAGAATGACCAAATACAATCCGGACTCTCTAATAGAGAAGAAAAAGTGCAGTCATCAATTGAATTGGAATTGGTCCTGTATAGTAGAGAAAGTTGATTGGTGGAATTATCATTAGTGGAACAAGGAAACTGCCCATCGGAACGATTAGTGTACAGGCCTCCAAAAATAGCGGTTCAATCAACAAAGAATGATTTAGATATCGTTTCACAATCTTTCCATCAATCAATTTATTTAGACCTTAACGGTTGCGCAAAAGGGGTCGTAGGTGGTATACAATTCCTATCGACCGTTTCACCAATCTGATGGTGTTGTCTATTGGAGAGAAATCAGGGAATAATCAGCGTCTTCGACAAGACAGGAATTATTGATTTTTGCAACAAAATATCAGAATATTTTCACTTTATCAGTACAGGAAAGACCGCAAAACTTCTCGAATCAGCCAACATACCTGTAAACACTGTTTCCAGTGTGACAAACTATCCTGAGATACTTGATGGGCGTGTAAAGACTCTGCATCCAAAAATCATGGGTGGCATCCTTGGGACTGCCGCGCACGAAACCGAGCTCAAACAAATGGACCTTCGACCAATAGGTTTGGTCGTTGTTAATTTGTATCCTTTTGAACAGGTCGTTTCAAAACCACATGCGTTCATGGATGCAATAGAGAATATCGATATTGGCGGCGTGACACTTCTGCGAGCAGCTGCTAAGAACTATCATGAAGTCATAGTGGTCAGTTCTCCTGAAGACTATGGTAGTGTGGCAGACGCGATAAAATCAGAATCGCTATCCATGGAATTTCGGAAAGAACTAGCCAAGGAAGCTTTCTTCCATACTGCAAAATATGATATTGCTATCAGTAAATATCTCTCATCAGAAGACAGATTTCCACCAAGTTTTGTCTTGGGATTTGACCGTCCTCAACACTTGCGATATGGTGAGAACTGGCATCAAGAAGCTCGATATTATCTCCGAACCGACAAGGAGCCATTCTTTGAACAAATTCATGGGAAGGAGGTTTCTTACAACAATCTTGTTGATTTCTATGCCGCTATCGGACTATTTTCTGAGCATAACGGACCAGCATGCGCAATAATCAAACACACAAGTCCTTGTGGTTTTGCTACTGGTGATGACATTGAAACTGCTTTTGATCATGCTTTTGCCACGGACAATCTTTCTGCATTCGGTTCGATTATGGGTTTCAACCGCCCGGTGACCGCTGAACTAGCTAGAAAAGTCAATGCAATGTTTGTGGATGGAATCATTGCACATAGCTATCATGATGATGCACTTGAGATACTGAAAAAGAAGAAAAACATCATAATCTGCAATTTCAAAGAGTATGAAATTCCTGATTTGACAATAAGATTGGTTCCCAATGGAATCCTAGTTCAACCAACGGACACTCACATCATCTCAGAATTGGACTTCAAAGTGGTCACAAAGAAATCACCAACGCCTGAACAGATGAAGGAACTCATCTTCGCGTGGAAAGTAGTGAAATATGCCAAGTCTAATGCAGCAGTCATAAGTAAGAGGACACGAACCCTTGGAATAGGCATGGGTCAGACTTCCAGAATCGCAGCTGTAGAACTCGCTTTACAACGTGCAGGTGATAGAGCAAGGAATGCAGTAATGGCATCTGATGCGTTCTTTCCGTATCGTGACTCCGTAGATGCAGCTGTACAAAAGGGAGTCACTGCAATAATTGCACCTGGTGGTTCGATACGTGACAGTGAATCAATAAAAGCTGCAGACGAAGTCGGAATTACAATGGTCTGGTCCGGCAAACGAGCTTTTTTGCATTAACCTGACAATTTGAAAGAGTGCTTTTACTGTAGACAGATTTTTGAATGGTACTTCTCTAGCCAGACATAATCAGAAAGAATATGTTCTGATTTTGTAGAGTCATCTCAGGAGTGGTAGTAACAAATGGTTCTCGCATTCAAAACCCTTGATGATGTTGATGTCAAAGGAAAAAGAGTTCTCGTTCGGTTAGATATCAATTGTTCTGTTGAGCCGGATACTAAGGAGATACTGGATGACACTAGAATTGTGGCTGCTCTCCCTACCTTGAATGAATTATCCGAGAGCAAAGTCGTACTCATGGCACACCAAGGTCGTCCTGGTAGCGATGATTTCATCTCTCTAGAACCACATACTGAGATTCTAAAGGAAAAAGGGATCAATGCACACTTTATCGATGACATCTTTGGTGATAAAGCAAAGCAGGCAATCAAAGCACTAGAAGATGGAGAAGTCCTAGTACTTCAAAATGTTAGATATTTTGACGGTGAACTCAAGAAGGCACCTCCTGAAGAGGTTGCAAAGGAGCCCTTGGTACAGGAGATCTATCCTCTATTTGACCTATTTGTCAATGACGCATTTGGAGCTGCTCACCGTTCTCAAGCCTCTCTTGTTGGCTTCACAACTGTGTTGCCTTCCGTTGCTGGTAGATTGGTGGAAAAAGAGATACGTACATTGAAATCAGCGACCGAGACTGAGAAGTATCCTTGGACGCTACTGTTAGGAGGAAGTAAAGTAGAAGACAAGGTGAAGATTTTAGACAAACTACTAAGTGTAGAGCGTGTAGATCATGCCCTCCTTGGTGGACTTATCGGAACATTGTTTTTAATCGCAAATGGTGAAATATCTGAAACATATTCCAGACCTATCAAAGGATATAGTAAATCCGTTGAAACGGCAAGGACCCTTTTGGATAAATACCCAAAAGTAATCAGCCTTCCAAAAGATGCTGCAGTAGAGAGAAATAGGGAAAGAATTGAATGCAGTTTTGAAGAGATGAATGAAGCCCCCTTCTATGATATCGGTAGCAAGACAATAAACGAGTATGTGGAAATAATCAAGGAGTCCGCAGTAGTATTTGCTAATGGTCCAATGGGCTTTTTTGAGAAAACACCATTTGCTCTGGGCACGGAAAAGACTCTAGATGCCATTGCATCATGTCAGGGAATCACTGTGGTTGGTGGTGGTCACCTCGGATCAATGGCTGAAAAGAAGAAGCTGGATGATAAAATCACTCACATTAGCACAGGTGGTGGTGCAACTATAAACTTCCTCACAGGTAAAAAGTTGGAAGTGATAGCTGCCCTAGAGCAAGCTGCCAAACGGATGTGAATTCAATTGCAGACAGCAGCTGATCTATCATTCTGGATGCCAGTCATTTACCTATTCATAATCAATATCATTGCATTTTTCGCCATGTGGTGGGACAAGAGAAAGGCATCTCAAAATGCATGGCGTATTGCCGAAGCAACTCTTCATATCATAGGCTTCATGGGTGGTGCTTTAGGCATTTTTGGCGGAATGTACAAATTCAGACACAAGACCCAGAAGAGAATATTCCAAGGCATTGCAATAGTCAGTCTTATTGTTTCTCTTGTGATATACTGGTTCATAGCAAACATGTACATATAATATTGTAATACTTGTATTACCATCTTTCATCCCATGAATTGTAAAAAGAAGTAATGGAGCCTCGGCCGAGATTTGAACTCGGGATCTCCTGATTTCTTGATCAAGAGACGGCAGTCTTCTGACGTACAAGTCAGGCGCATTCTAGGGAGTGATCCAAACCATGGTCACAACCTCTTAGACCACTTAGCTACCGAGGCATATACATGCGAAAAACTGAACCGATTATAGAGTTTTCGTCGAGTACACAAGAAATTCATCATTTACTTATCATGATATACATTGTCAATGATAATTGCGTACGCGAGAAGCATCAGTCGTGGTGCATCAGGGTCAGCAATATGAATGACATATCTGTCCCTGAAATTGAATGAGGGCGCAAACACATCTTGCCACTTATCACCTTTCTTGATTTCAGCATAGACCTGTTTCTTGTCTTTGGGGTCTGTGATGGTGAAGTTCCACTTGGTTACTCCACCCTGCGCTTTGTATATCATCTTGTCATCAGCATCATACATGTCAATAGATCCTCGAAAAGCAATCATTGGGCGTTTTGCTCTTCCAATGAGTTCACCATCTTTATCCTTTACATCATATATTGGCCGAGTACTGATGAGTTTCTTGTTAATAGTACATAACAAGGTATCATCTGCATCCAGTATGCTGATCTCGGCACGCATAGAGAGAAGTTTTCTCTTCATCGTGCCTATCTTTTGACCTTGGGGATTGGATATATCGCCGCCACCGAATTTCCATGATTTCTCCATGAGTACATAGTGTTCAATTGATCTGTCTAATAGTGTCAACATGGGGCACCATATTCTAAGATATATAAGGCAATATAAGATAATGCTGTAAATAGGTAGTACAACAAGCACATGTTTATCAGGCAAAGAGTATACAATAACCATGAAGGCGAGTATCCCTCAGGCATGAACCCGCGTACCACGCCTGTAGTACAAACCCTAAATGGTAGACGAGAAAGCTAAAATAGCGCTCATATAATGCCAATCGTAAGATGATTTACCAGTAGGTGAAGGTAGTTGCAGCAACCCCTCGATACATTCTTCCAATACGTATATGGATTCTTTAACATACTATCAGATATGCTACAACCACTGGGTATTCCTTTAGGACCTGGTGATTGGTTTTTCCTAATCTATACTATAGTTTTTGTAGCAATAATAGCTGCAATCGCACGTCGAGGTGGCAGCGGTAAGAGTGATGTTTCTGCTGGTGTCACACGTATCATTGCCTCTACTGGTGACGTTTCAGCTGGGATGACTGGTACAAAGAAACTTAGTTTTCTGAAGACTCCTGGCGATGCGTTAGTATTCCTTAGGGTAGAGGAAAACGCTGTTCAACAAGCAATCACAGCTGTCGAATATTATGCCCAACAAGGCGAACTTGACGATTCAATGAAGGATCTTCTCATTGCAGTCTATCAGACTCGACTTGATGGTGTCCGTGCGGCAATGGCAAAGGACGAAGAACTCAAGGAGATTGTTGACACCGATGCAGCAATGGATAGGGCACGTTCTGATTACTTGAGAAAACTTGCTGCCATGTCTGGGACTGCAGTCGAATCTGATGAAGAGCAAGCTGGACCTCCAAGTGTTGGTATGCCTGATTCTGCTGAAACCACAACCACAACAGTTGCGGCATCCACACCAGATACAGCACCAAGTGGTGGACCTCCAGGTGGTACAACACCAAGCGGCGGCCCTCCGGGTGGTGCAGCACCAAGTGGTGGACCTCCTGGCGGTGCTCGCCCAAGCGGTGGACCTCCAGCAGGCGGCCCACCCAACGGTGCAGCTCCTAGTAGTGGTCCACCAGGTGGCGCAGCACCAAGCGGCAGTCCTTCGGCAGGTGAAACAACTCCTAGTGGTCCACCAGGTGGTGCAGCTCCAAGTGGCGGCCCTCCGGGTGGTGCAGCTCCAGGCGGAGGAGCTCCTAGTAGCGGTCCACCAGGTGGTGCAGCACCAAGTGGTAGTCCCTCACCAGGTGGTGCAACTGGCAAGAGTTCATTACAATCCGAGATGCTTGCAGAGATGGAACGGCTCAAAGCCCTAATGAGTGGAGATTAGATCTCCCCTCCTATTATCTTTCAGAATACTTTGTATAATAGAGCATAGTATACCAATACAGATTACAAATTCTATTCACATTTTTATCGTATATACTAACAAAACTATCCTTCTGTGATTAATAAGTCGAAAATTGGACTATAAGGTATGACCGTCGAGAAGTGGCGTCTTGTTGGTGGCCTCATCTATAAGTTGGCCGATGTGTTCGAAAGTGGACGTGATGCCATACTTCTCGCTAGGACGCTTAAGAAAGACCGATGTGTTGTCATATCAAAGACTGTCGAAGGCCGATGGGCAGTCTACTGGAGAGCGAGGGTTGAGGCTCAATCAACTTGTGAACAACTGTATCCCACCACCGCATAAGACACCTCACGCCTTCCTGAATTCCTTCCCCTCGCTCTCCTTGGAAAGAATTTTGAGTATATTACATACAGAGCAGATATCACTAGAATTTGAGTTGGTACTAGATGTCACAAGTAAAACGCAATGCTGCAGAGAGTGCGGTGAAACTTATTCCGGAAAGCGGTGCTATCGGTCTTGGCAGTGGTTCAACTGTTGCAATATTTGCTGAGATACTGGGACAACAGATTGCTGATGGAAAAGTCGATGTAAGTATCGTGCCCAGTTCATATCAAGCATACCAACTTGCAGTCGAGTATAATATACCCCTCACCACTCTCGATATCAATCCTACTCTATTACTCACAGTAGATGGTGCTGATGAAGTCGACAAGGAGCTCAATCTCACAAAGGGTGGTGGAGGTGCTCTATTTCAAGAGAAAATTGTAGCGTCCGCCTCTGAACAGCTCATCATAATTGTGGACGAGTCCAAGCTGGTGGACCATCTTGCAACGAGATTCGACATCCCCATTGAGGTCCTCCCGTTCTCTCTTGGGGTTGTACGACGACGGATTGAAGCAATGGGAATCACACCCAATGTACGGATTGCTGAGAGAAAGATGGGTCCTATTGTCACAGACAATGGTAATTTCATACTTGACCTCAAATTCTCAGAGCCAATCAAGGACCCAGCTAAAGTCGCAGTTGATTTAAAGATGATTCCTGGTGTCGTTGAAACCGGCTTATTTGTGGGAATGACTGATGAAGTACATGTAGGTACTGAAGATAGTGTATATGTTCTCAAGAAATAATGAATGGCGGGCCCGCGCGGATTTGAACCGCGGATCCCTTGCTTACTCCAGATTGTAAATTATCTTAGGAGGCAAGTGCCCGATCCAGGCTAGGCTACGGGCCCCTCAGAAACGTTTTCGCTCTTGAGATACTTATAGAGTCTTCGTTAGGCTTTCAGAATACTATTCTGCAACACGTGCAGTTATTGTAGCGCCTTCTTCCAGTGCATCCACAATCATACTGCCTTGTCTAGTCTTTATCCTGATTGAACTCTCTCCATTTCTGCCAATGACAGTGGTAAGCATGTAGTTATCATCAGCATAGATTTCCAGACGTTGTTTTGCATATTTTCTGCCAGCGTAAATTGTTACTTTCTTCTTTGAATAACTGATTGACACTGGTACAGTTTCACCAGGCACTCCTTTCTTTGGAAACCTACCTCTATCCCTAGCATCTGTTTTTCGTGTACTCACAGGGACTACTACCTTTTCACCACCAAAAGTGAAGATTTCATACTCTAAGTACCCATTCTCAAAATCCCGGACTTCTACAACAGGTCTTGCGAGGTCTCTCTGAGAACTGCTCATCCCTGTTGGAAGTTTGACCTTGAGGGATAATGAAGACACTTTGGCGACCTGTCCGGCTTCAATATGTATCACAGTATCAACAGTGCTGGGTAACTGGCCCAACTCTACTCGTCCACCAAGAATGAGTCGCTGTATTGCATCAATTGATGAACCAGCGTGGACTACACCAACCATTCCAACACCTGCTGACCGTAAGTCAGAATACGCTTCGAAGTCACTATCTTTCCGAAGTTCGTCATATATCACATAATCCGGACGAACCAGTAAGAGAATATCAGCAGCTTTCTCCATACTACCATCAAGTGGTGAGTATTGAACAATATCCTCTGATACCTGAAGGTCTCTCGGCTGTTCAAGTGTTTTGACAACATTACCTTTTCTACTATAGAACTCCGCCAGTGCTGCTGAGAAGGTACTCTTTCCAGAACCTGGTGAGCCTGTGACAAGCATTCCCTCAGCCCTGGTTTCAAGACGTTTCATCAGTTTTGGACTGAGTTTGTAATCGTCCATTGAGAGCTTCGTTATTGGACGGATTGCTGAAATCTCGTATTTGTCAGCAAAGGGTGGCATTGCAATAGCAATCCTTAGATTTCTTAACTGAACCACTGCGGCTCCTTCTTCTTCTATTTCAATAAATGATGCCCGGTCATTATTAGCGACTTCAAGTATTGCAGCTGCCAGAATATCAAGTTCATCATGGGTGAGGAGCCTCTCTGATAACTCTACAAGGGACCAATCACCTGGTGACCCGCGTTTCGCTCTTGGTGGGTTATTTTCAACTAAATGAACGCTCATAGTGTGGTCATCAAAGAAGGCGTTCAGTTTCATAATTTCTTCTTCATCATATATCCATTCATCATTCATCTGTGTTTCCTCCTATATCTCGGAGTTCTGTCTTAGCAACATTATAGTAGTTTACTTCACCATTCTGATCTACAAGAGCAAAAACAAGTTCTTTTCTTGCATTCTGAGATGCTTCAGTGACCATATCAAGATTATGAAGCGTTATAGGTACACCTTCTCTCATAACGTAAACAAGTTGGTTTGCTGTGGCTGACCCGGGTCGATCGCCTCTTCCATATACCCGGAAGCCTAGTCCGCTTCCAAAACCTTGACGTACCGCATAACCTCTGCTGCGAAGGTCTCTAAAGACTAGGTATTTCACCCAGAGGTTTGGATCGTCTTTGAGCAATTGGCCAACAATGTCCTTTGAAGCCAATAATTCTCCATTGGGATTGTGAACCAACACGCGTTTTCGTTCAAGTAGGTGTAATACTTCAACAGGTTCAAGCTCAAGTCTGCCGTCATCAAGACGGACACCATAGAATCCCTGCTGTGAAATACGGTCGGATTCATCTTTTGCAACGTAACCCTTACCATCAATGAACATAGTTTCAGAAGGTTCTTCTTCAATCTCTTCTTCACTGATTTGCTTTTCAGAATAATCATTCATATGTGGGTCATCATTGTTATCAGACAAATCGTTCGCCTACTACCTGATTGGTAATTGATGATGAGAAAAAGTCTTCGACATGACCAATGACAAGAACTATAGCGTGTTTTTTCTGCCATGCCCATGTGACAACTCACGAAATCTCTGAACAGCTACATGAGTTTATCAAAGGATCCAAGAAGATTGCAATCTTAGGAATAGGTAATGAACTTCGTACGGATGACGGTCTTGGACCTCTGATAGTAAACAGTCTCCAAACAAAACACCCTGATATACTCATAGAGAATGTAGGTTCTGTACCGGAAGCTTTTGCTAGGCCTCTTGCCGATTTTGGTGCAGAACGGGTCATTATGGTAGATGCCGCTGATATGAGAAAACATCCTGGTCATATTGAACTTGTGACAAAGGACCGAATAGGTGGCATTGCCATCAGTACACATAGCATGCCTCTGTCATTCTTGATGGAATACTTAGAACAACAGACAGGTGGGGTGACAATCCTACTTGGGGTTCAACCAAAGAGTATCCAGTTTGGTGAAGGCTTGACCCCAGAAGTACACACAGTTGTTCAGAAGCTTATTAATACAATGGACCGCATCCTAACGACGCACTTGCGAGGAAGATAATCATGTATCGGACCATAGAGTGGCTTGATGAAATTAATGAAGTACGATTAGTCGATCAGACAAAACTCCCGTTGGAAAAGACCTACGTGCTGACAAAAAGCCATGAACGGATTGCCAAATCAATCAAAATCATGG
Source organism: uncultured archaeon (assembly GCA_964610875.1). GTDB lineage: Archaea > Asgardarchaeota > Thorarchaeia > Thorarchaeales > Thorarchaeaceae > CAZSWP01. The sequence goes on from CAZSWP010000003.1 coordinate 127,240, forward strand.
AGATCAGAGGAGCTCCTGCAATTGGTGCAGCTGCAGGAATGGGAATGGCTCTGGCAGCGATTGAGAGCAATGCCAAATCCAAGGACGAATTAGTCAAGTTCTTAGAAAAAGCTGCGATCACACTGAATACGCGTCCTACAGCAGTGAACCTCACATGGGCTACTGCTCGGATGCTCAAAGTGACAAAAGAAGCTGAAGGTCCCGTCGATAAAATCGTGGAAACACTCGTCGATGAAGCAAAGGAGATTGCTGAAGAGGACGTACGAATGTGTAGAGCATTAGGTGAGAATGCCCTTCAGTTCATCAAACCTGGATTCACTATTCAGACCATCTGCAATGCAGGTTCCTTAGCAACAGTTCACCTAGGTACTGTTGGCGCAGTTGTACGTGTCGCTCATGAAAAGTATGATGGGGATATCAAGGTCTATGCTGCTGAAACTCGTCCACGACAACAAGGTGCAAAACTGACAGTATATGAAATGATGGAAGATGATATTGAAACAACTCTCATAACTGATGGCATGATTGGTACCGTCTTCAGGGAGGGACGAGTCGATTGTTGTGTTGTCGGGTCTGATAGAATATTAGGAACAGGACATGTGACAAATAAAATTGGCACTTATACAATGGCCATTGTTGCCAAACACCATGGGATTCCCTTCTATGTGGTTGCTCCTATGTCAACAGTGGACTATGAAACTAGGCCTGAAGATGTCGTTATTGAAGAGAGGAATCCGGATGAGATTCGTATCATAAATGGAGAATATGTTACAGTGCCTGATGCAAAGGTCTACAACCCTGCATTTGACATCACTCCACCAAAACTGATAACTGCCATCATCACTGACCGTGGTGTTGTCGAAGCACCAAATGAGGAAAAGATGAAGAAATTAATGTAACAAGCTCAGTATACCGTCAAAAATGTAGTTTGAGCCAAACTATCCTTGAGCTGAATTCACAGTTTTTATTTAGAGAATGGTTCATCTGGAGGTTTTCCAGGATCGGTTTTATTGTATTTCATTTTTCTTCAATAATCTATAGACAACTTGATCTCAGTAATTCTCTACATATTTAATTGAACAAATTATTGGAGAATTTTGATAATAGATGCAGCAACTAAAATTAGGCCGTCAATATTACTAAGGAGTTTAATAGCATAAATAGGAAATACTATTGATTACTAATATCCCTTAAAACGAACAGAAGAGCTTAAGAATCAAACAGTGGCCCAGAAACTGGGCACGTAGTCTAGTATGGATAGGGCGCTTGCCTTCGGAGCAAGATGTCGCAGGTTCGAATCCTGCCGTGCCCGCCACGATTTTTGATAGGCAAATCTACACTCTAGTGCATATGTTTAGTTTTGCACCAGTCAACTGCACATTTTCTAATAGACTTCTTCTCCTCTTCCTCTATTCTTCTAAGATGCGATAACACAAGACCCATACGACCTATTGATTCAAGTTTCTCTTGATTTTCTATCAAGAAAGACCAGTAGAGAAAATTGAATGGACATGCATCTGATCCAGTCTTTATCCGTGAATTATATTGGCAATGATCACAGTAATCGCTCATTTTTCTAATGTAGTTTGCCGATGCAATATACGGCTTAGTAGAAAATACACCTCCATCTGCAAAGAGTCCCATTCCGAGTACATTAGGTTGCATAACCCAATCAAATGAATCAATAAAGACACTATGAAACCAGTCTTCTACTAATTGTGGGTTTAGCTTGGCAAGAGTACTGAAATTACTCAAAATCATAAGTCTCTGAATATGATGTGCATATCCTGTATTCTCTATATTCCTCAGAACGGTTCTCATACAATTCATATCGGTCTGCCCAGTCCAGAAGAAATCCGGTAAATCACTCAAATGTGCAAAAAAGTTCCTCTCAAAATAATCAGCATCTACCGTATGATATACTCCACGGATGAACTCTCGCCATCCCAATATTTGACGAACAAAACCTTCGACGCTAGTAATGTGGGCTTTACCTGTATTGTAAATCTCTTCAGCTGCTTTTACTACTTCAACAGGATGAATTAGTCCAATATTGAGGTAGGGTGATAATAGTGAATGCCACATCATTGGATAATCCATCAACATTGCATCCTCAAATGGACCAAAATATTGTAATCGATTCTCCAAGAAATATCTTAGTGCCTTTCTCCCATTCTCCCGTGTCACACCCCACCTGAATGGTGTTGTTCTCCCAAAAAGTGGAATATCTATGTTCTCTACTTTATCAATAATCCTTCTTGTAATCAAATCTGGCTCAAAATGGATTGGATTCGATGGCTCAAGTTGTTTACTGGGTGGCTCTCGATTCTCTTTATCATAATTCCATTTCCCCCCAGCTGGCTCACCATCTTCAAGTAATATGTTGAATTTTTTCCTTCCTTCTCTGTAAAAACTCTCCAATAACAACCTTCTCCGGTCTTCACTCCATCTCTTAAAACTTTCAATACTCCAGAAGAACTGATTGTTGTTCAGTATTTTCAAGGTACATACTATATCCATCTTATTGAGCTGTTCAAGAAAGGGACGGTCATTGGGTTGCATAACCAGTAATTTTTCAATCTGATGATCATCAATCCATGAGTTCAAAACATCTTGAAACCCACTACTGGACTCTATATAGTCACATTTCCATCCTTCAGCAATCAGTTCTTGTTGGAAATGTTTCATTGCTGACCAAAGAAGTACTAGTTTTTGTCTGTGATAGGGTCTTGCTTGTATATGCTTTAATGATTCTATCAATATCACACGAGTGTTTCTTCTTTTCTTACATGCATCAAGAGCAGTCTGAGTTAGGCTTAGCTGGTCCCCAAGAACCCAGATACCTATATTCAATACGCATCATCCTCATTTTTAGAGAACTCAACAATGAGTCATGCCATATTAATAGGATGGAACAGCGTTAATTGATTTGATTACAAGGTCTATTTTTTCCCGAGTTTTTTGCTCCATACTTCAAGGAAATACTCAAGAGACCTATCGTATGTCTTCTCAGCCTCAGGCGGAAAAAGACAGCCAGGCAGTTCCTTATGTCGCCAATGATAGTCTAGGCAGTCGCAACAATATCCCTTCCTTGAGCATCCTGGATACGTACAGCCACAACGTTCCTTGTTCCTTTCAATGTTACAGATTCGACCTGTCATGACAAACTCTCGTGCAAGTTATGCGTCTATCATTAAAACCCTGTGCTTTACGGTACTTTCAGCAAGCCTAATAGCCTCTTCTACACCTTTCTGATTATGTGTCCACTAACAGGTGTGGTCGATGAATACCAGGGAATTGATGGAAAGAAGCTCCCATCGGAAAGAGTAACCAGTCTGGAATACCTACTTGTGGATGAATTTGGTGAATTGTCAAATTTTCAATTACAGGGACGTATGAGGAGTAAGAAGAACGTAGTTCTGCTTATTGGGATTGAAACAGAAACCACTACTGAACATGAGCAAGTTGTTGCAAAACTGTACATTGAAGACACTTTCAAGACAGAGCTAGAGATTCTCACTACGAGCAGGGAAAATGGTCTCTTAGTACCAAAGGTAATCAGAGCTCAATATGATATCATAATACTCGAAAAAATACAGGGTACTCCATTAGTTGAGGTCATCAATGAAACTTTTGATACCAGACATATTGACGAGCTAGCAAGATGGTATTACAACTTTCACTCCATACATAACAAGGTGAAAGGCGACCCCAGATTGAGAAATTTTATAGTCGCAGATGTTGGCATTTATGGTCTTGATTTTGAAGAAGTAAGAGAAGATGACTGGATGGTTGACATTGCAGGTATCAGTGCAAGCCTGTTAGACACAGACCCCATTTTCGGTCAGAAAAAACAGAATCTCTCGTGGCGATTGCTGGAACAATACCTCGCATTGAAAGGAACGTCCCGCACAAGAGAAATTGATGAACGATTTGTTGAAACTGTTGTAAAAACACTCCAGAACACAGCTGCCTTGAGAAACGACCCACGAATAAAAGAGATTGCACATAGAATTCAAGAATCTGGCATTTCGTTTAATTGATCGCGAAAGACGGTTCTTCCCTAATCTTCATATTCCTCTTCTCAAGTGATATGCACAATCAAACATATCAATACCGTAAAGGATTGAATCAAAGATGGAGCGTCGACTAGAGGCAGTCTTACTAATTGTATTAGTAGCAAGCGTCTTAGTGGTAGCAATATTCACTATTCCTATCCTACTTGTCAGACCTGCTCCACTCGCCAATGTATCAGGTGGATATCTAAGGATACATAACACTACGACATTCGAAGTGAGAACAATAGGACCAAACACTACTATCTCACTCTCATGGGATGAAGCATCGGGTTTTGGACACCTTTTCTTAGTAATTTCAAACATCAATCCATCAAAGACCCAAATCGAATCCGATTGCTCTCCTGTCTTAATCAAAACATATCCATCAGCAATCAAACTAGAGATTTCAACGACGAATGTGAACGCATGGGTCAAAGTGATTCAACGAGTTGACCCTGATGTGAATTTCTATGTATTTGGAGACTCTCAGGGATATCAGGGTGGCATTGAACAAGTTGTTCGGGCTGCAGCACTACATAGTCCAGATTTTGTTTTTCATTGTGGTGATCTCACACCCTTTGGAGAGAAAAACCAGTATTTAGACACACTCTCTGCTCTTCGACCTCTCACTGTTCCTCTCTATACAACACCTGGCAATCATGATGTACGGTCGAACGGTTCACAAAACTATCTGTACTATTTTGGTCCTGATACCTACTCATTTGACTGGGGACCAGTACACATCACCTCCTTTAACACGTCAAAATATACCGTGACCGATTTGGAACTCGATTGGCTAGAGACCGATTTAGCAGAGTCCAACGCTGAATGGAAATTTGTGTTCACACACGTCCCAATAGCAGACCCTCGGACCGAAGAGAATCATACATTCTCTGTTGAACTAGCCGAAGAACTTGCATCAATATTTAGTAATACCAATGTGGATGTTGTCTTCTCCGGACACATTCACATGTTTGCCAACTTCTCTCTAGATAATGTTCAGTATATCATAACTGGTGGGGCTGGTATGGGACTGTACGCATCTGAGGAAGAAGGAGGTTTCTACCATTATGTCAATGTATCAGTATCAGGGAACGAACTAAAAATAAAAACGGCACCTCTTGAAACACCATCAATAGATAGGAATCAAGTAGTAATCAGGGGTGTTGATACCACGATCACTCTGAATATTGCTGACTTGTCCGAATTAAATACCATCGAAGAATACTCATCATTTCAGAACCAATTTGGTAATTGGCGAGGTCAAGGGATATACCGAGGAGTGAGAATTCTTGACCTACTTGATTTGGTTGGTGGTCTGAATCCAGATGATACTATACGCGTGACAGCAATTGATGGTTTCTTTCAAGACTTCTGCTATTCCAATGTATATCCAAACATATCTTGGTATCAATATCAAGGGGACATGATTCTTGCATACATGTATAATGAAACCATTGTCCCTGAATGGGAGGACGGAATGAGAATTATTATGATTCCGGAGGATGGAGCTTATAGTAACAATGACTGCGTTATGACATCTGCATCAGGGATGGGATGTTCTGTCTATATTTCTGGAGGGACAAGATGGATTCGTTATGTTGCAGAAATTGAGGTGATATCGGATTGAGTACACCCTCCCGAAAACCAATCAATACTCGGGATATCGTAACCCTTGCCATATTGAGCTCCCTTGGTGGAGCACTAAGTACCTTTGTTGGGTATCTTGGAAATCTAGTCAACCTTGCACTTGGTGTGCCTTTTGGTGCAGGTCAGTTCATGGCTGGACTCCATGTGTACTGGCTGGTACTAATCCGTGTTGCAGTTCCAAAAAAAGGTGCTGGAACATTTGGAGGTCTCCTGAAAGGCATGGTTGAGATGTTCACAGGCAGTACTCACGGCATTGTGATAGTACTGATATCACTGGTTCAAGGGTTACTTATCGATATCTTTGCTATGATTGGTCAGACCCCAGAAGAAGGAAACACAGTATCACGTATCGTATGGTGGATTGGTGCAGGCATCTCATCAATATCCAACGTAATTATATTCCAGATAATCTATTTCTCTGGAGTTCCTTTCCTTTACATCTTTGTAATAATTGTCTTGGCGTTCTGTTCTGGTGTAATCTTTGCAGGATATTTTGCGTGGGAAACACTGGAGTTTCTGAACGAAACGCAGATGTTAGCGTACAATTTCTCTAGTATCAGAGAGAGTAGAACCACAAAAAGACGGGATATTCTCAGAAGGAATATCCCTGCTGTTATAATGGTTCTATTCCTTATCATTGGTTCTGCATTCTACTTTGTTTTTATTGCTCAGGTCGGAGCTGATCCCTATAGTTGTCAAGTCACAGGACTTGTAGACAACCCCTATACCTTTCAACCAACACTCTTCGAAGATGAACGGGTAACAATTGAAGCCGAACTGATAGGCGCATATACCCATCTCCCTCCGGCAAACTATACTGGTGTTCTAATGAGCACAATACTCGAATTAGCAGAACCAAAAGCTGAAGCAACTGGGCTAAGAGTGATTGCACGAGACGGATACACAATACCGTTCAATCTGACTTTAGTCATGAATGATGACCACTTCCTGCTCACTGAAACTACTGATGGCCTCTGGCTTATTGCTGGTGAATATGATGGCTCCCAATGGGTACGCCAAGTTGTAACACTTGAGGTCTACTAGGGAGGAAATCATGTGCTTGAAGTAAAAGACATTCACTTCTCTTACGATGGGCATACGCAGGTGCTCCATGGAATTGACCTCTCTGTTCCAAGAGGTGAAATTACCACCATAACCGGGCCCACTGGCTCCGGCAAGTCAACTTTAGCAAAGATTCTCACAGGATTTATTCCAAGATCAATTCAAGGGGAACTATCTGGTACCATCCTGATAGACAATCAAGACACAGAAAGCCTCACAATCTCACAGTATGCAAAGCGGGTTTCCCTAGTACAACAAGATGTTGAGAGCCAGTTATGCACTCTCCTTGTTTCAGACGAGATTGCCTTTGGTCCCGAAAACTATCAAGTTCCTCAGGATGAAATACTTGAACGTACCTCAAAGCATGCAAGAGATGTAGGTGTTGAACATCTACTTGGTCGACCAACATATGCACTATCCGGAGGTGAAAAACAGCGGGTCGTCATTGCATCAATGCTTGCTTGTCAATCTGAATACATGATATTGGACGAACCAACCTCTAGTCTAGATCCCAACGGCATCAAATTACTCCTGGATGTCTTATGCGAACTCAAGAAAAATGGTATTGGGATTATCTGTATTGAGCACAGGTTGGATGGCATAACAAAAATCGCTGATCAAGTCTTGCGACTGAGTGATGGTAGGCTTGAGAAATATCTTGTGAACCCTCAGAAAATTGAGAAAATTACACAAAACCATACAAATTATGAATATGGTGCCGAGATTTTGGTTGGAAATGAACTTACTTTTGCATATGACGACCAAGAGGTCATCACAGATCTCGATATCGCTTTGCATGAGGGTGAAATTGTATTCATAATGGGGCAAAATGGTTCTGGAAAATCTACTTTGTTGGGATTACTTAGTGGTCTTCTCAGTCCAAAAACAGGGTCTGTCCTCCTTGGTGGGAAGAAACTGACTCAGCTCTCAAGAAAAGATATTGCTTCCCGTATTGCTGTAGTCTTTCAGAATCCAAACTATCAGATTTTTGAGAGAACTGTCTGGAAGGAACAAATACTCACCCTAGATCTTCTTGATCAATTGAACGACGAAACGACAACGCGTTCCATAGAGGAACTAGAAACCGCCAATCTCCTAGAACTTCGCGAGAGAAACCCGTTTACCCTCAGTCATGGACAAAAGCGACGACTTAATGTGACATCAACTACGGTACACAGACCTAACATCTTACTATTGGATGAACCATTTATTGGTCAAGATACACATGGAAGAAGGCTAATACTTCAAAAAGTACTTGAAAATGCTGAAGCTGGTGGAACCTCTGTTGTAGTGACTCATGATATTGGCTTTGCCATGACTTATGCTAATAGACTACTTTTCATACAGGATGGACGTATTCTCCTTGACGGGCATCCAAAAGTTGTGCTTGAGCGTCTGCAATCAATGAAATATATGGACCAGTCGTGGAGTGTGGAGGGATAATGTTTGTCTAGACAGCTTGGTTACACTCCTAGGAATACCTTCATTCACAGGATTAATCCTCTATTGAAGTTCTTTCTGTTAATTCTCACACTGATTCTAGTCATCATTATTCCCTACTGGTTCTTTGCTCTTGTTCTTCTCTCTCTCACACTACTATTCTTCTATCTGGCTGATATTCCCTTCACAGTACGTGTGGGAAGAACAAAGTTCCTCTTATTCTTCTCCTTCCTTCTTCTTATTGTACAAATTCTTGTGACCACAAATGGATCTATCTTCCTCTTCATCATTCCAAGATTTGGAGAAGTTGGCCCCGCCATTCCGGTTACCGATTACGGTATAGAAAGAGGTCTATCAATGTCAATCAGATTCCTTTTGATAGTATTCGCCAGTATGTTATTTGTGTCCGTGACTGATCCCACTTTACTTGCGCACTCTTTAACAAAACTGAAAACACCATATCAATATGCCTTCGCACTGATAATTGCACTACGTTTCCTACCTCTTTTCGACTTTGAGAACAAAAAAGTACAGATGGCACAACAATCTCGTGGACTATCTGTTGAAATCGGGGGAATACGAAAACTGGTACGAACTATTCGCTACACATTCTTTCCACTTCTTGTATCTGCCTTATCGCGAGTGGAAACTCTATCCTTGTCAATGGATGGCCGTGGATTCGGGTATGACCCCCATCGAACATATCTCCGTGAATCAGAATGGCAAAAATCAGATTCAATTATCCTATTTTCCATCATTTTTTTGATCATCTCGTATTTTTTGATAGGTTTCTATATGACATTATGATAAGTCATTAATTCATCCTTGTCATCTCAAAGATTTCTGCATGAAATATCCCGGTACTTTGAAACCAAATTTCTTACAATCATCTAGTGAAATCTCATCAAGTGTATGAAGAAGAATGTAAATCCTTGAATAATCATGATTTTTACCCATTTTTCTGCACTTTTGAATAAAATTTGTCCAATCTTGTCAGATGTATACTCCTGCTTGACAGAAAAATCGTAAATCATGGCAATCATATCATTGAAGTATGCTTTCCCTATCCAGACATATCCTGCAATTGCACCATCTTTTGTTCGTATTTTCAGACATTGATGGTCATCATCATTTTTGTAACGAGAGAGATATTCTTGATATTTATCCTGTATCTCTTTATCAGATATATTTTGAGTAGACCTAACAATTTTTGCAAACTTCTTGATACCAATTTCAAATGCATCATCAAGCGATTCCATCTCAAGGACCATATCTTGTGATAATTCCACATGATGCGCATTTGGTTCTTTTGAGATTAGGATAGTGTTTACTTCGTATCCACTCGATTCGTAGAAATGTATAGCTGGTTCATTATGAGAATGAACAAAAAGTCCCATAGAATCTCTCAAATTTGCTGCAAATTCTTCAGCTTTTTGAAGTAAAATTCTTCCAAGTCCCTGTTTTCGAAAATTCGGATGAACAATTTATGTCAAAATTCAGGAGGAATTGCATCACAATCGAAGGCCTTCAGTAAATCTCGACGTTTTTTGATTTCCTTTTCATAGTTCATTATCGTCACCTTTGGGGTCTATAACCGAAGACCAACCTCTATCAACTGTACATTTCTACAGTACGTAATATAAACCGATTGAATCGAGCAGTGAGATTTCAAATAACATTTTATTGAAGGAACTCTTGAATAGGGGACTAGGTATTCATATTGAAAGTAGACAAAAAACACGCTATACTTGGGATCATCATCATAGGGATTGTAGTGACCGGTACCAGCCTTGGTATTTTCCTACTCTCTCCAGAACCTGTAGAATCAAAACTCTTTATTGCAATCCACTGTGAACCCGGAACTCTTCCTCAAAGTGTAGATTACCCAGAACAATACTGGTTGGATCTCCGAGCTATGATAATCGAAGCTGATATTCATGACATAAAGCTCACCCTGCTGTTCAATCCACAATGGGCAACTTACATCCTGAATGACACTAACCGTCTTACGATGGTCAGGAACTGGGATGCAAATGGTCATGAGATAGGACTCCATCATCATGGTGCTCATATGAACAACTGGAATGGCTATACCAATCAAGCAGACTACCAGACTGGTCCAAAGTATCTTGGTACTATCAGTGACATGATGACTCTAATGAATCAACTTCCTGCATCAGGACAAATCAATACAGCCTGTGTTGCTACTGATGAAGACATCGATTACGATTTCCCACTAGATGTGCCATTCCGAACATTTGGTGGCTCTGATAAATTGGGCCATCTGTGGAGTACTCCTGAAACCAGTACATATAATGAACAGACAGTCCTTGGTGTTTCCCATGCCCGTTTTGCGGACATATTATCAGAAGTAAACATAGATCTGGACGAATTCAAAGGATTGGTTGTTCAAAATCAGGAAGAAGTGATGGGTCTTGTCTGGCATGTGTTCAACTATGCTGATAATCCCAGTGCATTCATCTCATTATTCGAATATCTGGATGACGAAGGAATTGACACTTGGACTGTTTCAGAGATAATGGAGTCCTACTCTGCCACTGAGTAATGACTTATGGACAACCATCCACGAAGATGTGGCGAATTCTATAGTCAATTCAAAATCTGTTAGACGAAAAATTTAGTTAAAACGCCTTAAGTAACTACAATCCAACAACCGTTGATACGTTCCATTCTTGCACTTCTCTCTGGAAGGGATCCTAGCACGCTGTCCGAGGATGAGCTGAGGGCATTCAGAGGAGTTTCATAGATACGATACATATGGAAATCGTTGCAATGCAGATAAAAATGGATCAATAATCATCGCTGGACGCCTTATTACGCTCACAAAGTCATTACACTCTGTGAGAGGACTAGGTAAGTGGGCTCAAGCAGTAGCAAAAGGCTCACGACCAAAAACCCGAGGGAAGCGTTCTCGAAGGAAGTCCTTACTCTCCAAGAAAGAATCAATGTCAAGTTCTGGAGAGTCCGCGGCTGTTCACTCTGCTCAAACGAGACTTGTTGATTTTGGTGACGAAATCAAGATGTGTGATAATGACCCCGCCGTGGAAAAAACTGTAGAAAATCTTTCTGACGTTGGTAGTGATGCACCAACAAAAGGTCAGGAGAAAGAAGCTCCGTCTATTGGAGGGATTGTATCCCAATGGTATTAGACAAAGTTCCTTCAGACCGTTCATTGTACTCTAGACAATTCTGGACACCAGAGCATTGTCCTCCCAAGAACGGTACTGGGAATGGCTCTGTGAGGTCATGGTACGTGTCAGGTTGACCTCAGTATTCTTGTACCTTGTCTGAGTATATAACCCCCTCCTGAAACATGTCTAGGATTTTTGGAGCTGCTAGCAACCCAATTATTTTCGAATCGTTGGGAGTGGTAACACTTGAAGGAGAAGGGTGGAATACAGAAGTCTTACTGTTGAGGTTCACTCACATTCTAAGATAGGTCAGCAATGGACTGTAGCCATCATAAAAGTCGTGAAATATTAGCTACATTAGCAATCCTTTTATTCTGTTACAGTTGAAAAAGGCCAGCCGCGGAGCGTAGCTCAATCTGGCAGACTGAATCGCAATGCGATTCAGGCCATCAGCAATGGACTGTAGAGAGCTGCCAATTCGGATGGCATTCACAGCTATCCATCGGTTGCCGGTTCAAATCCGGCCGCTCCGACCATCTTCTTTTCCTCTTATTACCTTCACCACAGGAGTCCTTCTCAATAAGTAAGATGGTATCCGTTTGGAAACCCGTCAATATATAAACACATAAACCATAGTTAATAATGGTAATGATAATGAAACCTGTTGAAGTTGTGAAAGATGTCTACTGGGTTGGAGCACTTGATTATAATGTTCGTAATTTTCATGGATATAGCTACACTACGCATCATGGAACGACCTACAATGCTTATCTGGTAATTGATGAAAAAATAGCACTTGTAGATGCGGTGCACGGTCCTTTCTCTGAGGAGATGTTTGCACGTATCTCAGAAATTATTGACCCCGCAAAGATTGACTTTATGATATCCAATCACACTGAGATGGACCACTCTGGAGCAATACCTGATGTACTGAAACGTGTTCCCAATGCCAAGCTTGTATGTACTGAAAGGGCAGTTGATGCACTGAAGAAGCACTATCCTGATGGTTGGGACACCCAGACAGTGAAGACTGGTGATGAGATCTCTCTTGGTAAGAAGACCTTACGGTTCTATGAGGCTCCCATGCTCCACTGGCCTGAGAGTATGTTCACCTATTATGTTGAAGAAGAGGTCTTGCTACCCAATGATGCATTTGGACAACACTATGCTACGGAGGAACGCTTTGCAGATGAAGTTGACCAGTATGTCCTATGGCGTGAGGCTGAGAAGTACTATGCTAACATCCTTTGGCCACTCAGTCGTATGGTCAAGCGGAAAATAGAGGAAGTACTTGAGCTCGGTCTGCCCATCAAGATAATCGCTCCTTCTCACGGCTTAATCTGGAGAGAAGACCCTCTTGAGATTGTGAAGAGATACCTGGGCTGGGCAAAGGGAGAACGGACAAATGACAAGGTGTTGATCGTTTGGGACACAATGTGGGAGAGTACTACAAAACTTGCTCGTGCAATGGCTGAAGGTGTCAAAGCTGCCGGATTGAGACCGCAGCTCAGGCTGATACCACACAGTGATCGCAGTGATATTATGGGTGAATTACTTGAAGCCCGAGGGATTCTCGTTGGAAGTCCTACTCTTCACAATGATATCCTCCCAACCGTGGCACCAGTCCTCTCCGACTTGGAAGTGCTAAAACCTGCAGGGAAGAAGACCGCAGCTTTTGGTTCATACGGATGGGGTGGCGGCTCTGTGAAAAAGATTCAAGAGGCAATGAAACAGGGTAAGATGGACATAGTCATGGAACCGTTCACTGTGAAGTGGGTCCCAGATACTGATGAACTCGAAGAAGCATTTGAGTTCGGGAAGAGCTTTGCTGAGAAACTCAACTAAACATGGAGTTGAGTAGCAGTGCCTGTTTTTGAGGCACACTACTCTACACCGTTCATTGTAAGCTGGACAAATCTGGACACCGGAGTCTTGTCCTTCCAGAAACGGCACTGGAACGTCACTCCATGGGGTCAGCACAGCGATGTCAGTTGACCTATGAACTAATTATGTCCTGAAGCATATAAGCTCCTGTCAAAAAATTCCAAGTCCATCTAGAATTTTCGTAGATACAACCACCCTCGCTGTGTCAGTAGGCTCAAGGGGAACGATACCAAGCTCCAAAGACGGATTGATAGAGCCCTAGACCAACTTCGAGCTGATGCCTATGCTGGTGTATTGGTGAAGAGCAGTCGTTGGCCGAGTGAGTATAGAGAGCTTGACAACCTGTATGTGTTCAAAATCGACAAGCGGCACAGACTGTTGTACTCAGTTGTCAAAAAGAATGGGCGACGCTTTGTCTTGATACACGACTTTCTGAAACATGATGAATATGACAGGCTCTTCGGATACCACACCTAGAGAGGTTCGTAGGTGTCGAGGATCGCTCTCACTCTGTCACTATCACTGTTGACCACAACGAATCTTCCATCCACTTCCTCGATGATGTCCTGATCAACTAACTGTCCCAGAATGATGTCAAGGGTTTCTTGTTCCATGCCTTCTAGTTTGGAGAGGAGTTCGGCTCTGATAGGTGGTTCATCGAACTCTAAAATGACGCTGACTACCTGTTTCAAGTCTACTGAGATAGGAGTTTCAACGTTTCTCATATTCATATTTCCTAAAAATTGGCCAATGTGTTTGCCAAGAGCTATTGCTTCTATTCTTGTGTCCTGTCTTTTGTATATAAAACATGAGAAAATTCAACACATCGTTCAAATTCGGCCATCTTTTTCATACCATCCAACTCTTTCTGAAAATCTACAGACTTATATGCGCCGCTAAAGAATAATGATCCAGTACGGTTTTCTCGAACCGTAGGGGGAATGTAACAAATTGCATTGCAAAAAGGAGAAAGCACTAGTAGTATCTATTTTGATAATGCTAGTACAAATAACGAGTTCACTGTATCTAATGGGTTATTTTATGAACCCTGTCGTGATATGCATATCAGACGACAATCTGGCAAGAGATACAGCAAAATACCTTTCAAACTCACTTGATAACTGCCCAGTTATTGAAACAGATGATATACATGAGATAAATCGGATAACCACTCATGCATTTGATACTGTCTTCTATGTTGGACATGGAACTGAGAAAGGAATTGAATCAAAAAGAAACACAATTGAGTGGGATGCGATTGGAAAGACTATAATCCAATCATTGAGCAATGAACACATGATTCTTGCCTGCAACTCCGAGAATCTGAATGTTGAAAGCACCACAAAGACATGGATAACTTTTCCAGGGTTAGTTGATGCCAAAATTGCATCAGATATTACTTTGGCATTACACTTCATGAAGAAAGGTGATTCTGCTAGGTCGAACGCCTATGGACAACTGGCAACAATCGGATACCTCACAAAAGTGGTGCTTGGAGTTGAAAGACAAGCGTTTCTTGGAATTGTCTATGATGATGGCGGAGGTGGTACGGGGAGTGATTGGGATTTCTACTATCGGGGAGTCTACTTTGATTCATATGACGTAAATCCAAGCAATGAGGTATATTACGATCATCCATCATACCAAACATATTATCGACTACTTGGTGTTGGAGTACCTGATTCATTTACCGTTGGAGATGGATATGATTTGAAGGTCAATCATATAGATCGAAATTCAATTATCTTATGGAAGATGGGTGGATTATTAGGCATTGCTGAGTTACTTGTTGCTTTGGGTATTGCAGCTGCTGCTAGTGTATGGGGGATCGAAGCTTCACCAATCATTCTAGCATTTGCTGCAATATTGGGTATTTTTGGTTTCACTGTTGCTTACATAGTAGAATCTCTGATTGAAGATGAGATGGGTGGCGGATGGGTGTTCTACAAGGATATTGATCCCGGTAATGGATTTGTCTGCAAGCTAGGTATGGGTTGGTGGTTTATCGTGTCTGAACTTGGAGGCATCATACCCTTCCCCTGTGACGGACATTATGTAAGGTGATATCAAACCATGATTGAAGAACCAACAAAGGAAAGAATCGCAAAGCTTGATATCTGGCTATCGTTGAACTGGATTCCATTGATAGCAGCATGCTTCATTCTCTTCATGTTGGTTCCATATTTTATTTCGCCTTATGTCTTGATAATTGACAATCCAATGGATATCGCACTCATTCAATACATTGGTGAAACGATGGTTAAGCCTCTTCTGTATGCAGGATTTTCTATTGGTAGCCTTCTTGGATTAGTTCCAATTAGATTTTATCAGAAAGTTTTTACAGATATTAGAAATGAAGGGCGTTACAAGGTTTTCAAAGTAAGACAAGGGGTAGCTATTATTGCACCATTTTTTGGTATACTTCCTCATTTTCTCTATGGCATAATGACATTCCTTCCAACTGGTATCGCATCATGGGAGTGGGGTACGATTGTATATCTCTTCGTTACTTTGCCAGCAATTGGTTTCATGCTTTTCACTTCTCTTGGGTGGATTATTCTAAGATGGAAAGCAGAACACGTTATGAATAACAAGATACATTTCACTCGGATAATTGGCAATGAAAAAGCCTATTTGCTGACAAGTGAGCCTATCAAGAGGTTTTAGTTCTCTTTCAAATCCGGCCGCTCCGACCATCTTCTTTTCCTCTTATTACCTTCACCACAGGAGTCCTTCTCAATAAGTAAGACAGTATCCATTTGGAAACCCAAGTTTATGAGAGAAATATTAGGTAGAATGGAAAAAGAGTTAGATCAAGAGGACTGTCAGAAAATACTCACTGAAGTTGCACATGGGCTTCCAGCGGACTACTGGAAAGCAGAACGAGAACGCTTTGAAGAAGCAGATGATATTGATGATTATATCGCCAAAAAGCGTGCACGTTCAATTGGAGAATTGGAAAAATACAACAAGAGTGGTGAGTCGTTCTTTGGACAGGAAATCACTGACGAAGTCTTAGCCTATGTAAAGAGCCGTTCTGACATGCTCTCTGGAGAGAGAAGAGGAAACAAAATCTATCACACAAAGATTCCCTATGACACCAAAAACTTTCTAGCAGCAACTGATGAGAAGATGAAACGATACTATGCGTGCCATTGTGCATGGGCAAGAGAAGCAATACGCAGCGGCGAAGAGGGCATATCAGCTGATTTCTGCTATTGTAGTGGTGGTTTTACTAAGAGGCCTTGGGAACAGGCTTTTGGTCAGTATTTGGATGTAGAGATGGTCAAGTCTGTGCTAAAAGGTGACAATGAGTGTTCCTTTGTAATTCCAATTCCAGATGAGTTCTTGAAGGGTTTCGTACAGCTCCCAGAATTCCAGACAGACCTAGACATCAGTGTATAGGCACTTATATACTCCTGACAAGAACAACTTGGTGAGGGTGTATTGACACACGAACGTGCTCTCACAAAGCCATTCCCAGTACCGCTCCTGGGAGGACAATGCTCTGGTGTCCAGAATTGTCCAGCTTACAATGAACGGTTGGCATCCTTAGCCCTTTGAAAATTTCATCACGCTTAGTTTCACCAATCTCGTTTCCCATTTCCCTGTGTAAAGTATCCATAACGTCTATTCCATCGAAAAGCTCGAATATTGGCGTGACAAGAGCAGAATTATCAATAAATAGACCATATCTATAGATTACTATGAGTCTATCACGAGTGTCTTCGCCCGTTTCATATAGCATTCCAATATATTGTCGGATATCATCAATAGTCGCTGAATCTAATGTATTTGAGGAATCTCTCTCAATCAAATGTTTCTCAAGCTCTTCAACTGATTTGATGATCTCCTCTATTTTATCATCTTGAATCTCCTTTTCTTCCAGAGCCTTTCGAAAACCGTCAGTATCCATTGTTCTCACCATAACAGAGTATCATATTCTGACACTTGGTTTGCTAATCAAACCAGAGTTGTACGCAAACTAATCACAACTTCATGATATTGCTACTTCTCGGAAAGAATGAGTGAGTCAAGGACTACATTCACCAATTGGCGCCTTATGTTCCGTATTACCTGGGTGTTACGGGTGTTAAAGTATATTGATACTTCACTAAATTATGGTGTACAGCAGATGCGAGGCATCGAATCAAAGATTAAAAAATCACTCACTTCCAAGGGGGTTGCATGCCACTCTATCTATAGAATGCCAGACCCTGAAGATGTCCGAGTCCTACTTGCTTTTAACTCACAGAAGAATCCACGACTCTCAACTAAGAAGGTGGCACGTATTCTCAATGAGATAGGTGTAGGAGAGTTTGAGGTTCCAAGAGAATTCCAACGCTTGAGCTCAGCATTCCTTCATCTTGAAGTGACCATGGGGGCACGTACAGAAACTCAGGTCAGTCCCAGTGCTCAATAATTCGCTTGTAACTGTCGCAGGAGTCATATAGCTCCTGCCCCTCGATTATTTTTGGTGATATTATAAAATGGACCTTCAATTGCAAGGAAAGACCATTCTTGTGACAGCAGCATCAAGAGGACTTGGCTTCAGTGTAGCAAAATCACTCTCTGATGAAGGAGCACATGTGATAATCTGTAGTAGAAACGAATCCGCTCTGAGGAAAGCTGTTGGACAACTTGGTCCCAAAGCACGATATATTGTTACAGACGTATCAAAAAGGGAAGAAATTGTGAACCTCCTTGCAGATATTCGAAGAAATGAAGGAGTGCTTGATGGTCTATACATTAATGCTGGAGGACCATCACCTGGTACATTTGACAAGCTAGATGATAATGATTGGCGTGCTGCATTTGAATTGACACTTATGAGTGCAGTGAGATTGACAAAAGAAGCACTACCGCTTCTACAAAAAGGCCAAACACCAGCGGTTTTGTACAGCACTTCCATATCTGTCAAACAGCCAATCGATAATCTCCTCCTCTCAAACTCTTTACGTCCTGCTGTTATTGGCATGATGAGAACTCTTGCGGACGAGATTGGCCCAGAAGGAATCCGAATCAATGCAATCTGCCCGGGTTATATTCTCACGGAGCGTGTGGAAGAATTGATGGAAGCATCAGGTGATGCGGAAGCATCCATAGATAGATTAAACTCAATCATCCCATTACGAAGGATGGGTCTACCATCAGAGTTTGGTCCTGTATGTACATTTCTTCTGAGTCCGGTTGCCAGCTATATTCATGGTGCATTATTATTGATTGATGGTGGTCTCTACCGAGGAATGATGTAATCACAATTTGAATCCAAACTCAGTGGGATCAATATGTCCAAGTCGTACCAGAGCTTTCTCTGCATAAGTTCGTACTTCCTCATCCTCATCATTCAGGAGGAATTCAAGCTCTGGAGCTGCGGGTGGGTAGGGCGAAACACCCATCGCCCAAGCAGCCTGTCTTCTGACTCCAGTATCTGGTGATTGGAGCAGTTCCGCTACAGCTCGTAGAATGATTTCAGAACGTTTCTCTATCACCAACCGGATTATCCGTACCTGTTCCTTTGGTTCGACATTGTGTAATGCATCAGCAAGACCTTGAAGTGCACGGCCATCATCCATGTCCCGAAGGCCTCTGATTGCCCAATCTCGCACCCCTTCGTTGATGTCTTCAAGTGCTGATAAAAGACAACAGATACCATTGGCTGAACCAATATTTGCCAATGCCCACGCACCTGCTTTTCGAATCTCGATATCTGGGTCTCCAAGTGTTGCACATAATGCACCCAGCGTTTCATCACAGATTACTTTTGTAAGGGAGAAGATGGCTTCTTTGCGAAGCAGTACATCCTCCTCTTGGGTCTTTGCAACACGTCGTAATACTGTACCAAATGCTGTAGGGTCCGTACTACTCAGAATATGAACTGTCCATTTTCGGACCTCAAACGCTTCATCCCTGTCAAGCATAATCTCTGCTATCTGATCATTCATTGAATCAACACGCCGTCTGTAGACACTCTGAAGACCACGGACGCGAATTCTTTCTTCAGAGTCAGTGAGAGTTTCTTTCATCAGAACGAGTGCTGTTTTATCACTCATCATATCAACAAGGTCCAACAATCTGTTCTTAATCTGAAGTGAGTCCGAATCATCAGTTCCAAAAACATCTGCTACCAAATCGCCATACTCCTCTGTATGATTGTGAATATAATCTACAATCTCTTTCTGGTGCTCAAAAACGTCTGGGCCTGATAGCAATTCTAGCAACTGACTCACTGGTTTCCACTGTAACTACTTCTATTGTTACCTTTTACTATTGTGCAATTCCCTAGTAGATATCGAAGGCTTTCGCATTAGGCAGCTTGAACCATTCAATATCAGGACTCTCTCTCAATACAGTGTAGTATGCCGCGAATTGCAATGCAATTGTGTTTGCTATTGCTTGTCCAAAAGTACTCTCTAATCTGAGCTCTCTAGGAGTCTGCAGCCGATAGACTTCCATGTGTAGTACGTCTTGCATCACATTGATGAATTTCTCATCTGTGCCTTCCGTAATTCTGTCACTGATGACAACCGCTTGATCGTTGTCTTTGACAATCAGATTGTAGTGATGTTGGAACTCCTCTTTAATGACTGGAACTGACTTGAGTAGCGAGAACTCATTGAACTTCATCATCCCCATTTGTGCAGCAACATAGTTTGGTCCTTCTCCCAAGAGGAACAGTGTACGATTCACATCCAGCATGTCTGCTATCCTTCTCCCAGTCTTGTCTGCCCAAGGAATCAGCTCTTCGAGATTGCGTTCATATCTGTGGGTGTCCTCATGGAGTCGACTATGTGGCATTGCCTCCCGAAACATGGCTAGTTTCAATAAATATGCCATTGCACATGTGGTAGGAGCAGTAGGCGCAATATTGTATGATATAACTCCTGAGTCTGTAACCCACTTATGCCCCGCAATTTGTGTTGCAGCTCCTCCTGTGTCATCAGTGAGTACAACAGTATCTACTCCCCCCTCCTTCGCACATTCTAGTGCTTCTATGGTTGACAGGCTTCTTCCGGAAGCTGTGATTCCAATCACTATAGTCCTATCAGTCAATCTCAGTCGTTCAATCTCATGAGGTGATAGTGAAATTGCACTTTTGCCAATTGCCAAGAACAACTGTTCACCGAATTCTGCAACAGCATAGGAGTCTCCTGCACCTAGAAGGACAATCAAGTCCTTATCTTTGATAGCATAGACCTCTTTCCGATCAATACCTTTCAAGGTCCTAGCAATACTCTCTGCTTGTTTTTTCATTGCATCATGACAATCATCAAGAAACTTGCTCATTTTCATCACCGTTTATCATAACATGTTGACCTGGGGAGGTTCATATCCCATCTTTCTTGATAGACCTACAATGAGGCCTCTGTGATGGGTTTCATGAGTCGCCATATGGATAAGTGCTTTCGCTACAGTGAAACTGACCAATCGATCTCCCCATTGCACACTCTTGACATATTGCAGGGTCACATCAGTCTGATCTTCTAAGAACTTTCTTGCTGCCTTCTCTGTGTTCATCCAGGCTTCCTTGATTTCTTCAATACTATTCAAGTCATTCTCATCATATGGTTCTGGTTTCTCGTCTTGAAGCAGACGAATCCAATATTGCTCCGTATTAATGAGATGCACAAGAATGCCATGGATTGAATCCCACCCCACATCCTGAATCTCATGCAACTCGTTATCGGAAAGCTCACCTACGGATTCCATCAGCCCTTTTCTACAAGTGAAATTGTGTTTGAGAAGCATACCAATACAAGACATCATCGGTGTATAATGATTGTAACACTCCCTTATGAAAATTTGATTATTTCCAAGGACATTTCATTTTCATGGATTTTACGGAATTACTCACTCATGTAGAAGTTATCAGTATTTAATCTTTCAAATGAACTCGGGGAAGCTGTGAATATTCATGGAGAGTTCGAAATTCAATCTTAATGATCTATTTCTGAGCCTCAACAATTTCAAGGTCCTTGTTCCCATTCCCGTTTCCACCGGACAAAGACTCAAAGAACACGATGTCCTTGAATCCCACTCAAGGACTAGAAGAGGCCACACAGGAGTCTCTTGAGGTCATTGTAGAAATCATCAAGGCACATCAGATTAAGAAGTTTGGCGAGGTGCGTGAGCGGATTGAGAACTTGCTAGTTTCACAGGACTCTAGTTCAATCATTATCGCATAGATCTTCTTTTCATAATAACAAAACCAACTAGAGCATTGAATCTTAACATGAATAGCCTGACAGTCTCGAACGACCTGTCCTTGGTCAAGGTCGCATACCATCCATTAACGTGACAGTCTTGAACGACCTATCAATGATGTGAGTGAGCCTCAACAGTCAGAGACTTCTGTGTTCCACCTTTCTCACTCTTGCTGTCACCAGCATCACATGAGGCTGTGTCCTCATGGTCAGAGTGAGCTTTGTCCAAGTTCATCGGAGTGTGACTCCTCTCTTGGAACCTGGCTTCTGTCCGCTGCATCTGGATGTGGTTGTCGGTCCGCACATCCGCAGGCGGTGTTTCCACAGTCTTTTCCATGGCGTGGTCGTTACTACTCGGAAACTCTGCAAGCAGGGTCTGGTCACTGCAGTCAGCCACGGATACTTCCTTCTTCGAGGGTGACGCCCTCTCAGGAGATGAGGACTTCCGTTTAGAAGCACGAGACTTCCTCCGGGCATTCGGTGTGGTCTTGTCCTTGGACGTGAGCCACATACCTAGTCCTGTAGCCTCATCCATGAGTGATGGAATGAGCGTAATGATGCGTCTACCGATATTGACTGCTCCATTCATGTCTGCATTGGTCCGGTAGCCGCAGGTATGACAGATGAACAGGCTCTGTTTTGGGCGTATTCCCTTGTTCCCGCATCTGTGACAGATGATGGATGTCCAACTCTCAGGGACTGCAAAATATCGCTTTGCGGCAAGGCCTTCTCTCAGCAGCTTGTGTTTCAACAAATCATTGACCCTTGAAAAAGACCATCTGTGCATCTTACCGCGATAACGATTCCCGAATCCATTCCCCTTTCGAGCAAGGGCTCGGATACCCTTTGGTCTTCCTATGACCACATAAAGGGAGTAGGTCTTCTCCAGTTCTAAGATATGTTCTGATAGATCCTTCACAAACTTCCTATCATAGTCAAAGCTTACTCTCCTGCGTTTCCTGCTCAATATCCTGAGTTTCTTTGAGATAGCAGATACATCTCGTCCTGCTTCACTCAGTCTGTCTTTCTTCTGTTGAAGGCTTGCAACCTGTTGGTCATACTTTGTCATGATAGCGAGCTTGTCCTTCTGCTTCCAGTACCTGATATGTTTGTGCCCCTGTTGTGTGAGGAGCACACTACATGCAGCCTTGTTTATTCCAAGGTCAATACCAAGGATTGCTGGCGGTCTCTCAGAGTCAGGTTCAGTCTCTGTTTCTCTGATTGTGACAGAGAAGACCACCCACCATTTTCTGAAATTGTCCTTGAATATCCTCAGGCTCTTCACATCACCCTCACCAAGCTTGTTCAAGTGATAGGAAGAGATAGCCAGAGGGATTGCTAGAGTGTCATGCAATCGAGTATCCTTCTCTACAGAGTCAATGGAGTCACGAAGCAATACCCAGTGTTTGACCGTCTGTTCTGGCCGATACACAAGCTTGAAGCATTTACGAAAGACATTGCGGGATAGTTTCCTGAGGGAGTATGCCTTACCCTGTAGGGGTTTTGCTCCACCTTTCTCAAGGTAGCTCAGCCACATACCAATGGCTGTGTCCCTACACTCCTGAAACTCGTTCACTGACATGTTAGAAAATCTGGTCTTGAAGTCATGAGGTACTGTCAGCCTGTTGGCTGCGCCCCTTGACGCTGTCAGAGTGAGTTCATCAAGCATGCCAGCATTGATTCTCTTCGACTTCTTACCCTTTACAAGCTCGCTCTCATACTGTTCAATTATTGCAAGATAGGCCTTTATGACACGGGTGTCTCTACCAGTGATACGATTGAGTCTGGTCTTCTGGCGGCTTGTCATCATGTCCCACCATACTGGGACTTTGACACTTGAAATAACGCCTTTGGCCCGACCCATTCGACTCACCAATATAAACTTACGACCTGTTCTGTGCCGTTGAGTTCACTCCCCTTCTTGTCTGCAAGAAAGGTTTTGAACTCATATTTTATTCATATATTTCCAATATAAACTTATTAAGATAAATTATCAAATGAAATTTTGAATTGACTTAAACTGCTTCTAGCCTAGAAATTTTCCAATAAATTAATTTAGATGAATGTTTTAAATACCCAGCAAAACAGGAGATGATTACTGTGTGGGAGAAAGGAAAACCTGAGAAAGGCTATCCAAAACACCCAAACAGAATACTCTACAATGCAATCAAGACAGGACTATCTACAACGATATTGCTTCAGAGAGAGATTGTATCGAAGGCAGGTAATCATCTCTATGAAGGATCAAAAGAGAACTGGGAAAGAGCAAAGATTCAGTACAGATACTCAGTGGAAAGAGGGGACCCAGACTTCACAATACTGACGAAATCTGAGAATAACATCCGGAAAAATCTGTACAGAATTCTAGTTGAACGTGCTGCGGCGTTTGGTATCCTTGAATCCGTCCGTGTGACAAACAGATACGAGAGTCTAGGTCCACTGAATCAACGTCTTAATATTATTGGAGCTGTGCTTCGTTTCCTTGGGATGAGCCAATATGGTTTCATAGAAATGCAACAGCTAGTCCACAATGGCGAATTGGTCAAGGGTTTTGCTGCAAATTCGTATGCACCTCAAGTCATTCCAATTCATAATCTTCCAGAACTGGACTTCATTGATTCCTGTAGGTCACCGCTTCAGACACTTGCAATGCATTGTGCCATATTTGATGTGCCGCATACTGATACCAAGAGATATGCCAATCTCTTCATGCTCAAAATGTCACCATATCTAGATTATCTGTATACAGAATATGCAATAGGAGAACCTGGACTGAATAGGAGACTGATCTCTATTCTGAGAGAACTGAAGAATGATATTGCTGATAACTTTAGCACACGACTCTATCAAAATGATACAGTCACTGGCAAACAATCGGTTCCAACCCCAAAATTTGAGAGGCATTTCTTTGAAGCCCAACTACTAGAAGCTCAGAATGCCGGTGTGCATCCTCTGGCACTCATGGAGTTCAGACGAATATTCACGGGTGGATCGATTGTCACTAAGACTTATGAAATAGAAGACGGGAAGATCGAAGAACATCCAGCTCCATGCCTGACAGATGCAGATGTCAAGCATCTATGGTCGTTAATGTCCCAGAGTAGCATACGTAAGGGTTCGCATATTCATCATCGACTCTCTCGCCATCTTCCAACCTACCGCAGCATCAGATATGCTATGACTGACGACTCTGCAGCACAGATTGAGAGTTCTTTCAAACTCTGTGCTGAAACACCGCTCATGACTGAGCAAGGTGAAGGAAGAGCAGACCTGATTCTCTTCGAACGCTCGGTCATTCCAACCGGTCACAGATGTCTCTGGAAACCCGTTCTCTTGTTGGAGATAAAGACAAAAAGCGGATTCTATTGGGACTTCGGAGTCGAGGAAAAGGAATCAGAGTCCAGATCTTATAGAGAACTGGACCAGCTTGTTGTTCCAGCCTTTCGAATCAGGTCACGAGGACTGACTGATGATGAGTGGGATGATCTCATTCATGCTGAACCCCATGACCAAGTATTGGACCAGCTAGATGCGTACAAGAAGGCAATAGTTGATTCATACCAGGAGGTTTCAGGTCTTGCAGAAGAGATACCGCTTCAAGTTGGAACATTGTTCATTGATACTGTGGAGGACATCGGACAAGTTAGAGAGATCCTCAGCAATGTGATTCATGATGTATATGAGAAGTTGCGTGATACAGACTTTGATGATTCCCAGGTATTTGAAGTAGAACTTGAACACGCAAAACCACGTCTTGCGATTTTGATTCATAATCCATCAGATAAGGACGGAACCAAGCATACTTCTATAGAAA
>CAZSWP010000004.1:0-65458 GCA_964610875.1 uncultured archaeon
GGTCGGAAGACAGTCTATGTATACGACAGATATTACAGAGCTCTTGTTAAGCAGTATTTTTTCTCTTTGGTTGGTACTGTTACTCTCTACTAATGCCAGTAGATAGTGCTGAAGAGTACTTTTGCAGTAAGGTCATGAAGAAATACTTCCGTGAGAGAGAAACACACCCATCCAATCCTGCAATAATCTAAATTAATCTCGTCAATAGGAGCACAGCAGTCATTGGAAATAATGCCTATCCAACTATAATCATATAATTGCCTATTGCCAATGCAAAATATCCCAGTACGATAGAAAATACCCCAAGAACAAGGAATCTCAGAGACCATTTGTGCTTTTCATATTTTTCTCTATTGATATCAGCAAGAGTATATATTTCTCTTAAGTAATCCTCAATAATAGAATCCTCATTCATCATGGTAACATTCGCAATATAGTCATCAATATTGGTTTCAATGATGTTCTGAAAGAAGATATTGCTTTTTAAATCCATATAGATGCGTCCCTTTATCACAGATGTGGAAAATATAACTGAAATTAACAAGAATCCAAGTGCGACTACAGATGAGATATTAAGTAACAATGCTTGCAGAAGAAAGCCCCTAGTCACGAGTTCGAGAAGATTAATGCTAGTGACACCAAAAATCAAGGGTAGCAGCACCGAATTTATCCCTAAAACTATGTTAGCTTTTGTATCAGCTAGCTCTATTAGTTGTTGATTATGAGAAAATATTGTTTTAATATAATCAATTAGATTAGCCTTATCCGAACTCATCTTTGGACTCGGTTTAACGAACTATTTTCTTCCCGTATAAAAACTCATGGTTATATCTAATCCTTATCAAATTTCCATGTGAAGAATAGTATTGCAGTAAAAAAAGAATGAAACATGTTTCAGACAAGATTAGACTGCATGGATTGAACCCTCCTTTTTATTGATGAAATATAACTCCATTTATTCCACCTGACGGAAGTTTTTCTTGGCACACAATTGGGAACATGACTACTCCTAGAGCTCGTGATAGCCTTCAAACAACTTCTCAACCTAGGACACAGACCTAGTAGCAGAGAAACTATTAACAACATCATGGTTGAAATTCATGGAAATGGAGGGGCACTCCTGTTTTTCCACATCATCGCCCACAAACCCAGGTTTTGTAGAATATCTATCATCTTCTCTAGGCCTAGGGCATCAGTCGTTCTTTTCCTTATTTGATTGCTTCATTGATTCAAAAAACTTCGATCCACCATTTGTTAAAGATACAAAACCTTCCTTCAATGCTGCGCCAATAGATGCCAGATTTAATCCTGCTCGTAGTGATGCAGGTGCTTTTACTATACCCACATCATTCATCTCCATCAAAAGTTTCACGAATGCTCCTAAACGATAGATAGCAAAAATTCCAACACATTTGGTGAAAGCACGACGAATTCCCTCAATCATACCTTCCTTTGGGTTCTCATATTCCTGTAATGCATGTTCTATTTCTTTGAAAGTACAACAGAAAGTCTTTGATTCCTCATCAGGGTTATCCATGAAATGACCGGGGGCTTTCAATCCAAAGGGATTTCGAAGAAAGCCATCTATCTTCAATCTTGGCTCCTCATCTGGAATTGACCACCATGAATCAAGATGCATATCTGAAAGGGGCATCACTTCCAAACCAGAATCAATTTCTGAATCAGGAATATTTGAGGCTGGTAGAAAAGAATGCCAACCAGGAACCATCCTAAGTGCATTCCTTTTCCCATCAAGTTCTGTCAGATCAAGCTCACGGGTACAGTAGTGCACAAGATCATAAATGGCGTATTTGCGATGCCCATCAAGAAAAACAAAGACTGGTTCATAGTCAGCTTCATGTTCAGGTACAGCTTGGTAGTCCCATACGTACAAGTACTGCAAACATTTGACTCGAGGGTTTCTTTCATCGACAACAATCCTACCAAATACATTGACAAACTCTGTATTCTCCAAAGCAGTAATTGTTGCTGCTGGAAGGTAATCTGATAAAGATTCGACGAGTTTTCTATCAGCATCTAACACACCAATAGTTGGTGGGAGATGTTCTTGTAGTAAGTCCCTATCATAGTAAGACTTGAGTCCACGACCGATATGTCTGAAGGTGTGGTCTTTGGGGCTCACAATTATCTTAATCGAATCAGTGTGTTTCTTTTCTATCAAATGAAGCACTACCAGAGTTATGCATTAGAATGATTTTTTCGCAAATAAGTATGCTCTGAAGATGCTCCTGAAAGAAGTTCGTCTTCAATCAGAAAACATCTATTCAGAGTCTATGCTGGACTGAATGCGAGATATGTATTACCTGATTCATCATGCTCATAGTCAATGATTACTGGGATACCGAGTTTCACCTCTTCAGGTTTCTCAGGGTCGAATCCCTTCAGACGACAGGTTATACGAGTATCTTCATCTAATTCCACAATTCCTATGTAATAGGGGACTTCAGCCTGAAACTCATCTGGAGCTATATGGATTACAGTGTATGAGATTAGTGTTCCTTTACCTGTGATATGTGTCCATTCCATCTCATTCCCGCCACAAGAGTAACAGACTCCGCTAGGTAGTGCATAGACAGCACCACAACTACTACACTTGTATGCCTTGAAGCTCTCATCTTGTATATTCTGTTTCCATTGACCTATTGTTGGCTTTTCACTCATGCATCAGCCCTCCTCATAATATTCACAACACATGTCGCACCAGTACCACCAAAATTATGCATGATTCCAGTGTCATGGTTGGAAACCTGATTCTTACCCGCATCACCAATTAGTTCTCTATAGACAACTACTGCCTGCTTGACCCCAGTAGCACCAACAGGGTGACCTACAGCTTTCAATCCACCCATCGGATTAATTGGTTTATCTCCATCTATCTCCGTAACGCCATCGCGTACAGCTTTCGCAGCTTCACCAGGTTTGAAGAAACCTATGTCTTCACTGGCAATTATCTCTGCTATGGTAAAGCAGTCATGCACAACTGCGAAGTCCATGTCTTTTGGCCCAAGTCCCGCCATCTCGTATGCTTGTTTACTAGCGTTGACGGAAGAAGCAAAACTTGTCAGGTCCTTCCGGTCACAGAGATTCATGGATGTTGAAGCCTGACCAGTACCGATGATCTTGACTGGCAAGTCTGTATACTTCTTGGCTTTCTCGTTTGATGTTAGAACTACAGCTGCTGCACCATCAGAGATAGGTGAGCAGTCAAATAACTTCAGAGGCCAAGCGATATATCTTGGAGTCATTGCCTTTTCAAGAGTGATTGGTTTCTGAAACTGTGCCAGTGGATTGGTTGCTGCGTTCTTATGAGCTTTAACAGCAACTCGTGCCATATCCTCTTCGGTTGTACCATATTCTTTCATGTGGGCAACAGCAGATATTCCAAAGACACCAGGAAAAGTCAGACCAACACTTGATTCAAATTCATCATCCGCAGCCGCTGCAAGTGCCTCAGTGGCTTTGTTAGTTGAAACCGATGTCATCTTTTCAGCACCAGCTACTAGCACTGTATCGTATAGACCAGACTCGATGGCCATAACACCAGCACGTAACGCAGTAGCACCAGACGCACATGCGGCTTCATGTCTTGTTGCAGATAGTCCTCTCATGCCGGCAAAATCAACGAGCAATGGAGCTGTGTGACCTTGATGCACTAACATTTCTGGGATAAAAGTTCCAATGAATGCAGCTTGGATGTCCTCTTTTGGAATGCCCGCATCCACAGTGGCTTTATCCACGGCTTCTACAAACATCTCTCGTAATGATACACCTTCCAGTGCACCAAATTTGGTCATGCCTGCACTCACCATATTTGTTTCTTTGAGTGGCAAGTTTGCTGTACACCTCTTCAATGATAAGTGGCGACGTGGAATAGAGCTATAAAAAGATAATCTCTGGATACTGCAAATTTCAAATTTCGACACTTTCAAGTAAAAACTATAGTAAACCTCTCTCTCCGAAGCTGTTAAAGGGGAGTAAATCTGGAAAGTTGTCAGAGTTGACAAACAATGGACTTCTCATTATCTGAAAAGGATAAGAAACTCCAAGAACGAGCAGAAGCGTTCACAAAGGAGCATATCACTCCAAAGGCAATGGAACTTGAGAAACGGAACGAATTCCCAAAGGAAGTTGTTCAAAAGGCTTATGAAGCAGGTCTCATGAATCTCCACATTCCTAAGGAGGCAGGAGGACCGGGGTTATCCTTGCTATCAGAGACCCTTGTTTCAGAAGCAACAGGATATGGTTGTGCAGGAGTTGCCACTTCGATCATGTGCAATAATCTTTCGTTTGCACCACTAGTAATTGCAGCTACTGTTGAACAACTGAAAGAATATGTTCAACCACTCATCACGGGAAAGGATGCAAAATTTGGAGCATTCTGTCTTACTGAGAGGAAAGCTGGTTCAGATGCAGCTGCAGTTTCGACAAGAGCTGAGAGAGATGGTGATGAATACGTAATCAACGGTGTCAAGTGCTTTGCTACAAATGGACCTCAGGCTTCATTATTCACAGTATTTGCATCTACACAGCCTGAACTGAAGCACAAAGGACTATCTGTATTTATGGTACCAAAGGGCAAGGGAGTGAAGATCGGACATATTGAAAATAAAATGGGCCAACTGAATTGTGTTCAGAGTGAAGTCATTTTTGAAGATGTACGAGTGCCTAAAGAAACCCTAGTTGGTAAAGAAGGAGAAGGCTTCAAAATAGCTATGATGACCCTCGACAAGACACGTGCAGGAATTGCAGCAATTGCTACTGGAGTGGCACAAAGAGCTTTGGATGAAGCCGCACGGTTTGCTAATGTTCGTCATCAATTTGGACAAGCAATTGGTAAGTTCCAATCTATAGGTTTCATGCTTGCTGAGATGGGAGCAAGAACTTCAGCATCCAGACATCTCACCAGATATGCAGCTTGGTTGGCAGATCATGGTCACAAGAATTCTAAGGATTCAGCCTTTGCAAAGTTTTATGCATCAGATGCCGCCATGACAAATGCGACTGATGCGGTCCAGATAATGGGCGGTTACGGTTATCTATCAGAGTATCCAGCAGAGAAACTCATGCGTGATGCAAAACTACTGCAAATATATGAAGGTACGAATCAAGTCCAACGTTTGGTTGCAAGTGGAGTCATCCTGAAAGAAAGTGTCAATTTGGACACTGGTTTTCATGTCAAATACGATGGACAAGATGCGCCCATAATCTAAACCTCGACATCGGGAGTGATTCATGAGAATCACTTCCTCAAACTTATTCCTCTCTTTTTCAGAATGGTTACTTACTTAAGGGCTAATTATTTTCCGTCGAGTCAACATTGGCTGGAGAACGTAACATTGCAAGACAATGAAATAATCCATGCAATCAAAAATCGTCGAGCAATCAGAGATTACATCACTGAGAGAGATGTACCTGACGAACTGATCTACAAAATTATCGAAGCTGGAGGATTTGCTCCAAGTGCTGAGAATCAACAACCATGGAGAGTAATCGTTGTACGAAACAAAGAACTCCAGGAATTCATCGGACAAATTGCTGTTGACAGAACTATCCAGCTATTTGGCAGAGCAACTCCCAGAGAAGAGTTGGAGCGACGACTGAGCTATATTCAATCAAAAGCTAGTTTGGAAAGAACTATAGATTTCGTGATAACTGGTGGACGTTTTGAATATATCAAAGGAAAACCTGAAACATTTGGAGCGCCAGTATTGCTAGTACTGGCTGTTGACCAAACCCATGTTGGAAATTCACAGGCTACCCTTCGCGGCACAGGTGGTGTATATGGCTGGTCCTCTTCGAGGCATGCAATTATTGCAGGTTCAATGATGCTGCAAAACATGACTCTTGCAGCTGCATCACTAGGTTTAGGTTCGTGTGTATCATCAGTACAACTGGACCATTTTGATGATGTGGGTGCCATAGCAGAGAAGCTAGAGATTCCATATCCACACTGGGTGCCAATTCTTTGCCTTACAATAGGCTATCCAAAATATGAAAGAACATTGGGTCCACCTCGACAACCTCCAGAAGAGGTTGCATTCCTGAACAAATGGGGAACCCCGTTCGAACCAAAGGAGGGAAGCAAATGAGCAATCTTGAACTTCTACGAACCAGTATGGTTGCTTTGTTAGATGGAATGTGGTGGGGACTACGAGACAATGTAGGCCCACTATCAATGTACGAGGGATATGAGCGAGGGTTCAAACAGATTGGTGAAGAGGCAGCAGAGAAGATAGGAGAAAAAGGACCAAAAGCGGCTGCAAAGACAGCCCATGAGATTTTTACCGCTATTGGTCTTAAAACAGAGTTAGATGGTGCAGAAATTACAGTTCATAGGTGTCCAATTTGGGACAGAATTCTTGAACGCGGTCTCGAATATGCATTTCATGTGGAAAAGATCTGTTGGAAGCCCATGCTACTTGGTATTGGAGAGAAATTAGGGGCACATCCGGAGATGGAAACTTCTCTTCGACTCAATTTTGTGAGTAAAGCAAAGCTTGAATATAAGATTGAGAAAGCTAAGAAAAACCTAGAGAAGGACCGACTCACAAAAGAAGATTATGATGCAAAGATAAAGAAATATGAAGAAGGACTCGCAGAAATCCAAAATGTCGGTAAGTACAAATTTACATAGCGAATTTGCATACTGTAGAATCGTCTTCCTATCATAGGAGAGCTTGATATGGAATCTCTGGAGAAAGCTGGACTTGCTGTGAACTACAACAAGAGAGCAGAAACTCTAACAGACTGTCTTCCAAAAGAAGTCTTCATCTGGGATGAAACACTGCGCGATGGAGAGCAAACACCAGGTGTGGCACTCGCAATCGATGAGAAAATCGAGATAGCGAAAAAGCTTGATGAAATCGGTGTTTCAATTGTAGCAGTAGGATTTCCAGCGGTATCTGAAGGAGAACTAAGAGCTGTTTCTGCTATCGCAAGCGAGGGTCTTCAGAAAGCTTCGGTCGCAGCTCCAGCCAGAGCCGTTATTTCAGATATTGATGCATGCATTGATGCCGGAGTATCAGAAGTCCCTATATTCATAGCAACATCTGATTTCAGACTAAAATATCAGCTTCAGATGACAAGAGAAGAGATGTTGGATCGATTGGCTACATGTATTGAATATGGGAAAGAACACGGCTTGATCATTGACTATATTGCAGAAGACTCTACAAGAAGTGATCTCGATTTTCTATGTCAAGCATACAAGACTGCTATTGATGCAGGTGCAGATAGAATTTGTTTGGCGGATACAGTAGGTTTTGTTAGACCCGCAGTGATGAAGTATCTGATGCGTGGTATCAAAGAACGTCTCTGGTCGGAATCCAAATACAAAGTCCCAATTGCAGTTCATTGTCACGATGATTTTGGACTAGCCAATGCGAACACCGTAGCGGCAATTGAGGAAGGAGCAACATATCCCCATGTTTGTGTCAATGGTTATGGAGAACGAGCTGGTAATGCAGCTCTTGAAGAAGTCGTTATGACTCTCGAGGAACTCTATGGAATCAAAACAGGTATCGAATCAGAGAAATTATACTCATTGAGTAAACTGGTTGAACGCCATTTCATGATACCTCTCCCGCTTCACAAAGCAATTTCAGGAGACAATGCCTTCACTCACTCAAGTGGAATTCATTCGCACGGACAACTCACACATTCCATGACCTATGAACCAATTAGTCCTCTTGAAGTAGGAAGACGGAGAGAGTTCCATCTTGGAAAATTCGTGGGCAGGCATTTTGTTGAATACCTCTTGAAAATGGGAGGAATAGAAGCAACTGAAGCAGAAGCGCGAGAAATAACTGAAAGAGTAAAGAAGACTCATGAGGATCTCAAGCGAGTCCAATCCAAAGACTCCTTCGATACAATAAAGAAGGACCTAAGAGCCCTCAGGACAGGTGTATCGGAACGAGAATTCTGGGCTATTGTGTTTGATGTGATTTGATTCAGGATTCCTTTTCAAGATCTTTTTTTAAGTTCCTCCTGAAAAGTAGTCCTACATCCATAATAAGAATACCAATCAGAAAGATGATACCAAAGATTCCTAGAATCGTTAGGTCTGTTAGCCATTGAACAAGGAAGATATAGCTTAGAACTTGGACAATCAAGAATACTGTCGCAATCACCAAATCAAGATATATTCCGATTTTGAAAATATTGGTTGCACGAAGTGAACGCGAAGTTATTTCACCGAGTTCGTCTGTTTCAATTCCTTTTGTGTGAACAAATGCACCTTTCTTAGTCAAATCGCTCACGAGTAAATCAATGTCAATATTTTGGACTTTGTCTGCATCAAATTCAATGAAAGTACCCCTAATGAATTTTAGTGCACCGCCACCACTGAAAATTGCCAGAACAGCAAACACAATTGAGTAAACAACTAGCTGCCAAAATGCGAATAATGCAAGAACAATGGCCATAGCAAGAAACATGAGAACTATCTCAATAACACCACCAGCACTCTCAACTCCACCTTCAAAGAGGAAACCGAGTCGACGCATAGCACTAACATTCACCCACGTTTCATATACATGAGGTTCGGCTTGAGAATCAAGTTGTTCATCTATCACACTCTTGACTTCCTGCTTTTTCGTTCCATAAACCGAGATTTCAATAACAGGTTTCTCGATGTTTTCTTTTCCTGATTCTTCAGAATTTGTATATGGCATGTCCATGTTACCTCCCAACCTTTCTAGTAGAAGATGCATTTGTATATAAGATTTCATTATCCCACTTTCCTAAGACAAAAGGTATTTCCGCATATCCTAGTAGTGAAGAGTCATGTCAGATGTGTTTGGAGAGATATTCAAAGATGCTCTAAAGGGAGGAGAAGCTCTACATATTCTTGAACGAGATGATGGTTATCTCCAAGAGGATTCGGGGGCGTCTTACTTCGTCGAATTGGAAAATTGGGAGGAATCTGAAAGACTGGCTATTCACAGAGCAATGGGTCCGGTTCTTGATGTGGGATGTGGAGCAGGAAGAGTTGGGCTATATTTGAAAGAGGAGGACATAGAATATCACGGAATTGATTCATCCAAAGGAGCTATTGAAGTATGCAAAGCACGAGGGCTTATGAATGTCTATGAAATGTCAGTGGAACATCTAGATTTTGATGATGGTTATTTCAAGACCATTATACTATATGGAAACAACTTTGGTCTTATGGGCAAACCTGAAGGAGTTGTTAAGATGCTAGAAAATCTGCACAAGGTAACATCTGATGATGCAATAATTCTTGCGGGTAGTAGAGACCCACAAATCACAGATAATCTAGAGCATCTGACATATCATAAGAGGAACATAAACGCCGGTAGACCTCCCGGGTTTGTGAAACTCAGAATGAAGTACAAGGATCATATTTCAGATTGGTGGTATTTACTATTAGCGAATCAGAAGTTAATGGATGAGCTTGCTCAGAGAGCTGGGTGGAAGTTGTGTGAAACATTTGGCCCAGATAACTACTATGTAGGTCTAGTGAAAAAGATGTGATAACAATGGCAATTTATGCATTAGGTGATAAGAAACCGAAGATTGACGAAACTGCGTATGTCCATCCCCAAGCATCAATCATAGGGGATGTAACTATTGGAAAAAGAGTATTTGTGGCACCAATGGTGTCAATCAGAGGAGACAGAGGACCAATAGTCATTGGTGATGAAACCAATTTTCAAGATGGAACAGTTGTGCATTCAACGAATACGTATACAACCACTATAGGAAATAGAGTAAACATTGGTCACAATGCAACCATCCACGCAAAGACGGTTGGTGATAATGCAGCAATAGGGATGGGAGCTGTACTCATGGTAGGATCAGTGGTTGCCGAACATGCACTCATCGCGAATGGTGCGTTATTAACCGCTAAGACTGTGACTGAACCAAATAACATCTATGCAGGAGTGCCTGCTAAAATGCTGCGAGAAATGATGGAAGATGACCCAGCACGTAATACTATTGACATCTATCTTGATTCATACATCAGGAATGCGGTAATCTATCCGAAAGAGCTTCAGCGATTAGATTAGAAATGGTAAGATTACATCAAGGTTCAGATTCTTTCAGCTTGGTCTTTACATAGGATAGAGCAACATAACCCAGTTCATCCAATAATTCCGGATCTTCTCTATTCTCATAAAATGCACTATCAAGTGGGTTTGCATGCAATTCGATATCCAGTATCTTGGACATTGTTGGATCTATTCCTACAACTAGCGAAGTTCTTAGAATTCTAAATCTTGAGAGATAGGATAAGACATGAGAAATTGGTACAACAATTACTTGGAATAGGATTGCAATCATAGCTACATATTCAGCCAACTCAGGGTTACTACTTCCACCAGTGAATGTGACGAAATACAGGAGAATAAAGATGATACCTAATCCCATGAGAGCATCAAAAACAGACCTCCATGAAACACCACTCTTTTCAAATGTGAGAATTAGATTATCTTCATTTTCTTTGATTGTGACACGCTTGGCATCAATATGTATCATAACGAAAACTGATAGCGAATATACAATGCATAACACTAAGATTACATCAAGTGAAAAACCAGACCTAAGAACCCATAAAATGAAGAGAATAGTAGCAAGCACCCAAGCCATATATTTCCTTTTTTTTTCCTCAGATGTGAAGAAGATTTCAGCATATTTCCTTGCAACTAGTACTTTTTCTTCTGTATGCTCTTCCTCTGTATTGACAGAGGTTTCTGGTTCTGTCATATCTTCTTCTAGGAAAAGTTTCTCTATTTGACTCTGACGGCACACTTTTAGCCAAGAACATCCGTATTGCTGTTATGACTGAGATTACCTCATTCCCCTTCAACTACTTCTGTTATGTATGTGGCAACGCCATCACTATAGAGAAGGAAGTGCCAATGGCACCAAAGATAGCAAATCATGAGGTTCAATGTGAACATTGTGGTGACCAAACTAACATCCTTGTTACAAGATGCCCAGAATGCAAAGAAGGCGTAAGATACTTTTTGTCGGATTTAGATTTCAAGGAAGAAATAAGCAGGCTATCAGGCGCATATGTTAATCTCATTAAAGGAATAAAGAAGAGTCTGGAAAATCACATTGATGAGTTCAATGTGCCACTTCCAAAGAAGTGGTCAGTGAATCTAAGCTGTAACTGTGGAAAAGAGTACACTGCTGAGATTAGGTTACCGCAATTGGAATAGAAAGATTCCATCTACTTCACAATGATTTCATAGTCTATTTCTGTAGGGGTCTTCAAACTGTTTGCAATAGGGCAGGACTGATGAGCCAAATTTATTGCTCTCTCAATCTTCGTACGATCGTCTTCATTTTTGATGAAAACTTTGAGATTCAATCTTATCTTTGTGAAACTCCAGATCCCATCATTTTCTCCCATCTCATCTTTTGAATCAATTTCTACATCTTCAAAGGATATACGCATTCTATGAGCTGCTTCGAATAGTGAAAGAATAATACAGGATGCTGATGCCGCAACAAGTAATTCTTGAGGTGAGATAACGCCTTCAGGAGCTTCAGCCCACCAATCAGGTGAAGAAGTGACTCGAATCTCCTCCAACCGCGGAAATTTCACAGAAACTAACCTGTTGCCAACTGTTTCGGAGTATGATTCATAAACATGTTCTTCTGTCATTTATAATCAAAAATATCCTACTTTTTAGACATATTAATATTCACAATTAGCTATAACTTCTGGGCATCAATTCCATAGGTAAGATATGGTATCTTGTCTGAAACTTATCCAACATGTAATTTCCCAGTTTCTACTATTCCAAAAATCATTGAATTCGATGCGAAATCTTTTCGCAACTCTCACTGTAGAGATTCAGCTTCGCCAACTTGACTAATTGATTTGACCTAACAATTACAACTCACCAAGTGGTTCAGGTTGTTGTTGTGAAACGGTTTGTAAACTTGACTCTTCTTCAACAACAATCTCATAATTGAGATATACCGGACATTTCATTGAGTTAGCAATCAAGCAATATTTGTGAGCTCGGTCGGCTACTTTCTCCATCTTCTTCCGCTCTTTTTCTGAGGGAATGCCAATGACCGCATTGAGTGTTATATGTTCGAATTCCCAACCATATTCACCCTTTTTGAGACTAGCTTCTCCAGATACATGAAAATCCGTGAATTCAGTACGGAATCTCTTCACTACACCGGGTATACTGACTCCATAACAAGTCACTGCTGATGCAAGAAAAAGATGTTCAGGAGAGTACGTGTGATCTGGACCTTCACTCCAAAAATCGATTGGAGGAGCAGATTCTATTGTTTCCTTGCCGTCTATTTGGATTGTCACTATCTTGTCTTTGACCCATTTACTTTCTACTTTGTATT
This sequence comes from uncultured archaeon, assembly GCA_964610875.1. Classification (GTDB taxonomy): domain Archaea; phylum Asgardarchaeota; class Thorarchaeia; order Thorarchaeales; family Thorarchaeaceae; genus CAZSWP01. Next base: position 12,370 of record CAZSWP010000004.1, read on the forward strand.
CATGTTCCTCAGTCATTGTATCATCTCTTCTGTAAACGATGTTTTTTATGAATAATTGATTTGTGATACGTGAAATAGGCTTTATTTCATGAATTTTGCATCTCTGTGAAAGCGAGGCAAGATTTTATTAGGAAGCTTGTTGTAGAAAAAATATGGTGGTCAGGTGGCTAGAAGGGCTAACTACTTCTGTAACATGCCCTCATAACTCCCCCCTCAGGAGTCAGGATTACCCTGATTTCGGGGAACTACCAGTTTGCTCTCCTGGCACTGGCCACCACCCTTTCTAACTTCAGTTTTTGATTAAACAATTGAATATGATATCATCCAGACAAAGTATCCAAAATCATCAATCAATGCTTTGTTAAAAACCACTTGTCGAAGGTCATGTGTATAAGCACTAGTTGTATGAACAATGGATTGGCTCACGCGATGGTTCGATTTTCCCTACAGCTAAACATTATAGAGTACATCAGGACCAATTTAGTTGTTGATACTCAACATCACATTTGGTCAATGCAAAAATGTTTGATCTAATGGAGTCTTTTGCCCTCTACGCAATCCAGACCCAAGCAATCCTGATTGCTTCATTCTCTTTTCTTGTTTATTTCGTGGAACTGCCTGCTAATCATGAAGAACAACAAGCTTGTCAGTATAAGTGCAAAGACACTAATGACAGGAGAGATCGGAAATGTCGAAATTCCAAGACCATATCGAATCAGAATCAGTGTATGTGTAAGAGGTGAAAAGAGAGAAACAACCTGACCAATCAAAGGCAGACTTTCAATAGGGATGAAAATACCACTCACGAACAACAGTGGAATTCTTACGAAATTCATTGGCATCATGATGTTTCCCACACTCTCAGTTGGAATACTAGCAAATACGATCCCCATGGCAGCAAATGCAACGCAGGAGAGAAGAATTCCCAAGGTAAAAAGGACAAAATCAACCACCTGCAAAGAGAAGAACAGCCAACCTACAATAAAGGGCACGATAGATACGAGTAAGCCAAACACAACTCCGGCTAATGATTTGCCAAGAATTACTGAAGTCAAAGACATTGGAGCAGAGAGGTATCTATCAAAAGTCTTCGTTCTCCGTTCTAGTGGAATTACTACAGGGCCTACTGTTGATGCAGCCCAAAACACCGTCTGTGAAAATAGAACTGGAAGCATCTGTAAAATTGTCAAATTCCGACCGACTGTGAAAGTGAAGAATAGAGCGAACGGAAACATCACACCGAACATCAAAGTTGGTGGGGAGAGATAATAAACACGTATGTCCTTCCAACCAATAGCCCATGCTCGGGAGGCTTCTTTTCTGAGTCGAGAAATGAAATCCATGCCATCAGTCAAAACCTATCGCCTCCTTCCCATACCTTTCTGTTTTCCCCGAGTCTGGGACTTCCCTCTGTGTACGATCTGCTCACCCGTGAGTTCAAGGAACACATCTTCAAGAGTTGGTCCGAGTGTATTAACTGACAATATCTCAACACTTTTGCTTTGAGCCAGTGTGAAGATCTCCGAGAGAGCTAGCGGAGGATCGTAAGTATGACATCTGAATTTATCACCACGTTTCTGGAGGTCTCTAATACTAGGTAATTTCTGTAATTCGGTTTCCAATGATTCATTTGAAGTTTTGAAGGCCACTTCTATAGAATGCATTTTTTCCATTGCTTGTTTCAATTCTTCAGGAGGTCCAATCTTTCCGATCCTCCCCTGATTTATGATAGCAATCCTTGAACAGAGCTCATTTGCTTCTGCCATGTTATGCGTCGTGAGGAAGATGGTTGTACCGCTCTCATTGAGTGTACGGATCAACTGGCGGATTGTTCTTACGCTTTGAACATCTAGTGCTGTTGTAGGTTCATCAAGGAAGAGCACATCTGCGTCGTTTATCAATGCCATCGCAATAGTAAGACGTCGCTTCATACCACCTGAAAACTCTCGGACGTTCTCATTTTTGACTTCATAGAGCCCAAACATCTCAAGAAGTTCTTCTGCTTTCTTTTCCCGTTTCTCACGGCTAAGTCCATAGAGTTTACCAGTGAATATGAGATTTTCCCAAGCTGAGAGATCGTTATACACATTTGACAGGTCTGTGACAACTCCCATGCGCTCTTTTGCAGCAAAGGAATGAATCTCATGACCCATTATCTGAGCAGACCCCTCGGTCGGAGTCGAGATGCCAGTCAACATTCTTGTGGTTGTGGTCTTACCTGCACCATTAGGACCCAAGAATCCGAAAATCTCTGATTCTTCAACTTCAAAGCTGATGTGGTCAACAGCTGTGAAATCTCCAAACATCTTTGTTAGACCTTTCACTGAGATAGCAGAAGTCATGAGCCCTACAATTTCATATGATTAAAAAAATCTATTCATTAGGAAAGGCAGACGACTTCCGAGCGAAATCGAATATAGTCACATTATTTCTTTGTAATTCGGGAAATAATATATCTCATAGGCAGTTCTATTTTTTCAAATGGATGATTATCCATTGGGAGGTGTCCTTCTAGAACATCGGTCATCATCCCTGCTTTCGAAATTAAGGTGGCAAATTCCGTTAGCGTAAATGGTGTATGAGTTTCATTCATCTCCTCCTCTTCTAAAGGACCACCAAAAGACCAAGTTTTTGTCATGAATTCGTACACATCGCGTAGAGTCATTCTGAGATGATCTTGGTCTATCTCTTCGAAAGTGAATTCACGGAAGACAAAATGCTCTCTGAAATATCGCAGTTGTTCCAAAGTTTGTGCATTTACACGTATTTCAACCTCTGAAGTACCAGGAGAAGCATGGTCTAGTATTGCCATCGTACCATTAGGTGATAGGATATCTCGAATACATTCCAAGGCGTGGATGAACTCCTTCTTACCGTTCATTGTAAGCTAGACACAATTCTGGACACCAGAGCATTGTCTTCCCAAAAACGGTACTGGGAATGGCTCTGTGAGGTCATGGTACGTGTCAGGTTGACCTCAGTATTCTTGTACCTTGTCTGAGTATATAACCCCCTCCTGAAACATGTCTAGGATTGTCTAGGATTTTTGGAGCTGCCAGCAACCCATGATAGAGTATATCTCATTCAAGCATTGAACTGAAATAATTGCATCATAAGATGAATCTCTGAATGGAAAGAATGGTATGAAATATTTATCCAATATCAGGCTTGAATTCTTAGGTAAGAGATCTACAGCATCTTGAAGCATCTGTCGTCTGTATTTGTATCTCATCAAGCTACCCATGTCGGATACTACTACCGACACTTCAACAACCACTCCAGAAATGCCATTCTCGATATCAATGGAGATGCTAATAATACTGGGAGGGGCAATTGGAGCAGTTATAGTGATAGCTGTAATTGTATGGTCACGTAGAAGCAGTGGATATACGCCAAAATAAAGAGAAAGATGAGAGGGTCCATCCAAGAGGGATGGACTGTTCATGTTTTACTCTATCTTCTTACGAAGCTGACGCATCGCCTCTTTGACATCATCTTCAGAAACTTCTTCCTCTGCGAGTTCAACAGTTTCAACACCCGATGAACTAGTAGATGGAGCGTGCCTAACAGCCCGTTTAGAGAGACCTTTCAATCTGAGTGTTGTTGCAATTTCAGATATCTTTGACTCTGAGAGATCTTCTTCAGATATGTCATCCATACTCGCACCTAGTTCTTCAAGAATCGATTTCTGAATCGCGAGTTTATCGATTTCCTCAACAGCAATACCGGTTATCAACTGTACAAGTAAATCCGCTTTTGTGAGGGGGAAGAACCTTCCTTTCGTGACTTCAGCGATTTTTTCGTATGTCTTGACTGCATTCTGATAGTTAGCAATCTCTGGAAAACAACCTACTGTGTGAATCACCTTCCCACTGTGATACGCTTTCTTAATCTCTTCTTCCCACTTCATTCCATCAGGCGTACCATCAGGCCAACTATCATTAGGTTCAACGCCATGTGGTGGAGCATCACCAATGAGGACCATCACTTTTGCAGCATCGTTTAGAAATTCCATTCTATTCGCCACATTGAGGGCTGTTGATACTGCTTCAGGCCCATCTCCCCCACCGCTAGCTCGCATCTGACGTACATTCTCTTCAATCATGTGCGTTTCAGGAGTGAGCTCAAATTTCTGTGTGACATAAGAGGTCTCTTGAGGTGGATGGTCTCGGTATGAAACTAAACCAACTCGTAGTCTATGACATAACTCCTCTTTCTTAATTGTTCTAATGATCTCCAATATCTTCTGTTTGGTTACTTCAATATATGGACCCATTGACCCTGTGTTATCAACTATGAAAACTAAATCTAACTGACCTAATCTTTCTGACAAATCCTCACCTCATATTTTCTGGCACTGTTACATCTTGTAAGAAAATAAGTGTATGTCGAGGATAGGAAAACCTTTGTGTTGGATACTAAGTTCATTTGAGAAGTGGGAATCATGAGATTCAAAGAGAGTGAATACTTCGACTATATTCTTGTACATATCATCTTCAGTATCATAACAACAGTACTGCTTTTGTTGCCTGTTGAAGCTGCGATTGGACTTCGCCTACTAATTGTTGTTATTGCATATAACGTGCTAATACCAGTCTGGGCAATCTACAGAAAACAGGAAAACTGGCTCAAAATCTGGTTGTTTGTCATTCCAATTAGCATCATCTTCATATTCCCCGATTGGTTTCTTGCTTCTGTACTGCAAGTCCTCGTATTTCCGAATGATGGTTTTCCAATGATTGGCGAAGTTCCCATCTATATGGCAGGTCTCTGGGCGATACCATTCTTCAACATTCTCTATATTGGTTCAGAAGTTCAAAACAGATACTCAACAAGACATGCATACCTGATGGTTGCAATAGTATCTTTGTTGATATTCATCCTCTCAGAAGAGACCCTGTGGATGTTACCCTCCTGGTCAGCACAGAATGTGGTGATGATTGGGCATGTAGCGGCATACATCATTATTCCTGAGCTAATACTAGGTCTCTCGTTATTCTTTGCATACAATGACGTGAGAATGACAAGTATTTGGCAAAAACTAGTTGCAGCCTTTGTGATTATGGTCTTCTATATTGGTAATGCTGCATTCTTTTACTTCGTTATTGAAAGACTCATTCTAGCAGGATGATCTAGCCAATAGAATTTGAATTTCATTTCAACCAGTACTCTTTCCATATCAATTTGATAGTTAGGAATAACATGGTCAGCATAACTGCAAGGAATACTATTAGGGTTTCAACAGGATATATCATTATTTCACCATCTGGCCTTTTCTTGAACTACTAATCACCGATATGTTATATGTAGAGAATGCATAATATTATTCGTCATATGCAGCATATGAGAGTAAATGTAACTGCGCTTACTCTCGATAGTGATTCACTATAGGCATCTTCCAACCCATTCCAAAAGCCTTCTTGGTGATTCTGATACAAGGGGGAGCCTGCCATCGTTTATACTCGGCGTTCCTTACCCGACTGTAGACATCTTCAACGATATCAGGCGGGTAGCCTTTGTCTAGCAGCTCTTGTTTTCCTAATCTGTTTTCAACAATGTCATCCACCATAGGAGATACAATATCAAAATCAAATGGATCATATTGATCTTCCTTCAGCTCAGCAGAGGGTGGTTTCTCAATTGAACTGCGAGGAATCACGTCCCTTCCTTTTCTTCGATTGATGTATTCAGCAAGTGCATATACATCGAGTTTACTCACATCACCGATGACTCCGACCCCTCCTGTCATATCGCCATATAGCGTGCAATATCCTAAGGCAAGTTCAGTCTTATTGCCTGTATTCAATACAAGTATCTTCAAATCTTTGAATCGATTAGAAAAGTCCATCAAACTGTTGCCACGTACTCGTGGCTGTATGTTCTCATCAGCAACAGAGTCATCTGATGATTCATCTATTCCGAAATGAACCCTAATCATGTCTTGTGGTTCATCTAGTACACGCTCATAAGTATCAACAATCGCCTGGATTGGAAACTTGACATAGAGAACCCCTAGATTGTTAGCTAATTCTTCAGCATCTGTTTTACTATGAACACTTGAGAAACGGGATGGCATAGACACACCAATGAGATTCTCTGCACCTAAGGCATCAGCCGCAATACACGCAGTCACTGCTGAATCAATCCCTCCACTGAGTCCGAGTACTGCACGCTTGAAACCTGTTTTTTTGAAGTAATCTCTTATTCCAAGTACTAGTGCGTTGTACATCTCCTCAAATTCGTTGTAAATTGGTGGAAGAACATGGGATGCAGTACCATTCTCAAGGTCAAGATCGACAACGACAAGGGATTCTCTAAATTGCGGACCATAAGCAATCATATTGCCTTGACCATCAGCCCCTAGACTCTGCCCATCAAAGACAAGCTCATCTTGGCCTCCAACAAGATTGACTAGAAACACAGGGACCCCATTCTTCTTTGCTTTCTCTTTAACAAGGGTTTCTCGTTCGTATCGTTTTGCAATATGAAATGGTGATGACGAGATATTCACAATGATATTGGCACCCATAGAGCAGAGTGTGTCTGTCACTTTCAAATCGTACTCTTCGTCCCAGAGGTCTTCACATATTTCAACACCTAGCTTGAACTCAAATTCAGCAACCTTCACAGCAATCGGTGCTAACTCGCTCTCTCTTCCAGGCTGAAAATACCTAGCTTCATCAAAAACATCGTAAGTTGGTAACAGTGTCTTATGAACCACATGTACTAATTTTCCATTCTCAAAGATAGCAGCTGAATTATAGAGCCTCCATTTTTCATCATGATCTACAAATCCGATGATTACAACCACATCTTTTGTATGTGACTCAATCTCGCGTAGTGCATCCTTGTTTCTCCGAACGAATGCTTTTTCGTAAAGCAGGTCTTGAGGTGGGTACCCAGTAACTACCATCTCTGGAAATGCAAGTAGTTGAATACCACTCCTTTTAGCCTCGTCTATTCGCTTAATTACCATCTCGATGTTTCCGGAGAAATCCCCAACAGTCGGATTAACTTGAGCGAGCGCGAGTTTCATTGTTTCTCACCTTTTCTTCTGAGATGAATCCGAGTAAAGTCTTTTGTGAAAAGGGCTACAGGCAATACTTCCGGAAATCTTATACTCGCTGGCAATTATCGCCACAATTCTGGATATTATTGCTTTTCGGCGAAGATGTCCTTTAGAAGTTTCACTGCTCTCCTGTAATCATCTAGACTAGTGGTAATCAGTTCATCATCTTCAGTTCTTGATTCAACACATATTAATCGAAATATCTCTTTGTATTGTGAGATTGTTGCAGGTAGTCCGTGAAGATGAAGTAAAGACTCAGAAGCATGGTTTCTAACAAGATAGTCAGGATCAAGAACTGCATCAAAGAGGGCAGGTATGACGTCAGGCGTGGTGTAATATCGAAGTTTCATTGCAGCAACAAGGCGGTCATAAGGACTTCCAGCCTGTTGAAGGACCTTGATAATATACGGAACATACTCGGTCGTGTTTTCAATCTTGTTTAGTGCAATGGCGATTTCTATCAATTGTCTAGGAAAAGCATCTGTCAATTTCTCTTTGAGATGAGGTAGTGCTTTCACAGAACCCATCTCGCCAAGACCCATTGGAGCCCAATAACTCCCTTCATTCATGGAATCAATCAACATCTGTTCGCCTTTTTCACGTTCCTCTCCCTCCAATTGAGCCGCACTAGTGGGGTTAATCCCATCGTGCCACATCATATACGGATCCCCAAAGAAGTTTTCCATAAAATAATCCCATGCTCTACTAGGCATCATCATTCACCTTGAATTATCATGACCACATTTAATCTAAAACATTGAGTGCATGTATAGAAAACTGGTACCGATTCCCATATTTTCATTGTATAGAAATCAGTTACCACCTATCGCCTTCGGCAGATCATAGCAATGACAATCAACGCGACAATAGCTCCAAGAACTATTATCCAATTCTCTCGGAGGTATTCGATGAGTGTATCAGTTATCCCCCCAGTAGTTGTTGGACTGTCAGTTGTTGTATCTGTATCTGAGGTCTCTGTTGATGTATCAGTAATGGTATCGGTTGTTATATCAGTAGTAGTTGCTGTAGTAGTCGTCTGTTCTTCAATGGTGTAGCTGAAGACCGAGGATTCAATTGAATTACCTGCGTTATCCGTAGCAATAACAACATATCTGATATTTGTGCCAACTGGAGAAGGAGCAATTGTACCAACATATAATCCTCCAGTCATTGTCATCTGGATTGTATTGTTTGTTATCCAATTATCCACTGAGAATGAGATGAACACTTGGTTTATTCCAGACGAGTTGAGAGATTCTGAAACATTCGCGGTTACTTCAACAAAGATACCATCATAGGTACTACCTGTTCTGTTGTCACTAACAGAGTGCATGATTGGTGCTCTAGTATCCATTATAGTATAGTGACTAAGGTGAACGGGATTTCCAAGTGCACTCGTGTTCACAGGTAAGATTCGATACCAAACACCTTGTCCATATTGGTTAGCAGGAATCTGTTTTGTATATATCCCACTGGAGAGTGTCATGTTGGATACGAAGGATGATGTCCAGTTGTTGTAAGATATCTCAAATGTGACAAAGTCTGCATTTGATACATTTGCAGATACTTGAACAGTATTGTCATATTCAGGTTGGGAGGGAATCTGTGAGGTCTCCCAAATGATGGGAAGTTTGTATGTTTCTTCAATTGCAGCACATGTATTGAGTTTCCCATAACCCCATTCAAAATTGGGAATACCAGGAGGTCTAGGAATAACTCCAGTATACGCATCATTATATGACGTATACTCAATTATGTCCTTGACTATAGAACCACAATCTCCATTCAATTGAAGTATGAGTGCAGCAGCACCAGCAACATGTGGACCAGCTGCAGATGTACCACTGAATAACTGATACCCGCCAAAAACCGGATAGCAGGGCATTCCTCCTGTTGTCCACCAAGAAGAATATGATGAATCACTTGACCACGAAGAAACTACATCCCACCCACCAGGTGCTGCGAGGGAAATTTTCATATTGCCATCAATACGTGGACCTTGGGAAGAATATGGAGCTAGCCAGCCATAGCCAGGAGACCATAGGTTACGTGACATATAAGATGCCACTGATATTGCACTATCTGCTGTAGAGGGCCATGTTATTGTATATTGACTATCTGTATAGTCGTACCAAGACGCACCATAGCTCCATCCTGTCATATCATCAGCGATGTAGAGATGAATATCTCCTGATTTTGTATTATTGATTTCAATACTCCAGTATTTTGTATCTTGAATTGTTCCAGCGATGTTTGCAGAAATATCAATTGCAAGCATGTAGGTATCTCTCATGGATTTTGACTTGAATGTGTCAATTGAAATATTCGTAGAGGTCACTGCATTCTGAAAATTGTAGTAACCCGAGGAGAAGGTGAGTTGATGTACCAGTGAACCTGTGGAGGTAGGTTCAGTAATATTGACTTTTGCGTCTGTAAGAGGTGATTTCGAAAGCACAGTGATGTACATTTCTGAAATACCCGTAGCTGTAGGTGCATAGAATCTGGTGGAGGTTGTGACATTCCCAGTGGCAGTATACTTAGCGTGTCTATATCCTTCACTCAAGCTACCTCGCATGTTCCCTGCTGGAACTATCACAGGAATGCCACTTGACACAAGGGTATCAATCATGAGCTCAACATTGCTTGAACCATCCAAGTATTGATAGGTCCATGCTCCTAGCTCAATAATGATAACATCTGCACGAAGCTTTTGAGCCCAAATTAGACCTTCCTCAACTGTTAAGCCATCACTTCCAAACACATTGATGGCAGCCAGCTCAGCGTCTGGAGCAACACCAACATATTTTCGATAGCCTAATTGACCACCATTGAGGATACCAGCAACACCAGTACCATGACCATCAGTATCATAGAAAGTACATGAAGTGAGATTCTGATCTCTATCCCATACTTGAATCGTGTCTTGTAATGACTTGTGTACAATGTACTTCGTCTTTGGCGTCTTTAATCCAATTAATTGATCTGCAGTTGTAAAAGCGCCATCACTGTTAGTATCATTGAATAAAAAGAATGTATCACCATCATCAATTGAGCCAATTGTAGTTCCATTATCCATCCAGAGCCAGTCCACATACATTGTAAAACTCCCATCGTTGTCAACATCTATGGAATAGAGAGTTTCATTTGCACTAATTATATAATCGCCATTTACGTCGATTCCATCAGTCCCATTATCGAAACCCCAAGTGGATGGATGTGTCCCTACATTGAACCAAGTATAATTTCCTCCATCAGGAAATAGGAAGTCAGGATGACGCCATTGGATTCCAGTATCAAGATCGGCAATCAACATATTTTTTCCAGTTAGGTTTCTACCATAGTAGTCTTGCATCTGCCAGGAGATGTTTGTGTAGGAGTCAGACATGGAAATATCACGAGGGACCACGGCATGAGGGTTTCGCAAAGGTTCACTTTTTACAAAGAGAGGTTCAGCTTCTAGAAGCATGAGAGTATGTTCAGAAATTTCAGCCAGATATATACTCCCAATGTTATCAATCCTGATTCCAAAATCTACACCTAAAGTCTGTAGATATTCAATCTCATCAGCAGATAGTTCATGGATGAATTGAATTGATACCTTCTCACCTTCTAGGCTGTAGACATTCATATCAGGAGTTTTCAAATCATCGGTTTCTGTAACTTCGATTGTATTTATCTCAGCAGTTTGGATAACAGTTCCATTCATACAGAGAAATAGACTTGATATAACTAGTAAAGCAATTAGCGCAGACTTCAACAAAGCTCCCTCTACTGATTTGCGTGCATTATTTCTATTATCTCTTGTCTAATAAGGCCTATTCATATGAAATCTCTCGATTTTTCGACAGGTCAACATGGGAGCAATACAAATAGTATGGCTTAAGACGTGTTGTGGATGATGGACAGATATGTTTCACGGAGAGAAGGTCACTCTCAGAGCGATAGAGATGTCGGATCTGGAACCAATATTGGAGTTTAGAAACAGCTGGGAGTTAAGGAGATGGCATGGAGTTCCACTTCCTAAGTCAAAGAAAGCAGTGAGAGAATGGCTCGAAAAAGCAACAGTATCTGACCCGTGGAAAGATGGACAATTAATCTTAGCAATCACAGAAAAGAAATCTAGAGAGTTCCTAGGAATAGCCAGACTCTATGATATCAGAAGCCCACATCTTCGAGGGTCAATCGGCGTTTCAATCCAAAATCCGAAGCATCAAGGAAAAGGGTACGGGTCAGACACAACACTTGTATTATTGTGGATAGGTTTTCACGTACTAGGTCTGAACAGCATCTATCTTGATATCATGGAAGATAATGAGAGAGCGATGAAAACAGCTGAAAAGATGGGTTTCAAAAGAATTGGTGTGTTTAGAGAGACTGAGTTCATTGCAGGCGAATTCCAAGGGCTTGTGTACTATGATATTCTCCGCAGCGAGTTTTTCGAACGATATCCACCTGGTTCATTAATCGCTGATGGACATTAATTGCAGGTTCATAGATTTATCCTTTGAAGACATGACTCACCTCTGCATAAATGAAAATGGAGAAGTTCATTCAATTTTGAGCGATGTGGTGAGTGAAATGCCACACTACTCTTCGAAATACATATCATAACTTCTCCGTTTTCTTCCTCTATAGACCATATATCCTGCGATTAACAGAGCGACACCGATTGTCACAGGAATGATTAAGGCAGGATTGAGCAGGTTTAGTAGTCCTTGATCCTGCACCTGATAGGAATCGGTTGATGAAACCACCCAATTATCCTCATTATCACAGACATATGCTTTATAGTAAACCAAAGAACCTCCAAGTTGAGCAGGTATTTCAGCCTCCCAGTGGTCACCAGTTTTTACTGCACTTGTATTAGTCCATGATAAACCTTGATCGACTGAATAAGATACTATCACTTCTTTAACAGAATCAGGGTCATCAACTGTGACACTGACTGTTACAACATCAGTGGCCGTTGGACTTTCAGGTGATGTGGTCATTGAAGAAATTGAAACTGATGATTCTTCTTGCTGGAAATAATCAAAGAGGGAGAAATCTACGATTGGATAGTGGTCAATATTATTGCTGTTGATCTCATAAGGGGTATCACCAATACCATCGTCATCTTCATCAACCCCATCATATTGTTCCCAATAATTGCCAATTGTGGTATTATCCCATTCAAGATTCGAACTCAGCGAAATGTCTGCTCCATGATTACCACCTGTAAGAAAAGCGTTGAAATATATCAGACAGTTTGAAGCTGATTCGAGCGATATATCATAAACATGGGAATTATTGATTAGGTTGCCATGAACTGTTATATCCTCAGTATTTGCAATTTCAACCCCGTAATGGTCTGATATCGAAAATTGATTTCTAATTATTTTTGATCCTTTTGATGTGTCGAGATAAATACCGTCCCAACCAACATCAAAAAAGATATTTTCAGATACAGTTGTATTAGGAGCTTCTAAAACAAGAATGCCATTATCATCAACAAGCTGTACTTCATTGTTTATGAATTGACAACTAGATGCATTGAACACCGATAGGCCTTGCCACCCTGTTTTATCGAATATGTTATTCTTCACAATTGTGTTATTAGACCATGCATGTATGAGAACTCCGTCCTCATCTGTGTTGTATATCTCGTTCGATTCAAAAACGCAAAACTGAGATTCGTGAGCACGCATTCCCGTCCAAAATGTGTCATATAATTTATTTCCATTCAAATGGGAATAGTCCGACCCAAATTCAGCAACCATACCACCAGTGCGAACTAGAATATTATTTGAAATATCTGCATTTGGGGACATCGAAGTAGATAGACCATATGCTTGAGTATCTTCTACATGGTTGAATTCAATAATGGTATCAGACGTCTGATAGGTAGTTATACCCACAGAAGTGCTATTGTAGACTTTGTTATAATTGATTGTGGAATTCCAGCTGCTCGTAGCAATCCCGTGCCATGTTGAATTCAGAACAGTATTATTTTCAATTAATGCAGATTCAGAATTTTCAACACCAATTCCATTCTCACTTGAGAAACTCACATGATTATTTTGGACTATATTCTCAGGTCCACCATTGAGTCTAATTCCATACCAAGTTGTATGAGAGATAGTGTTATTTTTAATCAGGGAATTTGGATTCTCACTACATATACCATTCCAACCAGAATTATGAATTATGTTATTTCTAACAGTTTGGTCAGTGGCCCCATAACAAAGACGGATTCCGTCCCATCCCTGATTGACCAACTCATTGTTTTGAATAGTAGTATAATTTGAGAATTCTAAACGAATTGCTCCATTAGTTGTGTCATGAACACTATTGAATGAGATTATGGAATGCAAGGACCTGTATTCATAGATACCATAACCACTTGAATCTGAGATTTCGTTGTTCATTATTATGGAGTTTTCGCTCATAGTATTATGAACACCATTTACCGACTCCTGAATTGTACAACCATCAGCTGTACAGTCATTTGCCTGAATAATGACAATACCCGTTGTACACGAGTATGCGTACGATTCTCCAATGAAACATGAAGTGCTCCTTGAAAAGGCAAAGCCAACATCACAATCGTTGGCACTACAGTTGTGAATTTGACAAGAAGTACAACTATCAAGCCATATTCCATGTGTTTTAACATTTAATGAAATACTTTCGAATTTGAGATTTGAACAATTCTTGGCATGTATTGCGGAATTACCAATGGCGGTGGCACTGCTCAAGTAACAGTTGATTATGGAAACGAATTTTGTTGTATTAGCAATATCAATACAGACCGAATCACTCGTAATATTTAACCCCTCTATGAGGTATGGTTCACTTTCTGTACCACTACCTGGAAAACCTAAGCTTTCAAGATGAGTGTTGTTATGTATCTCAATGGGTCCACTCGTCGTGTAGGCTAAGGTTTTATCCACATCCACAGATTCAAGATTGATACTCTCTGGAGTTATTGTGGTGATTACAGGAATCATTAGGAACAGTAGCATAGCTATTGCGAGAACACGGGATTCTATATTCATCTCTCTCTCTCTCATTACAAAAAGGATGAATAGAAAACCATACTAATTAGATTTATGGTGATTGATTACAGCTTTTGATAAAGGATTGATAGTAGTTCATTCCTAGTAATCTAATCTTAGTTTCCAGTGTATTTCATCCGCTAAAATTTTGCTCTCTTCAGAATCAGTGACAAGTTCTATCTCATCAGGAGAAGACACTCCAATTCCTAGTTCAATGGCACGGGCAATCTGTTCCTGCTGGAAAATCGGTCCAGTTCCCACTTCACGTGTCGTGCCTAGAATTCGTAACATTGCGACTCCAACAGCATCAATTGCAATCTTATCTGTTCCAGCGATGAACACATTTGCTTCCTTTTTAGTGCCCTTCATCGGACCTCCATCCACAAAGGATAGTACACCATCCATTATGATTAAATCCCATGAATATACTGAATTAATCTCCGCAATCATCTTTCTTTGATGAGGAGAGCTGTGTAATTCGCTCATGTAGTCGTATCCTTTTCTTGGAACGAGAGCAGTAGCATTCTTCAATGACATGGTGAAATGTCCACCGTACATGTGCGTCTTCAAACAGCAGGTTTCAATCACGCATTCAGCTTCATCGTATATCTTAGCAAATAGAAATCCATCTTTCCAATGGCTTCCCTCAGGCTCCTTCATAACCCAACCTTCTCTTTGTAGAGTAGAGAGATTGACAATAGAGAAATCAAGTTCTTCAGCTAAGTCATATAGTCCTTTTTCCCTAAAGACCTGCTCTGTATTTGCAGGACCACTTCTCTCAGCAATAGTGATAGACGTTGCACCCATATCTTGAATCTTGACTATCAGTTGTCTTAGAGTGACCATTGAGGTGGATGCAGGATGAGGGTCACCTGTATTGAAATTAGGTTTCAATACAACTGCTTTTCCTTTGACGGGATTTATTCCCAGCAACTCAAAAGACTTGTTTACTCCATACACTCTATCATTTGTTTTAATCACCGCAACTTTCGTCAAATACTACACCACTAGGATACTTCACTGATGTGAAGCAATACATCCCTATGGTTCTTACAGCATTTGATGGTTTTGTTATGAATCAAAGTGGGAGAGAAACTAGACATGCGGAGGTCCAGCACAAATCCTTTTACTTGCTATCTCACCAAATCCTGAAAACTCAGGGTCAGGAGGAGCTCCAATACCAACACCGAGTATTAGTCGTCCATTTGAAAGATGATCGAGTGTGACAGTTTCTCGAGCAAGTTTCCAAGGTCTCCTGCGTGGAAGTGGAGTGACATGGGCACCAACTCTCATTCTTTTGGTATTACATGCAATTGCTGCAAGTGCAACCCATGAGTAGTATGATTTTCTTTGAAGACAGCCATATGGTCCCAGATGAAGAAACCATCCCAGCCTGCTTCCTCAGCTTCGACAGCCACATTGACCAAATTATTGATTTCACCAAAGTAACCAAAGTTAGGGAGAGACATACCGCATTTCAAGAGAACACCTCAAACGAACTTCAAGGCATTCAATCCGAGATATGGAAACTTCTCTCGTCATTTATGAGTGAGTTCTAGAAAAGATTCTCAATCATCTCCTTGAATCTTCCCAGTTCTTCAGCGGGAATATTACCTTTCGTCACTGCTTCAACAAGACGCCTTGCCGTATCTTCTGTAAACTTCAGCGTAGCAAGTTTTGTCCCCATATCCTCAGTTATTGATTGATACTTCGTTCCACTTGTCGCTTCTGGGACCGCAATAATAGCATAGTCTGCTTCTTTTGCCGCTATGATATCATTCAGCCGTTTGACAGAATAGTAAGCGGCTACTCCACCGCTTCGATCCCAATCCTTTACATTTGCCACATCAATACAGATTTTTTTAGAGGTGCCATCTTGTGTGAGTTCGAGAATGGCGGTAGCTTCACGTTCCGCAACACCTTTTGCCACTACAAGTTGGGTGGTCACGTTCTTCTCCTTTCCAGCTTCTTCCAAAGCTTTTGCTACAGCGTTGATGACAACAGGAGCAGTCAGCTTAATCACAAAGTCCGACTGTTCCTCAATTGGTTCAGGTTCCTTGTCAAACAATATTGCATCAATTCGGGGGATGATATGCCGCAGAGCCTCTCTGGGAACTCCTTTTGAATGGGTAAATGCTTCATCAATGTCAGAAGTAGTTAAGGGGAACAATTTGTCAGGAGGGGGATCGATGTTCTGTCTATCCCAGTATCTTTTCATGGAGGAAGCAACAAACTCCTCTATATCTTCTTTTGTAAATTCGCGAAGATTGACAACGGGTTCCATTCTGGACTGCATTGGACCATCTGCAATGTTGTATATTCGCTCCCAGATTTCTGTTAGACAGGAGGCAACAATTAGAACATTCTTGGATTCGTTGTAAAGACGTTTCATTACCTCAAGAAAATGGAGTTCACCCTCTTCACCATGTGTATTGTATGGACCTTCCATTTCATCTATGAATAACATGATTGGCTCTTCTGAACCTTCAAGCAATAATTTGAGTGTGGCAAACGTGACATCATCTTCTTCTAGAATCGTCCTGACATCGAGTTGTTCAATTTCTTCATGACTCAATGCATCTCCAAGTAACCATCTTCTTGCTAGGTCCTTGTGTGCGGGATCTAATCGATATCTAAGTAGAACTTTGACAACATCTGCAGATATTCCAGGATACTCCACCAATAATCTCTCAAGAGCATAATCATAGTCATAGAGTTCATGGGTTACTCCCTTCACGCCACCAAATTTTGTAATCAACATATCAACTGCGTTTTCAAATATTCGCTCTCCCATCTCATCTACAAGGCATGCATGGAAATGCAATGGGACTCTCACTGGAGCAGGAGGAGAAGGAACATAGACTGCTACAAAATTTAGTTCTTTCATTGATTTCTCCTTATCCTTCAACGCCCAGAACAAGTGTGTTTTTCCCATACCTGCTGAACCAAGTACAGGTTGAAATCTTGGTGTCGAGTCACTCTTTACGAAACGCAGCATTCTGAATATGACTCTGTCAGCATCTTCGTGTGGGCCTTCGATATCTATCTCATCTGGGGTGTCCCCTCTTGATACATATCGTTTCAATGGTGGGTCATCTCGGAGTATTTCTAGATACATCTCTTCATCGAAACTTGTATTTCCTTCAGATTCTTCCATTACTCTCCCTCTGCGCGAGCAATGACTTCTAATTCGATTAGGTGATAATGAATCTATTGTTTGATTGCAATTATCATAACCAGAAGATGTATGCAACAACTCCCATTGATAAGAGAAATATTGCCATGTAATATGTCAGAAGAATTGCTGGTTCTTGAAACTTGAATTCATGATGGAACTCTCTGATACCAATTAATGAGTCAGATATTATGAAGAAGACTGCACCAACGACCAGAAGGAATCCAAGGAATGTATTGGTCGACAGCCAGAGAAGGAGTGAAGTGCTGAGGGTCAATGATATTGCTAGAGCATATATATCCACAGCTCGAAGCATCTTATGGTCCATTCCCTTCTCTGATGTCTTTAGATATCTATGGTAGAAGAAGATATAGAATAATAACCCGACTAGACAGACAACAAAGACTGCAAAAGGGATGAGCTGGAATCCTTGTTGTATACTCTGTTGTAAAAAGTTGATAACAAAGAAGAGGTGTGCAAAGAGAAATAATCCAAGCCCAGGTAGAATATTATACTCCATCGCAATGTCCCCTAAGCCACAAAAAATCAAAGCCACTGCTAATAATAGATAAAAAATTGTAAACTCTGGTTGAAACAATAGCACATAGATTGCACCAATAAACGCTGGAAGTGGCTTGACTATCGTTCTGAGCATATTAGATTCAGAGGTCAACGTTTTATGAGCCGTTGTCAATAATGCCAACGCCCAGAAAGCTATACCATAGATGAGAAGGGACATGATTTCCTTTGAAATACGAATCCCCTTATGAATTTTTAATCAGAGAGATTCTGTGTTTTATATTCCTTTTCTCCACTTATCAACCGAATTCTTCGATACAATAAGATAGTCGAAACTCTCACCTGTAATCTCCTTGATTTGTTCCTTCTGTTCGCCGTTTAGCTGTATCGCTTTAGATGCCATCTTTGTCGACCATGGTTTTCCAAAAAGCTCATCAAGATTATCTTTGAATTCGATATGCAATCTAGCAGGACCAAATCCCGTTATCATTTTAAGATGTTCACGCTGCCCTTGCGTTAGTTTTAGTACCATATTTTTGGAACTCATTCTTTCTTCACACCTTATAGTAAGTACATATTCTTCCTTTAAACATATTATTTGTTGAGAGGTATTGAATTCTTAGTCAAGTGTGAATTCCTCACCATGTTCAAGTAAGACAACTTTAATGGAGGGATTATCTTGAACTTTTGATCTGAAGACCTCCGAGTCAGCATCCTTCACATGCATAGGGATTGCTACCTTTGGTTCTATCAGAAGCGCTGCTTCAGAAGCTTCATCCATATCCATGGTGTAAGTGTCGCCACTGGGGAGTAAAGCAACATCTATCTCTCCAAGTACTTCCATCTCAGGAATCAAATCAGTGTCTCCAGCATGATAGATTCTTTTTCCATTAATTGTAATGATGTATCCAACACCAAAACCCTTGGGATGGAATGGTTCACCAGATGGACGGAAACGTTTTACATTGTAGGCATGAACTGCACGTACAACAACACCATCATCTAGTTGGAAAAACTCGTTTGCATGCACACTCCAAATGAAGCCCTTTAACGCATCACGACAGTTCTCCGGTGCAATGATTGGAGACCCTAGTTTCCGTATCTGTTTAATCATACCTGGGTCACAATGATCTGCATGATTGTGGGTGACCAGAATCAAGTCTGCTTTTTCAAGATTCTTCGGTTTTAATTTTTTCATGTATTTAGTTGAGGGGTCGATATAGATGACCTTTTTTTCCGTTTTGATTTGGAAACTTGCATGGGCTAAACAACGAATAGTTATTGACATACATTTCACCTTTTTTCTACTAAGAATATCATCACAATTGAGATTGTAACTACTACACGGTCTCTTAATACCATTCACATATTCAAGCAGTAGCTTGAAAGACCTGTGTAACAACTTGTTCCACTATGAGATTGGTATCGGGATTCAAGAGACCTGAATCAACCGTCTTCTCTAACGAGTTCCAAATCACACTATCTTCCTGCAGCTTCTCAATTACTTGGTCAACCTTCTTTAGTGCCGTGTATGATTCTCCTTTGAACACATAACAGAAAAGAAATGGTACAACTGCTCTAAAGAGTATGAAGTATTCACCAACCTTTATTCTATCAAGAGGCAATGAGAAGACTTCATCACTAAAACTTGTTATTGCACTCAGAAAACCACTGATCAATGATTCATCAACATTGAACGTGGTCTGGAATTCTTTGGAAACGATACAGAAACCCCCGTGAGCGGACATCAACATGAATTGAACTGGATCATCTGTGGCAATCATTGGAGCTTCTGCTTCCCGAATCTTAGCCATTCGTTCTACGCGTTCATCTATCTGGGCTGCATGTACTCTTTCAACTACTGATGCGCGTTTCATAGTGAGTTTAGTCCATTCTTCCTCTTTTTGTAGAAGTTCATCGAACTCGCCAGAGATTTTTCGAGCGAGCTGGTCCAGTCCCTTCTCATCAGCAATCAGTTGTGCTTGAGTTAAGAGGCGTTTAGCATTTTCATATTCGAGTTCAACTAAGGAAATCTGAGCTTGTAGACAGTAGGTTTCTGCTTTAAGCCAATGGGACCCTTGACTTGTTGCTATCTCCAAAGCCATCTCAGCATATTCTTTGATTTGTCCCATAATTTTTTCATTACCCGATATTTTCAATTGGTCTAATAACAAATCACTCAGACTGAGAAGAGAAAGAAATGTAACTTCAAAATACGTTATCTTCTCGTTTACAACTTGTTCAAACAACTGATGAGCTTCTTCAAGAGAGTCCACATCTCCACGGGCTTTGAGCCATAATGCTTTTGCAACGCGGTAGTGTTGATTTATTAGAAGACTCTCAACTCCTGCATCTATCTCCTTCATCTGATCAATAAATCGTTCTGCTTTTTTGAGTTGATCCTGGTTCACTGCGATAATCACTGCATAATAGAGGCTTCTAGCCAGGTACACTTTATTTCCAATCTCTTGAAACATGCTTATGCTTCTATCAAGATTCTCTGCCGCTTCATCTAAGTTCCCTTTTTGGTATTGGATAATTCCAGTTGTGGTAATTGTACCCGCAATGTTCGGAGTATATCCTATCTCTTCAGAGACCTCCCTTGATTGTGAAACATATTCAAGAGCTTGATCTAAATTACCAATTACACGATAAGCACTACCTACATTGTGAAGAGCTGCACTGGCACTCTTCCTATTACCAAGTTCTTCCAAGAGGGGGTGACTCTGTAGATAGATTTCGATGGCAAGATCAATGTCACCTTTGTGCAGAGTGTTCAAACCTTGAAGAGTAAGCACCTTAGCTAGTCTAGCCATGTTCTCTCGAGTGGTAAGATCATGCTTCTTTAGCATATCTTCAGCCTTTCTGCAAGTTTCAAGTCCTTCTTCAATTTGCCCTAGAGCACTTAGAGCAAAAGCTTTTGAAATCGTAGCATCCAGAATTGCTTCTTTATAGGAATCATCAAGGTCAGCTTGAAGAATTCTCTCGATTGTTTTTAGACCATCCTGATACTTACCTTGCCCAATGATACACATTCCTCTCCATGCATCAACTCTTGCTTTAGATTGGTCCTTGTTTCTAAGATAATCGATATCAAGAGTTTCAATTGCTTCCAATGCTTCTTTATACTGACCCAAAATAATGAACTCTTTGATTTGTTCAAACAGTTTTGCATTCTTGATTGCAAGGAATTGATTTCTCATGCTCATAGCTGACTCACACTAGGCTGTTTGTGGAAGGGATGAATAGATGATAGAGTTCCTTGCTCCTTTTTTATCTATCTAGGTTATTTTCTAGTAGTAGGGAAGTCATTGCACATAAAAAACAATGCTGATGGTGAAATTATCATAGATTTCGACGATTACAGAAAAATTAGAGGAGCTGATGGTGAAACCCGCTGCTGTGTCCTAA
Source organism: uncultured archaeon (assembly GCA_964610875.1). GTDB lineage: Archaea > Asgardarchaeota > Thorarchaeia > Thorarchaeales > Thorarchaeaceae > CAZSWP01. The sequence goes on from CAZSWP010000004.1 coordinate 33,581, forward strand.
GACGCGTTTACTCATGGATTACAGAATTACTTCTTTGATTCATTGCGTCATTGCTTTCTTTGACGATATTACAGTAGGTGTTGTAACTGTGGTCAACTTGGTTTCGTTGGCTCCAAGTGATTTAGCAATTCGCCTCACGGCGCGTTTCATGAACCTCAGCAATATCTCGTTAAAGACTATCACTGGAATCACATATGCCATGAGAACAATGGGGAGTCCAAAAGACTGGAGCAAAGCAATGAGTATTGATTGTGCGTTAATTTGATTGGTCACAATAATAGGAATGAAGTTATTTGCAAAAGTAACAATGGGGATTGTCAGTACGGTGAAACCGCCAAGAAGGTTGCTTAACCACCGTCCAACACCAATAGTATCAGGGCAACGTCGTACTTTCAATTCATCATCTTTCAAATGCATTACAATCCCTGAGTCATTTAGTAACCATGTTGGAATGAAGAATGCTAGAACAACTGGTAATAGTATGAGTGCACTAACAATCTGTACTAACGAGTAGTAGAATGGAATTGCTGCATCTGGTAGATTCGTGATTTCGGCAAAAAGGTAGTCTCTCAAAAGACCTGAAACAACACCGCCAAGAGACAATGCAAATAGTGCAGGTACTACTGACCTACGAATCATTCTAATGCTGCCAAAATCATCTCCAAGCTCAAGTATGCTAATATCATAAGCTGTTGCGCGTATCAATAGGGTTCCAAATAACAGCAATGAAGCAATAGGTAATCCGAGTACTAGATACTCCACAATAGTGATTATTGGAATATAGGTTAGAATCCAATTAACATCACTGACCGCTCTTCCTGTCAATGGGCCTCCAATTAGATCATAAGTCCCACCATTCGGAATGATTGTTACTAAGTCTTGAACAATTCTTTGAACAAGAAATCCTGCCAAAACTAGTCCTGCCAAAGCAAATAGGATTGGCAGTATGAATCTTAGATACTTATGAGCCATTATCGCACCCATCAGTAGTAATTGCAAACACACATTTTAGCTTACTTGTGACATTTGATAGATGAGAAGGAAAATCATTTGCTGCCTGAAGTTCTAAGAACAATTGTTTGGTAGCCATGGAGTGGTAGGCGATGCCTATTTATTGTGGTATTTTCAGGGGGCAGCTTACTATCGACAATTAACGAATCAGCCTTGTTGGCTGAAACGGAGGAAAAACAAGTGACCCAGATGTACAATAAAGTCACTGACGACGTCGTGAAGAAGCTCGTCAACATCTGTGGCGACCAATACGTCACAACGAGCGAACCACTACGTCACAGCTACATGGCCAAGGGTATCATGGGTCTTGAGGCTGTTCTCCCAGAGGTGATTGTGAGACCCGCAAATGCTGAGGAGGTCTCCAAGATCCTTATTGTGGCGAACGAGAATCTCAATCCCGTCACTCCCGCAGCTGGTGGCCTCAGTGGAGGTTTTGCACTCCCCGCTATCGAACCTGGCGGAATCTACATGGACATGACCAGAATGGACAAAATGCACGTAGACACAGAGAATCGTGTCATGGTCGTAGAACCCGGTGTCAAGTCGGGAGATGCATGGAGAATTTTCAAGACCAAGTATCCGGACTGGGCTCCCCCAATACCTGATGGAGCACCCCCGGCAGCCACAGTACTTGGTGATGCTATCGAGAGAGGCTTTTCACTCGTTACTGGGGTATACGGTCCGCAAGCCGACATGATCATGGGAATGGAGATCGTACTCCCAACTGGTGAGATATTTCACACAGGCTCATGGGCGCTTGACACTGCAAAGCCATTTTATCGATGGGGTGTCGGTCCAAATCCTGACGGCCTCTTCTTAGGCTCACAAGGATCTATGGGAATCATTACTAAGTGTGCTATCAAGATGGTCCCCCATCCGCACTATAAGACCGTTGTAGCGTATGGCGGTGAAACCTGGGATGACATCATCAAACCTGCCTGGGAGATATCCAAGCATGAGATGGGTGTTAGTGAACGCACAGTGATGGTTCAGGGTGGTAACTATGAGCTTGTGATGACTCGCTGGCCAAAAGAGAATGTACCCGTCGACTACGACTTTTACAAAAAGATTGGAGTCGACAAGAAGTGGATGAATTACGAGTGCTGGGCTTGGACTCAGGAAGAACTGGACTTCACCTTGAAGAAGATTGATGAGGTCTACAAAGACTACAATGCAGAATACTCAAGAGAAACGAAGAAACAGGACCTCCATCCAAAGCAGGTTGCATCCAGATTGAAGAAACCTAACAAGATTGCTATCCCCTACTCACTCTGGCAGGCTGGATTCTTGTTTATCACATGGTACTGTCCGTGGCTTGAATCAGGGGAGATGATGGACGAATATTGTGCTGCAATGGAGAACTATGGCTTCCCGCCAACTATGTGGGTTGCATCCATTGACCACGCACGACAGGCTATCGTCATGCCAATACTCTGTTTCGACAGCACTGAACCCGGAATCTACGATAAGATTCGTGAATTCAATCTTGAAACAACCAAGAGCTTCTTGAAGAAGGGTTGGATCAACTACAGACCTGACCCATTCGTACACGCTCCACAGACATTCAGTCAGACTAAGGAATACTACAGGATGCTGGTGAAGTTCCGCAAGGTGCTTGACCCGAATCTTATACTGCACCCAGGTCGTCTCGCCATCCCATGGGAAAGCGTTACGGACCTTCCGAACCCACTTGACGAGAAGTAACTAAGGTGGGTGAACAAGTTACGCATCGTAACTACTAAATACGAATTGATTACAAGGAGGAACGATTGAGAATGCCAGATCTTGAAGAACTTCGTCGAGTCAACGCGCGCTGTATACACTGCCGTGCATGTCAGTATGCTTACTCAGGTGAGCCGGACAAAGAAGGTGAGACTGAGGAATATACTGGAATGCTACAGGGATGTCCCGCTGGAATCTACTATGGTTGGGAAGGCTACTTTAACTCAGGTAAGCAATGGATGGCACGCGCATTTCTGAACGGGGAGATGCCAGCTAGTAAAGAATTACTTGAGGTCGTGGAAGCCTGTACCACCTGTGGCCTATGCGAAACACAATGCCCGAACTATATTGACACAGTTCATATAACAGAAGCATTGCGTGCGGCAATCATTGAGTCGGGTGTAGAACCCCTCAGTAAGCACAAGATATTCGGAGAACGCGTAGTGGACAAGGACATGCGGAATCCATACAAGGAGCCGCGTTCAGAACGTACAAAGTGGTACAGTGGTCCTGTTGACGTGATGGATGCAAAGGTTGCTTATTTTGTTGGATGTACAGCAGCGTATAGGCAACAAGGTATTGCCGACCACACAGCAAGCATTCTGAAGAAACTCGATATTGACTTCACAATCCTGTCTGACGAAGTCTGTTGTGGTTCTCCAATCTTGAGGACCGGTCAACGTGACATATTTCGTGACGTGATGGAAACCAATATGGAATTGTTCAAGGACTTTGATCTTCTTGTATACTCTTGCGCTGGTTGTTACAAAACGATTGAAAATGACTATACGCATTTCAGCGGTAAACCATTACCGTGGAAGAATCGCCACACAGTAGAGCTGGTCTATGACCTGCTGCAAGAAGGTAAGCTCAATATTGAGCAACCATATCCAGAGAAGGTCACATGGCACGATCCCTGTCACAGTATTCGACACATTGGTATCCAGATTGAGAAGCGAATTCTTGCTGAATCCAACAACTGGCTACTTGACAGCAGAAAGGCAGAGAAGGCAAAACAGGAACATTACGAGATTCCTCGAGTTGTTCTCAATGCTATTCCTGATCTGGACTTTCGTGAGATGTACCGCATCAAGGGTGACTCCTTCTGCTGTGGAGCTGGCGGTGGTGTGAAGGCACAGTTTCCAGACATGGCACTTGCAACTTCGAAGGAGCGTCTCAAAGAGGCTGCATCCACAGGTGCTGATATTCTCATGACATCTTGTCCTTTCTGTGTGACGAACTTCAATGATGGTCTAAAGGACCTCAGAAAGGAAGAAGAGGAGACTGGAAAGGACCTGTCAGACATTGGTTCTAAACTCAGAGTTGTTGAGTTGCTCGAACTTCTTGATCAGTTACTATAATAGAACTTCGGAGACCCTATTTTTATCAGGGTCTCCTGGACTCTTTTTAAAATACGCTAACATTCTACCCTGAACTCAACACCATACTTGGTATCCTCTTGACTCACTGAACTTTTCATGCTACCCATGTCGAAACAAGCTCCTCTTAGTCTGAAGAAGAATGAACCCACTAGTATTCTTCCGGTTTTAATTAGTATATGAATGATAATCTATTTACTATGCAATATTATGACAAGTTAACCTTGAAATAAATCCATGAAGAATGATGGGATGTTTTATTTGTCTGAAGGATTCACAAGGAAACTCTCAGCTTAATATCGAAAGATTTGTCTTCTCTCCAAGCGAATCAGTTTGTCGTTAGTTCAAGTATTTCTCTCCAGAATCAGCAAACAGGACTACAATCACAGCATTCTTTATTTTTCTTTGAAAAACATCTCGCGCAACTTCGAGTGCTGCCCACATTGCTGCGCCTGCACTATGACCAGTAAATAATCCTTCCACTTCACTCAACAGAAGTGACAGTTTCCGTGCATCCTGTTCAGTTACAAAATACCGTTCATCTAGATATGACTGATTGAAAATACATGGTATAGCATCCTCATACAAATTCTTCAGACCTTGTATAAATGCTCCATTAGTTGGCTCTGCTGAGATTATTTTAACACCATCAAGTTCTTCTTTCAACCTTCTAGCCACACCCATCAGAGTTCCTGATGTGCCCAATCCTGCTACAAAGTGAGTTATTTGTCGATCAGTATCTTCGAGAATCTCTTGGGCTGTTGTTTCATAATGAGCTCTCCAATTCGCAGCATTATTGTACTGGTTTGGATTGAAGTATTTGTCAGGTTCTTGACTGATCATTCTCTCAACATAAGCTCGCGCTCCATCGATGCCAAGTTCTTCCGGTGTTAGTATGACTGATGCACCATATGATTCCATGATTTTAATTCGCTCAAAGGACATCGATTCAGGCATCACAAGCTTGGTATTGTATCCTTTCAATGCGCTGATCATTGCCAATCCGATTCCTGTGTTTCCACTAGTTGCTTCAATGATTGTTTTATCTGGACTAAGGAGTCCACTCCTCTCCGCTTCCTCAATCATGTGGAGTGCAATCCTATCTTTCACACTACCACTAGGATTGAATCGCTCTAGTTTAGCAAGTACGGTCACTTCTGGATAAGGATTAATTCTCTTGATTTTGACCAGTGGCGTTCGACCTATCAGTTGGGTTATATCATCGTAGAACTTCATTTTCTCGATGTGATGATTTATCAATGCTTTAAAGGATGATTGCAATTCTTGCATATTTCTTTGGTAATTCTTCTAAAAGAAATAATATCTACAGTTGATTCTATTGTTGGGAATTGCTGAAGCTTTGTTATCTCACACACCAAGGAAAGCAAGAGATTTGGACAGGGAACAGGTTTCTCTTGGTGCTGATATGTCCAACAAATCTCAATCACTCTTTACTGGTATGGCGGTTTTGAAGTTCGAAGTAGAACTATAATTCATGCAATAAAACTCGTTTGGAATTCTATTAGTATGATTAATATTCTTTGAAACATTTATCCCAAATAACTTGTGAACTATCGAATTTATATACAAGCATCACTCTTAGAGAGTTTCACAATGATTCCACGCATTCATAACTATTGTGAGAACTGTAATGCTCAGCGGGGTATTTCTAAGAACCTTGAAGGCACAGCAGGGACTTGTCCGCAGTGTAATTCCGAGATGAAAAGAGTCTATGATAAGCTGACGAATGGTCAGTGGTTCACACTGCTTTTAGCTGCAGGTCTAGTCCTCCAAGGAGCAATAAATTCCATGCTGGGAACCTTTTCATATGCCCCATCACTATGGGTTGCATGGTATAACCTCATCGGATCAATACTAGGTCTGGTATTCGTACTGATTGGAATTGTCATTGGCGTAAGATTGTTCCTGACCAGTATTAAAACGATTAACTGGAACCTAGCTTCCGAAGAGATACCTTCAGACTATCAAAATCATTTCCTAAAGGCCGTTCTGATAACCGGTATTGTTGGTGCAATTCTAGCTTTCCTCTTTGCTGGAATCGTTAGCGGGATTGCATATGCCATCGCATCAGTAGTTCCTCCCTTGTGAAAGAATGAAGGAAATCGACCTGTTGCTGGTCTGCCTTTAATCAGATTTGAGAATGAGCTAATGTGCTTTTCACTCGAATCTGTAAATAGTACTAGAATATCTTCTTTTTTGCTATTGATTATGTAATTTAAAATAAAAAAGAAAACGGGTACGGCGACCCGTTTGTGTATTATATTACCACCATTCTGCTTTGCTGCTTCTGGTTCTCGATTCGAGGTCTCTGTACAGTACTGCTTGGAAGATTGCTGGAAGTGGGCTAATAATCAGTCCTGCTACAATTGTTCCAAGGCCAACTAGTAATGGACTCACTAATGCCAGTGGTAGGAATACTCCTGCAATTACAATACTTGCTATTCCAACTACTATCGCAAATAGTATGAAGCCAACTAATATGTGGAAGAAATTGCCTTCACTGATATTCCATGCTTTCTTCAAAGAATCAACAACTGACTTGTCTTCCTCTGCAACTACGACTGCTATTGTTGGTAAGAGTCTTACTACAAGATAGAGTGTTATTATCCCGCCTACTAAGATTAGCACTGACGCTGTCAAAAGTGAGCTATATGTTGCAGGGTCAAGTGGGTCTACTGCAGGTATTGCAAGAACAAATAGGAATGCTCCTGGCAAGACTGGTAGTAGGATTATAAAACCGTACAAGAGTTGTGCTCCAATAAGAACTCCTAGTCTACTAATTGCATAAGAGAATGAATCTCCAATGGTACCGGCTCCTGGATCGCCATAATCTGTCAGGCATAATTTGATAGCCGCTCCATATGTAATTGCGTTTATCACAAATCCAACTACAGTCAGAAGTATTGAAATCACAAGTAGTAGTGCATCAGTAACACCGGTCCACATGAATATCTGAAATAAAATATCCAATGGATTACTTCCGATTAGATTTAGAAATCCTTGAGGATCTGTAGGTGCAATCGCGAATGCAATTGCTGAATTAATTATTGCGAGTACTGCACCAACAAGACCAACAATAACCAAGTAGGCTCCGATTCTTCGTATCCAGAGATTAAAAGTTCTGGACACAAGACCCGTTGCACCAACAGTATAGTCTGGTCCTGGTTGGGATGGAGGTCCTGTTTCAGGTGTTATATCATCTATCGCCATATTCTCTCCTCTGAAATAACTATAGATAATACGCCCTTTATAGACCTTCTGTTATCATATAAATGCCCCAAATTCCTATTATGATAGGATAGGGGTTTATAATACATATTCTTGATTATTATGCTTCTCTAGATTTTCTAAATAGAGTAAAGCATCTCCATTTGCTTGAAACTGTCATTATCCCTCTGTGTAACATTCACTAAGATACATGTTTCATCATTACTTGATTCAAATTATTTGTGCCATATAGAATCCATATCAGCCATAGCCACAGGATTCCTGTCAATGCGGTGGTCATCTCGGGGATAGCGTTTCCAGTCCAGAAGGGAAAGATTCCTCCGTACCATCCACCCCACATGATTATAGAAATGAATGGTAATATCACTGATAATAGTGAGAACCACCGTAGATGCTTGAATCGTAGCATTCCAAATCCTACGATCCACATAGCAAATGGGAAGCTAGCAAAGAATCCCACGGATACGATGAAATGGGCTGTTCCAAAATTTTCGGAGAGTAGTCCGACCAGTATAAGAAATCCCAGTGCAATCAGAAATGGAAGCATGCCTATCTTTGTGAGTGTATCATTCAGGTTGAAAATGAACCAAACAGTGAAATGCAGTATAATTAAGCTTGTAATCACCAAACCAAAATTAAAAATAACGGCTGCTGCAACTCCATTTCCGTAATGCCCTAAATCACTCAGAGCATTACCATCCCACGTAAACCATGATGAAAGTGAGATGGCTCCTAGAATGCTAAATAATGCAACAAACGGGCCAAAGAAACCCATGACCTCGGGTAGTGAGAACATACGATTCTTTAAGATTGACATGTAGAATTGATTAGCAAACCGACTTTTGAATCATTCAGTATTGTATCTTGAACAAGAATTTTGTAGTCAAATGTGAATGCCAGGCAATACAAGATTTTATTGTGATAAGACCTATATCTCCAATTGACCTCACGGAATACACCTGAGTTGGACGCGTACCTTCACATTGAAGGAGACTGGAATGTCTTCCCGTGTGAGTAGAACATCCATGACTTAAACATGGTTGAAATCACAAGGAAGTAGAAAATTGGAAATCAAAGCATATGATTCAAAGAACAACCCATATAGGGCTATATTAGAGTGGACAAAAGATGGTCCTAAAATATCTTTGAAGGCCATATCAAATGAACTTGGGATTGTGTCATATCTCCAGACATTTGGTTTTCATCAAGATGCTGAACACGGTTCGATCCAATTCAAATTTGATAAACCGATTTTAGTAGAAAAAACACCCATACTAATAGCATCCAAAAAATACGATGAACATGCAAAAGAACAAGTTATAATGTACCCTCCATCTACAGAAGGTTGGTATGCCAAGGTCATAGATGGGATAAAACCAGTTTTCCTTTTTATCCAGAGGATCATTAGAAAGCCCAAACTGAGAATGCTAACAATTACGAATGATGATTGTGATGAGATTATTCTTTCATTTCCAGTTAACACATTCGAGGTTGAGTGGCTCTTTACCGAACCAAAACATGTGACTTGGGAGGAGGAGTTACTGAAAACACATACCACCGTTGTACTTGACAATTGGGTCGAAACAATGTTGTCTTTACCAGCTCCAAATTATCGAAATCTTATGGAATTGACTAATGGTGTTCAAATATCAGACCTTCGACCTCGTGGGACTTCTATGAAGGAAACGTTAGAACCACTATTACCTTCATTCTATCAGGGAAAAATACGTGAACAGTTGATGGCTTTCTTAGCATGGACAACTACAAACCCACAACCTTTTACGGAAGATCCTGTGGATTTACTTCTTCAATTCTCAAGCTCAGGATATCTTAGATTTTTAGTTTCACAATATCTTATGGATAAAGCGCTTGGTCTTGAAACGCAGCAATATCTAAGATACTTTTTAAACATTGTAGTGAAATCTGACTATTGGCAACAAACCAATCCAACCAAGTTCCTTAATCAAATAAAGCAACCAGAATTATCTCACGAATTCATCAGTGTATTGAAGAACCTTTCAAAAGTAAATAGAATTCCGAAAGGGTTACCAGTTAGAAAACAGGATGCTATTTTCAACAAAGATTTGTGGATAACACGTATGCGTCTTATACAATTCCCCATTGTATACCGTGCCACAATTGATTATCCACAGATTGGCTTAATTCACACGTTTCGTCTACAAAGGGCATATAGATGGCCTCACAGACATACGTGGTGGAGTTTTACTTTTGATGAACAGAAAGTAGATTATCCCAATAGGGTTTCATTCAGCTTGATTCCAAAAGGGGCGTTTGATAGGATTCAGAATGATTCTACTTCAATGCTAAACAAGCATCTCTCTCAGGTCATTTGGCAATCAAGGAATAATAATATAGATGCAATGCTGAAATCTGATGTAAGAATTTCGCCTGTTGAAAGAATACGGAAAAAAATTGGTTTGGAATCATCAATTAAAAAGATGAAGAGAAAATATACTCCTAATATTTCACATCGAAAAAGAAATCTTGATTCAGTTGATGTGATAGCTCTTGACTATCTTCAAACTGGTATATCTCTATTTAATTTAGAAGATGAGAATTATGTCACACCAATCGGAAACATATCAAATGATGTCTTATATGAGAGAATTTCCAAAATAATTGCCTCGGGGCTAGCACAGCCGGACTTCTTATGGCAAGGTTTGCAATCTTCTGAAAGGTCATTGAATATTCTGAAATCCATCGGTATCTATATTGAAGCAAAGGAAGATAGTACCAAGGTTGGATTCGGATTAGCACAATTACTCCTTGATGAAATGCCAACTAGTGACATCAGAATTTTGGATGACGGAAGGAAGATTTTCTGTATTGTTAGATATGGAGATGTAAATGAATTGAAGAAACTGGAAGAGTTTGGAAAGGACATTGGACTATCAATGAAAATCGAATTGATTCATGATTTGTTGCATTATGGATATGGAATGCTTACAAGGTTATGGCGTAATGAAGAGTGGGATAGCGATATTTCCGGATTACTGAGTCAAGATCGTACGCATTGATTATCAAATAGTATAACTTCAAATATTCCGTATTTGGTTATTTTCATTCAAATTGTAGAATAAATACTCATAGTATTTTCCAACTATAGAATTGCGGTTAATGCCATCCTTTGTTCATTTTGCATCCTAGTTTAGACAAAGGAGATGCTTAGTAATGAATCAGTTTCAAAATAGAATAGAATTATGAAACAAAATGAAGTACAACGACCCAGATCCTGATATTGAACCCTTTTAGAATCTCTTTCGTGTATCATGGAGTAGATAAGATACACAGAAAGACAACAGAAATACTCCTGTGTTTGCTTAAAATTCAGAGTGCAAATTTGCACTCTGGACGTATTCTATTTTGATATTGATTCTTCAAATGATTCGAGATTCATTGTATCTTCTATGATTCATTATTCAATTTACTTTCCATGTATTTCCTCATTAATGTACGTTTCAATGGTCCCGATTTTTTTATCACTCCTTTTAGTAAATCAACATGTAATGTGGTTGGTACGATAGGTATCTCTCCTTTGTTTAAACAGTGACCAATTAATGCCTGTAGTCACAAGTGCGCAATTGACACGACAACTTGGCGCAATTGCTGGTGCCTTTCCTTTTCGTTTCTTCTGCTGTGCAAGCTGAATATCAATTCCTTCAGGTTTGAATCCCATAAACATCATGCCAAATTTCAGAATGAAATTATGCCATTCTGGAGTATCTCTTTCAGCAATCTCACCAAAGAACTCTGTGAATGAAGGACTTTTCATTGGGTCGAATACAGCAAGTCCTGCACCAAAACCAATAACGGGACTTGAAAAGACGGGAATATTTTCCTCTCTGACAATATCAAACATTGCTTTTCTCTCTTGCATCACTGAAATGTCAATACCATCAACAATAACATCTGCATCCCTTACGAAGCGCTCAACATTGTCCATGGTGACACCGTCTGGAAAAACTTCAACCACTGCAATTGGATCAATCTTCAGAACCTCTTCTGCACTAACTCGTGCTTTGTTTCGACCAATGCTCTCTATATTTGCTCCAAGCTGTCTATTGAAGTTAGTCGCCTCAAAGATAGCTAGATCGCCAATTCTGAATTTTCAAAATCCGAGTTGAGCAAGTGTGAAGATGATGTCGGAGTTACCACCGACACCAGCTTGTGCGACAACCGCATGTCTAATCCAATCCTGCTCTTCTGGTGTTATTATCCTTGTATTCCTGTCAACAGTTTCTTCGTAGCTTGGAATCTGTTTTACATCCACAGTTGATGAGCTAGCCCACTTAGAGGTTCAACACCAGTGGTCATTTTACATAGCTTCACAGGTAGCAAGAACTCTATCATCAGTTGTCAATGGAACTGGCTTGATTTGCACATGATGCTCCTTAATCCTATCCTCAAACACTGAAGACTGCATCCTGTAGATTCTAGTGGCTCCGAGTGCACCTGTTTCTCTTACAATCTTGAACTCCATATTGACGCTCTTAAGATAGTCTTCAAATGACCGTACAAAATCTACTGGGTCTACTTCAGAAGAGAATAGAGCTGCAATCACATAATAGGGTAGTCCATCTCGAACCACTCCCACCACAGTGAAGTCTGTCACTTCTGTATCTGTCTTCATACATGCTGTCTTCATTGCGTTTGATACATGTGCCTCAGTCAGTTTCTCACCTGATAGATTTATGACTCGTCCCTTTCGTGAAACACTTGTTATCGTGTAGGGGTCTGTAGAACTGAAAGTAACCATGTCGCCAATTCGGTATCTGTAGAATCCTTGGTCATTAGTCACTACTATCTCATAACGACCGTTCATCTTCACTTCAGATAGTGGAATGACTTCTGGGTTAGGGATACCTACTTGGGATTCCGGAATGAACTCAAAGTAGTTCAAATTCGTAGCAAGCTGCATCCCATTTCCCGATAGCAACTGATGAGCCATGAATCCCTCACTAGCTCCATAGAATTCCCAAATTGTTACGTTTGGAAATGTTTGCTCTATCCAGGTCCTATAGGGATCTGTATCGATACCTGAAGCAAGGAATAATCTCATATCAGGACAGAGTTCCGCAACATCGAGTCTGTCATCATAGAGAGCATCTCTTATTTTAGCCTCATATTTCGTTCCTTTGAACTCGTCAAGTAGTGCTGGTCCGTAATGTTCCTGCAAACGACGAATGAGGGCAAGGTTCAATGTAGTGATACCTTGTAGTGCAGTCACATCATGAGTAGCAATGACCTTGGCATATTCCCACATCTTCTCATCCATGTCTTGTATGTCGAATACTTCTTGACCTGGTTTTATTAAACGCTGGAATATTTTGTTCTGATGTTTTGCATATACTCCTGTGGCATATCCTACAGGAACTCCGTTGATCTCATCAATCATTGCAGGAGCTCCGAAAGTAACCAGAGGTCCATCAACAAGTTTGGAGTTCTCTGGATCCTGTGCTAGGAATCCCATCCATCCAAGCATGCTGCCTTTGGCGACTTGTTTCAGTCCGTGGTCAGTTATCGGTAACTGCTTTGGAAGACCAGTCGTACCAGAGGTCTGAAGATACCAGACTACTGGGTCTGCTGTTAATATCTGCCCTGTAGGATTCTCATAGACCATCTTGAGATAACGAGCCATGCTCTTTGAGTCCATCAGGGGAACTCTATTTCTATACTCGTCAGGCGAAGCAATATCTCCAAAACAAAGTTTCTTTCCAATCACAGTATCCTGATGACGGGTAAGGATATGTTCTAGCTTCTCCTCCATCATCGTGATTGGATGGTTGAGGACTTGCTCAATCAACTTCTGTTTTCTCTTCGCCACGACTCCGATTAAGCGTCGCATTATTGACATCTTTTCCACCCCGTTCGACGCGCGCTGGTTCCAACTCCGCGCCAAACTCTGCTGTCAAATATATGATTTAATTTTACTAAAATGTACTACTGAAAGCTACATTGGGGTATTATAAAGTCTGGATAATACTTTTGAGATATGATTACAACTGCTACGCAAAACGTATGGTAAATAGAATTATATGAGCGAATTCGAACACTCATAATGCTCTATTTTCATTCCATTTGCACAGCCGTAACACCATTTCGGTCTTTTTTGGGTTTTTCTTTAAAAACCCTGAGATAATTCATTCTGTCAATTCTTCCAAAAATTGAATAATCCTGTGATTCTTTTTCTCACTCTCTGCTCTATCAACCAGGTTTCTCTAAGCTCAAGGTCGAGCTGGGAGAGAAATCCTCTGAGGTAGGCTGGTACCAATTGTCTATGATCTGCTGGAAGTCCGAGAAAGAGAATGAGGGTTTCTGAAGACTCTGAGAGATATGACTCGACCCAGGGAACACCTCTCTCTAGGGAATTTCGCAGTAGTCGTAATGTTTTTGGTTCTCCAGTGATATTCAAATAGACATGAGCTGAAAGACCTGTTAATTCAAAATGTGGTAGATGAACAAGTTGCATGACTTGCTTCTTATCAAGTGATGTAAGGATATCTCTAATCTCAGAAGGTTGAAGACCAAAGCCATTAAGAATTGCATTTCTAGTAGACATAAGACCTAATCCTGCCCATCCTACAGAGAGAGCTAAGTTCTCCTCATTTGATAGTTCAGCTGTTTTTTTCACATCATCGATTCTCTCTTCGAATAATATCAGGTCTTGCTCATTGCTCTCGTTGTCTTGAAGACTCACATTTACTCTCCAGTATGGTCGAACATACATATCAGTCCGCAAAGACATTCGATACTCTGATATTTTGTGGATATGATTTCCCTTCAATGTCTTCTTTGAAATTGCTAAGGATATTGGTTTGTGATTGTCAGATGTGTAGGAGTCAACTATACTAGCAGCATTCTCACTTTGGACAATGTACTTGTGAAATCCCAGTCTGTCTGAGAGGGGCCACATAATTTGTGATAGTGAGGTTTCTGCGACCGTACGAAAATAATCTACTTCTTGTTTTGAAAGACTTAGTCTGTCACGAAGCCTCCCGATTCGCATGATGGTTGTGCTTGCTCGTTCATTGAGATAGTGTAATAGTACATTCAGACGTGCTGAGTTCAGCACATTGATGGTGACTGAAATATATCTGGATATTTCTGAGTAGAGTTCACCTTGATCCTCTCTGTCCCATTCAGTTAATACAGTAGATAGAATATCAAGCCACCAGGGTTTGGTATTGCATTCCTCTGCAATCATTGCTAAGCGCAGCAGATTGATTGATTCAATGGGTAATCCTTGGTTTCCATGAATATCATACGACCAAGGTACAACCGAAAAGTTTCCCTCAAGTATTCGGCAGAGAACATAGATTAAAGGACTCTTGACTCCGTTCTCTATTTCTGGGAGAAGGGAATCTACCTGCTCGAATAATGTTCGTACTTTTTTAGCTGGACTCGAATCATGTGGGATTGGTCCCAATATATTCTCAATCTCCACCAATTTGAGAGGTTTATTTGATAATGGTGAAAAACCCGTCTGTTCTTCGAAAACCTCTGGGTTGAATGAATACTCTTCCGGACTAAGTGCTTTGGTTTTGACCTCCTCATCAGTTAGGTCTTTTCCAAGTTTTTCCCCTGCCCGTAGTCCCATTGTGCATTGCCCCAGCAATAATGTATTTTCACTCACTACTTATTCCTAATAAGTTGGTAGCTCGGCAGATGTTGATAGTTGGTGTTTGAAGAAATACTTAGATGTTCCAAGTGCTACAAAATCGCTGAGCGACGTTATGAGAACGATTCGACTCCCTGCCACATTGAAGGATGGTGGTGTAGTCAAAATTACCATACCTGTTGAATCAGTTGATGGTGTAGAGATTGTTCGAATTACTGGTCATAGTGATATTCTAGAAGTGGATTTATTTCCTCTAAGGAAAACCAAGACATTAGGGTCTCTCAGCATCGAAAGAAATGAAAAGCTCAAAACTCTTGATATCACTCCTCTCAGTATTCTCGCAAATTTGCAGCATCTAGCAATTAGCTGGAATCCATCGCTAAAAGAATTACACGTGGCTACAATTCCTCATTTAAGGCAACTCACTGTTTACATGAATCGAAGTCTTCCAAGTCTGGATTTGTCCTTCTTGGAAGCAATGATTGATTTACATAGAATAGAAATATCCTATAATTCAACACTACAGCATCTTAATCTGAGACCAGTACGGAAACTACTGGGATTGCAGCAACTTGTTATCTCAAATAATTGGAATCTTTCTGAACTTGATCTCTCTCCTCTCAGTGAACTGAAAAATCTCCATGAACTCGTCATCACTGGAAACAAACATCTTTCATCTCTTGATCTGAGTCCATTAGCTGGACTGGATGAATTACAGGTTTTCCAAGCATATGGAAATGACGGAATCAAAGAGCTAGACTTGAGTCCTCTCATCGGAATGGAATCTTTGCGAAAAGTAGATGTCACCTCCCGAACTTATCGTAGATCAATACTAGAGTCTGAAACCATCAAGAAGGTGGCACCTCTAATTTTTAAACAGATTAATCAAAGCGACTTTCTACTCTCACTTGATCCTATCCAATCTTACTCTTACCTTAACCAATTGGTTCCTATCATTGAAGAATATGAATCACCATGGAAGCTGCATCATCTCACTCGGAGTCTATTGCTTCTTCTTGATTTAGGATGGCTTGGATTTCTTGACATATCTTCAATTGTTCTATCTGATATTCTGAAATCGTATAAGAGAATGGACTTTGAAACCATTGCTCGTGAGAAAATCATCAAACTCTATAAAGAACAGATTGAAGCATCGGGCGTTACTATCGGATTGGAGATGAATAAAGCTAAACAGGTAAGCTGGTTCGCTCTCAACGCCTCGCGAATTGTTGATTTGAGATGGGGTGAGGTAGAGGACCTCGACCTTTGTCAGGAGGGTGATGTGATTGATTTACAGCTGCTGCATCTGACAGCTTACGGTTATGAGATTTTGAAACACTTCAATCTTGGCATGACCTGCACAGTTAATGACTTCACTAAGGTAGAGAGTGCACTCAGGGATGTTGGATTATCAATTAGGCATCGTGTGAGTAAAGTGCCAGTACTCCCCCAAAAAATGTCTAAGAGTCTGTGCGAGTATATCCTTCATCTTGTGGATTATCGAAAAGAGAAAGCATAATGGATTTTTATGGATTAATGAAAAGTTCTTGAAAATTTCCAATTTCATGTCTTTAGGTGTTACGGCTGTGCAAATGGAATGAAAATAGAGCATTATGAATGTTCAATTTCGCTCATATAATTCTATTTACCATACGTTTTGCGTAGCAGTTGCATTCATATCCCAAATTAATCATCTGGGCAATATTATACCGTAGGCATGTTCTTCCATAAGTTAGTATATCCTTTATTCATACATTTTTACTCGTGAGCAAAGATGTCAACGGGGATACAGTCTCTCAGACTGGTATTCCAAGAGAGTCAGTCAGACGAGGCACCTGAATGGACTGATGTGACTCTCAGTCTTCAGACGATGTATGAAGACAGGAATATCCACATTGAGAGAGCTAGACTGAACCAAGATGGATATCTCTATCTTGTTGTTGGACTTCGGAGTCATATACTGTCTCCATTTCCACGAGTGAAGAAAGTGAAGACTGGCAGATTCATGCCATGTGATATGATTGGACTTGTTCCACTGGTCTCACTCCTAGTGGGCCGTGAGAACAAGGGTGTCGAGCTTGGAGCGATTACTACAGAGAAGTGCACGCAGATAGTAATGGGATTTCAAGCTGAGAATACCAAGACCCTTGCCAGAGATGTATACGATTTCATCACAACGTGGAAGAAATGGTCAAGCGTTCTAGAGAACGTAGTGAAGAAAGACTATCCGATAGATTTCGATGTTCTTGAGTTTCTGTCAGAAGAGAGCGGTTATGTCGGTTCAAACTGGCAAGACCGAATCAAGGACAGAGACCTTCCATTATCCATTATCGTGAGAGCATGTAGATCACTCCTCCAGTCCGTACTGACTACAAAACAACTGAGTCATCCATTGCTCCATGAGATCATGACATGGCTTGATGGTCTTCGACCACAGTTGGAGATTCATGCCACGGCACAGGAGGTGCTTGCTGAAGTATGATGACCTACAATGACGAGATGATGCTGCGTTTCACGCCATCGTGGTATCAGTCTATCAATGAGTCTTGGTTAGCCGGAGCAAATGACGCACTCGAGAGTCTTCCTCTTAGCAAGACCAAACAGAACGATTACGAATGGCAGGAATTCATTGGAGAGATTCTAGTCAAATCTCTGGAATACAATCTTCCTGCTATTGCTACAATGACACATGATGACGGACCTAATTCTCTGCTGGATAGACTAGGTGGCCATGTCAGTATTGCTGGTAGAGTCACAGAAGACGGTCTGCGATTTAGATTCAGTGAGTCCAGTCAGGTCTTACTCTCACTGGTCTCAGGTTATGGTTTTGAAGACGAGGATGATTTTGTTGTTGCTGTAGAATTCTTAGATTGTTTTCTCTGTATGTTCCCAGTACGAGGTCCATTAGAACAAGAATTGGAGTTGATTTTGAAATGATTGAACTAGAAGAAGTACCGGGCGTAGGTCCAGCCGCTGCAAAGAAACTCAAAGGGGTGTTCATCACAACTGCCGAGCTATTAGCTGTGCAGAACCCAAATGAACTACAGAGTCGGACCAAGTTAGGTGAGGGAACCTGTAAGAAGTTAGTCCGTGCTGCAAGGGACCTCGTTGGTGGATTTGGTATCATGAGTGGTATTGAGGTTGAACAAGAAATGGCAGCAAAGATCAGGTTGTTGTTTGGTTTGGAGGATCTTGACGAATCTATGTTAGGTGGAATTGAAGAAGGATCTCTCGTAGAACTATACGGCCCAGCTCGCGGAGGTAAGACACAATGGTGTTATCATCTTGCAGTACGTGCTCAGCTGCCTGTAGAAAGAGGTGGACTTGATGGTCGTGTAATCTGGTTGGATACGGAATCAAGTTTCAAACCATTGACATTTCGTGCTTGTGCACTCCGGTGGGGTTTAGACCCTGATATTGCGTTAGAGAACGTTGGTCGGGCGAATGTTATCCTCTCATCACAAATACCTGAGTTGTTCGAACGTATTCCCCAACTTTGTGCGGAAGAAAACTACAAACTCGTCGTGATTGATTCCTTTACAGGTCTTTTCAGAGCTGAGTATACTGGCCTTAATCAATTAAAAGAACGTCAACAGGAGATGAACGAACTACTCAATCAGATGCGTCGACTTGGTACTGCGACTGGCACAATATTCGCATATACAAATCAAGCCACATCTACAATATCCACCTATGGAGGAATTTCTAATGCTCCAGTGGGGGGCCACATAATCTCACATGCATCAGACTACCGCTTCTACGTGAGAAGAAAGAAAGACGATGAACGTTATATCGAACTTCAGGACAACGCAGGTGTGCCGGAGTTTAAGAAAACTTGTAGGATAGGATGGGGTGGCTTCTACTCCGATGCGAAGACAAAGAAAAACGAAGAAGCTCGTGTTGTTGATGAATTAAAGAAACAGGGCAAGATGAGTGCAGCTGAGGTAATCAAGGAGATGGCTAAAGTTCAAGCTGAGGAGGAGGAGGCATAGAATGCAGTTTGTTGGGTATGAGTGTTTAAAATGCAAGAACCGCGGCTGCAAGAAAGAGGGCTCAAATATGAGGTGCAGTCTTTGTGGGACTAATCTTGATTCAGAAAATATCCTATTTCATGCTCCAGATGAGAAAACTGCTAGGTCTATGCTAGTAAAGGCGATTGCGAAGTCAACTTCGAAATCACGTGGAAAGATTCAGAGAGGATTGGGGACCAGAAGACGTGTCCTAAATATTGTTCATTGTCTTGTTGATCTAAGAAGAGGACGTCCTGTTTCTAAATCGAAGATTCTTGAAGAATGTGTGGACGCAGGGATAGACAGTGAGAAGGCTCTCCATCATCTCTCTCTACTCCTCGATAGTGGTGAAGTTATCCACACATCTGAAGGATATCGCCCTGGTACGATTGAGGAGGTGCTATGATTGGCGACAGTAGAAGTCCCCTATCGCACACCTCACAGGAACCTGATTGGTCTCGCCAACCTGCTGATGAGGAAGGAGAATGCACAACTCACGGTGGTTAACATCGGACCAGCTGAACCTAATCCAGAGCTCTTCGTAGTGACAACTATCACTTGGAGGCGTGAGGGGGAAGGACAGATGACCAATCTGCCGCGTCTTCTCTCAGTACTGGAAACAATGCGTGGCACGAGAGGAGTGCCAAACAAAGTCTACCTCGACACATCCGATGGGGTGAGTCTATACATCCCCACAGAGAAGAAGACCTCTGACATCCCGACCGAACCAAAAGAGGCTGTCAAATTTCTACGAGATCTGTGTACCAATACTCTCCAATTTGTTGAGGTCACATCAAAGGAAGTGGAGAGTACATTTTGGAAGATTGCTAGAAAGAAAGGGTTCAGTCCTGAGATAGTCACACGAATGGAAGAATCTGTACAAGGGTTTGATTCTCCTTCAAATATGTATCGCTATCGACGACTTATGGAGCGATTCTTCTCAATTCGGTTCCGCGTGCAACGCGCTGAGAGTGTTCTACATCTGGAGGATATTGAATGATAGAAACTGTCGCTATAACTGATTGGTTTCCATACGTCCCTCGTCAGAATCAATTACTTGCAGTCAGATTAGCGACAGAAACATTTGCTACCAAAACCGTTGGAATGCTCAGTGCTGATTGCGGCGTTGGAAAGACGATCGCTGTACTATCAGGATATCTTCACGCACGATGGGAAGACCCTGATGCTCGATTACTGGTCCTTACCCGTACACATTCACAATCGAGAGTCTTTGAGGATGAACTCAGGGTTCTGAGAAAGAATCATCCAACACGCCTGACTAGTGCTACTGCAACAAGCATGGTTTCAAGAGTCCATGTATGTCCGATTCAGCATCGAATCTCTGCTGAAACCTCCAGTGGTTTCACACGTGGCTGTGCACTGATGATTCGACTAGGGAGGTGCTCTTACTACTGGAACTTCTACAGAAAGTCTACAGAGGATGGGAGGCCCCGTTTACGTGATTCATCAATGGAACTTGTGGATGATTTGATTGAGAATGATGTTGTAACACGAGATATTGTTGAATCACTCAGTGAATCTGAAGGGCTATGTCCATATGAGGTATTGAGATGGTGTGCTCGTCAGAGTCGTGTTATCATTGGTCCGTATTCTTACATATTCAAAGAAAGAGTTAGGAATGCACTATTACACTCTCTTGGACAGAGTCTTCCAGATATCGACTTGCTGGTTGATGAGGCTCATAATCTACATGGTCACGTACTGGACTCTGAAACAGCTACTTTAACAGGGAGTGACCTACAGTGGCTTCGAGATAATAAAGATCAGGTCAGAAAAGAGACTGGTCTAGATTGGATTAATGATGCAGTTGAGTTCCTGTGGTCAACACTCATAGAACAACTTGACAGAGTGAGTTCAAAAAAGACAGAGATTTCTCTCAATAGATGGGATGTAATTCCTCGATTTGTTGAGCAGGATGCTCTTGCACTCCTTATGGAACGTACTAAGATACTTGAGGGTCCTGACTCAGTGATAGGAGAGAGTCCCCTAGATCGATTAGCTGAATTTCTCTATATAGGTGTTAGAGGACTGGAGAGTGCTGATTGGCACATATCTTTGGAGATGTTACATCGATGGAAAAGTGAGGTAAGTCCTGTTGATGCAGCTCTCAAGATACGTCCGTTGAACGCTGCAGGTCTGACTGCTCCTGTTCTTCGAGGTGCCCGTTCTTCACTACTCATGTCTGGAACTCTTCGACCGACTGAACACTACGCAGACCTACTTGGCATAAAAGGGGCACTCTGTGAAGACATCATGAGTCCTTTCCCCTCAGGCTCCCGTATGATACTACTTGACAAAGTACTCTCAACAAAATATACCGAACGTTCAGACTCACTCTGGCAAAGCATTGCAGACAAGATTGAACGTGTACTAACAATAATGCCTGCAGAGAAAAGTGCTCTCATAGCCTTTCCAAGCTATGAGATGATGAAACAGGTTCTCAGTTTCAATGTAGATTGTGGATATAGGAAACGAATAATTGAAGACCGAGAGGCACGTATTGAACATCTACAGGCCGCTGTTGAAACTGGACCTTATGCCATATTCATGGTCTATGGTGGAAAATTCAGCGAGGGTATCGACCTTGTCTTCGATGGAAGTTCATTGATTGATCTGATTATTGGGATTGGCATTCCTTTCAGCCCGCCTACTGGATATCAGAATGCTTTGCAGAATTGGTATGAGGAACGATTTTGGGAGGGCGCAGGTTACTATTACAGTTCAGTGGTTCCAGCTGTTCGACAGGTTGTTCAGCTCATAGGACGTCTCCGAAGGTCCCCCACAGACTGGGGCGTAGTAGTCCTATTAGACCGCAGATTTAGAAAATATGTCAATATGTTTGGTGAAGATGCAATCTCTGATTTGTGGGAGTTTTCAACCACAAGCGAGTTGGAAGAAGCAATCCATGTTTTTCTAAGATATCGTCAAGGGAGGAATATGCTATGAGGATAAGATCAACGATTTTACTGAGCTCGTTAGTGCTTTTACTTTCAATAGCTTTCACTATATTGCCTTATACAATGCTAGTTAGTTCTATGGTCATCACTCTTCTGATATTGAATTGTATTGTGATTTGGAATCTCTTTGGATTAGTAACTGGTAGTGATTGCGAACTATCATTTATCGTGTTGAGGGAGGATGTCAAGTGATGAGAATTCCCAAAAGTCTGAAAAATTGGTATATGTTGCTTGTTGCACTTGTCACCGCATGGAGTCTGCGTAATTTCATCTTTGGTGGAATAGAACCCCTCATTCTTACTGTATTGGGTTACGCTAGCTTGCTCTTTGTTTTGTCAATAGTACTTAGTAGTAGATGGCGTAGACTATACTGGGATGAAGAGAGGAATCTTCTAACGATTCTTCGGCCATGGGGTAAGGAAATAATTGGAATGTGTCTGATTAAGACCGTTCCACAAGGAATTGACCTTAGTCACAATGCAAAACGAGTTTTATCATCCATGGCAGTCAGACTATCAAAGGTCAACAATGCGGTTGTGGATTTCATTGTCTGTAGGCCTCTAAGAGATGGACCAACAAGAATTGGATTCATGATCACAAGAAAACAGGATGCAATTCAATCACTCAGAAAGGGGATTGAGAAACTCGTAGACAAAGTGTATGAAGATGTGATGGTTCTAGAGAGTGCAATGCGTGCCGCGTATCCGCACACACCAATTGTCAAAGCTGCATTCCAAGATGTCTTATTGGTCAAGTCCGGAGGTGTTGACACTGTCGCTAGATCTGCATGATATTGTGAAAATACCACTTCCAAACAATCTGAATGCTGAAGATCTTCTTCATCTACTAGAAATTGGGCATGGATATGAATGGAAGACTTGGTGCTTGAAACCACTTCTTGTAAGGCGAGGCATCTCATCTAGACAAGGACTGCCTCTGACATTTCTTATTGGTAATGAATTGGTAGTCGAAGGAAAGGCCGAGGCGGAGATGCTTCGAAGATTACTGACTATCTTAGACAATCTTCAGGGAGGTAGGGATTAGATGTCAAAGCGTCATATTATGGGAAGTAAGCCTGCACAAGATCCCCTGAGCGAAGTAAAAACTAGTAGTTTCACTATATCAGGAACAACCGCCATAAACTGGCAGAACAGGGAGATCCCTCAATCCTGGAATATACCCCTATTGCTTTGCTTGATTTCATTTGTAGGTGTATTCTTCTTTCCAATCATTACAATACTTGCTTCGATAATTGCTGGTGTTGTAGCAGTATTACTGTCCAAATCTCCACGAGGAATTGGTCATATTGAGGCAACCATGAAAGAAGTGCCTGATGCTGACTTATCCTTCATACCTGGCAAGAATTCTGTCAAATGTCATGGTGTGACCAAAATGTATGCTTCCATACTGGATTTAGATGAATTGAATCCTAGACTACCCAACAATCTAGCCTCATTGATCCGTGCAGTTCCGATGGGAGATGGGTTCTGTCTTACAGTTTCCATGACTTCAGTAAAACCTGGGGTTTTGAGGACTCCTGATATTGCGGAAGATAATCTCAACGAATACTTCCATATGATATCCAAAAAGGACCTTGAACGCTATATTGACTACTATAACGGCCTTTGGGGTGTTTCAGTAAGTCATACTCTCTTAGTGTCAGATGAGCATGATATTTCATTTCATCATTCTTCCATCCAAGGCTCAATACCCACCAAATGGTCAAAGACAAAACAGCGTGGTATCGTAAAGAGATTGGAGAGTTACAGTATTGGTTCAAGAGACCCTGATTTTCTAATTGTTGGTACAGAGGCTTCTGAATGGCTAGTACAATTAAAGAGTGAACTCTCATCAGAGGTTGGAATCAGTATTCCTGGTCAATTCGTTTCTCCGATTCGTGAAAGGACAATTGACTATCGGTTGGGAACTGTAATCAATCCAGATACTTTACAACTTGGCCCTCCAACAGGAATCACTCATGAAGAATTAGTAAACGGGTTGATTATTGCTGGTGGTGATTGGGAGTTGAGTCGTCGGAGAGTCCTGATGCTTCTAATCCAGCAATTAATCACTAACAAGAAGAGAGTTGTTCTTCTAAGCTCTCATAAGGAAGCTCTCGAACTCACTGCTCTCTCGTCTGATGCTGTGGGAATGAGTATCGGGAAAGAACTCGTATTGAATCCAGTCGATCCTGAAAACGTGCCACGAACCGAATATGTGGAACACCTGATTCGTGCACTTGAAACTTTCACGCAAAACAACCTCTCAGATGCTCCTGACCTTGAGAATGCACTCGGGAGAGCTGTAGCTATTGGGAATGCCACCGTAGCAGATGTAAGTTTCACAAATGACGAGTACCTCTCAGCCGAAGAGAAACCTCCCTTTAATGAAGAATATCCAAACAAAGGTTCTCTGACTGGTATGAGTGCAATCAGAAGGATGCATCAAGGTGCGGCTTCTCGTGCATTCTATGGTACACAGACAGTGAAGACAAAAACTCTCGTTGGCCACCCATTATCAGTACTAAATCTATCAATGGGATCACTTCCATTTGACAAGTTTGCTTGGGACTTGCTCTGCATCAAACTTCTTGGAGAGCCTTCTGACAAGGATGTAGTTGTGATTCTTGATGATCCGGAGAATCTAAACACTATGATGAAACGATACGATAAACGAGAACCATGGATGGAACAACTGTTTAGGATGCTTATCAGTAAATTCTCTGTTATCGTCAGCACATCGCGTCCTTCTACTATACCCAAAGGTGTTCTAAGAACCTTATCTGCTTGTTTGACTATGAGACTGCGTTCTGACAATGAAATAGCTTCTATAGCAGGTATTCTCGGTCTGGGCGTAATCACCAGCATGCATACAAAAGACCGTTGGTCTCCGAGAGAGGGGAGCTACCTTCGCAGTTTAGAAGACGATGTGGCACTTCTCGTATGTCAACCAAATGAAACACCTCATCCCGTAAAACTTGATGATGCACCTGTTGTTCTAATACCAAGTGAAGAAGATCTACGAGAACGTCTCTCATCAGTCACTTCATCACATCATGAATCTGATGGGACTCATAGTCAGGGTCTACTTGGAACCATTGCCAAGAGAGACCCCGATTTGACAAAAGGTGTCTTACGTTTATTGGAGCGATATGAACCTCTTACTGAAGAATCAATGGGCCGTTTCATCAAAGCATCAGGCAAATTGGATGGAGATATAGAAGGGGTTCTTATCCGTTTGAAAGAATCAGGTTTGATTCTTGAAGGTCATGAAACACACAGCGGAGTTTCGTACAAGAACTACCGTTTGACATTGAAGGGAACAATGGCAATTAGACAATCAGAGGAGAAAGAAATGGTAGAGGGTGTTGCATGACTATAGTAAATGATTCTAGGACATATGTTGAAGAGATACTTCAAAGCGTAGGGATATCCCCGCGTGGCGTTCAAGTCGAAGCCATGGATGCTGGTGTGTTTGAGGGCAACTCAGTTCTAGTCTGCAGTCCAACAGGGTCTGGCAAAACCCTTGTCGGTGAGATGGCATTACTAACAGCTGTTACTTCCGGAAAGAAAGGTCTCTATCTTGTGCCTCTTAGAGCATTAGCAAGCCAAGTCTCTCAAATTCTAAAGCAGCGGTATGAATCAAGAAACATTCGAATCGGGATTTCTACTGGTGATTTTCAATCCGATGGATCAATACTTGGTGATTATGATATCATTGTCACTACCTATGAACGAACCGACTCGCTTCTTCGTCATAAGACTGAATGGTTGAATGAGATTGGGACTGTTGTTATCGACGAGATTCAAAATCTATCAGATGAACGAAGAGGTGCTCGACTTGAGAGTGTCATCATACGTCTTCGACACCTGATTGAAGGTCTCCAGATTGTTGCTCTCTCGGCAACAATTGGTGCACCTGATGTGCTTGCTGAATGGCTGGGATGCGAGCTCGTACACTGGACTGATCGTCCTGTTCCACTGCGAAATATAATTGTCACTACGAAGAACAGAGATGAATCTATAGAAAAGTATGTGATGGCCACTGTGCAGAGAAACGGTCAAGCTATCGTCTTTCATAGAACAAGAAAGGAATCTGAAGCCAGTGCAAAACGACTAGCAAAGAATGTCTGCAAGCAATTAACAACTGAAGAGCAACAGAAAGTGGATCTTGAATTAAAATCAATAGAACACTATCATGTTTCCATGCCTTCAAACTTACGTTCTCTACTACATGAAGGTATTGCATTTCATCACGCAGGACTCACTTATTCGGCAAGAAATCTTGTCGAATCACTGTTTCGACGTGGTCTTGTCCGCACCGTATGTGCAACTACTACCTTGGCATCAGGGATGGACTTGCCTACAAGGACCGTCATCCTTGCTAATTCAAGATCTCCCTCAGACTATACGCAGCTATTAGCAGCCAATAGAGTACATCAGATGCTAGGTAGAGCTGGACGTCCTGGAAAGGATAAGAAAGGATTTGGAGTTATACTAGCTGATAGTCGTGGTCAGGCTGATGAAATCGAGAAGAAGTATTTTCATACTTTCAGGGATGATTCTGAAAAAGTTGTTTTAGAACCGAAATTCGACTCTGTAAAAAGCCGGATGAATGTGGGAACTTCTCTCACCGAGCAATTACTTGTATTTGTCGATCTTTTAGGTGAAGCTTCACTGAAAGATGTTGAAGATGTCTTCTTAGCAGCTTCGCTGCACTTTCATCTTGGAATTCGCGATACAAGAGCACCGATGCGCTTGTTGAATCTGGATGCAATTACTGTTGAAACGGCATTGGAATGTCATGCTATCAATGACACAATGCGTGCTGTAAGAAGTGGAGTCTTAGGTAATGTACAACTACGTGAAACCACTGACCGTGTCATTGGTGGTATTGTCACAGAACGAGGAGGGCAGAGGACGGTGTGTCGTTTCTCAGCGCGGTCCAGAAAGAGTGGCGTAAAAGATGGTCCAATGTGTTCATGTGGGAGACCCATAAATGAGGATGGAATCCTCTGCACGCATCTAGTTGCTCTTGGTGCAGTGGCAGCAAAAGAACAGCCGCAGCTTGCCAACTATGTTATTCCAATTGCTCTTGGAGAAACTAGTCCTTTCAAAACACTTGTTAGAATGGGGCTATTGGAAGGTACCACTGAGGATCGGGTCAGATCCACTAGACTTGGAATGTTAGTCAATCGTCTCTATCTATCTATTGATACTGTTCGTGAGATGTTAGCTGTTCTTCCATTTGTGGAAGATACAGAATCACTCCTGAGTCTTATAAAGCACCTCACAATGATAGAGAGTCAACGTTCAATGGAAGAGTGTTTTGAGCACATCATCGGTCTAGCCATAACTACTGACCTGGATTTTGAGGAACTAGCAGTGCAAACAGGCGTATCTGTTGGCGATTTGTATGGTCTGCTTGATACTGTGAGATGGCTTGGCTATTCAATAATGATCATAGCAGAACAAGCAAATTTGATTGAGGTGGCAGATATGGCTCGCCACCTTCACAATGGAATTGATTCCAGATTTAAAGAAATGGATGGTGAATCAGATGGCAACTACTGAAGAAAAGACTAAGACAACGGAATCCAGAGACATCACATCAGTGGACTCTGAGGAAGAAAAGAAAGATGATTCTGCTATCAGTACAGATAGGGACGAATTGTCCTCAGATATTTGCGGTGCATTACATGATTCTGGGCATCATGTCCATACCTACTCGAATGGCGTTACTGTTGGAGCATTACTATCAGCAGTCAGAGGTGCCAGAAGTGTCTTAATTGACTTGGCATTTGTAGTGGACTGGCGTTCTTGGCCAATCAAAAGAGATGGCATTGCACTGAAAGCAGCTCTATTAGATACAATGAATAAGCCACTCGAGGAGATACTGGATGATATTGGCCTGAGCGATCAAATTAATACTGCACAAAAATACACTCCGAAAGGCAGAATCGAGATGACTACTCTTTCTGCTAGAGAAGGTCACTCTGGTTCTCATATTTTAGAAACACGCTCGGTCTATATTGTAACAAATGGACCAAAACCTTCAATCGATTTGAACTGGCTCACCGCTTCTGAACGATGTGTTCCTTTCAATCAATTTGCGATGGCAAGAAAATCTGATTCAAGAGCTTTTGTCAATGCAGCACAAAGTCGTGTCAAAAACGAGATTTGGGACTCGTATGAGAAGGGATATGAATTCGGAATATTTGGCACACTGCTATCTATTTTCGCTTTAGTGTCACTCATTAGTGGAATCTATGTCTTGACAACTGGAATTGGTACATTTTGGGTTCCTATCGCATGTGCAAGCGCCGGTGGCTTCATCTCACTTCTAATTTTCTATATCAGCAGAAGACAACTTGATGCCTTTCTCTCCACATTGAATCAACAGAATAGAGATGTAGCGAAGATTGGAGACTATTCTCGTTTGAAGACATCAGCAGAAGAATACCAGGATATATTAGCCAGACTCAGAGAGATGTCCTTCATCGTTTCTCCCCTAATGGCCTCATTAGGTGGTTCAATGGAGGTCGGTGATGTCGATAGTGCTATCAGTGCTGCTTCTACAATAATAGATGAATGTGTTCGTTTCTCTACTGGAAAAGTCGCAGATACTGGAGATGAAGGTCTCTCACTATTCTTGAATTCTTTTCAGTCATTGAACAAAGATGCTGATATTGATGCTCTATCTGTTTGCTATGTGGGAGTTACTAATCATCTCACCAATCCGGTATCAATGGAGGAAATGCTTAGCTATGGCACAACGCTCCTAAATGAGCTACATAATATTGGAGTCATTCCGCCTGAGATTCGAGCCAAGATTGATGACAGGTTAAATGCACGAAGTATCAAATCTGCATTCGAATTGCTAGACAAAGCAGTTACAGAAGACAAGGATAAAGATACTATTACAGAGGATGAAGTCTTAGATGAGCTGGCTGAAGCCGATGATTCAGAAGATGTATCTGAAAGATTGGGCGAGGAAAAAGATCCAGGTCCTGCAGAGTCTGATTTAGACAAAACAGCTGAAGATGAAGTCCCGATCATTATCGCAGAGGACGTTCCTGAAGATGCTGATGAAGAAGTGTTTCCTCCTGATGATGAAGATGATGTAGAAGTGAATAAAGTTGCAGCTGATCTAGTGCGAAAAAGGAACAAAGAGCGTCGAAAATAACATGAGGTGATAGTGTGAAAATTCCTCAAGAATTGTCTACTTTGCTGCGAAATGGTGGTCTGATACATGTTTCCGGACCTGCGGGTGCCGGAAAAACCATGTTCGCTATTGCCATCGCATCAGAGATGTTACAGCAAGGAGATGTTCATTGGGTCGCTGCAGATGCAAAGATTGCATTTACTTCAATCTTGAAAGAGAACGTGAGCCTGACTTCTGGTGATCCAAGTCGCTTGACATTGAATATTCCTACAGGTCATGCTGAGGTACAAGAATCAATCAGATCTGCGGCAAATGCTACTAGCGATATGACGAAATTGATAATCATCGATCCGATTACAAGGTCTCTTGATTTAGCACGCGATGATGATCTTATGTGGGGTCAACCCCTTTTTGAGGAGATCTTGCCTACATTGGCGGCAATATCTGGGGGGAAAGGCATTCCTATTATTATAACAAGCGAGGTCCGGAGGTTTCCATCCGGCGAGGATGTACCTATCCATTGGAATAGTATTCGTAAATGGTCTGACATGGAGCTTCGTCTCTCTGGTCGACCTAAACTTGGGCCTAGAGTTATTGAGGTATTTCGTGAAGAGAAATGGGATTCCTATTTGGAAATGACAGTGGATGAAACAGGATTGGTGCAGCTCATAGACAACAAATTGGAGGTTTTCGAGTGTTCGGAAAGTTGTCCCGTATAATGATATACGCAGTCATTGGTGCAGGTGTGCTGGTTTTTAGCACTCAGGTTTTGAGTATAGCAGTGGACATGGCGATAGCTCTCCAATATGGAGAATATGCATCATTGGTGTTTCTTGGTTTGCTTGCAGTTATTTGTCTAAGACTTTCAAAGAACGCAGATAAGGAGCGATCAATTCCAAAGATGATAGCTAAGATAATTGGTAGTTTTTCTATGATACTCATCGTTTTTGTTGTGTTCTTAGCAAATCTAAGAAGCGGGGTGTTTGTTGGGCTTCTTTCAGGTACGATGGTGCTTGGCGTGATTTACGTGATGACCAATACATCAGATGTTGTCCTGTTAGCAAAAGATGTTTTTCGAGGAACAATAAAAGTTCCTCTCAAAGGAACAAATAGAACGCAGTTGGTTAAGCAAGTAATCAGCTCAAAGAATAGACTCGTATATCTAATTCCCTCAAACTATTGGGAAAAAATGATTGAAATTCTTCGTGTACGTCCATTGTTACCTGTAGCTCTGGTTCATCTTCATGAAGAGGACATCCTAGTTGTAAATTCCGAAAGGGATTCAAAATGGGGTTTCCGAATAGAACGACTATTGCATGAATCTAAGATACTAGGATTTAGGAAAGCTTCTCTTCTTACCGTACGTATCGCATTATCTCTGCCTATACTCGTAGGAATTGATAAGATTGATGATTATGTCATTGTAAGTGATAGGGAGCATGTGGACCGCCTTATAAAAGAAAAGTCAGTTTTGATGTCCGTCCATCCGCATAAGGATGGTCCTAGAGTCATCCTTCCTAATGATGACGCTGTTGGAATGGAAGTGTCGCATATTTCTGGTTCACAATCAGTGTATGCAGTGATTACTCGAGATATATCCCGAATGACAGAGGAGGTTGTAGAAATTGCCGATTGAAACAACGTTAGACAATATTGATAATTCTCCTTCAGTTAGAATTAGAATCCGACCTAGACAGCTTGATCGGGTATTTGGTAAGATATTGGTTCCAAATCAAATCAGTGTTCTACATGGAAAAGAACGTAGACCAATGACTCACTTGTCACATATGATTGCAGTGGCTTATGCCAAGGCTGGTCTCAGGGCGTATTATGTACAGAGTGGGAAAAGCTATCGTCCGCACCTAGTACGGTTAATGTTGAAGAACGAGTCTGATATAGACTCGCTATTGAGACTAATCTCACTTGCACCTGTGATGAATATTGAGGATTTGGAGCACTTTTCGTCCTATCTGAAGCGAAAAGATACTGCTGGGATTATAATTCTAGATAGTCTGACGAGTCTATTGAATCTAAGCACAAAACCAGGCACCAAAGACCGAGCACGTAAGCTATTCAAGATTCTAAGCATACTCAGAGATATTGTGAATACCAATGACCTTCATGTTCTTCTAACTGACCATAGTAACACCGATTGGCAGACTGGACAATATGTTCCACAAGGCGGGAATGTACTACTTCATGCGGTTGATACCGTGATGAAGATTGATCGTTTAGAAGTAGATGATGAATCCATTAGCATATCGATAGAACGCACATCCATTGTTCCATCCCCTAGTGGTGTACTTGTTAGACTTACTGAGACCGGAGCGACATCACTTAGGAGTAGAGGAGGGTGAGTTGATGGGTGTTAAAAGCTGGAATTTCATACCTTGGAGAAGCTCTTCACTAGCTGAAATTCAACCACGAATTATTGCTATCGATTCTCCCAACTATCTGACTAGAAGATTATCAACGGTGAGTAGACATGCAAACAAGGAACGTATACCAACTGCTCATGTGACCATTGCAATTGGGATGATTAGACAGACGCTCAAGAATAAGCTGCTTCCAATATTCATTTTCGATGGTCCTCCTGAAGCCCTAAAACGTCCAGTTAATCCCAAACTTGTAGGTGAAGCTGGAAACCTCTATCGGCAGTTTTCAGCACAAAAGAATGTTTTCGATGGTGAACTGGCTTTCGCTCTCTGGAACAGTAGAGCCCTACG
>CAZSWP010000004.1:65468-106088 GCA_964610875.1 uncultured archaeon
TAAAAGAGATATTCAAAGCATTTGGTATCCCTTCATTAACAGCTCCGTCGGAAGCTGAGATGCTTGCTTCTAAACTTGCTCTTGATGGAGTCGCTGGTACAGTATTATCAAATGACGCTGATGCTCTATTATTTGGCAGTCCACATGTCACTCGAAGCTTGAATATCACAAAGCAAGAGATTGAAAGATGTCTTCTCCAAGACTTGATGACCGCAATAGAGCTCGATCTTGAGGGATTGAAGAATCTAGCAATCCTGTCCGGTTGCGATTTTCATAATGGCCTGAGAGGAATCGGGCCACGAAAGGGATCACAATTACTGAAACGGTTCGGCTCGCTTGATGGTGTGTTGAAATCCAAAGGAGTAAAGCTAAGTGAGAGAGAAGCATTTCTAGAGGCAAGAACGGTCTTTGACGAAGCTATGCATCTATCCATTGATTCAATTCAAACAACGTTTCGTCCACCTTCAGTACCCAAAATTAATTCCCTTTTAACACCAATCACTGGTCAAGAACGTGCTGAGCAAATTGGACGAGAATCTGTGAGTCTGTGGAAGAACTTTGGGAGGGAACAACTAACTCTGGAGACATGGGTATGATCATGGAAGACACAAGTCCGTGTATCAATTGCGAATTTGCAAAATATTACGGATGTTCCTTAGGTTATGAATGTGCGAAGAAAATTGTATGGCGAAGCGTATCTTTACGGAGGAGAACAAAGGAATGAATCCAAAAACAAAGATTGATGAAACTGATCTTAGTAATCTCGAAGCTTCCATATGTGAACTTTTGAAGCATCTACAAATGGATCCGTCTGACACAAGCAGTTGGCTTAAGCTTGCCGCTCTATTTTTAGAAGAAAAGGAATGGGCTAAAGCAGAAGCGGCATTAGAAGAAGCTAGAACACATGGTGCCAAGCTTGATGATATTCTTTTACGATTAGCATATGCAATGATACACCAACGAGATATTGTACATGCTCAATCAGTTATTCAGAAAGTCACAGAGGTTCGAATTGAACGACTGCTAGAAGGTGCTAACTGGCGACCAAGGGTCTCTCCATGAACCCTCCTCCTCGTCAAACATTCTCCAAGCCAATGAGAGATAGTATGTTCTTGTTGTTCCAAGAACTGCTACCTCTGCATCAATATCTTCGGCTCGCAATTCCTCTCGGATGAGGTTGGCTGGTAAGACGGAGGAAAACATTGGCGTCCGTAGAAAGGCGATCACATTGCCTTCCTCTCTGGAAAAAAGAATGTGTGCGAGTGGAAAGGACGAAGCAAACCATTCTAGCATATGATTCAGCCTTTTCCTCTTGATGTTTCTGATGACAACTAGAATCACATCCGGAATATGTGAGTGCTCTGGGTCCAATACTTGTACATAGGAAAACACGTTATCATCAAGAAGCTCATTTACTCTGTCCAATCGGAATCCTGCAAGTTTTTGTAACAACCAACGGTCACCAATGTTACTTTTGTGTGCCCATAGGTCTACTGCTGTCTTGACTTGTGCTGGAAAAAGAGAGAGACCTTCTCTCTTTGGTGGACTCTCAATGAATAACCATTGGGGGTTCTCTTCATATTTTTCAGGATCCTTCCAGGGTCTAATCTCCCATTTCATATTCACTTCATCAAACAGATCATACCGATATGATAGCAGTTCTTCATCAGCTGTGGCAATATACATTGAAGGGTTCTCAAAGAGGTTCGATTCTAATGGTTCTGCATATAGACTGACTCCTCGAAAAGATGATTCGAGTGTCTTAGCTTTCATCACTAATGCTCTATTCTTAGGTAGAGCTTTGAATCTATTAGAAATAACAAGTCTATAGCGTAGTCCTAGAGCCGTTATTGAAGGAATAAAGCACTCTGTCATGAGAATCTGAATGTTCTTTGTATCTGTCATCGATTGTCTATATGACGACCCACAGGTCTTACGGACCCAGTCCTTCTTGAATTCAAAGGGCTGTCTTTTATCAATGACTGCAAGTGCTGCTTTTCTTGCTGGATCATAACCATGGATATTCACTGAAGCTCGGAGTTTTTCAATCAATTCTCTCCTTGCATCCTCAAAAAAGGAAACCCCTTTTGTCAAGGGTAGACTCTCTTCGTCTGGTCGATGCAATGTCCGAAGCCACAATAAGTCGGATTTGGAGAGTCTGGCGAGGATGCTTATGTAGAAAAGCTCTCGAGTGAATCTGTCTAAACCTTCCGCTTTCTGGAGCCATTCGAGATCTAGGGGAAGGCCTTTTGGTGAGGTAGATATGTATCTCATCATCACGTAGGCTATACTGAATCTCGTGTTCAATTCAGTTGCCATTGACTCTTTGAATCCTTCATCTGCAGAAGTAACAAATGTTGGATTACTCCCTTGAATTCGAAAGACCTCTCGATTCTCTTTCGTGTCTTGTACGTCCTCTAGTATTGGTGCCTTGGGTAATAATGAGTACACTTGCTCCCAGAGTGTTGCTCCACTTGGAAATATCCCTACTTCTCTGATGTCAGCTAGCTGGGAGATCATAACAGTTCTTGAAATAACTTCATCATCTACCTGTTTTAATTGCGAAGACTGCTCGAAGAGGTCATGATTGAAAGCCTCGATAGTATTTCCGTACAATAGTTCCTCCTTTAATCTATACATCACTAGTTCATCATCCACAAAGTTGTTTAGATGCCTCAGTGATGCTTTCATTTTACTCGGTATCTCCAATCTAGGAACTTAATAAGCATGAGAATGACTCACTTACATGACGCTCACACCATCTCTATCTTCTGACCTCTGGACGAAAGCCAAGAATCAACGGCTCCATTATGTTTTTCGTGAGCAGGCTCTTCTCAACCTTTTGGATTTTGATATGAACCAAGTTGTCACTTATTGTCATACTCTTCTCAAGTCATCTGATGATGAGGAGTGGTTCATGGCGTTGAAAGTCTTGTCCTCTTCAGTCGACGAAGCCGCACTCAATATTTTGAGCGATTATTACAGTGCGTTAACTGACCGTCGTCGATATATTGTTCTTCAATACATCCAACGCGCATTGCAACGACGAGTCCAAAACCAAACAAAAATGAAGCAAAAAAGCGTAATAGGTGTTACGGCTGTGCAAATGACTCGATTTTAGAGCAATCATATTACTTATTTTATCATTTAGAGGCTTATTTGTAATACGTTTTGCGTAGCAGTTTCAATAATATCTCAAAACCATATTCAGAGATATATGGCATATCAATCGTATAAAGCGTAACCTCTTTTTTCCAACTTGTGTTCTACATACACAGATGACAAGAAAGGTTGACACGGAGAAAAGGCAATGCAAGAACAGATGTTCCTACTGATGATAGCGAACCTCTACTTCGCGGTAGCATGGACACCCGCAATCGTGATAGGAATAACAATAGTCAGAGGGATCCTCCTCCTGCGTGGAAGAAAGAGAGAGTTTGAGGACTGGACAAGGAACCCACTGATGACTGCTTTGTCAATAATCTTTCTCCCTGGGACACTGGTCTACTTTGGCATCAGATATGTTCTCTCAAAACTTGCCAGAATACGCATTGGACACGTGAGAGGATCTGCAACATACGGGGAAGTGAATCTTTTCCTTGAGGTTGAAAAGCCGCCTCGCGTTGGTGTGGTGTTAGCTACCCTTTATGCTAGCATTGTTCTCACACTCTTCATCGCACTGACACTGCTTACCCTTCCTGCAATGTTTATTTTGGAACCGGTGTGGGTCCTAATTGCTTGGTATGTATCAGTTGGCGTTTTTTTCAATTCGTCTCTTCGCAGTGGGGACCTCTCATTATTTGTCAGTAGTTTGAGAGACCATCCTCGGTCTGGTGTAATAGAGCTCTTTGTCTTTCTTGTCATACTAATGGTGATCTATTCACAGGTCTGGAGTGTAGTAATTTGAGCATCAATAAGAAGCCAATAATAATCCTAGTAGTATTGTTACTAGTACTTCCTATCATCTTCCAAGAGAATGCTATTGCTGATGTTGCACTTGAAGAACATGGAGTTTCAAATATTGCTCCTGACCCTATTCAGGAATTCACGACCTCATCAGTGACAGGCTCTCTGATAGACTATGGGGAATTCCTTGTTATTCATCAAACAGGACAATCTATTGAATCAAAGGGAGCGGAACTCACTTCGCTGCTCAATCAATGGGGTGTGTCTTCGATAAGTATCATGCCCTCCGAGCTTGAGTCATCGCCTCCTATCTTGAGTGATGCTCCCTGCCTGATTCTAGATGCAAGCTTGGGCTCAGAAAATGCTTCACTCCTTACAGACTCATTCATTCAGCTCCTCATACAATATGACCGTCCAATTGTTGTGATGGGACGGGCTGCATGGCTTCTCCATCGTCTCCACAAGCTGAGTTCACCCACTCTGACCATGTCGGTGGCGACCACAACCCAACTTGACCCCACCGACGTGGTCTACCTATCATATCCCTATAGCATTGATCAAAGTGCTACCTTAACATCTGAATCATTGGAACTACCCAAAGATCGGGTTCAATCAGTTAGATCTCGTATCATTACTTTAACTGGTGGAGAGACCTCAAATCAATATCCTATCTTGCGATATGATTCATTTCCACTGGATACATTTCTATTGGGACAAGAAGACCCCACTCTCTGGACAACCACAGGTGAAGAGATTTTCATTAACATTGTAGCCTATTCAACCGCATTGGGTGAATCAACTACAAGTGATATTGTTTCCACTGCACAGAGCAATGGAACTATCGGTGGGGGCTTTGCGTATGGTCATGAGCCCTGTCTTGAGCCTGCTTACTATTCGGTTCATATCATAAGGTCTCTCCTCAGTGGAACTGAATGGACAGATTGGAGTGCTACAAATTCCGAATTTGTAGAAAATGTTCTTACTCCATTATATGTTGATAACGGAACGCATGCTTGGTTTCTGAATCATTTCACAGATACAATCGAGAACTTGGACACAACCGCAATGGGACTATGGCTTGTTGAAACAATGAGTCTATCATCATCATTCGACTCATCACTTCTATCTGCATATCTTGCGGATAGTCAGAAAGGCGATGGTGGTTTTAGTAGTGTTCCCAATGCTTTCTTTGTACTTGAAGCACTGAATGCCTCAGGCTCAATTGGTTTGATTGACAGTACGAGCCTGTATAACTGGCTAGTTGATTGCAGGGTGAACAGTGATGATACTAGTGATGCTCAATACTGGGGCGGAATCGCCAAATCTCCTTATAGTGCACTACCAAAGAATCAGTACTCAGCTCTGTATCTGCAGTGTCTCGAGATTTTGGAGAAATCACATCCTGATATTTTGAAACTTGTTGATTGGATTCTGGATGAGACCCAACAGGCTGACGGTTCTTTTTCTGATAGAAATACACCTGATAAGGATGTGGTAAGAGGTACATCGTCTGCACTGACTTCGCTTGAGATGCTTGGATATCTGAGTCCTGAGAATAGAACAAGTAGTCTTGGATGGTTAGAAGATAACCAACTACCCTCAGGTGGATTTGGCACCAATACTGCATCATTAGATATAGTTGGAAAACCTCTTGAAACCTTCTATGTTGCAACTACCCTTAACGAATTAAATGAAATATCGTCAACCATGGCAAATAGAATATCCGACTTTGTTGAGAGTATTAGGAGTGACACAGGATTCGAGGGTATGGAAATGATTCCTTCACTATTATGGGGTGACTGGCTCGGACAAATCGCTCGATTCTCTCATGCAGGAACTTCATTAGGTATTGAAAACCTCACATCCTATTATCAAAAACATGAATCATTCTCGTTCTATATGCCTTGGACAAACGTTACAGTCCTTCCCGCTGAAGAGTACATGTATGATAATTACAGAACAAAGAGTGTCTGGTCTATCTACCATGGTCTCTTGATGGGTGCTCAATCGGCAATTGAACCTAAA
Organism: uncultured archaeon; assembly: GCA_964610875.1. GTDB lineage: Archaea > Asgardarchaeota > Thorarchaeia > Thorarchaeales > Thorarchaeaceae > CAZSWP01. The sequence goes on from CAZSWP010000004.1 coordinate 71,400, forward strand.
TCGGGGGCTTCTGTTGATAGTACCACATTTACTCTTGCTGCTCAATATCCCACAGGGCATTTCCGACTCTATGCTGGTGGAAGTGCTCATATGCAATATACTGTAGCCGCAGTTGAATCTCTGTATCTTTTGGATGAGATTGATTCTATTTACTATCGAAGCGCATTGGACTCTCAAGTCCTTGCAATGTACTCATCCGGAAGCTGGTCTGATGCAGGTTGGACTTTGCGTCCATATACTTCATCACAATCAGCTATTGATTGGCTCTCTACAAGGACAGCTCTTCGATTGGGATTGATTGATCAGACGATGGCTTCAGAAATTGCATCTGTAATTGAATCCAGGATTCAGTATTCAGACCTCTGGGATTTGAGCCGTGATGTTGCAACTCTTGCATTATTGAACGAGTCATTCAGCATTGATCTTGAGAGCATAGATAGTGCAAGCATATTGAGTACTTTAGGGTCAAGTCCATTCTCAGATGGCTGGTACAACGAATCGGCAGAGTGGCAACCGGTGGTTACAGCAGGTGTTCTCGAGATGCTCTCGATATTTGGTCTAAGGACTGAGGTGCTGGATATTACTGGTAACCGAATATCTGGTACTTCTCCTGATGGTGAATTGGGAGATGTTCTTGAAGTAACTGTATCCATCACATCTAGTAGTTACACACATGATGTGATTCTACATGCTTTTGGCCATGACCTTTTGTATGAGGATGTTGGAAATTCCGATATCCTACTAGTGAATGTTCCGAGCAGTTCTTCATATCTTGGAATTCAAAATATCTCACTTATGTTGCTAGATAGAGGTGACTCTCGTGCATTCAACAGAATTGAAATATCAATAAACACAACTATGACAGGGTTTCTCACAGTTGATACTCCAGAGATTCTACTTGGTGACTTGATTAACGGGTCTGTTTCATGGACTCTCGAAAATCTCGAAGACGTCGGAGAATGTACTGTAATTATACGTCTTGGAGATCCTCCTTCTTATCAACAATGGACAGAGGATAGCTCTAGTCCGTATAGTTTCTCAATTCCCACTGTGGATTTCGATCCAGGTGTGTATAATCTTAGTGTGTTCATTAGTAGAGAATTTTGCACTACACTTGTACTTAGAGAAGAAGTAACAATTAATTCACCCATTGATACCTATATAGAATCTGAAACCGATCAGGTCTTGGATGTTGGAGATGTTCTACAGATTCCCATATTATTACGGTTTTCCAATAATGACTCGTTGGTAGCTTCCCAGAACATCACACTCACTATCAGAAACTCAATTGGTACTATAGTACATACAGACTATCTAATAACTGAAGAAACAGAGTCCATGTTCGATTGGACCCCTGACCAGCGGGGCTCTTACTCATTTGATTTAGTTTTCGAGAGAAATGGTACTCTTGAAGGCTGTGAGTACAATGGTGCGTTCATTGCAATGGAGAATGCAACGCTTCAATGGATACTATCAAGTCCTCAAGAACAGTATTCTATGTATACTACTTCAGTTCTTCTCCAGACAATTAATGGTGCCCCACTTGTGTCTGAATCTATCTCAATATTAGTAAAAGCACCAAGTGGTCAAACCATAATTGATAGCGATTTCACAACAAATTCATCTGGACATATCGAGTTCTCCATTGTACTTGGTGAAAATGGTATCTACACTTTGGATGCGGAATTTCTTGGTAAAGAATATGTGAGATCAATATCCAACAACACATCGCTAGTATCATGGTCATCTACAAATCTGGTCATTGATGGCATTCCATCAGATGGCTTGGTAAATGACAGCTGGACTATATGGGCTCAGTTATCTGATTCCATAGGTCAACCAATCGTTGGAGAAGCCGTCACTCTTAGGGTGACTTTGCTTCCTTCGACAATTGTTTATCAAACAACTCTGACGACGAACTCTACCGGTCATGTCAGTACTTCGTGGAGTTCATCCACACCTGGCAGCTTCCAATACACAGCAGAATTTGCTGGCACGCTTTCACTTGACCAAAGTGGAGACTCTAGGGGGACCGATCTGTACATTCCTGTGCAACTTGTCGTCCAACAATTTTCCAGTTTGCAGGTTGGTTTTGAGGGGTGGGTTCTAGTCTATGCCACAGATCACACCCAATCGCCTGTATCGGGAGTATTAGCTGAATTCGTCGTCAGGGATCCTTCTAATTCCATTATCTTTCAGACTTCAGGTATCTTTGAGAATGGCTATTATAATGTAAGTTGGACTCCTTCCGTGCGAGGAGTCAATAACTTTACTGTGAGTTCGGACAGACAGTCTTGGTTTGAAGCCGCTTGCAACTCCGAATTGCTTGATGTGTTTGAATCTTCTATAATCACATGTGAATTCACAGAAACATTACTTGCACCTGCTAGAAATGTGTTACAGATTGAAGTTCTGGATACCTCTTCAACACCCGTTTCGGGAATTGATGTGAGCATCATAATAACTTTGAATGGCCTGATAATTACTGATGTCATTAAGACAACAAATATCGATGGTAGTATCGAAATATCAGTAGATTTCAATGAACCCGGCGAATTAGAAATTCTAACTGAGAGTACAGCTGGAAATTGGTTACTTGAATCAGGGACATTCATTGAAGATACTGTGCTGGGGAAAACTACAATCGATTTGTTGATGAATGGCCTACCAATCTCTCAGGGAAAAGATCCGGGAATACTTGTAGAAGTAATCAGTTGGGACCTATCTCCACTCAATGGAGCCCATGTCAATATCACCATCGAACGGGCTTCTGATGGGTCTCTTGTCACACAAGCATTGCGGACTACCGGTATGGATGGTCGATGTGCTTTTGCTCATAGTTTCAATGAGATTGGTGACTTCATCATTAGGGCCGTATACATGCCATCTGGCATAAATGCAGAGAACAGTACCTTTCTTGTCCAGAGGGTCACTGTTGTACCTGATGTAATTCTCATTCATCCATTGGATGCTACCGTGGGAGGGCAAGTATCATTTGAGGTTGGGATTCTAGATAATCTAGATTCTTATGTTCCAAACAAATCACTACAACTTGCCGTCATTTATCAGGGAAACCCAATTTTCGAAAGCCAAGTTGAATCTGATAGTGACCTTGTGATAATACACTGGACTGCTTCCCAACGTGGAAGTCTTACAATTACACTCTCGGTATTTGGAGGTACGTACTGTTTAGCAAACTCGACATCTTCAGTAACGTCATGTTTTGAGAATGTGTCTAGTGAATTGACGCTTAACGCAACTACGATTGATTTGTTCGAGTCAGTTCTACTGGAATATCAAATCAGTACCTCTGGAGACCCTGGAGGAATCGCAGTAATATTTGAGGTTCTGGATGTAAATCTCCTGCCTGTCTGGGATATGGAATTATTTACTAATGAATCTGGGTATGTTTCTACGCTGTATGTTGCTAATGACACACATGGCATACTAAAAGTCAGAGTTGCTCCAAATGAGAATCAGTATCTCTCTGGTGGGATGAACCAGATTGATTTGACTGTTAAAACATCATGTATCGTGGATACAAACTTCAATCCATATCCACCAATAATCAATGAAGAAGTGAATGTTACCATCAATATAGATAGTGAATTAGGATCACCTATTGATGGTCTTACAATATCAGTGAGAATAAGAAATCCAAGTGGAGTCTGGGTGGAGTATAATCCCTATGTTTCTGTGATAGAGGGATTGGCGTGGATTGTCTTCACTCCCGAGAACCATGGTGCATATCTTGTTAGGGTTGCTGCCAACACTGAACCTACAACTCACTCGTTCACGATCGATGAACAACATACAGTATTTCATCCGACATCAATCGACCTTCAAATAGTATCTAGTCTGTTGCAGGTCAATGATAACCTGACAGTATCTGCACAGCTTTTCAATAGTTTTGGAGTAGGGATGAGTGGAATGAGGCTTACAATAGAACTCAATGGCAAAAACCCTGTTGAATTGACTACAAACGAAACTGGAATGGTCACTTGGATCAGTCAGATATCGGATGAAGGGTATTACATTGTGTCCGCGTCCTTCACTCTGACTGGAGTCTATCTCTCCTCTGTAGCTTCTAAAGAAATTCATGTTCGACAATCAACTCAAATTCAGCTTTCCTATGATGATAAGACAGAGGTCATTGCAGAACTGATTTCATTCAGTGCTCATATTCTCCTTGAAGATATAGATGGAGCTGCTCTTGAAGGAAATACGGTGTACTACTCTCTCTATCATGATGAGTTAGGTATTGTAAAAAATGGCAGCTTCATCCAACCTGGTCCGAGTGGAATAGATGTGGATATCACTATCCACCAAATGGGTGATTATACGCTTGTCTTCTACTTCACTGGGACTGAACATTATCATCCATCAAGTACAGCACTGGACTTGTTTGTTCGAGGAACATCACTGACGATAATTGATGGCATAGGTTCTATCCCGAGGAACAGCTCAGAATTGATATCGATAGAGGTTCTAGATGAAATTGGATTTGCAATTGATACATCAAGTCTTTCCTATGTACTGAATCTCTCTGGTCCTACATCCTCTTTAGACGGTCGAATCACGTCTAGTGGGACATCATTGTATGTGAATATTACAGGCTTACCTATTGGCTCTTACACACTTAATACAACAGTAATTGAAACCATACAACGTTTGGGCTCAAGTGCAATATTTGAATTCAATGTAACAACCTGTGTAATTCTGAATGAAATTGAGTTATATCTTCCCGGTCTGGTTGGTGAAGAGCATATCATGACTCTTCAAATGGTAGACTCATATGGAGAGAATGTCACAGACATACCTCTCTATGTTAGTCTATATGACTCAGAGGGACGGGAGATTTTCGGTAGTTCTCTGAGCAAAACAACAAAGATTGACACTGTAGAATCTTTGGCAACCATATCATGGACTCCGCTTCGTGCAGGTAATTATACACTTCACATCAGTTGCCTCGATGCTGAGTTTATCGTAGGTATTGAAAAGGAAACAGTTGTTTGGACCCGTCATAAGAGTACTATGAGTTCGGAAGGTCTTGATTCACTTCTCTCAACCGAAGGCTTAGAATTCGCTGTCATACTAAAATCTGGGAGTTCTGGTCTAAGAGAACGCAACATTATCTTTACACTCATCTTGAATAACGAGCTCTACTTTCAAGTAATCCGGCTCACCAACTACGGAGGTCAATCAGACTTGGTGCTTGATCGGATACCTGCTGGCAATTTGACCATCGAAGCAAGATTCCTGGGTGATAGCAGTTATTCATCTTGTGAATACTCAGTCACAGCTGTTGTCCAACCAGTAATTTCAGTGATCGTAGAAGAGGCATACGGACTATATCTTGGTGTAAATTCATCAGTCACGTTGAGTGTGAGTGTACACTGGCTGCAGATGGCTGATGTTCTCTTAGAAGCCTCTGTCTATGATAGTGTAGGAAACCTTCTCATCAATACTGAAGATTCTATTGGAAATGATACTGTGATCACAGTTTATTTCGTTCCTACAATAACGGGCAATTACTCGCTTCTAATATCAATGCAGGGAATCCCGGTAATCAATAATTATACAGAGGAATTCAGATTCATGATACTCGAAGCACCTATTCAGATACCATTAGATGCTGGAATAACTCCAATATTAGGATCAGGTATGATTCTAACTGTCATCGCGTTTGTTGTAAGGAAGAAATTAAACACCATAATAACAGACCTTCCTACTGAGTGGGAGTCGTAGACTCAGACGAGTCCAGCCTTTTCAGCTATCGGAAAGGAGAGGATGAACTTACTACCAACAGATTGTTCATCTCTAGAAAAGTCATCAATAGCAATATCTCCATCATAACGTCGCGCTAATTCTCTCCCTAAGCCTAACCAAATCCCATGTATCGGTACTTTTGCTTTCATACGCCAGTCGAAGACTTTACCCTTTACACTATCAGGAAATTCTCCATGATACGGTCCAATCTCTATATTGACTTCAGATCTCTCGATTGCAACGTTTGCTGCGATATGAATTGTAACAGTGTCTGACTTATGACTTGCTATACATTGTGCTATTAGAGATACGAATCCTTGTTCAAGTTGTTCTTCAGCTTGAATAATGGCTGGTCTATTTGGAGGGTGATAGTCCAATATCGCTTCTCTTGCTGAATATTTCAAAGCAGCTGCATCAAAGGCTCTCAACAGAAGGGGCTCCACATCAAGTGGTTTCGTTTCTAACTCGAGACCTCTTGCTTCGGCAAGAGTTTCCACATCTTTAACCAAGTCTATGGACCGCCCTAGTTGGTTTTTCAAGATCTTATAATTCTCACTATTTTGGTCAAGTTCAGGATTCTCGAGATAGAGTAATTCCATACCAAACAGTATTCCCTGTAACAGGTTATTCATATCGTGGCCCAAGAGATCCAGATAGAACTCTGCCCGGTCTCTTTCTTCAACAACCGCTGCAAGTAGCTCTGCAAGAGCCTCTGTTTCCTTTTCGGCAACAGTAATTGTCACATCGTTGATTAGCATCAATACAAGACTTGGTTTTCCAGTGGAATCTAGTTCATGCGGGACAATATCTATTTGGTAAAGTCTTCCTGGGTCTAGAATATCTATCACTCTGTATGGTAGTACCCAACTTTTTCCTGTGTTGAATACTTGAGTGATTGCGCCAGCGTAATCTTTTACCAACTGATTAGCAATCTTAATCGTATTCGTTTTCATTCCCATTACTTCGATTTGACCCCCTAGGTTCGTCATCTCTACTTGACGGTCCCTTCGGATTACAATCAATCCAATTTTGATGCGTTCAAATAGATGAATGAATGTTGAGGTTCCTTGGACTATGCCTCCCACTGAAGCTACAATGAGTCCAAACGTCTGTAGTACTACTGCTTGACTGTTGAAACGAAACACTCCCGCTAGAATGCCTTCAGCGAGATAGAGGATGAGAAAACCAAAAATGACCATGAGTGAACCTTTTGCGTATTCTGGTTTTGACTGACGATATGGATTGCCCTTCATCAGATAGAGATAGTAAAGAATGACTGTAATGACCATTGGACCTATTGTGACAACACCAAGTATTCTGACGAATTCCAAATCAAAAATAAGAAAGAAACTGGCTACCACCGGAATACTTACTCCTGGAATCAAGTATGTCAACTTATGTTTCCAAGGCTCCACTCCTCTGAGCTTTACGATTGTACTGGATCGTAACATTTCAAGTCCAGCGAGGATCAATGGTGTGATAAGCATAAAATCAATGAATCTTAGAAATGGTAGTGAAGGATCTCCTTCAGGCAGATTCATCCAGATGTAGAAATTAAGGAATCGCAATGCACCTGCAAGTGAAAATATAGCATATGCTGCATCCACCCACAATCTACGACGAAATGCTGAGTAGACATAATAAGATGAAACAAAAAGCGCTATACCAGTTGTTGCTAGCGCAATCTCATACATTGGTGGCACTGCTCCCTTTCAAATCCGAATATTATTTTGTGCTGATTTGGTTTGAATAACTAACTACTTCAATAAATCGATGATATATAACAGTCGAATTTCATATAATTATGAAGTGATTCATTCTGGTTATTTTGTTGAATCTATCATTCATTAATGGTGTAATTAGACCCTCACCATATTTCTCAGATATTGCAGCATCATTTGCTCTGTTGGGACAAAACAATTGATGTGAAGTTAAAAACACCCAGTGGCCTTGCTGGACAGACGACACAAGACTCCTTCGTCTAGGTTACAATCAACGGTGAAAGATAAAAGGGCTGGTGTCGTTGCCCGCCAGAAGCTGTACAAACAATTTGACGATGTGAGTGCTTTGACTGAAGCTGAAGTACAGGACAAAATAATAACTCTGGCAGAAGCAGCCAAGAAGGTCCAGGATAACGACGGCCTTTTCTGGGGTGGTTTTGGATACCAGAGAGCTCCAATAGGTTTTGCTGCGGAGCTTGTGCGAAAAAAGAAGAAGAACCTGACCATCTATACCTGTGGTTCTGAAGTGGACTTGGAGATAATGGCGGGTACAGGGGTTGCAAAACGTTTCGAAATTGCCTTCGTGGCTATCGAAGCTTTAGGCCTTGCAAATAATATGCGAAGACGTGTTGCAGAAGGCAAAGTCGAGATTGAAGACTATAGCAATCTGGCAATGGCAATGCGTTTTCTTGGTGGCGCATTAAATGTGCCCTTCATGCCAATCAGAAGTCTCATGGGAACGGACATGGCAAATCTCTCTAGATACCGCGGTGATGATAAGCTGAAGATCATCGACGATCCATTTGGAAGTGGAAAGATCTGTCTAGTACCATCCATACAACCTGATTTTAGTATAGTCCACGTACAACGCGTAGACAATATGGGAAATGCTCAGATTGATGGTATTGTGGGAGAAGACATTGAAGGGTCTCGCTGTGGAAAGACACTGATTGTCATTGCAGAGGAGCTGATTGATGTTGAAGAGATCAAAACAAAACCTGACCAGACAAAGATTCCTGCAATGTATGTGGATCACGTCGTAATTAATCCGTATCAGGCTCATCCAATGCAATGCCACAACTACTATGATTATGACCTAGAACATCTAATGCTATTTCATAAAATGACCAAGACTGAAGAAGGCTGGCAAGACTATCTTGAGAAATACATCACTGGCGTAGAAAATCACGAAGAGTACTTAGAACTAATCGGTAAAGAGAAATTAGGACAGCTAAAGGCAAAGGAGCCTTATGGATATTAGGAGGTAAGAACATGGTAGAATATTCTAAAATCGAGTTTCTAACAGCATGTGCATCTCGTCATGTACGAGACGGAGAGAATGTATTTGGAGGAACTGGACTTCCGCTTCTCGCTGCTCTACTTGCCAAGGAGACCCACGCTCCTAATATCAACCTGATATCTGAGGCGGGATTCATCGATGCTAGACCTCAAGAGGTTCCCCTATCGGTAGCTGATAGCAGATACTACTTCGGTTGTTCTGCATCAATTGGTTTGATTGAAACATTGGGTTTCATTCTTCAAGGAGGGAATATTGATGTCGGATTTCTTGGAGCTGCACAAATTGATGAATATGGCAACCTGAATACTAGCTATATAGGTCCATATGAAAACCCGAAAGTCAGACTACCAGGGAGCGGTGGTGGGAATGACATCGCCTCATCTGCGAAACGGTTAATCATTATGATGACTCATGATAAAAGAAAATTCGTCAAGAAACTAGATCATCTCACAAGTCCCGGTCATCTGACAGGACCCAATGCTCGAGACGAATGGAATTTAGTGGGAAATGGTCCAGAAGTTGTCATTACGGATATGTGTCAGTTTGATTTTGAGCCCGACACAAAGAAGATTCGGCTAAAATCCGTCCATCCATGTATCTCTGTGGATGATGTTTTGGAGAACGTCATGTTTGACATTATCGTACCTGATGATGTCCCAATAACGAAGGAACCAACTCAAGACCAAATCGATATCATGCATAAGCTGGATCCAAAAGGCATCTATCTTGGTAAGGGTGCGAAATAGCATCAATGGACTAAGGGGATGGATGCACTGCAACTCAGCAGTTTCGAAGCAGTTATCTTTGACCTTGACTCCACACTCACAGATACCCATAGGTATCCCAGTAAAGCTGTGATGTGGGTGCTCTCACAGTGTACTGAGGATGTTGCTGCGCTAGGAGATGAGTATGTAGAAACTCTTGTTAGAAGCTATTTTGCTCAGATAGTTGACATCGTTAATGGTGCTCAATATCGATCTGCCTTTGAGATAGTACGGACTGCGATAAAGACTGCTGTGGATTCAGTGTGTCTACAGGCAGATGATGAAATCATCCTTGAAGGGACGAAGCTATTCAAAAGACTGCATGTTGAAATGTCCACACCTTATCCTGGCAGTAAAGAACTTCTTGAGAGGCTGAGTGAATTTGAAGTTAAGATTGGGGTTGTGACAAATAGTTTTGGCGGAAATATGTCGAGGATTCTAAAGGAAGTAGGGCTTCTCGAATATGTTGATTCAATCGTTGATGAAGATGATGTGAAATCGTTCAAACCAATGCGTCCTCCCTTTGAAGAGATTCTCAGAAGACTACAGGTGAGTCCTTCTGAAACAGTTTTTGTAGGGGACGAGTACTTTGCTGACATTGTTGGTGCTTCTAGAATGAATATGTCTACTGTCTGGGTGAATTCTAGAGATCAAAATCTTGAGGAACAGAAAGAACGCTATGCTACTGATATCGAACCTGACTTGATAGTAAATTCCATCAAAGATTTACTCGATTATCTGTGATCCGTGTCCCTAATAATCAGACGAATAAGGATTATTAGAGAGTGACCACGAAGAAAAATTGTCAGCGCCCCGTAGGAGAAACACCATATGAGCGATAAGAACAGATTTGTGGGACCACTTAAGGCTCGGTCTGATTTAATTGATATTCTCCGTAGTTGCCCTGAGAATACAGAAGCCATAGTCGCTCTAATCCAAGCTGAACTAAGTGGCATGAAAGATGGTAGTGCTCTCTCTAGAATAACAGCAGCAATAAACACGATCACAGATAGAACTGACGTTTCTGGTGAAACAAAAGACAATCTTCTCTATTGGTTGACAGAAAGTAGTCCTGATGCACGTCAGATGATAATGGTGCGTACAATAGAAGAGCTTCTTGGCGATAAGATTTGTAGACCAGCGATGATTGAAGCCCTCTCTCAAATATCATCCAAAGACAATGTGGACATGGTCATGAAATGGGTTGATGCTAATATCCTGACTCCGAATCAGGCGGTATTTGTACTACTCTTTCCTGAAGCTTCCCCCTCAATAAAATGAGTGGACAATGAAAGTCCACGGATGCGCATTAAATGCCTAGATCTGGCATGTATTTCTTTACATACTTTTTCCAAGAAGGTTTGATCTCAATAGCCTTCTTTGCGGCTTTCTTAGCTTCTTCCTTTTGTCCAAGCTTGTAGCGTGCAAGAGCTAAGTAGTACCAAGCTTTGCCAAACTTTGGATTCAGTTCAACAGCTTTTTCAAAGGCCTCGATGGCTGCTTTGTCATTTCCATCCGTTTCTCTACAGCGTCCTTCACCGAACCAATCATATGCTGTCATGTGCTCTTTGGAGTGTGAGAAATAGGTTTTTTTCGTCATTTCTCTTTCATTCCTCTCTCTGAATGACACTTCTCCTATGACCTAATAAAGTTGCATACATGCCCATCCCTTTAGACCAATTAGCAAAACATAGTTTTCTCAATACTAAAGAAACATTTAAAGTGTTCATAAAACTTTGATAATGAAAATAATCTATCATAATCTTCATTTATAGCATTGAGAGTCTATCCTCTACAAGAGTCATTATATATATTCTCTTATCAAGCATAACTAGGTTGATAAAATAATGTACCGCGCACGAACTATTATAGCTGCCACAATGATAGCACTGTTTCTTGTGGCACCTACCATTATACAAGTAACTGCCCAGGGTCCTGGGAGTGGAAACCAGAATCCTCCTCAACAACGACGTGAGAACGGTGCAGTGTTTCTCAATACAGACGTGATAACTGTGATGGCCAATGAGGAACTGCCAATGTTTCACTTTTGGTATACCGGTGATGAAAATGGAACCACTGCCAAATTTATGGCATCATATGTCACATTGATTGAGTTTGAAGATGAGAATGATGATGGAGCCTTTCAGTCTGATGAAATCCTTAGGCATGCTCCGCTTGCAGGGTATGAGTGGACGGTTCAAACAGGGTCTGTGTCAGATGGTGATGTGACTTCTGAAGTATGGGTAAAATATACTAAAGGTGGGACACGTACTGGTGGCCCTCTTCAAGCCCTTCCAATATCAAGTCATCAAGGTCCTGGTGCTATGGATGATTTTGAAGATGTGACCATTCAGATATGGGCTCATCTATACCTGGATGATTATGAAGGTGTGGTCACTGATGACCATGGTGTACATACCAACTACACTGTAGTTGGCGGTGCTGAATTGAAGATGGATATCGAGATCGGGAACTTTCCATTCTCTTCAAACAATACTAGTGTGGCTCTCGAAGCCATGCTAAGAGAGGACCAAGCAACCGGTCCACAATACCAGAATCGCTATCGTTTTGAAACCCGAGAACGTAACAGAAATGTTACTGCTAATTCAGGAATGAATTGGACGGCTCCTGATGGCAATGAGACTCGTTTTCAGAATAGAAGTGATACTGCAACTGAGAGAATCGACTTTGTAGACACTGAAACCTCATCTCCAACAGGATTCTTCAGCTGGCTTGATACTGCTGTGATAACGCATCCTGGTGGCGATACTGAGGCTGTCGAGGTCACTGCATCGTATGTTCCTACTGGAATGGGACTTTCAGTATATCTTGCATACCCCAACTTCGGAGAAGGTTCGATTCTGCATGATCCTTCCATTGGATTATTGTCCGATGTTTCATCCACTTTGATACTTGGCATTGACAATACGGTCCTCCTTATCATAGGCGGTATCATTCTGGTCGGTATCGTAGTAGTAGTTCTTAGAAGAAGGTAAATTAGTATAGGTGGCTATTCCAGCCACCACCAACACATTTTAGGATAGCGATAACTATCATGAATGGTATTAATGGGAACGGATGAAACACATGATGCCCAACATACCCCAATCTGCACTCGTAGCATTGGTAGGTGTGATCTTGGTCAGTCTTCTTTCTGGTACCGCAACTCCTATCCTAGCACAGGAAGATAATCTACTTTTCTCTCCGGTGAAAATGGACTTCAGGATTCATGCAAATGACACTGTCGAAATGATATTCAGTGCTGTAGTGTCGAATCAAGGCTCAGCATCATTGAATCAAATCTCTATTCGGATAGATTCATTGTCGATGTCAATCCTTGACAGTATGGCAAATGACACAGAGGTGATTTCCAATCTGTTCGATAGAGTAAGATACTCGCAAATTACAGTAATATTGCCTGATTCTCTAACAACAGGACAATCAACCAGCATAAGTCTAAGATTACTGTTAGACGACATTGTGACAATTAATGAAGCAATCGAGTCCACTGAATATCTTTACAAGGATTTTCTTATGTATATACGCCCTCTTCATCCTTATCAGAACTTGACATTATCAGTCGAACTGCCTGAGCAGGCGGTTCTATCTGAGGTTTCAGTCACACCTCTCTTCCCAACACCTTCGTCCAATTCCACCGATGGTCTATCACAGACGTATGTTTGGGAAATAGATGAGTTATTACCCGGTCAGGAACGTGTATTCATTTCCAAATATCAACAACACATCTTCGATAATGCAATCATCCATGCCTCACCAGTTTGGGTCGTTCTATTGTCATTACTTGGTTTGATTGTTGGTATTCCTCTAGGATACTATGGTCCTGCTATACTTGAGCGAATTAGAAATGTTGGCACAGTGAGAATTGTGGGTACAACCTCTGAGGAAGAAGAAGTAGTCGAAGCTATCCGAAGAAAGGGAGGCTCCTGTCCCCAGAAAGAGCTCTATATGAATCTGGACATGTCGCAATCAAAAGTAAGTATTCTTTTAACAAATCTTGAAGAGAGAGGGCTTGTTAAGAGAATGAAGGATGGTAGAGAGAATTACATCCATCTCATTGAGAAATGAGAGTTAACTCGAAGTATTCTGTTATCAAAAGGCTTTATATCTCAACATAGCGACCCTCCATGTTGACTAAGACTCTTGAGGTGTACCATTGAGTTCATCAAAAAGGATACGCGTATTGGTTGCTAAACCCGGACTTGACGGACATGATCGTGGGGCAAAAGTAGTAGCTCGTGCTCTCCGTGATGCAGGAATGGAAGTCATTTATACAGGATTACGACAGACTCCTGAGATGGTAGTCCGGGCAGCAGTAGACGAAGCCGTAGATGTCATCGGACTTAGCATACTGAGTGGTGCTCACAATGCACTCTTTCCAAAGATCATGGAGCTTCTCAAAGAAGAAGGAAGTGACGAGGTTCTAGTGGTTGGTGGGGGAATCATCCCGGAGGATGACATTCCTTACCTGAAAGAATGTGGAATAGCTGAGATATTTGGCCCTGGAACACCACTACAGGAGATTGTTGATTATATCCGGGCCAATGTGAAGAAATAGTCGAATCTTCAGTGGGAGTGTTTGATTGTCTGCATTAGAATTAGTCGAGGGCGTTCTGAAGGGACGTCGTCGTGACCTTGCTCAGCTCATCACACTCATCGAAGATGAGGACCCTACTGCTAGTGATGCCTTGAGTAAACTCTACAAACATACTGGTCGTGCTCATATTATTGGAGTGACAGGTCCTCCGGGTTCTGGGAAAAGCACTCTTGTCACAAGGATGACCGCTGAATTTAGAAAACGTGAGAAGACTGTTGGTATTGTTGCTGTTGATCCTTCAAGTCCCTTTAGTGGCGGTGCCCTTCTTGGTGACCGAATCAGAATGCAAGAGCACAGTCTTGACAAAGATGTCTATGTCAGAAGTATGGGTACTAGGGGACATCTTGGTGGTCTTGCAAGAGCTACTTCTGACACAGTCAGAGCAATCGATGCATTTGGCAAGGATATTATAATTGTGGAGACCGTTGGTGCTGGACAATCAGAAGTGGAAGTGATTGAGATTTCCCACACGGTGATTGTCACTGACGTACCAAGTAGCGGTGATGATATTCAAGCTATCAAAGCCGGCATAATGGAGATAGCTGACATTTTCGTAGTGAACAAATCAGATCTTCCTGGAGCTGATAAGAAAGTCACCGAGATCAATGCAATGCTGGATATTGACCAACATATGGGTCAATGGAGACCTCCTGTACTGCTCGCAAACTCTAGAACTGGAGAAGGGATTGAAGCAATCGTTGACAAGATTCACGAACATTACGAGTTTCTCACATCAAGTGGTGAGTTGAAAGAGAGAGGTCTGAAACGTAGCAAAGATGAACTCGAGCAACTGATGGAATATAAGTTGACCTTCGAACTCCTCACGAAACTTAGGGGTACGCCTGAATATGAAAAAGCGATAGAAAAGATTACTGAAAGGGAAGATGACCCATACTCTGTTGCTGAACGCCTAATCACTCGATTTCTTACCGAAATGAGGAAGTAGAAAAGTATGTCAAAAGAGAACCTTACTCAGAAAATGGATGAATGGAAGAAGGGGACTCTGGAGAAGACAATCAACAAATATCCTGAGAGAAAAGAGGAATTCAAGACTATCTCTGGAATTTCTGTGAAACGATTATACACTCCTCTCGACACAGAAGGGTTAAACTATCTGGCAGATTCTGGATTTCCTGGGGACTTTCCATTTACCCGTGGTGTCCAGCCAACTATGTACCGCGGTAGACTCTGGACCATGCGTCAGTACAGTGGATTCGGGACAGCAAAGGAGACCAACGAGAGATTCCATTTTCTTCTAGAACAGGGTCAAACTGGATTGTCTGTTGCTTTTGATTTGCCTACTCAAATAGGATATGACTCTGACCATCCTATGTCTCTGGGTGAGGTTGGCAAGGTCGGTGTGGCTATTGACTCCCTCGCTGATATGGAAGTTCTATTTGAATCGATACCCTTAGATAAAGTCAGTACATCAATGACCATCAATGCTCCTGCAACAGTCTTACTTGCAATGTACATTGTAGTTGCAGAGAAGCAGGGCGTTTCGATGGACAGACTTCGAGGTACAATTCAGAATGATATTCTAAAAGAATACGCAGCACGAGGCACCTACATTTTCCCTCCAAAACCTTCTATGAGGTTGATCACTGATTCATTTGAATTCTGTTCTGAAAATATGCCGTTATGGAATACAATATCGATATCAGGATATCATTTGAGAGAAGGAGGATCAACCGCAGTCCAAGAAGTCGCATTTACCTTAGCTAATGCTATTGCATACGTTGATGCTGCAATAGAGAAGGGTCTTGATGTTGACTCATTTGCCTCTCGTTTGTCATTCTTCTTTGGCTCTCATAGTGATTTTCTGGAAGAAATAGCAAAATTTAGAGTAGCACGTAAATTGTGGTCGAAAATCATGCGTGAACGATTCAAAACCAATGACGACAATTCATGCAGGATGAGATTTCACACGCAGACCTGTGGATGCACTCTTGCTGCTCAACAACCAGACAACAACATTATTCGCGTAACATTACAAGCATTACAAGCTGTTCTAGGAGGGACACAGTCTCTCCATACCAATTCTCGTGATGAAGCTTTAGCACTTCCTACTGAGGCGTCTGTGCAGATTGCTCTTCGTACTCAACAGATTATCGGATATGAATCAGGAGTTGCTGATACCGTCGATCCTCTTGCTGGATCATATTATATCGAAGCTCTCTGTAATGAGTTAGAAGCACGAATCCTTGAGTATATCAAGCGAATTGATGAGATGGGTGGTGCTCCTGTTGCAATTGAGCAAGGATTCATACAGCGAGAGATACATCAAAGTGCATATGACTTTCAACGTGATGTTGATGCAAAGAAGAGAATTGTTGTGGGTGTCAACCAATTCACGGTAGAAGGAGATCAGAAGATCGACTATCTTAGAGTTGATCAAACCTCTGGGGACGAACAGGTCAAATCGCTAAAAGCACTGAAAGCAAAGCGTGATGAATTTGCAGTAGAAGAGGCATTGAATGAGCTAGAAGCAGTTGCAAAGAGTGATGTGAATATTATACCCGCGATTCTAAAAGCAGTCAAAGTCTATGCCACCTTGGGTGAGATCTGTGGTGTACTTAGGGATATATTTGGAGAGTACAAATCACCTGATATTTGGTAGGTGAATACAATGAGTGTAAATAAAATAGACCACATCGGGATTGCAGTGCCTAACATCGAAGAAGCTTTGGTTTATTATAGAGACACCCTCGGTTTAGAGTTTCATGGAACGGAGGTAGTAGCGGAACAAAAGGTCAAGGTTGCGTTTCTGGGAATTGGTGAGAGTAAGATCGAATTACTAGAACCTACCTCTGACGATAGTCCTGTTGCAAAGTTCATTGAAAAGAGAGGAAGTGGAATTCATCACATAGCTATCAATGTTGATGATATCGAAAAGTCCTTGAAAGCACATGCTGAAGCGGGTTACAGACTGATTGACCAAACACCAAGGAAAGGAGCTCATGAGATGTTGATTGCATTTATTCATCCGAAATCCACCTCGGGAGTTCTGTTAGAGCTCTGCCAGCCATCACACTGAAAAAACATGGTTTTGTGCTAATTTTCTCTAATCCCTTAAATTTATTTGATTAATTGTATATAGTATAGCATTGGAGGTGTGATGAGCTGTCAACAGATCAACCTGTCACTCATTTTGATTATTATCGAAGAGCTAAGACTCATGAGAAGCATGGTGAATATGAGAAAGCGCTTGCAGATTATGCAAAAGCCATAGAAATTAGTACAGATTATGCTCATGCGTGGTTCTACAAGGGAAAATTGCATTATAGACTTGGTCAGTTCCGAGAATGTGAGGAGTGTGCTCAGAAAGCATTGGAACTCGCACCTGATTGGGCTGATCACTGTACGAAAATGCTGTCTGATGCACGTGCCAAATCAAGATTTTCTAGTTAGAATGCCTACCTAGAATCTCTTCAATAGCATCAGCGACATAGTCAGTGTCATCTGCGTTTACCATGCGGTTGAATACAAGTCTAGTCCGTTCCCCATACGCACCATAAACTAGTACTCCTTTCTCTTTCAATTCCTTTGAGAGAGTTGGTGCATCGATTGATAGATTTTGAAGTTCTAGAAATAGAATGTTAGTATCTGGTTTTTCTACGATAAGGTTAGGGATATGTGATAGGCGTTTGTACATGGTCTGAGCATTCTTGTGATCTTCAGCTAATCTCTCTACCATGCTCTCGAGAGCAACAATACCTGGTGCAGCAATTATTCCAGCCTGCCGCATCCCTCCGCCCATCTTCTTTCTCCAGCGTCTTGCTTCATGGACAAACTCGGCTGTTCCTGCAATTAGAGACCCGACTGGAGCCGAGAGACCCTTACTGAGACATATCATTACACTATCAACATTCTCAACGAGCTTCTTTGCAGGAATATCTAGGGCAACAGCTGCATTGAAGAGTCGTGCTCCATCACAGTGAACTCCAAGTCCGTTGTCATGTGCAACCGAAGCAAGTGCGTTTACTTTCTCTGGAGGGATAATCACTCCTCCTGCGTAATTGTGGGTGTTCTCTATGGTCACCATCGATGTTTTTGCATAATGTGGATCATCGGGACTGATGGCGGATTGCAGTGTTTCAGGAAGGATATATCCCCGTACACCATCCACTGGTTTTGGATAGAGGCCTCCTAAGGATGCCATAGCTCCACCTTCAAAAAGAAATGTGTGTGAATTCCTCTCTACGACTATTTCTGCTCCACGATTATTCTGTGAGAACAATGAGATGAGATTTCCTTGGGTGCCTGATGTAACGAGTAGCGCTGCCTTTTTTCCAAGCATTTTTGCAGCTTTTGCTTCTAGCTCATTGACAACGTCATCTTCTCGAACTACATCGTCTCCCAGTCTTCCTCCTTTGTGTACATCAACAATGGCTTGAATCATTTCATCAGTAGGAAGTGTGAAAGTATCGCTTCGAACGTCAATATCTGGCATGAAAAATCCAATGATGTGTCCTTGTTTTAGAGTTGTTGTTTCTGCATTAAAAGCAATTAATATAGGGAATTCAAAAATCGCTTTTCGTGTTGATTCTATGACTCAGATTGAAGGTGTATCAGAGGAAGTCCAACTTGGTTATGTAGACAAGGTTAGGCTCTTTGGTAAAGACGCTAGGCTCTTTATCATATCTAATGCAACTGCATCTTTCGCCTTTGGAATTTCAAATGTCATCTTCAATCTCTACATGGTAGAAGCTGGGTTTAGTGAGGACTTCCTTGGATTCTTTCTCTCAATCTCTATGTTTGCTACAGCAGGTATTGCCATTCTTGCTGGAATGCTTGTAGATAGAAGAGCGAGGAAGCCTATCATATTCATTGCTTCAACAATCGCATTTGTAGCATTGGTCATTCAATATACCACCCTAAACCCAACCTATTTACTTCTCTCTCAAGTTATGATGGGACTTGTAAGTGCATTCAATCAGGTCTCTTGGATGCCGTTCATCACCGATCTATCATCTGAAGAAGAGAGAGCACACCTGTTTGGATTCAGTGGTGGAATAAGTCTTCTATCGGTACTTTGTGGAAATCTAATCGGTGGATACCTTCCCAGAGTACTTTTGACCATGTTCGGAATTACAAGTCTATTTGTGGCATATCAATTGACACTCTGGGTCAGTCTTGCTCCTCAGGTGATATCCCTCCTAGCACTTGTACCAATGACTCGTGACAAACCCAGTCCAAGTAAGTTCAGAATTGGTTTCAGTAATGTTACAAATCGTGGATTTATCGCAAAATACTCCTCGGCAGTAATGACAGTTGGTCTTGGTGCGGGAATGATTGTGCTTTTCTTCAACATATTCTTTGCTCAAGAATTTGCTGCTGACTCCGCCTTAATCGGAGTTATCTTTGGAATCAATACACTTGTATTAGCTGCTGGAAACTTTGCTGCACCTGCATTAGCAGATAGGATTGGCAAAGTAAGAACAGTGGTGATAACTGAAGCCTTTTCCATTCCCTTTCTATTGATGATTTCATGGGCTCCATATCTCTACATTGCTGTTATTGCATACGTCATGCGAACTGCCCTAATGAATATGGCTGGACCAGTGTCTGGTGCTTTCTTCATGGAGGGTCTCGCGAAAGAAGAACGTGCTACAGCCATGGGAGTAGTACGAACGTTCGATAGCTTTGTCAGAGGCGTAGCAGCCAATATTGGTGGCGGGCTATTGGCAGCAGGTTTCTATCGTGTGCCTTACATTCTTGTTTCGGGACTATACGTAGCATCAGTCATAATGTTCTACATCTTCTTCAAGACAAAAGAGAAGGAACTAGATCGTTTGAGAAAAATGGAAGTAGTTGTGGAACCGAGTGAGGAGGAACGAATTGAAGCCACCTAGCTGAAATAGATTTCATTCGCTCGTTTCATTATCTCCTCGTCAGCAGGGAATATCAGGGGGATGGCTTTGTATTGAGCTTCACAGGGATTACCATGTGCAACATGGAAAACCACCTTTGGTCTAGTGACATCCGTACTGTAATCGACCTCAACTACGTAACTCATTATCGTTGATACTTGACGCAGACTGCTTGGATGTCTGCAAATAGACCCCTGTCCTTGCACTTCTCCATGGTCTTTCAAAAGACCAAAAACGTCGCTGATCGTCTTTATGTCTTTGATTTTATCATAGCCACGGTAGAATCGCGTTTCTGAGTCCTGATATGTAGTAAAGCCAGTTTTAGTTTCTTCAGCTCGTAACTTGTGTTCAGTATCAAGCATTATGTGGTGACTTGAACGGATTACCTTTCTTTCAGACCACTCGATTGAATGCTCACTTCCAGCGAGTTCGATTACAAGCATACTGTCATCATCAGCTAAGACAATATTGCCCCATTGGTACTTTCGATCTTTTTTGAGTGCATCAACTACCAATGCTAGACCATCTTCTGCATTTTTCGCGAACATGAGAATCTGCTCAGTAAGAAGATGATAGGATGGATTAGGAGTGTTTCGGACATGCGTATTTGCTACAGCCAACCCATTACGATTTACTCCAATCGCTAGACCTTCCACTGTCTTGGTCACAGCGTCTACTCCTCTAACCCCAAAGCAATCCACATCGTAGAAGAGCTCGTCTTTGTGGTCTTTTGAAGACAAATCTCTGTTCTTGAAGAGTAATGTTTTCTTTAATTCCGGTAGGATTACAGCTCCAGCAATGCTCGGCATGACATCTACTCACTTTGATTTTCGCAAGTTCCATATAATATAAGTTCGTGTGGTGAATACCTATGTAGATATTATTATCATGTGGAGAATATCTGATGTTTGATACATCTCTCTTTCAAGAGCGACTAAATACCACAATAATACGTCCTGAGCTTGTTATCAAGGAAGAAGCAGAATCCACGAACGAGATTGCTAAAGATTTGCTACGAGAGGGAGCTACTGAAGGTCTAATTGTGATTGCAGACACTCAAACACGTGGGAGTGGTAGACGAGGAAGGACTTGGGAATCACCCATAGGTGGATTGTACATGTCTTTAGTGCTTGAGCCCCGAGGCATAGGAGCACCTTATTCAGCATACTCGCTACTTGCAGGTTGTGGTACAGCTGTTGCTCTCAAGAAAGCAACTGGATTGGATGTCAAACTGAAATGGCCTAACGATTTGTATCTGGACTCTAAGAAACTTGGCGGTATCCTTACTGAGTTGGTGGTTGAAAAGGATGCACTTGGTATGGTGATTGGGATTGGTATCAATATGAATTTTGATAGTAATGCTCTATCTGAAGTGATGAAACGAGAGGTAACAAGTATTCTTTCTGAGACTGGTGAGAAGTTTTCCGTTGAACTCATCGCTGCATCAATAATCAACGAGATTGACTTGAGAATAAAGCAAGTTATCTTTGATGAATCATTTCAAAGGATTGCAAATGAATCGAAGTCACTCAGTGCAACACTTGGTAAAGAAGTGATTGCCGAAAGAGAGGATGAGAGTATCATAGGTCTTGCTGTAAACATTGCTGAAGACGGTTCTCTTGTCATTGAAACAAAAGAGGGTATCTTATATCAGGTCACGTCTGGTGAGGTCATACATCTCTTGGAGGAAGATGAATGATATGACTCAGTTTGTTGTAAAAGTGGATGCTGATCAGCTTGATGAAGTGATGGTCACCTTACTTGACCAAGACCGCACAAAACGAATCAAGGTCACGAATCGATATGAAGCATTCCGCATTGTGTATGCTGGTAGCGTGATTGTTGGATATACAAGTGGAAAGATTGTGGCTTCGGGACCAGAATCTGAAAGACTTCTGAAGAGTGTAGTTTCCAAGATAGATGTGTATCATGATTTCGATGTCACAATTGGTTCTGATGAAGCTGGCAAAGGAGAGTGGTTAGGTCCGCTTGTAATCTCAGCGGTTGCCATTGACCAAGAGATGGAACGAGAACTGAAATCTGCAGGTGTAATGGATAGCAAGGACCTTGATGAACAGAGGATTGGTGAACTCGCTTATGTGATTGAAGAGAACAATCTTTGCATTGAAACCGTTCTGATCTCTCCAGAGAAGTTCAATAGACAATTACAGGAATTTCACGATGAAGGAAAAAATCTCAACGACTTTCTTGCTTGGGCTCATGCGAAAGCAATCTCACTCGTCATGAAGTCCATTAAGCGACTTGTAGGAAAGAAGAGAATCAGGATAATCGTTGATGAGTTTGCGAAGGAGAAGGCTGAGGATCGATTACGACGCGTTGTGGATTTAAATGCAATTGAACTTGTACAGATACCTCATGCAGAAAGTCACGTTGCAGTTGCTGCGGCAAGTATCATGGCAAGAGATGCACGAGAAGACTGGATTGACAGAAAATCTGGTGAGCTCGGCATTGAGCTTCAGGGAATTTCAAAGGAACGGGCAAGAAAACATGAAGCTGTTTCTTCTTTTGCCAAGACAAAATATTTGGGCATCTAGAAGCGCATATGCTGGAATCAAATAGTTGAGTACCTTTTGTGCGATAGTGTCAGTGTATTTCAAAGATGGAGTAGCTGAATTTGTGGATTGGAGGATCAAAGAAACAATTTCCCCGATCGTTCGTTTCAATGCTGGTTCTCAGTGTCATCACATTCTCCTTTATGCCATTGCCCTCTTTAGTTTCCATTAGCGGAGTTGATGACCTCAAATCTGGTCCATATATCGGAAAACTTGTCTTCACACAGGAGCACAGTGATCATATTTTGGCACTTCTTGATAACGAACTTGACTTATCCACAAATTCTCTTGATGAATCGGCCATTGACACACTAAGTGAATCTGAAAATATCGAGATTGTCAAGACTCTTAGAAATGGATATGGTTACATATCCATCAACTGCCTAAAATATCCATATAATTATCCAGCATTTAGAAGGGCTCTTGCTTTTGCCATCGATAAAGAAGCAATTGCAAGAGAAGTATGGGGGAACAATGCAGAACCCTTAGATTCCTTAATCCCTAAGATAAATCCGTTCTCAATTGACGGTCAACTAGACTATTCTTACTACAATGCAAATGTGTCCTATGGGAATTATCTGCTCGATCAAGCTGAGTTTTATGACATTGACAATGATGGCTTCAGGGAAGCCCCAGATGGTTCCGATTTATATGTTCCAATAGAGGTGCCACAGAGTTCTAGTATTGCCATTCACTGTGGTGAGTATGTTGAAGCAGCGTTAACAAGTCTTGGAATTAATGCAGAATGTCTACCGACTGATTTCTACGAATATCTGGATCGTATACACTGTCATTTCGATTATGATATCGTCTTCTTTGGAAATTCCTTCTTCAATTTTGATGTTGACTGGATGGCTTATGAATACTGGTCTGAGTATGTGGGTGAACCATTCTTTAACTTTCCAAATTTTGCAAACGCAACATATGACTCATGGCGTGACCAGCTTATACACTCAACAAGCTACGACGATGTTTATGAAGCTGCAATAGAGATGCAAAAGATCTGGGTGTATCAGTGTCCAGAGATAGTCCTCTATGAAAATGCCTACTACTACGCATATCGCAAAGACAGGTTTGCTGGGTATGTGAATGATGTTATGGAAGGTCCTGCAAGTTTTTGGACTTGCTATAATGTCTATAACTCAGAAAATCCCAAGTCGTCATTGAATCAGACCTTAAGGATCGGCACATGGTCTTGTATCAATGCTGTGAATTTTATGGTTTCATCTAGCTGCCATTACGAATTCAACAACTACCTGCCATGGGACACGTTATTCATCAGGGGGCCTGATGGAAGAGATGTGCCGTGGTTGGTGGAGGAGTTTTTGATTGAAACTCACTCAGATAATGCAGATGTTCAAACAGGTCATACTCGTTTTACATTTGACATAATCAAAAACGCAAGTTGGACCGATGGAACACCTCTCACTGCAGAAGACATTGTATTCACATTGAATTACTATGACCAAGCTCCGGGTAATCCATATGGTGCGAGTCTGCATGACATGTTTAGTGCGTATACTCTCACAAACTACACTATGAGAGTTGAGTTCAATGCGGAGTCTTATTGGCATCTACATTCTATCGCTTATCTACCAATTCTACCGAAACACGTTTTTAGTGAAATTGGTCTTGAAGGCTGGAGAACTTGGAATCCGGATCCCAATAACGAACCACTTGTTTCATCTGGACCTTTCAATTTCACTTCTGTGAGATATGATTATGTGGAAATGAAACGAAATTCAAATTATTTCTTTAAACCAAATTGGGATGTTTCTACAACTTATAATCAAACAACAGAGATTGTACCTTTCTATGATCTCCCTTTATTTTCCGTCGTTTTGACAACCTCATCACTAGTTATCATTATTGGAGTTATCACACTATGGTTCAAAGAGAAAAACCAAATATAGAAAATGCGTCCTTGGCATGGATGACATCAGGTACTGTTGTTTGATATCGTTGTCAGTATTTCTATAGTAAGTCTATGATTACATTACCTGAAATTGAGTACATCTTTTTCTGACAATCTCTCCGAACATCAAGTAGTCCTGCTCTCACAAGCTGGGAGAGATATACTGATACCGTTGACTGTCCTAATCCCATCTTTGAAAAGATATCACACTGACTCATTTCACCATCAAGAAGCGTATGTACAATTCTAAGGATCTCCGGATTACTTAGAGATTTATGAAAACGTATCTGTGAACACATATAGGCTCTAGTTGGCACTAATGAAAAAGTGCTAACCTTGATTGACTGTTCCACATGATTCGCATCGATAAGTATCTCCAGGGATAAGCATGTGTGGAAGAGATTTATGACAATGGACACAATAATGGATGACCGGTCCATCTGAACGGAGTTCTTTTGCTGCCCGAATTGCATCGAGTGAAATGAATTCATCTGTTCTTGGGTCAAAACGTCCAGATAGTTCTCCTTCTCCGACCAGCTCAAATACAAGCTGTTTAGTTGCATCTATGGGCATCTCAGAATATGCTGTAAGCTCTTCTATACTGACACGAGGTACGGATTTCAAAAGACCCAGTACAGTCAATTTCACTTGATCGTCTGTCGGGGGGACATCAACACCCGGGGCTCCTCGCACTGTTGTCTGAGCTACTTCATACCACTGCACATGTTTCTTCATTCGTGACATAGGTCCTCTGGCCATCTGCATGTATCTTCTATCTGCACGTAACTTGACATATCTGTTTATTTTGACCTCCTTCAGTTTTGGACAGGTAAATAGTGCAGATATATCAAGTTCTGTCAATGGATTATCTTCAATCTCAAAGCGTTCTAATTTGAAATGTCGAGCTAGGGGGGAAACATCTAGTTGTTGAATCTGATTTCCCCTTAGATCTAGCCTCTCAAGATTTGCGTGTTCTTTCAGAGAACTCAAATCCAGACTCTCTAGTTTGTTATTTCGTAGTATTATCTCTCGAAGACTGGATATGGAACTTAAAGGTGAGAGATCCAATGAATGAATCTCGTTGTCGTAGAGTTTCAAATACTCTAATCTGATACACCTCACAATGGGCGCAAGGTTGATTGAAATGATGTTCTTTCCAGGTGCATTGATTCTTCTAGTTCTGTCATTGACTCTCAATACACGAGTTCTTCCTCTCTTGTCAGTATAGGGGAGATCAACCTTCGCCAAATTATTGTACCTCCAGAGTTATGATTGACCTGCTTTGTAACGTAATAAATTCTTATACAAACATAGCTCTGAGTACTTCTTCTATCACTTCCAATATCAACCTTATCGGAATATACTCTACACTTCTATCAGACTCTGAAAATTTATCATAGTTAGAATGAAATCAAAGAATGTCTTCGGATTCGCTGGATTATTTGAACACTGGACAGGTGCAGAGGGTATTGCAACCATTTTTGGTTCCATTTCTCTCAGAAAAATGGCGTCATATCAAATCTCAACCTATGTCAATTTCCCACGCAACACAGGTACACTTTGTATTCGTTCAATAGCCAATTATCTAATATTAGAATAATTGGTTTAATAGAATAGACAATCGTTACTTTTCTGGAAATATTATATTGTACTCTGTTTTTGTGCAATTGCAAAAAAACCATTTTTGGGACTAAGGAGACTTAAAAAATGCGTCACCAACAAGTGATACTACTAGTTGTAACTGTGACTGCCATTATGTTGGTTTTACCTAACATTGGTAATTCTAACACTTCAGGTACCCATCCTTCAGAAATTAATCTCATAGATTCAAATGAAAATGTCTTGTCTAATGGAATTCCCCCTCCATACATGTACATACAATATGAGGAAAATTTCACTGATTACGGATGGACTGGTGATGGCAGTGAGGAAACACCCTACACCCTTGACGGAGCTGTTATTAGCCACTCGGGAGGAGCAGCAATAGCGATTTGGAACACCAGATCATATTTCAAAATAAGCAATTGTATCTTATCTGGAGATTCTAGCTTTCAAGGAATATATCTTAATAATGTGACACATGGACATATCCAAGATTGTGATTTCAAATACTTTCAAACTGGTGTATATATTCTCAATTCTACAGACATACTAGTAGAAAAGAATCATATCACGGAATCATCGTACGGAATTGATTCCAACGATGTAGTTGATTACATAATACAACACAATACCGTAAGTCCGGTTGGGTACGGGATACGTACTCGATATACATGTGAAAACCTTACAATATATAATAACTCAATAGCCATGCATAATGGTCTGAATGATTATTCTCATGGCATTGAAACAAGAAGCAGCAATACCAACATAACAAACAATCATATCTATGCAGGAAACGGCGTTGGAATTCATCTTGATACTGCGGCAGATTATTGCAATGTGACTCATAATCGAATTAGCAATATGAGTAGTTATGGGATACATGCATACCAAGGAGATGACCATGCTATCATGTTCAATAACGTCACCTGCACCTTTGGTGATGGCATAAGACTCACTACTAGTGATTCCAATACTATTACAAATAATCAAATTTCTATCAGTAATAAGACTGGAATTTACATCGACGGGTCCGATTTGAACAATGTATCTTCTAATCATGTATGGTATTGTCAGGACTATGGAATTTTCTCGGATGCTACATCCAGTGCTAACATCCTCTACGATAATTCCATTGGCTGGAATACTCAAAATGCCTGGGATGATGCGGCCACAACACCAAATGCTTGGAGCTATGGAACACAGGGCAACCATTGGGCCAATTGGACTGTCACTCCGCATCCTATTCCTGGTCTTGCTGGTAATTCCGATGCCTTCGCCGATTTGCTTTCGGATCCAACAGCTCCAAGTGTAAGCGATGAAGAGGATTTTGCCTTCTTTGAAGGTACGACAGGAAATATTGTCAGCTGGACCTTCTACGATGAGTATTTGGTTACATACACACTGATAGTAAATGACGTAGAGTATACTACAAACTATACCTGCTGCAACTACGCTGAGTTTAATGTTGATGAAGCTCCGGTGGGTGAGTACAATCTCACACTAGTTGTTACAGATGCTGCTGGAAACAACGGTTCTGATCAGGTCATAATGACTGTTGAGGTGGTTGATACAACGCCACCCGTAATTGCCGGAATGAACAATCAGACTATGGAGGCGTACGACGATCAAGTTACGTTGGAATGGAATGCCACGGACGCACATCCCGACAAGTACATCATCTATAGAAATGATACAGTCCAGGATAGCGATGATTGGGAGAGTGGGGTCAATATAACAGAATGGTTTGCATATAGAGACCCTGGAGCTTACAATTATACCCTCTGGGTGAATGATACTCAAGGATACTCAGCCACACATACTGTCTGGGTCTTCGTGTACGATACAACCATTCCAATCTATAATTTTGAAGCTGATATGGAATATGAGGTAGGCACTTCAACCAGTACGCTTGAATGGGATGTCAAAGAAACATACCCTGATATCTTCATTGTATATTTGAATGGTAGTACGGTTTATGCTAGTGGTGAATACACAACAACTTCTGGGAACTCATTCTACGGTAACATCACAATAGATGTTGGAGGTCAAGGGCTTGGGTATTGGAATTTCACTGTAGTTGCATATGATGAATCAGGCAACTTCGGTGTGGATACGGTCATTCTCCATGTTTTCGACACAGTTGACCCAACTTGTACTTCAGAAGATGATATTCAATTTGAAGATGGAATGAGTCCCAAATTCATCAATTTCACTTGCTCTGATTTGGATCCATATATGTGGTATCTCTATAAGAACAAGACACAAATCAATTCTGATGATTGGGATGGCAACGACCTGCAATTCAATGTTGATGATGCAGGTGTGGGCACCTGGAACTATACACTGCTTATTATGGATGGTTCTGGAAACACTGCAAGCGCAATAGCGTGGGTGGTTGTGCTTGACACGACCGATCCAACACTGAATGAGCCTGATGACATTGTCTATGAATCCGGAACAACCGGACACACAATCTCTTGGACTCCAGACGATCTGAACCCAGACTCCTACAAGATTTGGAAGGACGAGACTGAGTATCTTGAAGGTGCTTGGAATTCGAGTTCTGAAACTATCGTCATAGATATTGACGGTCTTGCTGTTCGTGATTATAATTTCACCATCAAAGTGTGGGATACTTCTGGACTTTGGGCTGTGGATGAAGTTAATGTTTCTGTTGAAGACACCACTGCACCGCAGATAGAGGGACCTAATGATTTGTCTTATACAGTTGGAGAAACTGATAATGAGATAACCTGGGACTGTTCTGATGCACATCCATCATCCTACACTGTCTATCAAAATGGAACAGTGAACAAGACCGCTTCATGGGATGGTAGTGATATTGTCTTGGATATCGATGGTCTTGCTGTTGGTGTGTACAATTTCACTCTCTACTTGGAAGATGATTATGGTCAAAGTGCTACTGATACTGTAATCGTCACTGTAGAGGAGGAGTCTACTACAACAACTACCACAACTACAGATACAACGACTGACACAACTACCGAAACAACCAGTGAAACAACTACTGAAACTGACACTAGCAGTACATCAACTCCGCCACCAGATGACGGTGGGACCATGTTGATTATGTTAGCAGCTGGTATTGGTGGTGCTGTGGTTGTAATCATCGTTCTTGTCTATTTCATGAAACTCAAGAAGAAATAGTACAGTCTGTCTTTGGGATGGTACAGATTACCATCCCCCTCTTCTTTTTTTGAAGTGATTTTAAGTACACATTGAACACGGAAATCGAAAATTTATTACTAATTCAGGATAATTTTTCTCAGGGTCGAAATACACGATACGTGGTGGTATTAATGTGTGAAATAAAGATCCGCAAATTGAGAATAATCCTAATCCTGAAACCTGTCTAGCTTTGTCTGGGATTTTTGGAGCTGCTAGCACCCCTTTTCTTGTATTGAACTCGTATCCCTTTTTTGCTCCATGTGGAACCAATCTTATTGTAGTATTCACTTAATTATACTAGAAACAACACAAGTAACTAAGCAGTCAGTGACTCATCTCTTGAATTCAGACCTTTCCAAAGGATTTAGATGATTCTCTCAGAAAGTCAAGTAGTACATTTCGGGATGATAATCAAAATGACCGATAAATCTCCTATCTACTTGGACTTTAATGCAACAACACCCATTGCCAAAGAAGTCGCTGATGAGATGGCCCCTTACCTGTATGAACACTTTGGGAATCCCTCTAGTACTCACTCCTATGGCGCTTTGACAAAGAAAGCAATCGAAAAGGCAAGAACACAAGTTGGTTCATTGCTAAATTGTAGTCCTCACGAGATCATATTCACAAGTGGTGGGACTGAGAGTAATAACTATGCGATCAAAGGAGTAGCAAAAGCATACAGGTCAAAGGGCAATCATATCGTCACTTCTGCAATTGAACATCCCGCTGTAGCAGAAGTATGCAATTCTCTGGAAGAAGAAGGGTTCAAAATCACGGTACTTCCAGTTGATGAGTATGGTCTTGTGAATCCTGATGACCTTCGAAAATCCATGACTCCCGAAACGATCCTTGTCACCATCATGCATGCCAATAATGAGATTGGAACAATTCAGCCAATTGCAGAACTGGCTGATATTGCACATGAATATGGTGCATTAATGCACACCGATGCAGCGCAGTCCATTGGTAAGGTCCCAGTCGCAATTGATGAACTCGAAGTTGATCTTCTCTCAGTCGCAGGACACAAATTATACGCTCCTAAGGGAATAGGCGTGCTCTACATGAAATCTGGAGTCAAGCTTGCGAAACTGATGCACGGTGCCAATCATGAATCTGACCGACGTCCTGGTACTGAGAATGTCTTAGAGATTGTTGGACTCGGAAAAGCCTGTGAGATTGCAGGAAGAGACCTATCGAAGAACATGAAGCATTTCCAAAAGACCCGTGATCGATTACATGAAGGTCTGTGTGACCAACTTGGTGAAGATAAAGTCAAATTGAATGGTCATCCCGAGAAGCGATTACCAAACACCTTGAGTCTGAGTTTCAGAGGCGTTGAGGCGAACACATTGCTCTCTGAAATCGGAGATAGAGTTGCTGCATCTGCAGGTGCTGCATGCCATGCAGAGGAGGTTGAGGTCTCCAAGGTCTTAGAAGCAATCAAGTTGCCTATAGAGTGGGCTATGGGTACAGTCAGATTCTCTGTAGGTCACTCCACAACAGTCAAGGAGGTAGATGAAGTAATCAAGATTGTTGCCGAAGCTGTGAAGAGGTTACAACCAGAATCAACTAAACTTGTTCTCCCAGAAATGGGGGGAACAAAAGAGTACAAGCTCACTCAGTATACCCACGGTCTGGGTTGTGCTTGTAAACTTCGGCCACAGGCTCTCGAACAGGTACTAAGAGACCTTCCTATTCCTACTGATGAATCCATCATTGTCGGTGTAGAGACTGCCGATGATGCTGCTGTGTACAAGATGAGTGACGAACTCGCTATTGTGGAAACTGTCGATTTCTTCACACCAATTGTTGATGACCCCTATTGGTTCGGAGCAATCTCCGCTGCCAATTCTCTGAGTGATATCTATGCGATGGGCGCAAAGCCCCTGTTTGCATTGAATATCGTTGGATTTCCATCAAACAGACTTCCCTTGTCTGTACTCAAAGAGATTCTAAGAGGTGCGCAGGATAAAGCGAATGAGGCTGGCATCAGTATTGTTGGTGGTCACACGGTAGATGACACGGAACCAAAGTTCGGTCTTGCGGTCACGGGTGTCGTTCATCCAGACATGGTACTTCGGAACAGCACTCCTCAACCTGGTGATGTATTAGTCTTGACAAAACCCATTGGGCTTGGCATCATCTCAACTGGGGTTAAGAGAGGTCTAGTTGACCAAAGCATAGCTGATGAAGCAAGAGACCTCATGGCTGAACTGAACAAGAACGCTGCTGAAGCCATGATCGCCGTAGGTGTGAATGCCTGTACAGATATCACAGGATTTGGACTGCTCGGACATCTGAGAGAGATGGCTGCTGGTGGAAAGGTGGATATTGAGGTCTATGCAAGTAAGGTCCCAGTTATACAAGAAGCGAGGTCTCTTGCAGGGGGAGATGTAGTTCCCGGCGGCACTCTCGACAATCTTGCCCACGTACGACCACATGTTGAATTTGATGAAAAATTATCGCAGCTTGACCAGATATTACTCGCAGATGCACAGACATCAGGAGGACTTCTAATTTGTGTCCCCGAGAAGCGATGCGATAATCTTCTCAAAGAACTTGAGCAGAGAGGAGTTGAGACTCGGGCTGTAGTAGGCAGAGTTTTAGGAAATGGCAGTGGACGGTTATTCGTGAAAGAGTGATTTATCCTACCGATGGTTTCATTCTATCTATCGACAGAGAATGTCATGGGCGTTCTTTAGCTGCTCAATGATGTCAATACTCTGAGGACACTTTTCCAAGCACTCGCCGCACTCAACACATGCTGATGCATCTTTTCCTTTAGCCCATGGCACCTGTCCAATTCGCGAATAGAGATATTTCGCTTGGTCCCTAACACCATAGATTTGGTATCTCTGTAGTGCATTGAAAATGAAGCTGATATTGACCTCATTTGGACATGGCTCACAGTATTTGCATCCAGTGCAAACTAGATCACACAGCTCTTTGAATTTCTTCGCGATATTATCTATTGCTTCCTTTTCCTTATCCGATACATGATTGTAATCCTCTCGTGATGTGATGCTGAGATTGTCTTCCAACATCTCATCCGATCCCATTCCAGAAAGTGCAACTGACACATTCGGATTACTCAATACAAATTTCAAAGCCAAATCGACAAAGTTCTTTCTTCTGGGTGATAGCCAATCTTTCATCTCGTCCGGAAGGTCAGTTCCTGCTAATCGCCCTCCACCAACAGGTCCCATAATAGCAACTGCAAGGCCTTTCTCACCAGCATAATTGATCATCTCATGATTGACTTGGTCCACGATGTTGTATTGTACAAGCATCAGTTCGAAATGCCCAGAATCGATGATTTCCTTTAAGACCTCTGGGGTGTCATGGAACGAGAAACCTAGATGTTTGATTTTTCCTTGCTGCTTTGCTTCCATGGCGCGCTCAATGAGATTCATTCCAAATATCTTCTCTTTGAATAGCTTCTCGTTGATGGCATGAAATAAGTAAATATCCACAAAGTCAAGATCTAACCTCTCTAGTTGTTCATCTAGAAATCTGTCAAAATCCGACGGTTCAGTGAAGTCTTTTGATCCGACAGGGGATTTAGTGACCAATGTCACTTTTTCGCGATATCCTTCCTTCAGTGCTAATCCAACTACTACTTCACTCTCTCCTCCATGATAGGTCCATGCTGTATCCACATAGTTGATTCCACTGTCAATACCTTTACGAATCAATTTGATTGCTTCATCTTGGTCAATCTTACCATCTTCTTCTACTGTTGGTAAGCGCATACATCCATATCCCAAGGCTGAAACTTCATTCTTTATTTTTCCAAGTTTTCGATACTGCATGGTCACCCATCTCATCCTTTTCCCCTGTTGTGGAAAAGGCTTGTTAAATCCACGCTTTTGTAGCAATCGATTCAGTTTCTGGAAGAATATCCATTTGAGATGTACTCCGAACATATGTTGTGATTTCTATTACCTAGTTTAAACAAGAACTAGTATGGTAGAAAAGTATAAATGAATTATTGATTTTTGCATAAAGTTATAAAGCTTGATATGCATGATATTTCCATGGGAGAGGATGTCAATACACGAATTCTCTTCCAGGAAAAGCAATTGAGGCGAATTTAGAATGAAAAAACAAACAATCGGAGTGCTATTGTTGATGATATTTTTTGCATCAAGCATAGCGTTCGTTGAGCCTGTTGCGGCAACTCCTGGAGTTGGCGGAGCTCCACCTGACGTTTATACATTAGGAAATGATCTTGAAACGAGGGCAGTCCAATATGGTTCAGACACCTATTACTATGGTGTGTATACCACTACTGGACTCAGTTATGATCTGTTTCTCGATGGACCTAACGTGAACACCCTCCATCTCAATCTGTTCAACAAGGACTATGTCAAAAGCAATGATTTGACGGTTCAGAAGATTGTTGCTTGGAGACCCATCTTCTTGATAGAGAGTGAGTCTTGGTATTCACACACACTCGAATATGCTAGCTCTGTTTCAACAAAGACCACCACAGAATTCACTACTGAAATTGATATTGGGGATGGTTCAGATGGAGTCACGCTAGAAGAAGGAGGCACTCAAACCACTTCAAGCACTAGTGCTTATGGATGGAGCGTAACAGCATCCGGTGGAGACACCAAAGTTGTATATGTGAGAATGGTGTTCCTTCGTGTCACTGGTTCCATCACCTACAACAAATACCTCGGATTCTTCATCTGGAGTCAAGTGACTTACGACTATGATGTCACGGTTCTTGAAAACGTAGACATGAGTAATATAGTCACAGTGACCAACCCATCCTCTGATCTTCCTATGACGGATACTGAACTCTTTGAAGTTGAAGGCACTACTCTGGTGAAACATTATGGTCTAGGAGATGCTTGGTATAGTTATTCTGAGGTCTCCGAAATATCTGACTATTTTGCTTTATCATTGAACTATGCTGGGGCTACTTTTTCGGGGTCAGTTGAGATCACATCCAGTACATCAACGAGTGTAAAGCATCATTTTGTAGGAGATTTCCCGAGTTCATACGAGTACTTCTACTACATTGTTGATAACTACTTCAGTCTGAACATCGTTTCCATTTATGATGGAGGCGGTGGCGGCGGTGGACCAGTAATAATGTGAAACCACCATTTTGGAAATGGTAATAGTGTAAAGAGGGATATCTTATTCTGATATTCCTCTTCTTTTTTTTCAGCTGTTTTACTAATGATAGGGCAAGATGCACGTCTGAATGCCTGTTTGAATGAATATTTTTATACTCTCTAAACAACGCTACAAATATTCAATTATTTGGAGGCTTGTGGATGGAGATTGTGGACAAACCGTTCATTGTAAGTTGGACAAATCTGGACACCAAAGCTTTGTCCTCCCA